>CAZTVS010000071.1:0-23551 GCA_964617125.1 uncultured Acidobacteriota bacterium
GAAGCTGTCAATACGCAATTGCACCGGAAGCCGGGGGGACAATTTCAATGGATGTGGTGTATAGTGAAACTGTTTTTCCAATAACAGGTAATTCTGACTCTTTTCGCATGGGAAGCCCAGGACTACAAGCGGGAGCCATGACCTTCGATCCTGACAAACACCACCGCCGATCCATTCGTTTGCCGGGCTTTGATTATTCGCAGGAAGGGATGTATTTCGTTACCATATGCACCAAGGATCGCCGAGATCTATTCGGTGATGTGTACGATGGGAAAATGAATGTAAATCCGGCAGGCAATATGCTTCAAATGGTCTGGGATGAGATGCCGGTGCACTATCCTGGGATAAAAACAGATGCCTTTGGCATCATGCCGAATCATATTCACGCCATTATCATTCTCGTAGGGGCGGCCCCCCGTGGCCGCCCAGAAATGATCCCGATACAACCATCCGGGCAACCACAGAGGGTTGCCCCTACCATTTCCCTATCGGACGCGGTTCACCGATTTAAATCCATGACCACCAAGCGCTACCTTGATGGAATCAAACATCATGGATGGGTACCCTTCCTAGGGAAATTATGGCAACGCAATTACTATGAACATATCATTCAGGATGTGGAATCTTTCCAGACGATTCGGGAATATATCATCCAAAATCCGATGCGGTGGGAATCGGATCCGAATTATCTGAAATGGCACTGATCCTATTGCAAAGGGGTGAGGGCGTAATCCTCAGGGTTTGGGGAGCGGCAGGGCCGCGTCCAGTTTGCCGGCCAGTTCCTGCAGGGCCTCTCCTACGGCCAGCGAGAGCTCATTGGCGATGACATCTATGTCCCTGATGGTTGTTTTCCTCTGCTGGCGCACAGTCCCTGTCCAGATGACCGGATGATTCTTCTGCCGCAGGTCATAGAGCTCCGCCTCCAGTCCGACCCTGGCATAATAACCGTCCGCTTTATCCACCTCTTCCAATTCGGTGATCCTTCCTTTGAGAAGGAAATCCACGGTGGCGTCGCCTGGATTGGGAATCACCCTGGCAAACAGTCCGGACTGGCGAAAGTGGCTGATAGCGGCCAGGGTGAGCAGTTCGGTGGGAGAACTGACCCAGCGGCGGTCTTCATAAAAGCCGACTTTGGCCGCAGGCTCCTCTTCCCGGTACAGCAATCGGCTTTGGCGATAGGCAAAGGAGGCCGTGAACCCGGCGATTCCCAGGGTTTCAGACAGTTTGGTTGTCGCATGGAGGGCGGGTGCCTGGGGGTAGCGAATATCGTAGTGATGAATGAGCGGTAGTTTGCCGCAGGCATTGAGGAACAGCACCAGGAAAAATAGGATAAAAAATCGGAAGATCAGGCCCTTCCCGGATGAGCAGCCGGCGGCTGCTATGGTATTTCTTCCCTTTGCGAGTTTCATTGTTTTTTGATCTCCGGAGGTGTTCTGGGTTCGAAGGATGGAGAACGCAGCAGGATGGACGGATGCTGCTTCACCGTATTGGTGAACTCCCGCAGGCTGTCGGATGTCGCCGTCAGGTTCTCAAGAATCGTATCGAATCGATCGCGGTTGCTGTTCAGCAGGCCGCGCATCTCCAAAAGGGCCAGGCGGGCCTCTTCCAGAGACTTGTCCAGCTGAGCCAGAGAGGTTTTCAGCTCCGGCTTGAGTTCGTCGACCGTACTGTTCAGACTGGAAACCAGGGTGTCTACCTTTTCCGTAATCTTGTCCACTTTGGCCAGCATCGGGTCGATGCGGCTGGCAGCGGTCCGCACCATTCCCAGGGTGTCATCCACTTTAGGACCTGCCTTCTCGATCAGCTCGTCGGTCTGTTTGAGGATAGAGGAGAGTTTGGCCTGATTGGCGTCGGAAAATGTCTTATCCATATCGGTCATCAGGGTATCCGCTTTGTCGACAATACGGGTGATGTGGCCGTTCACATCTTTCAATAACTTCTGTACGTCGGTGATGGTGGCATCCACCTTGGAAAAAACCTCCTGCATGCTGGGATAAACCTTTGGTTTGATCAGGCTGCCTGGCGGGAGCAGTTCCGAGGAAGATCCGCCCAGCGAGATCTCCAGATAGTTGTCTCCCAGGAGACCCAGGGAGGTGATGGATGCTTCGCTGTCCTTTTTAACCGGTGTTCCGGGAGTAAGAGTTACAGCGATATCGACCACGTTCTCCTGGTTTTTTCCTGTTACCACCTTAACCTCTTCCACTCGTCCTACCGATAGACCGCCGAAGCGGACCGCCGATCCCGCGGCCAGTCCTCCGGCATATTGGAATTGGGCATGGTAACGGAGAGGGTCGATGCGGAAGGGGTTGCACCTGCTGATGCTGAATACGGTCAGCAGCAAGAGGAAGATGCAAACTGCCACCAGGGCACCTACTTTGATTTCATCCGTACGTTCGGACATGGTCGGCAATCTCCTTATGGCTTGATCAATTGTTCGAAGTAGGTTTGGTCGTCCGTAGTAATCTGTTCCGGCAATCTCTGCAGGAACTGCTGGACCTTGGGGTGCTGATTGTCCCGGATCTCTTCCGGAGTCCCGGTGGCAAGCACGACTCCCTGGTCAAGAAGGGTGATGCGATCGGCAATCAGGAAGGCGCTGGCCATTTCGTGGGTGACGACAATGATGGTCATTTTGAAGGCCTTTTTCAATTTGAGAATCAGTTCGTCCAGAGAAGCGGAAACGACCGGATCCAGGCCGGCCGACGGCTCGTCGAAGAAGAGGATCTCCGGGTCCATGGCCAGGGCCCGGGCCAGTCCGGCCCGCTTTTTCATGCCGCCGCTGAGTTGCGAAGGCATATAATCTTCGCATCCTTCCAATCCCACCTGGCTGAGTTTCATGCGAACCATAATCTGTATGGTGGTCTCGTTCAGTCTGGTATGTTCCTGCAGGGGAAGGGCGACGTTTTCGCCGATGGTCATGGAGTTGAAAAGGGCCGCTCCCTGAAAAAGGACTCCCATCTTTTTACGCAAGGCGTTCAGCTTATCCTCGCTCAATTGAACGATGTCCTGGTTGTTGATCAGAATCTCACCGGAGGTGGGCTTGAGCAGCCCGATCAGATGCCGCAGCAGGGTGCTCTTGCCGCAGCCGCTGCGTCCCAGGATTACCATGGTTTCGCCGCTATGGACCTCCATGTTGACACCATTCAGGATCTTGCGGTCTCCATAATGAGTCACCAGGTTTTTTACCTGAATGGCATGTTCCGGTTTGGTATCGGTCATGGCAGTGTTAGTCATTTGTCCTGTCCGGCAGACAGATCAGAGGTAATAAAAGATAGCGGTAAAAATCAAATCCGCGACGATGACCAAAAAGATCGACTTCACGACAGATGAGGTGGTTGCCTTTCCTACGCCTTCTGCGCCGCCACTGACGTTGAATCCTTCGAAACAGCCTACCTTCGTTATGATAATGGCGAAAACCAGACTCTTGACCAGGCCGGTGAAGATGTCGTCCAGAATCAGGGCATTCTGCACCGCGTTCAGATAGGTGGTAATAGGCATGTCGACTTCCAGCAGAGTGAACACCATGCATCCCAGAATCCCGGATGCGTTGGAAACGATGGTAAGGCATGGGAGCATGATCATGGTGGCCAGCAACTTGGGAACCACCAGAAATTTGGTGGGATTGAGCCCCATGGTCTGCAGGGCATCGATCTCTTCGGATACCCGCATGGTGCCCAGTTCCGCGGCGAAGGCCGATCCGGATCTGCCAGTCACGATGATGGCCGTCATCAGCGGGCCCAACTCTCTGGTCATGGTGATGGCCACCAGATCCACCACAAAACGTATGGCCCCTAATTTTTTGAGTTCGTTCGCTCCTTGTAAGGCTAGGATCAGACCGACAAAAAAGCCGATCATGATCACGATGGGCAGACTGTTGAAGCCGACGATCACCATCTGACGGATGGAATTTTTCCAGCGCAAGCCCTTGCCCTGGAAAGGGGCGATGAATGTCCAGTAGAGGGCATTCTTGGTCAGCTTGGCGATTCCCCCCAAATACTCCAGGCTTTCCAGTACCTCTCGACCAAGTCCGCGGAGAATGACCGACATAGATATTACCGGATCAGTTTCAGAGCTTGTTCTTCGCTGGGGAAAAGCTGAAATACCTTGTGTAGCCGCGCCAGTTCAAAAACCTCCCTGGCGGCATCGCTGAGGCCGATTAGGCAGAACTTACTTTTTCTCTCCTTGGACAGCTGAAGCCCTTCCACCAGAGTGGCGACCCCGGAACTGTCGATGTAGGTTACGGCGCTCAGATCCACCATCACCAGTTTTGGGGATTTCTCCTCCAGTACGCCAAGGATGGTTTTTCTTGCCTGAGGAGAAGAGTAGAGATCGACGGCTCCGGAGAGCTCGATCCTGACGGCTTTGTCTGTAGTTTTACATTCAATGTTCATGGTCGGTGAATCACTTCATTATTTTAAATTTATATAAATTTATCATCGAAGGTTCCATCTGCAAAGGCACCATTCAATCCATGGCAGATGGAAGCTACCTTTCCGCCTTACGCAAGATGCCATCATCCGACAGGATCGCCGATCTTGGCAGACCCGGTCTGTTCTTCGCGGTTTACCAGAGATTTGGTCATTACAATCTCGTTTCCTCCTTCCGGCGGATTTCTATACTCGATCCGGTCCAGTATATTTTTCATGAAATAGGTCCCCAGTCCGCCCGGGCGCAGTTCGTCCAGTTGTCGGTGTTTGATGCAGTGAATATCCAATGGTTCTCCAAAATCAACCAGGCGAAATTGAAGGTCCTCTCCTTGTCGGGAACAGAAAAGGCGAATGGGACAATCCGCGCGATTTTTATAAGTATGTCGAATGATGTTGGTACAAGCCTCATCGACAGCCAGGGTCACCATCCGGGCTTCCTTCTCGGAAAGTCCGGCCTGGAGACTGATCGAGGTGATCACCCCGCGAATGATCTGCATATATTGTGGATTGCTGGGGAATCTTACTTCGATCTGCTGTTCGGTCATTTTTTCAGCTCATGTGATGGACACAAAGGAGCGTCATGTCGTCGTGCTGAGGTGCCCCGGAGGCAAAAGTCTGGACTTCCCGGAAGAGAGAATCGGTGATCGGCTCCTCGGAATGGTTTTGGTGCAGGTGGCGGATGACCCGCTCCAGGCTGAACCGTTCTTCCATCGGATTGGCTGCCTCTGTGATTCCATCAGTATAGAGCAGAAGGCGACTCTCCGGCGGGAAAGTGAAAGAGAAATCTTTATATTCGGCGTCGGGAATGATGCCCAGCGGGATTCCGTCCCCTTCCGCCAGCAGACGGATGTTCCCGCCATGTTGCAGCAGAATGGGCAGGTGCCCGGCATTCACATAGGTAACCTGCCCGGTTTCGGAGTCGAGCAGCAGGTAGAGCATGGTGACGAACATACCCCGGCGGCTTCGCTGGGTCAGCTGGTCGTTCATCTTGCCGAAGATGGTGGCCGGACTGTTTTCATTCTGGGCCAGAAAATGCAAATCGCTGATCAGTCTCGCCATGTACAGGGCTGCCGGTATTCCCTTTCCGGAGACATCGCCAATGGCGATCCCCAACCGACGGCTGTCCAGCGAAAGAAAATCGAAGAAATCTCCACCCACCACCTTGGCGGAGAGATTGCGGGCTTCGATCGTGTAATTCGGGAGGCTGGGAGGGGTGGTCGGGAGAAAACTCTGTTGTACGATAGCCGCGAATTCCAGCTCCTGCTCGATACGCTGTTTCTCCAGAAGGGACTTTTGCAGATTGGTATTTTCTATGGCAATGGCTGCATGGTCGGCCAGACATTCCAGCACGACCAGATCTTCTTTGGTGAAGTTTTTTGCCCGTCGGTTGCTGTCGACGTAGATGATCCCCCAGATTCCGTTTTTTATCTTCAAGGGAACGCACATGATCGACCTTAATCCCAGGCTGATGATGCTGTTCTGACTGCGTATGTCGGTGTCGCTGTCCACATCGATGGAAACCATAGCTACGCCCGACTCGAAGACCTTGTTGACCGTACTCATGCTGATCTGTGGAGGGCCCAGCAGTTCTTTCTCACCCTGTTCAAAAAGCCTGGCCAGGATGACCCATTCTTTGTGCTCCTCTTTACTGAGGAGAAAACTGCGGGAACCTCCGGTAATGTCAATGACGGAATGGAGAACTTTCTGCAGCACCTCTTCCAAAATCAGAGAGGAGTTGATCGCCTTGGCGACATCCAAAAGCATCTGCAGGCTGTGGTCCTTGGCCTTCAGCAGCGGGAGGTTGGATTCCGGTGCAGTGGCGGCGTCGGGCTCCTGGAAAATAAATTCTACATTCCCCAGGCGGATGCGGTCGGCATGGGAAAGGGGGTGCTTTTCGACGCGCAGGTCATTGAGGAAGGTACCGTTGATGCTGCCGGAATCTTTCAGATATAGGACATCGTCACTTTTTTCTATCAGCGCATGGTGACGCGAAATACTGCTCAGATTGAGAAAAAGGTCGCATTCCCTGGATCTGCCGATTTGGAAAGGCAGGCGGGTGATGGGAATTTCCGGAGCCACGCCGGAGATGTCCTTTGAGACCAGCCGACCATAGGTGACAGAAACCTGAAGCTGCACTCCGCAATGGCGGCAAAAACGGGATCCCGCTATATTTTCCTGGTTACATTGAGGACATAGGTCCAAATTGTCTGCGTCGGAATTCATGGTAATTTCTATCGAAAAGATACCCAATTCTACTATGCATTTTTCTTTTTGAAAACCGAGGAATACAATTTTTTAATCGCTTGACAATCTGTCGTATCGAGGGCATAATCTTGTCGTCATCCCGATGTTCATTGATTTGTGCCGAAGTGGCGGAACTGGCAGACGCGCTAGGTTCAGGGTCTAGTGGGAGTACTCCTGTGGGGGTTCGAGTCCCCCCTTCGGCATATCACCTCCGTGGCAGCCACATCTCATTCCGTCACAGGCCAGGTCTGGCGAAATCGCAAAAATGATGCAATATGCCGTATTGGGAGTGCGGCGGCTCGACGCCGCTTTTCTCCGGGCCGCCTCGGCTGTACGGCCCCCGCGAGCCGAGGCTTGCGGCACAATTCAAACTCCAGGGCGGTGCCAAGGCACCGCACCAAGGCACCGCACTCCATAAAAACGTCCGAATGGTTAATAAAAAGCTCCCTAGGACCACAGTCAAAACGATACTGGGATGCCGTATAAACACGGAACTACGAACCGCTTTTTTTGTCTTGAAGAGGCATTTTTGACTGTTTTTCTTTCATAAATCACAGAAAATCTAATATTCATAGATAATTATTATATAAAGGTTAATATTTAAGTTGACATGTTGACTTTCTCTGTGCTATTTTCCACAGAGAAAGAATTTAAAGAATGCGATTCCACGTAAAACGGTACCGGAACCGATAATTTACCTAATGGTTTCAACTTTTAGCCGGCTAGACATTGTCGAGGAGGAAAAGATGACAAAATACTCACGCCAGCCTTTTAAAATCCTTATCCCATTACTGATTATGGGAATCATCTGCGGAGCGGCCTGGGCAGAAAGTTCCTTCGAAATGTACTTTCCACAAATTGCTGACGGGAGCGGTTATCAAACCACTTTTGCTCTCACCAATAATAATAATGTGGAAGTACGGGGTACATTGACCCTATATCAGAATAATGGTTTGCCTCTTGCGGTGACCATCAACAACCAGACCAACAGCACTTTTGCGTTTTCCATTCCGGCATTCGGGATGCTGCGCCTGCAAACGGACGGAAATCCGGCACAGCCGATCGTGATCCGCACCGGATGGGCCAAGACGGTGGCTAATTACCCCCTGGGAGGAGTAGCCGTTTATCAGATGATCGTAGCCAATGAAGTCAGTGCCCAGGCGGGCGTACTGGCTACGCAGAGAACCCGGGGATTTTCCATCATTGCCGATTCCATGGGTTTCTCCGACACCGGTTTTGCTCTGGTCAATCCCAATGGCTTTTCCAACAATGTGCTCTTAAAGCTGATGGATAAGAGCGGTATCGAACGTGCCCGGAAAACGATTCTGATGGGAGCTAATTACCATCTGGCCGAATTCATCACCGAACGTTTCAGCGATTTTGCCGGTATCGGCGAATTCGAAGGCTCCATGGTGGCAGAGGGGCAATACGACGTTGTGGGTGTTACCCTTCGCTATGATAACCGCCATCAGAATGTGTTCACTGCCGTTCCCGTGGTTGCCGATCCCATCGTCAAACCGGAAATTATGAATATCATTCCCAATGCCGGGTCCGTGGGTTCCACGGTCACGATTTTCGGCAGGAATTTCGATCTGGATCCGGCGAAGAACATCATCAACTTCGGAGCCATCAGCGTCGCTGCCTCCAATGTCACCCCGGCCGGTCTGGTGGCCACGGTGCCCGATAAAGCGGTAACCGGGGCGGTTTCTGTTTCTGTAGCCAATCTGACCAGCAACGGCGTCAATTTCTATGTTGACCCTCCCTCCTTTGGTGTCATCGATTCTCCGCGTGAGGGATCGGTCAATACCGGAACGATCACGGTGAGCGGTTATGCCCTGGACATCAATTCTCCGGGAGTCGCCAAGGTCAACATCATTCTGAACGGCGGCAATCTGGGAGAGGCGGTTTTGGGTATTGCCCGGGCGGACGTCGCCACGGCCTTTCCGAATTACCCGAACAGCGCCAACTCCGGTTTCCTTTTCCAATTCGATTCTTACAAGGCCGGTAACGGTGTTCATCAACTGACCGCTCGAGTCACCAATGCCCGCGGTGATTCCTACGACATAGCCACGCGAAATATCGTTGTCGATACCGTCCGCAAACCGGTGATCACGTCGATATCTCCTACCATGATCAAGGCCGGTTCGGCGAGCATGGTACTGAACGTATCCGGCAAAAATTTCTTCTCCATCTCCAAGATCTACTTCGGCGATGTCGCTTTGACCACCACTTTCAATTCGTCCCAGAGTCTTAGCGCGCTTGTCCCGGCCAGTCTGCTGGTAGTGCCGGGCAACGTTGGGATCACAGTGAGGACGGAAGCCATTTTCAGCCATTACACCTCAGATGTGGTGAACTTCATCATCACTCCTTAATCGGAGATTCTTCGGCAAAAGAGACCGCACACCTGCTCGCGATGCAGAGGTGCGGTCCCTTGGTGTTGCCCCAGAAACATTTCGGTATAATGGATCGGTTCTTTCGGAGGACTTGCTATGTTCTCTGCCTGGAAAGTGAAATCTTTTTCGATAAAGGATTACCCCATGGAAATCGGAGAGGAAAAAATCGACAATCAGGAAATGGAATCATCTTCTTACGCCGAAGAGGAAATTTCTCCGGTCCTGCCGGAATCTAACCCTCCTTTGAGCATCTGGCAGTTGATTCTTCTTTTTTTGGGTGGAGTGGTCGTATGCACCATATTCTTTGCCATGGGTTTTCTCATAGGGAAAAATCAGGGCAGGATGGAGCAGATGATCGCTTCGGGATCACACAGTCCCGGAGTTCAGGATGTCACGGCTCAAAATTCTCCCGTTTCTACTTTACCCCGATCAGCAGCCGCGGCCGGTACTCCGACACAAAGCAATCTGGAATTTTTCAATGAGGTAAATCGGAACACCCGGTCGGAGCCTGCACCCCAGGCTGCTATGACCCCCAAGGAACCCTCGGGACAATCCAAACTCGCCGATCTTCCCTCGAGTGCCGCCGCAGCCGGAACGGTCGATGCTGCGAAAACTCCGGCTTCCACACCGGAATTGAAGAGTGATGCTCCTGTGATTACCGCAACGGAGAGCGCAACTGCCAAAACGAAAGAGAGCGCGAAAGAAAGCAGGGAAGTATATCGCATCCAGATGGGGGCCTTTCAAACCCAGGATGAAGCCCAGAATCTGGTATTGGAATTGGAGGCCAAGAAATTCGAGGCCTTTATCGAACCTCCCTCGGGCAGGACGGATCCTTATTACCGTGTACAGATGGGACCCTATTCTTCCAACGCCAAAGTGACGGAAATGGTCGGCCGTCTGAAAAAGGCGGGGTTCAACGCCTATAAAAAGAAATATTAAGAGGAATCTCCTGCTGCGCCGCGAGTTAATTCCACGCCTGCCCCGGCAAGGATGCCCCTGTCTTTTTATCTTGTTCTTTTCATCCCGTTTTTCCGGCAGATCAGCCTGTATTCTCTTCTGAGGGGAATTCTCTCTCTATGATACCGATTTGGAAGCATCTCCACCGGCATTCGTGGGTCATGATCGTTGTCTCCGGGGTATTGAGTGCATGGGCGTTTCCGTCCCACGCTCTTCCCGTGTTAGGGTTTCTTTCTCTACTTCCTCTTCTGTGGGCCCTCCATTCTACCGTAGAGCCTCGTCGTTGCGCCTTTTACGGCTGGCTCTGGGCCGTTTCTTTTTTTGCCATCGTCATTTCTTGGATACCCAGAGTCATGGTGGAGTTTGGCCACCTTGACTGGTGGACGGCAACCGGTGTTCATCTGTTACTGCTCTCGGTCCTGGGATTGTATTTTGCCGTTTTTGCAGGAGTGATGTCGCTTTTTCTTCGGCGTTGGGGCGTGGCGGCATTCTTTTTTGCGGCTCCGCTTTGGGTGTGTGTGGAATGGGTGAGGACCATTTTTCCCATGGGAGGTTTTTCCTGGGGACAACTCGGATATGCGATGACACCGTATCTCGGCCTGATGCAGCTCGTATCGATCACTGGGATTTCTGGAATCACCTTTTTGGTGGTGCAGGGCAATGTACTCATCTTTTTACGGTTTCACTGGAGAAGTCTGTCCTGGGTGCATCGGGACATCTGGCATTTTTTGACTGCCTTATGGATTGCGGCCTGGATTTGGGGATATTCCTGCACGCCCATAGAAGAGAGGGAGGAAGAATCCCTGACGGTATCGATTCTTCAGGGAGACATCGCTTTCGAGAATGATCTGGAAAACGCCAAAAAAATCTTCCAGGGATACTACCGAGATGAGACCCGAAAGGCATTTGCTGCCGGTACCGATCTGGTCATCTGGCCGGAATCGCCTACCCCCTTCAGCTATTTCGATGATGCCGAATACCATCGGAGTATGCAGGAACTCGCTATCAGCGGAAACGGCAAGGGATATCTTCTGTTCAACGATATCGTGGAAAACAGACAGGCCCCATCTTTTTCCTACTACAATGCCGCCCTGCTGCTCGGACCGAAAGGTAAAATCGCCGGCCAGTACCGGAAAAAGAAACTGGTTCCTTTCGGTGAATTCGTTCCCTATGCGGAGTTTTTCCGATTCGCCGAGGCCCTGACCCGGGAAGTCAGCGGATTTTCCCCCGGGGATTCGCTGGAACCGTTATCCGTCGGCGGAAAAAAAATCGGGGTATTTATCTGTTTTGAAACCATCTTTCCGGATTGGATCCGACAGATTGCCTCTCCGGAAGTGGAGGTGTTGATCAATCTGTCCAACGATTCCTGGTATGGACCCACCTCGGCACCCTGGCAGCATTTGCAGATGGCCCAGGTGCGAGCCATCGAGAACCGCAGGCCTCTGATCCGCGCAGCCAACTCGGGCATCAGCGCTCTGATAACGCCGCGGGGAGAGATACGGAAACAGACTCGACTTTACGAAAGAACGGTGCTTTCCTTCCGGCTGAACCCCCGGAAAGGAATATCCATCTATAACCATTGGGGAGAGTGGTTTCCCCTTCTTTGTGTTATGATTGTTGCGTGTGCTTGCATACGGCCATTGTGGCAAAAAACGAGGAATGGAACTCGGAAACGATAAGCGACAGGGAAAAGAAAAACATTTATGGCGGAATATACAGTCAGCGATTCGTTCGCGGTTTTTAAAGGGATGATGGAAAAGGTGGATCGGATCCGGAGGTATCTTTGACGCCCCGGGAAAGCGATCCTCTTTGGGCGAACTGGAAAAGAAGATGTCCGATCCGGCCCTGTGGCAGGACCCAAAAGCCGCACAGGAGTTGGGGCAACAACGCAGCCGTTTGGAGCGTGGAATATATGTCGCCGACCACCTGGATAAGCGCATCAGCGATCTGGAGGCTTTCCTGGAACTGGCCCGGGAACAAAACGATGCCGAATTCCTCCTGGAGCTGAAGGGGGAGTTGGAAACTTTTGACCGGGAAACGGACCGGATGGAAACGGAAATGCTTCTATCCGGAGAAAACGATCCCTGCAATGCCATCATGGAGATACACCCCGGGGCCGGAGGGACGGAATCCCAGGATTGGGCGGAGATGCTTCTGCGTATGTATCTGCGATGGGCGGAACGCCGGGGTTTTCGGGTTCAGACCTTGGATTATCAACCCGGAGACGAAGCTGGAATCAAATCGGTAACCCTGATGATTACCGGGGAACTGGCCTACGGCTACCTGTCCTGCGAATCGGGGGTCCATCGTCTGGTGCGGTTATCTCCGTTCGATTCGGCCAATCGCCGGCATACCTCCTTTGCTTCGGTTTTCGTTTCTCCCGAGATCGACGAAAATATTGAAATCGACATCGATGAGAAGGATCTCAAGGTAGACACCTACCGGTCTTCCGGTGCGGGCGGTCAGCATGTGAATGTCACCGACTCGGCCGTACGCATCACCCATCTTCCCACCGGTATCGTGGTTCAGTGCCAGAATGAACGGTCGCAGCACCGAAATCGGGATGTGGCCATGAAGGTACTCCGATCCCGTTTGTATGAGCTGGAGTTGGAGAAGCAGAGATCGGCGGCGGCCGCCATAGAGGACGCCAAAAAGGACATTGCCTGGGGCAGCCAGATACGCTCCTATGTTCTCCATCCCTATCGCATGGTTAAAGACCATCGCACCAAGTACGAAGTGGGAGATGCCGACCGGGTACTCGACGGCGATCTGGATGAATTCATGAATCAGTTTCTATTGATCCGGAAGGGGAGCGAATCTCCCTACGGGCCACAGAAACCGGAGGGAGGGCCAATCCAATGAGAGGAAATCTGAACCAGGCCAAAAAAGCGGAATTCTACCGATGGTATGCCGGAATATTTATTATCGCCGTGGCGATCCTGACCTTTTTGATCGTACCCTCCGCCAGGGAACGTTTAAAGGAAAGGGTGAACGGGCTTCTCGGACAGACAGTAAAAAAACAGGCGACTATTCCCGTTCCGGCCACCCTCTCTCCTTCCGACACGATCGCATCGACCACACCTTCAACCCTGCCTGGGGAGCGGAAGCCTTCGCAAGCGGAAATCTATCTGAACGCCGCTTTCAACCGAAACCGGCAGATGAAGAGAGAAGAAACCCCGACAGCGGATCAGACCTCGGCGGCAAACAGCCGGTCTGCCACTCCTCCGCCTTCCGCCAGGCCGGTATTGCGAAAAGCGACCTCGGCTGTCAGAAGGACGGAAACGCCTGCCGCGGAAGAGGGCGAGGCTCGGGCACCCAAGGCTCGGACAACCGATACTGCCACCGCCGGTACATCTTCTCCTGCTTCCACGGCAGATCCGAGCAGCGGTGCCAACAGCCAGGCCGCATATAAAATACTCCTCGATAAGGTTCCTGCCATGGCTTCACTCCAGGGGAACAGCTTGGCCGGGATGCAGTTCGTCGGATGGAAGACGGTAAAAGAGGAGGAGCCGGAGGTATGGATCGCCGTAACCGGTCGGACGGTGGACAGCAATCAGGAAGAGTCCTTTGTATGGAGAGTGAACGTATCCGAAATGACCGTACAGCCGCTGAGTCTGGCTGCTCGTCGACTGGCGGCCATCAAGTAAACCGACTTCTTCGGTAAAGGAATCCCGGTAGCGAGAAAACGAACCCTGCACCGTTGCCGGCGGCAAAGCAATATGCATTTCTATCGTCTGACCCGTTTTCGTATCCTTATCATTGCTTTCGCCGCCATCCTTCTGGCCTTTCTTGTCATCAATTATCGGAACTCATCCACTCCGGAAGAAAACCGGTCCACCGGCATTCCAGTCGCCCCTCTGACAGTCGATGAAGAACATTCGGTAAGCGGCCTGGAATATACGGAGATGAAGGAAAACCGGGTGCTGCTCAGAGTGCAGGCCCGCAAGTATGTCCTATCGAAGGACAAGAAGCGTACCCTGGAAGACATACATGCCGTCCATTACACGGAGGATAACCGGGAAGATCGAGTGAGCAGCGATACGGTCATCAACGATCCGGCCACCGAAAACACGATCTTTCAAGGAAAAGTGGTGATACGCATACAGGAAGGGACGGAAATATCCACCGATGCCTTCACCTATTTTAAAAATGAGGATGTAGCCCGCGGGCAGGGAAATTTCCGCTTCGACCATACATGTTATTCAGGCAAAGGACATGGATTTCTCTACGAGTTTAAGACCGGCACGCTCCATATCCTCAAGGGAGCGGAGTTTTTACTGAAAGATACGGCGAAGGGAACTACAAGAGAAATCCCGTCGTCTGCGGAGAAGAGTGCCGCTGGGATGAAGACCGAACCCCGGGAATCCATGTGTATTCGTTCCGAACAGGCGGACATAACCCGCGATCATCGGCTGTTGTTCTGGGGAGGAGCGGAGATCCTGCAGGATCCGTACCTTATGGCCGCAAAGCGCATGGAATTGGAAATGGATCCGACCGGAAGTGCCATACGGAGGCTGGTAGGTACGGAAGAGGCCCGGTTCCGTTTCAGCCGGGAAGAATCCAAGGAAGTACAGAACCTCTCGGCTTTCCAGATCGAGATGCTCTTTTCGGAAACGGACAGCACTCCGCAGCGGGTGGTGGCCTCCAATGATGCATCCTTCCGGATTGTGTCGGCGAAGGAGAGCGATACCCAGCTGCGTTCCTCCCAGATCGGAATCGACCTGTCGACCACAGGGATACCGACACAGCTGCAGACGGCAGACTATACGGAGATCGGGCGGTCCTCTCCGGCAGAGTGGGTGTGGATCCAGGGCGGAGCTTTGGTCATGCATTTTTTTCCAGGCAGGGCTGAACCGATGGATGCCGTCTATCAGGACGCCGCCCGTGCCCGGCATGCCGCCGGAGGAGTATTCGACGAATTTTGGGCCAAGAAACTGGAGATTCGTTTTCAGGACAAACCGGGGAAGACCGCCTTTGACAAGATACTCGGAAGGGAAAATACCGTCTGGAAAAGGGCCTCCATCTCCCGGCAGTTGACCTTTCAGCCCGCCTTTACCCTGGGAAAATTGAATCCGGAGATCAGTGATACCCTTTCGGCCCTGGAGATGACGGTCGATTTTCAGAGGGAATCGGAATCTCCGGCTAAGGTGGCTGCTTCCGGTGGATGTAATCTGGAAAGCACGGCATCCAGGGGAGAAGACCGGTTGACGCGAAAAATCAGCTCCTCCTGGATGAATCTGGTCTTTCTCGCCGGCAAGACACAGCCGGACCATATGGAGGCAGGACCATGGGTTTCCATGGAGGAGCGATTGCCCAAGGAAAACCGGAAGGCCTTCTGTTCTTTCCTGAATGCCTCCTTTAGCCCGAAAGATGGCCGTCTGCAACATATGAAGCTGGAGAAGAATTTCCATATGGAACAGGAAGAGGCCCGAATATCCTCCCAAACGGCTGAGTATAATCCGGAAAAGGAGACCTGGGTGCTGAAGGGGGATGTCCACCTGCAGGACCAGGAAGTGCTGACTCTCGCCGATACGGCCGATATCGTCCGGCAAGGGGAGCTGTTTCAAGCCCGGGGCGGCGTGAGAAGCATATTCCAAGGCCAGGCAAAGAAGGGGGGGACTACCCCTGTGCCGTCCTTTGGCAGTTCCAACCAGGCTCCCTTCCTGGTGGCGGCGGATACCATGGATGCCGACCGCAAGACCCGAACCGTGAGGTACCGGAAAAATGCCAAGGCATCTCAAGGCAACAATTCCATACGGGGTGAGGAGATCGTCTGGAACCAGGATACGGGGGATTTGCAGGCGACCGGTTCGGTTACTACCATCTTCCATCAAGCTCCCGAACCAAAGGTCGGAGGGAAGGGCGGATCGCGCCCGATTGAGGTGACGGCCGATCGGTTGACCTTTTCCGGCAAGGAGAAAATCCTGGAATACTTCGGTTCCATTGCCCTGCAATCGGAAGAATTGGGTTTGAAAGCCCCCCACCTGAAGGCCGAGCTGGATGACAAAGGGGCAGGACTTTCCCGGGTGAACGCCTGGGAGGGGGTAAAACTGACCAAAGGGAACATGAACGGAAACGGTATGGAATGCGTTTATAATGTCGTCGGCAATACCCTTCTGTTGACCGGAAAACCGGCGGTGATCAACGACCCCAGCCGTGGACGCTCCGTCGGAAGCCGATTGACTTTGACTCTCCCGGATGATAAGATTTTGATTGAGAGTTAGCCTGTTTCAAGGGCTGACGGGAATAGGAATGCTATTATGTCCGTTCTTGAAGCAGAGCAAATATCGAAGACTTTCGGCGGTCGAACCGTTGTCCAGGACGTCGATCTGAGGATGAAAAATGGGGAGGTGGTGGGTCTCCTCGGACCGAATGGGGCGGGAAAGACAACAACCTTCCATATGATAGTCGGACTGACGGCCCCGGACAGAGGTCGTATCCTTTTGGACGGAAGGAACATAGCCGATTGGCCGATGTACCAGAGAGCCAGGAATGGAATCAGCTATCTTCCCCAGGAGGCCTCGATCTTTCGAAAACTGACCGTGGAAGAGAATCTGTTGGCGATTGCCGAGACTCTGGATATCTCATTGACCGAGAGAAACGCACTGATGAAAACTCTTCTGGAGGATTTTGGGATCTATTCCCTGCGACACCAGAAAACGTACACCCTGTCGGGTGGGGAGCGGAGGCGCGTGGAGATCGCCCGGGCATTGGTCATTTCCCCGACATTTATGCTTCTGGATGAACCGTTTGCCGGTATCGATCCCTTGGCCGTGGTGGATATTCAAGGGATGATCCGTCAATTGAAAAACAGAGACATAGGCATTTTGATTACCGACCATAATGTCAGAGAAACCCTGGCGATTACCGACAGGGCTTATATCATCAACAACGGCAAAATACTTCGGTACGGCAATCCGAAAGAGTTGGCAGACGATCCGGAAGTACGGAAAGTGTATCTGGGAGAGAATTTTACCCTCCATTAACCAGTTCCGAACAATAACGGTTTCCCTAAATCGATCATGGCGGTATCCTATCGTTTAAGCCAGTCCTTGCAGACTACTCTGAGTCAGAAGCTGACCCTGACCCCGTCGTTGCTGCAAAAGATCGAACTTCTGACCATGTCCAATCTTGAACTGTGCGATCTGATCAGCCAGGAGATGACGTCGAATCCGGTGCTGGAAGATGCCAAGGAGACCGATGACCGCCAGGAAGTGATCGAAGCCGCCGGGGTGGATGAAAAAGAAGATCTCAGCGTTGCCGAAAGACTGGAGGAGACGCCGAATAAGGAGTCGCTGGAGGACATCAATTACGACGATTTTTTCAGCGAATACATGGAATCGGAGCCTCGGACCCACGAGCGGGAAGCGGACAACGAAGATCGACCCACCTTTGAAAGCTTTCTGGTAAAGCCCGTTTCCCTGGCGGAACATCTCAACTGGCAGCTGTCGATGACCACCGTCTCGGACAGGATACGGGATCTTGCGGAAAAGATCATCGGGAATCTCAACGAGAACGGATTTCTGGATGAGTCGCTGGATGAGTTCTGCACTTCCGAAGAGTGCACCCTGGAAGAGGCCGAAGAGGCACTTGCGCTGGTTCAGGGTTTCGATCCCATCGGCGTAGGGGCCAGGGATGTCAGGGAATGTCTCCTCCTGCAGCTTTCGATCGTCAAGCGGGATGTCTCTCTGGAGAAGCGGCTGATCGAAGAATTTCTGCCCTTGATCCAGACTCATAAATACAAAGAGATCTGCTCCAAGATGAGCTGCGATGCCGAGGACCTCTCGGCGGCCTTGGATGTCATCCGCAGTCTGAATCCGTCTCCCGGACGGAAATACGGTGTCGCCGACCCGATCTACGTGATTCCGGAAGTCATCATCGCCAAGGTGGAGAACGATTATGTCGTCTTCATGAACGATGACGGGATGCCGCGTTTGCGCCTGAACTCCGCTTATCGTGCCATGATCAAAGGCACTATGACCACCCAGGAGACCAAGGAATTTCTCCGGGAGAAGATACGGTCGGCTGTCGATCTGATCCGCAATATCGACCAGCGGCAGCAGACACTCTACCGCGTGTGCCGATGCATCATACAGCGCCAGAGAGATTTTCTGGAATATGGTACCAGGGGATTAAAACCCATGTTGATCAAGGACGTGGCCGCCGAATTGGGGGTACATTCCTCGACCATCAGCCGCGTCGTAACCAATAAGTATGTGGATACACCCCAGGGGGTGATGGAACTGCGGAAATTCTTCACCACCGGGATGGAAAAGGAGGATGGGGAAGAAATCTCGACTCTCAATGTGAAAAACAAGATTAGAGAGATGATCGAAAAGGAGGATGCCGGCAAACCCTATGCAGACGATCAGCTGTCGAGGATGTTGAAGACGCAGGGGATCCAGATCACCCGCCGGACGGTAGCCAAGTATCGCGAACAGATGCGGATCCCTGGATCCCGTGAGCGTAAAATCAACTATAAATACTAACGTAATGTTCTCCGGAGAGGAATCCTATGAAGCTCAAATATAGTGGAAGAAAGATGGAAATCACTGAGCCGATCAAAACCTACATCGATAAACGGCTGAAAAAAATTCCCAAACTCTTCATCGAGCCCATCGACATCCATGTGATTCTCAGTGTGCAGAAGCACCGCCATGTGGCCGAGATCGTCATGACCACCAAACTCTTCAATGCCACCAGCATCGAGGAGAGTAACGACATGTACGTTTCCATCAACAAGGCCATCGAAAAGCTGGAACGTCAGGGAATCAAGCTGAGGGATAAAGTCATCGGCAGCAAACAGCGTCATCTCTCCGTAAGGACGAGCGAAGCGCCGGTCACGAAGCCGCCTGTTGCCGCCAAGAAGGCTGTGCCCGTTACCAAAAGGGAAGAGGTGGTGGAGGTCAAGAGCAAGACGCGGGTGGTTGCCGAAAATATCAAACGGAGGAAATCTTTGGGGTTGGAAGAAGCCCTTCTGGCCCTGGAGGCCACGGAAAAGGATTTTCTGGTCTATCGGGATGCCGATACCGATAGCGTGCAGGTGGTCTACAATCGAAAAGACGGCAAGGTGGGCCTGGTCCGCACCGAATAAACCATACGACAACGATAGGGGCACCCCTCGTGGGTGCCCGAATCCAAGGACAATGGGGCACATCCCCGGCGGGTACCCGAATCCAGTAGGGGTACTCCTCGTGGGTGCCCGAATCCAGTAGGGGCACCCCTTGCGGGTGCCCTTTCTGCTGATTATCTATCGCAACCAACCATCCGTTGGTGTATAATACACCCACCTTTTCGGGCCAACGTAGCTCAGCGGTAGAGCAACTGATTCGTAATCAGTAGGTCGTCGGTTCAATCCCGACCGTTGGCTCCATGCCAAAACAGGATTGCTATGGAGACGCGGAACGAAAATAGAATCCTCCAGCGAATCAAGGAACTACAGCCGGAAATGCAGAAGCGTTTCGGCGTGACGCGGATTGGTGTCTTCGGGTCTTTTGCCCGGGGTGAAGAAGAAGCGGAAAGTGATGTGGATATACTGGTCGAAATGTCCGATCCCACCTTTGATCGTTATATGGATCTCAAGTTCCTTTTAGAGGATGTGTTTCAGCGTTCGGTAGATCTGGTTCTGGCGGATACCGTGAAACCTCTTCTAAAACCGGTGCTGGAACGAGAGGCCCTCTATGCCTAGAGATCCGCGGCTGTACCTGGAAGACATCGTAGGATCGGTATCAGCCTGCCGATTCTATGGGACATAATCCAAAACAAACTGGATGCCGTCGAGAAGGAGTGCCGTATCCGACTCCAGGATTTTACGGTCAGGAAAGAAGAGCTGGAGTAGAGATTCCGAGGAAAAACCTACCCTTAAGTTTGATGAAGCGGCAGAAAGTCCTGGGAGCGCCGGCGTCCCGCCGGCAAAAACAATGGAATCAGCACAAGTCCGGTCATCATTGGTTTTTTGTTTGTAGATGCCCCAAGGAGCCTTTCTATAGGGTGGACCTTTCACTACTATAGGGAAAATCAGTTAGCCTAAATCTGTCAAGGTCCTCGACGTTAAATACACGCTGGGCTCCTCTGCGAGTGTAATCTACGATTTCCAGGTCGCTTTATTTGCGGAGTGTGTTAGGGCTTACCCCGAGATACTCACACACCCCGCATTCGAAAAACCACCTTCGAAGGTACGATATGAACCAGCTCCATCAGATGCTCCATCCGTTCTGCAAGCAGACGTACGTTGGGATCCCGAGCTTGGCCTGGACGGAATGCTTGAACTCGGCTTCGTCGGAATGATCGTCACTTAAATGCATGAGGTAGATTTCCTGCAGGCGACTAACATCGATGCCGAATAAAAACTGCAGTAAAGTATCGGTGTTGAGATGCGATCCTTACACTCGGATGAGGTGAACCGGGGTATTCCGCCGGTAGGCTATGTATGAATGACAACGGGAAGAACCCCGACGGATTTCGATCCTGAAGATACCTGTCATTCCATCCATCCTTGAGACTATCGATAAATAGAAATACCGGGGTGGGAACCTGCCCGTCAGGTGAAGAGCGCGCCAGGAAGTCAGTCGGATGACCTTGTGGGATTCCTCTACTGATACAAACGGATTTTTTTCCATGGTATTCGCTTTCGGGCCTGTGAGGCCCGAGTCTCAGCTTGACGCCTTTTCTTCTTATTTGTGTACGATAACACTGCCTCCTCCTAACACCGTAGATAGATCCGAGGTGTCATCAGCTCCCATTTGGTTATCATAGACAATTTGGTCGTCGACCTTGTTCCAAATCTTGATGCGGAATTTGTCCGTCCCTCCTCCGTCGTTCTGTTGTCCATCTGTCGCTGTCAGCATAAAACCGTACAATCCAACGGCGTTGATTGTACCCTCTCCCTTGTACTGTGCTTTAGATCCGGCTACGACCATCCACTGGTAGCTGGTGCTCCTGAAGTCCATGTCGGCGGCGTGGAATTTAAACTGGGTTTCTCCAGAGGGTACACTTTTTCCCTTTTGATACTTGGAGACGAATCCGAAGGTAGCTTTGCCTATCAGGGATGGATCAGGTATATAGGATCCGGCAGGAGACACAATCCATCCACCTCCGGTGACAAAACCGGCCGAGGGATCGTACACCACAACGTATTCGAACCATGACTGATCCGTTCCTCCATCCTTATCAGTGACTGTTAGGGTAATCCGATAGATTCCCGGAGTGGTGTAGCTGTGAGTACTGGCCGTCGAACCGTTGCCGTTTGATTCAGTAATCGTCCCATCCGAGGAACTGCCGTCTCCCCAGTTCCATAGGGCGGTATGGGTATCAAAAGTTCCGGGATCAGTGAAAGAGGCGCTTACGCTGACCATGCTGTTAACCAATAAAGGATCGATGGGTGCCGTAATATCACTGACGGTTGGAGGAACATTCTGAATCGTGATCATAGCTGAAGTGATGGTCGAATCTCCGCAGCTGTCTGTGGTTTGAAGCAATACCGATTGGCTTTTGGAGCCATCCACAGCAAAAAATGGTGCAGTCTGCCCGGCGGTTTCAAAGATACCGTCATTGTTCAGGTCCCAGAAAAATTGCACCGGCCCGCCCTCTGGATCATTGCCGATGCCAGTCAAAAAGAGTGAGCTTCCTTCTGTAATTTCCCGGATTTCCTCAATGGAAGCAGTGGGTGGATTGTTTTCCACATGAATGGAAATCTGGGCAGTGGATACATTCCCCGCCTGATCCTGAACGGTAATGGTTACAATAGTCAAACCAACCCTAAGGGACGTTCCGGCTTGCGGATTCTGGGTTTTTAGCAGCATTTCGGGTGGTGTTTTGTCGTCAGTAGCGATTACTTGATTGATAAAATCTGGAAGGGGGATAGTACAATTCATTCCAACCGACAGAGAGACATTGGAT
Organism: uncultured Acidobacteriota bacterium; assembly: GCA_964617125.1. Lineage (GTDB taxonomy): Bacteria > Acidobacteriota > UBA6911 > CAINFC01 > CAINFC01 > CAZTVS01. The sequence continues at coordinate 21,917 of CAZTVS010000071.1, forward strand.
GGGAGAGTGTTTATTATGGGTGGAGTTTTGTCGGGCACCAGACTGGGGTGAAAAGAAATTTTTCTAATAGTATGGTTTAACTGATCGCTAAAAAATAGGTTGCCATCTGAATCGAAGGTTAGGTGCATAGGATTATTGAAGGTTGCGGTATCTTTTCCTCCATCATCATTTCCAATAACTCCGATCTGTCCGGCAAGTCGTCGTACCTCTCCCTCGGGGGTCATGCGCCAAAAAATGTTGCAATATGGATCGGCGATATAAATGTTGCCATCCGGGCCAACGGCTAAACCTGCTGGTTCTCCAAGGAGGGCGTTGCCTGCTAAACCCTCTACACATCCTCTATTTCCAGCAGATCCAGCTATCGTTAAAACAATGCCCTGAGGTGTCATCTTCCTGATGGTATGATTCCAATAATCAGCAATATAAAGATTACCCAAGGAATCGTAGGCCAATCCGATAGGGTAGCTGAATCGCGAATCTAGAGCCGGGCCATCTGCTGTTCCATTAACGCCAGCTGATCCGGCAACAGTAGTAACAACACCTTCTGGTGTTACTTTGCGAATGGTGGAATTAACATAATCGGAAACAATGGCATTTCCGTCAGAATCGATGGCAATACCGTAAGGATGATTGAACCTGGCTTCTGAACCAATTCCATCTGTACTTCCTCGAACTTCTGAGAGACCGGCAATAGTGGACACCTGTCCTTCGGGGCTAATTCTTCGGATGGTAAATCCCCATGTATCCGCGACCCACACAAACCCACTCGAATCAACAGCGAGAGCGGAGTTTTCATTAAATCGTGCTTCCATCCCAAAACCATCCGTACCTCCTCTGAGACCAGGAGAGCCGGCGATAGTACTTACCATGCCATCAGGAGTGATCTTTCGAATAGTAAAATTGTGGCAATCGCTGATGAATAGATTTCCTATGGAATCAAATGCTATGCCACGAGGTACATTGAATCGCGCTACGTTAAGCGGACCATCCTGATGGGGAAGTCCTAAAATTAGTTGAAAAAAGAGCATGACCTCGCTTAAAACAAAGGTGTTTACCGGGCAAGGTGAGCACCAAAGCAAAGGAGATCATGCATGGGACAGAGAGTAATTCGAGCAGGAAAAAGAATCAAGAGCCAGGAAAGAAGAAAAAGAGGCCAAGAAATACAAGGAGAATTTTCCGGAATAGACGGTCGCTACGAACTGATCCAATTGCTGATACCTCTTGGGCTCAAGGCCGTGGAGGAGGAATTGCAACGAGAAGTGGAACAATTGGTAGGGTGCAGAACCAACCGAAGCACCGAGAATCGGCGATGGGGTAAGAATCCCGGGTCGGTCTACCTGGGAGATCAAAAAGTTCGGATAAAAGTACCTCGAGTAAGGGACACGGTTTTACGGCAGGAAGTTCCATTGCAAAGTTATCAGACCTTTCGCCAGACCAAGGTACTGGATCATCAGGTGCTCCATCGGGTAATCAACGGAATCAGCCAACGACAATACGAGCAGGCAGCCCTCTGCGTGCCGGAAACCTTCGGCATCAAAAAGAGCAGCGTATCGCGGCATTTTGTTCGGACCACCGCCCAAAGATTGGAAACATTCTTGAATCGGGATTTGAGCCAGAAGGACATCGTAGCCATTT
>CAZTVS010000072.1:0-23471 GCA_964617125.1 uncultured Acidobacteriota bacterium
AGGTGGTGAGCCGTGGAGGAATCGAACCTCCAACCTACTGATTAAGAGTCAGTTGCTCTGCCAATTGAGCTAACGGCCCACGCGTCATTAACATAACATGTGAGCCGATTTTTGTAAAGACCATATCGGGATGATTCCGGCTTTTCCCTTTTCCGTCTTTTCTGTATCCGTCGATGCCGTCGGTCGAGTACTGGCCGGATGGCTGGGTTATTCGGGTTGGAGGGGGACCATCGAAATGGTATCGGAGAGCTCGTTGGTCACCACCAGGAAGCTCCCATCCGGACTGACCGCTGCCTGTACCGGTCCCTTGCCGACTTTGTAGACCATCGTATCCACCGTGTCCAGGCGGGCGGAAAGGCGGGAAACGGTGTTGGATTTGGAATTCACCACATAAACCCACTGGCCGTCCGGGCTGACCGCAACCCCAAAGGGGGATTTTTCCACCGGGATATTGATTACGATGCGGTTGGTGGTGAGATCGAGCATAGAAAGGTCATTCGTCGACTTGTTGGCGATGAAAAGCCGTTTGCCGTCCGGTGAGACCGCCAGCCCGTCCGGATTTTCTCCCACCCGGATGCGCTTTTCGATGCGCAGCAGTTCATCGTCGATGATCAGCAGTTCATCACTGGCACCGTTGATGACATAAATCTTCGAGCCGTCGGGGGAGACGGCGACTCCGATGGGGCGTCCTCCCAAAGAGATACTCTTGATGACCTCGTTGCGCGACATCTCGATGACGTCCAGACGTCCGCTCTCCGGCTTGGAACCCAGTCCGAAGTTGGTGGCATAGACCCGATAGCCTTTCGGAGACACGGCCAGCATGCTCGGAGGGCCTTCCACCTTGACATTATCGGTGATCTGCCGGGTTTTCATATCCAGGACCGCGATCATGCGGGTTTTGTCCAGAGCAATATAGGCCTTGTCGCCCAAAGGGGTCAGAACGATTCCCAGCGGGCCTTCATTGAGAAAGATCCGGTCTATGGTTTTTTTGGACTGCAGGTCCACGAAACTGATCTCGTCGGAACCATAGCAAGTCACTAAAGCCATATTCCCATCCTGGGTCAAGGCCAGAAAATTGGGCGCCGTTCCGACGCGTATGCGCTCGATACGTTTCTTTTTATTCTCGTCCCGGCCTTGTGCCGGAAGGACCGATCCGCCTATAAACGATAAAAATACGAATAAAAGAATGCTCGCTTTGAATAAAATCGATGTCCGTTCCATTCCCTTCACCTTATGAAATCTCACTTTTTCTGTACTGATCTGTCTCGCCTTGATTATAATGCCATTCGAACGCAAAAGGAACGATTCTATCGGACGCGGCCCCGGATGGTTTACAATAGGGTATGGTCACGGGGACGTCATAGGAAATCGTATGCAGACCTTGCGCTGGGGATCTACACCAACCCTTCTCGCCTTCATGGTCCTCTGTTCGCTGATGAGCGGTAGAATGGTGCCGCTTGCGCGCGAGGAATATCTGTATGGCTGCCTGTGGCTTCCGTTTCAGTGCATCTCTCTCTGGGGGATGCTCCGCTGGGCGAGGCTTCTCTTTCCCCGTCAGTTCCAGGGACCTTTAGGGGCGACCGCTTGCCTGTTTCTATTGCCTCCCATGTTGGTTCTGCCCTGGATGAATAGCGGCTGGGCGGTCCTGCAATTGCTGCCTATATCTCTGTCCTGTCTGCTCTCATTCAAGATCTGGCTGCGGGACGGATGGAAAATCCCCTCTCTCCTCCTCCTCGGCCTGACCGTGACGGCAGGCATTCTGACCAACCCCTGGTTCTTCCTGGTGCTGCCCTGGGTCCTGCTGCCTCTGTGGAAGGCCGGTCGCCGGCGGTCGGGATCCATCCTCGGGGCCACGGTACTTCTTGCCTTGACGATTGTTGGCCGCCTGTTTCCTGTAAAGGTGGTCACAAAGACTTCGGCGTCTCTGCCTTTTCCATTCGATCCTGGCGTACTGTGGGAGAGAATCGTTTTCTGGGGAGAAAATCTGGGCGTCCTCGTCGTTTCTCTCGTATGGTTGCTGTTGCTCTCCACCATTCTCTACCATGCAGCGAGAGGCTTCTTCGCTTCCGACGCCTGGCGCTCTACTTGCGAGATACGGCTGCTTGCCGGAGCCGGCAGTGTCCTGGCTTTGCTCTGTTTTTGTTTCGGCGGGACGATCTTTCCCTTTGTCCTTCCGGTCGCTGCCTGGCTGTCCCTGCTCCCAGCTTTGTACCTGGTTCTGGTCCTGGGTTGGGTCAATATGGCGGATCGGTGGCGAAGGAGCCGGTCGGTGCCCAATCTGCCGGCGGAGCAGCCGGTGATCGTGGTTTACGGGATTGCTTTGTCGATGCTGCTCAGCTTACTCTAGAACCGGCGGATCTACACGGCCAAATCGGCGGAAACCCTTTCTTCCAAGGACGAGATGGGTTCCTCTTCCTCGCGTGCCAGGCGTTCCCACTGTTCCAGGTTATACAGGCAGCCTGGATCTCCGGCGCGCATGTCGCCGGTATAGTTGTAAGCCCTGGCGCGGCAGCCGCCGCACTGGTAGCGGTAGTGGCATATGCGGCAGTGGTCGGTGCGATCTTCCCGGTCGCACAGCAACTGGAATTCTGCGCAATGGTCCCATATCTCCATGAAGCCCTGTTTTCGCAGGTCGCCGACTACTTTGGGCATGAAGACGCAGGGAGTCACCAGACCGTTGGGCTGTATGGCGCAATAGCAGCGCCCGGTTCCGCACCCGCCGATATAATCGGTGTAGAGGCGTACGTCCTTCCCGCGGGCCGATCCTCCGTGCCCGACGGCGATGCGCGCCATCTCTCCGTAACCTGCCTCCAGACAGACCCTTCCCATCTGCGGCGCCGTGGACAGGATGGTGATCTTGTCTTCGTTCATATGCCGGGTCAGGATCTCCAGCATTTCTTCGCGTTCCTGGGGCGTAAGATCATCCTTCAGGATATTTTTCCCCCGCCCGGTAGGGATGAAGTTGAAGGCATTGAAGGTATGAACGCCCAAATCCTTGGCAAACTGGATCAATTCTTCTAATTCGCCGAAATTCATGTGCGTGATGGTGGAGGCGATGGAGACGCGGTAGTTTTTCCCTGTCGATTGGGCAACGGCATTTTTAATCCCCTGGACGGTCTTTTCCCACATGCCGCTGCCCCGGAAAGTGTTATGTTTATCCGGGTCGACGCTGTCGAGACTGATCTCGATGATTTTGACGCCCATCTCCAGCAGCCGGCCGACATTGGCTTCGGTGAGCAACGTGCCGTTGGTGGCTACGGTGACATGCAGTTTACGCTGGATGGCGTAGCGGCAAGTCTCCCAGAATTCCTTGGAAATCAGCGGTTCTCCACCGGCAAAGGCCAGCATGCCCACGTCGTTGTCTGCCAGTTGGTCGACAATGCGCAGCTGTTCGTCCTGGGTCAGTTCATCCGCAAGTTTGCGGGAGGCATCCTGGTAACAGTGCCGGCAGGCCAGATTGCAGGCCTGGGTGATGTTCCAGACGACGATGATCGGGGCGGCAAATCGTTGCGGCTTGGTCAAGCCGTATTTAGCGATGGAGCGTGCCGTATTGATCAGGGTACGCGCAGTCGGGGCGTGTCCCAAAACACGCCGGCGCAGGGTCTCCCTGTCTGCCTTGGCCATGGAAGCGAAAAGATCGATCAGTCGATGGGGGATGAAATAGCGTATCTGTTCTCCCAGGGTGGCGTGATCGCCGGCATAGGTGCGGAATACATTCTCCATCGTGCAGGTGCCGTTTCCGTTCCGACGGGTCCAGGACCGCAGCATGCGCCGGGTGATGGGCGAACGGAGAATGGCTTCGTATTTGGAATCTTTGCCCGTGCCGTTTCCGGCATAGGAATTTTCAGATGGTTTCCTTGTGTCCGTGTCCATGATCTTGTATATGGCTATGGAAAGAACGTCCCATACCGGCTTTCCGCCGGATTTCTTCGAACGGGAGACGTAGTATTATATAACAATCGCTCCTCCGGCTGCATCTGTTGTCGTCTCCGAATCCTGGATGCATCTGTGCCGATTTTGGTTCACAAGGCTATGCAAATCATAAAGCCTGAGAAAGAATAAGCATCAATTCCTGTTTTGACAAGGGGACCGGATTACCTTTCATGCTTCCGGAACACGCGGCTTTCTCGGCGATTTCCGGCAAATGGCCTGCCGTTACTCCATAATGGGCAAGTCGTGGGATTTGCAGCAGATCGCATGTCTCTTCCAGCCAGACGATCATTTGCGGCGGCGAAGGTTCCGAATGCGGAGAGAAAAAAGCGGCTATGCGCGAGAATTTGCCGGCGGTCTGGGAGTATGGATGGCGGTCGAGCAGAGCTTCCATATTGGTACGCATGACCGGGGCCAGCAGACGGGCGCACAGTGCCCCATGGGGAGCGGAGAACATGCCGCCCAGGGGCGCTGCAAGGCCATGGACCGCGCCCAGACCGGCATTGGCCAGGGCCATGCCTCCGCAAAGGCTGGCAAAGCAGAGATCCTGACGACCGTCCCGATCGTCGCCGTTCCGATAGACTTGCCGCAAAGATCGGATAATGCGGGGGAGCGCTTCCCAGCAGAGGGCATCGGTCAAAGGCTGTGATTTGAGGGAAACGAGCGGCTCCAGAATCTGCGCCAGTGCGTCCATTCCGGTGGCGGCGGTAATGTCCGGCGGGAGCCGGTACGTGAGTTCCGGATCCACAAGGGCCACCGCCGGCAGCATGGAATGGCTGCGCAGGCTGGCCTTAACCCGGTGAGCGACGGATGTAAGCACGGCGTTGCGCGTCACTTCGGAACCGGTTCCGGCCGTAGTAGGAATGGCGATAAAGGGTGCCGAAGGAAAGGAGAATGACTTGCCCCGGCCGACTACTTCCAGGTAGTCGAGCGGTTCTCCGGGATTGGTCAACAAGATGGCAACGGCCTTTCCCGCATCCAGGACGCTACCGCCCCCCAGGCCTATCACCAGGTCTGCCCGGATTCGACGGGCCTCTTCCACTCCCTCCGTTACCCTCTCCACCGTAGGTTCGCCGTTTATAAGGAAGGGTGGAGAAACGTACTCGAAAGAGGACAGGAGACAACGTGCCTCCTCGGAATAGCGTCCTCCGCTTCCGCAAACAAGAAAGATGCGCTTGCCCAAAGGGGCGGAACAGGTGCCTAGCTCTTGAAAACGTCCCGGGCCGAAAAGGATTCGTCCGGCGGTTGCGAATTCAAAACTCATAAGCCCGTCTCATCGACTGTCTGCAATCATGACGCAATCTTACCATATTCCCTTGCTCCTGCAGAACAAGAAAACTGCCTGCATGCGGCATTATGGATTGACGGAACGGGGAAAAATCATTAAACTTCAGTTGCAGACAACACGCGCGCCCGTAGCTCAGCTGGATAGAGCGTCAGACTTCGAATCTGCAGGCCGGGGGTTCGAGTCCCTCCGGGCGCGCCATATTCCTATCCCTTTCCCCCACAGCTTTTTCCCATTGTATCGGCTTGTTCTCGGGAACATAGGAAAATCAGGCATCCGCGCGGCACCGCATAAATGCGGAACTACGAACCCCCGCCTTTGTGCATCGGTGTCCCGGAGCTGGAAGCAGAAAAGTGGATGTCCCGGAATCGCTCTATCGATTTCTAATCATTTTTCAAAGGGGATTGAATACCAGAAATTTAATTAAGGCAAATCCTAAGTATTTAGAAAATTAATTGAAAGGAATCTTGTAAATGTTCTTTGAATAGTGTCGGTATATTTTACGTTAGTTTGTACTTAAAACATTTTTCACGAAAAATTTGGACAGGAATTACGATCGATTAACATTTCCAAGGAAAGGTATTACTATTAGCATATCGTTATATTGCAATACGTTAGTAGATTATCCATGCGATGATAGATCGCTTCAGTGTATATCGAGAATAAGACAGTCATAATTAATTCCATAAGGCACGGATGTTGCTTAATTAATCATGGATAAACAATTTCAAGGAAAGGGAAAAAATGAGAAAAATATCAATTCTAATGGCAACGGCAGCTTTAATCCTTATCATTAGTTTTTCGGCTCAGGCAATTACCATTACGAGTACATGGACAGGTGTTACCAAATATGATTCTATCAATCAAGAGTATACATCTCCTTACACCACAAATGTGAACAACTTCAACGGTGGTCTTACTTCGCCCAATCAAATTGGGTTGGGTTGGTCTATTAGTTCCGGTCCTGATGGAGTCGGAGACAATTATCAATTCGTAAGCGGATCTAAAACTAACGAATATGCAGCACCATCTTCTAATTTATACGGTCAGGAAAAGTCACAGTACCTTTCTGTTCCTAAAAGCACTAACCCTGGTTCTATTGTGATCTATTTTGGAGGAGGAACATATGACTATTTGGGTTTGTGGTGGGGATCTATAGACAAATATAATAAAATTACCTTCAGACTAAGCGGATCGGATTTATACTCAATCAGCGGCTCTCAAATTCCGGGAGCTAACGCTTCTGGCAACTGGACAAACCCACAAGATAATCAGTACGTAAATATCTTTACTAGAGGGACTGGATTCGATTCTGAAACTTTTAATTTCGATGCAGTAGTAATAAGCAGCACCCAGAAGGCTTTTGAGTTTGATAATGCGGCGGTTGATTCTGTACCCGAACCTGGTACAATGATACTTCTTGGCCTTGGATTGTTCGGTGTTGGCATTTTCGGCAGACGAAGCAAGGGAAAATAGCCGATATACACTTGCCCGCGATGGTATGAAATCATAAGCGCTGCTTCGGCAGCGCTTTTTTTTACTTGCAAAGAACGACATGTTACACGGCTCGCCGCAAAGCCGGAATCTAAGCCGTAAAACGCGCCAAAATATGGAAATTAATACCTAATCCATACCCAATAACCAAGCACATTTCAGAAAACCACCTTCCATAACCAGCACCCATCACGCCTTTCCAGCAGCGGCCGTCTCATCGGAAAGCGCAACGATTCGGAGGTTTACCTAAAAGTAACCAGAGGATGACGGGATGGGCATACGATGGAATTAGGACCGGCACCTGACCGACAGGAGGAATCTGGTCAAGTGCCGGTAAAAGTGGTCATGCAATCGTAATGAATATATCGGCATAGGGTGCAGAAACATGAGACGGTAAGGTCTGAATTTTTTTCTGGAGAACGCTTAGAGTAACGCCTGACAGATCCCACCATTTTCGCCAGTATCCCGTAAATAAGTTATACAAATCGTCGAAGATTTTTACATTTTTCCGCCTGACAGGTCCGCCGAGTTCTTCAGGAAAACCCTGTCACTTCCTCGGGACGGGTACTCCGTAAAAGAAACTATTTTGCCTGTATGTGTATTCTTTGCTTTGCGAATTAGCAATATGTATCATAATTATTTCGTTAATGCTTTGTTTATAATGGGTTGCGGCGATAAATCCATGTGTTCCGGTGAGAAAATTGCTTGTTTGAAAGGTAGGTCTTGTGAATAGAAACTTCTTTACGAGGAGTAAGAAGATGAAAAAAGTAAAGATTCTATTTGCTGTCGGCTCTTTGTTCCTGATCGTCTCGCCCTCCGCTTATGCCGCGAACATTACCATTACAAGTACGGCCGGCAGTGGCTCGTTTTTAAGTCCCGTAACCTACAACGATGACGGTTATACATCCCCTTATACAACCAACGTGAATACTTTCAACGGATTGACCTATCATAGTAGTGTCTGGGGTGGTGTCGGGGACTACAAATTGATAGGTCTTGATTGGGCGATCCAGGGGAATTACCGGTTTGTTATTGGAGATTCCTCACAACATGCCAGGCCAAATTTCCGCAATTCATCCGGCGCGAATACTGCGGATCCATCGACCTATCTTGCCATACCGGAAAGCACCCAAGAGATAACGGATGCCGCGATCGACTTCGATACAGAGCCCGGTATTACCTACAATTATTTGGGATTATGGTGGGGTTCCATCGACACTTACAATCACATCCTTTTTTTCCTTGATGATGTGTATTTAGGGAGCGTTTCCGGGGCAGAAGTGCCGGGATCTTTGGTCAGCGGCAGTTGGACAGACCCGCGGGACAATCAATACGTGAACATCTTCACCGATTTTTATTTCGACAATATCATTCTCGTGAGCAGCTCGTATGCCTTTGAAGTTGACAACCTGGCGGTAGCCAATGTGCCGGAGCCGGGAACCATGTTGCTGCTGGGTCTCGGATGGTTCGGTCTCGGCGTTGCCGGTTTGAGCCGCCGGAACAGATAGCTCCGACACTTCGATACCGCTGAAGTAAGGCAGGAAAAGGCGTTGCGATAGCGACGCCTTTTTTATTTTTTGCCGCAATCTCGTTTCTTTGGATGGAGCGGCGTTCGGTTTCCTCGCTGCGATGTCTTTTGTGTTTGTCTTGTGCCGCACTGGGGTGCGGCGGGCCTGGATTAGTCTCCTTCCTGATTTGATTCCTTCCCGGTTAGATCCTGCTCCTGATTCGATTTCGTTCCTAATTCGATCCTGTCTCTGATTGGATTTTGTTGAGTTTGTTTTTTCACAGACAGGAATGTCTGTGTCACTCTTTGGGGTAAAGGGGCGAGTGGAAAGGATTTACATGGATTTTACACTTCACGGTTTCCGAATGCTTTCCAATAGTATGTAACGGATAGGTAACGAATCGATGACCAATGGGCGACAAGAAAAGCCGGAGTAAAACAGTAATGAGCGAACCACCATTCATCCTGCAACGGTATGAATTTAAGTACCTCATCCCAGCCTCCTCCATTCCGCCGATTTGCGCTTTTATCCAGCCGTATTGCTCCATGGATCAATATGCAGAACAGGAAGAGAGCAAGTTTTATACGATCCGGACCCTCTATCTCGACAACGCTGCCTATAAAACCTATTGGGACACGGAACATGGCGTTCCGCATCGGTTCAAGTTACGGGTGCGTGCTTACGGTCAGGACTCGAACGGCCCCATCAAATTCGAAATCAAACGCCGGGCCAACGAGGTGATTTCCAAAACATCCGTGATCGTACCCGGCAGCGATTGGACCGGCCTGCTTGCCGATCCGACCCAGAAATGCGATCCCGGTTTCGGTTCCGATGCCGTAACCGCTCTCGATACCTTTCGCCGGGAGGTGCGTCTGTTACAGGCCGGACCCAAGGTGCTGGTGCGATATGAGAGACTGGCCTTTCGCAGCCGGATCGACCGCTACGTACGGATTTCTTTCGATCGCCACATCTGTCATCAGCTGATGAAGGATTACGAACTGGAAGGCAATTGCAGGGAATGGTTCTTCAATGACGATTCCAATTCGATGTGCAAAAACGGGTCCCAGGTGGTCCTGGAGTTGAAGTTTTCCCAAAGGGCGCCGGCCTGGATCCATGACATGGTACGTAAATTCGGACTGGTACGCGGCGGTTATTCCAAGTACGGCACGGCGTTGCGGCGTGCCCTGCACGGGGAAAAACAGGGTTGGGAATTCCTATCCGCCGTACCGCAGAGCCGTACCGGCTGGAGGACGGGTCTATGATCGATTTTTGGGGTTTGATGCAGGGCAACAGCATGACCGATTTTCGCATGGTGCTGCTGTCCATCCTCATTTCCTTCGTTCTCAGCCACCTGGTGGCCGCCACCTACTCCTGGACCCATAGTGGTTTGTCCTATTCCGTCTCCTTTGTGCATACCCTGGTGCTGGGAGGAGTGGTGGCCTCCATGTTGATGCAGGCCATTGGAAACAACATTGTATGGGGGATCGGAATCGTGGGAACCCTTACCATCATCCGGTTCCGCACCAGCCTGCGCGATCCACGCGATATGGTGTTTGTTTTTGCCGCTCTGGCTGCGGGCATTGCTGCCGGAGTCGGCGCCTTCACCGTTGGCATCCTGGGGACAGCCGTCTTTTGTCTGGTCTCTCTTTATCTGAAATATGTCGCTTTTGGCGCCCGCAACCAGTTTGACGGCCTGCTCTGTTTTACTCTGAGTACCAAGGAAGCGGAAAGAAGCGAGGTGGCGGAAATCCTACGCCGTCATTGTTCCCGCTTTGTACTGGCGTCGCTACAACAGGTCTCTCAGGGAGACCGGGCGGAACATGCCTATCAGGTGAGGTTTCGCCGGGAAGAATCCCGTTATCATCTGGTTCAGGGCCTGGAGAAGGTAAGGGAGTTGTCGAATCTGTCCCTGATGCTGCAGGAAAACCAGACCGAACCATAAAGGATAAAAAGGAGATCCGGTTTGCCGAGTGCATGGTTTTATAAGAGATGGTTGCAGCGCCTGCTGCCGATCGTGGTTTGCCTGCTTACTTGTGTCCTGGTTTACCGGTTTTACCGGGACACCCCAGGCTTGAATGGTATCCACGGGATCGCCGAAGCAAGAGAATATGCCGTCTCTCCGGTGGAGGATGGGCGTTTGGCCTCAGTGCGTGTCGTCCTCGGACAGCGAGTCTCCCGTGGACAGGTTCTGGCCGTACTGGAAAAAGATGTGTTGGAGCAGGAGATCCGGGTCGCGGAAGCCGAATGCCGTGAGCTGCAGGCGGACATCGCAGCTGAAAACCAATCTCTGGATATGAGCAACCTGGAAACGGTGCGCAATTTTCAATCGGACCTGGAAAAAGCGGAGATAGAACTGAATGCCCTGCAGGCCGAGTGCACGCGAGAGAAGGCGGATTGGGATGCCATCCAACCGGAATTGAAGAGGCAACGGGAGTTGGTGCAAAGGCGGCTTATCTCCTCCAAGCGCATGCACGAGCTGGAAATTGACTCCAAACGGTTGCAGGAAGGCTTGCATACCTGTCCTGCACGCATCGAATCCCTGGAAAGAAGAAAAGTTGCCGCCGCCGGGCGCTATGAGGAATGGCAGAGGCAGCGCCAGGGAGACATGGGAAGAGGAGGCAGCCAGGAACAGCTTCGTCCGTTGCAGTTGCGCAGCGTCCGGGCCGGAGAATATGTACGATTATTGAAGGTACGCCTCGACAACATGGTGTTGCGGGCCCCGGCCGACGGCTTTGTGGCCGGGTATTTGAACGGTGCCATTGCCATGGCCGGGGATGTGGTCAGGCCGGGGACGCCGATCCTGATGGTGGTGGAGGCCGATCCCCAGCAAGTGATCGCTTATATCGAGGAGGAGCGTGGGCTCCGCGTGAGCGTCGGTCAGAAGGCGGTTCTGCGTCCGCGGAACAAGTCCGGTATTCACATGGAGGGGGCGGTAACGGCCGTGGCGGAAACCATGTCGCAGCTGCCGACCCGTTTCTGGCCGTCGCCGACCCGGCCCAGCTGGGGAAGGCAGATTTTTATCCGGATCCCATCCGAGCACAACCTTACTCCCGGGGCCACCTTCGATATCTCTTTTCAACAGAGTGATCCCACCTCTTTATTCCTTTCCATGACCGCTTCCGCGGAAAAGATCGAGGGCGGATTTTCCGCTATAAAAAAACTTACTCCTCTGCATGTGCCGGCAGAGCTGCAGAAGCGCAGCCGCCTGGAGCCCTCGGGAGCGATCTGGTCGGAAAAGCTCCATCGCTATCTGGTTGTCAGTGATGATACGGGGCTGGAGGGGAATCAGGAAGACGCCCCCTGGCTCTTTACTCTCGCTGAAAACGGTCAGGTCGATACCGAGCCGATACGGATCGAGGGGATGAAATCGGTCAGCGATCTGGAGGGGATTGCCGCCTCGCCGGAGGGGAAGATCTATGTTATGGCATCGCAATCCGTCAATAAAAAAGGAAAAAGACCATCGTTTCGTACCATCTTCGCCTCCCTTGCCGTGCACGGAAACAGGCTGCAGCTGGAAGGCTGGGTACATTTTTACGATCTGCTGCAGAAGGCCGCCGGCCAGGATCGCCGGCTTTTAAAGGCGCTGGGATTGGGTGTGTCCTCCGATGCGGAGAACCCCCGACTGGAAATCGAAGGTCTTACCTGGCATGACGGGGCCCTCTATCTGGGACTGAAAGATCCGATTGATGACCGAGGCCGGGCCTTGATCTGGAGGCTTGCCGATCCGGATGCGTTACTGCGGGAGCAATCCTTCTCCCATGCCGGATTGACGCTCTGGAGAACGGTACAGCTCCCCATACAGGGGAAGCCCGCCGGGATTTCCGAAATCCTCTTTCTGCCTGGTAACAAACTGGTATTGGCCGCAGTCGGCGAAGAGAGCGGGGGCTTGTTCTATGTCGCCGATACGGAGAGAGAATCTTTACAGCCACAGCTCATGGGTATGTTTCCCGGACACAAGCCGGAAGGGCTCTGCCTGGCTCCGGATCGCCGTCTTATGGTTCTCTTCGATGAACAGGGAAACGATCCGCTCTATACCCACTTGGAGTTGCCTTTATGAACAGGTACAGGCGACCCGCACCGTTTCTGCTCCTGGGATTACTAATCGCATCGTTTCCAGTCGCCGTTCAGGCTGGGACTGTTGCTGAGGCCGTGCCAGGGGCATTTCGTGTCTTGACACCGAATCTGGAGGATGGCCTGTCCTCCGAGGAGGTCATTACTCTGGCACTACAGCGGAATCCAGGGTTGCGTGCCATGCGCAAGGCACACGAAGCCGCTACGGCCGGCATTGTCACGGCCAGGGAACTCTCCAGCCCGGAGTTGCGCCTAGGCTGGTCGGACTTGAACGACGGCAACGTACTCTTCGGTAACAGCCGGTTCGACATGACGGCCCGCTGGTCGCCACCTCGCCCGGGGGAGAAAAAATGGAAGACAGCCTGGGCCAAAGGGAATGTGTCGGAAATCGAAGGGGATTTGGGAGCACTCGAACAACGCCTGGTTGCCGATCTGCTCTTCCTCCATACCAGGATTTGCTTTCTCGAACGGCAGACGGATCTGGCGGAAGACGGCGTCCAGGTGCACCAGGAACTGGTGGACCTGGTTCGGGAGCAGATACAGGCAGAAGTGAAAGGCCTGCCGGATCTGGATAAGGCGGAGCTGGGCCTGGCCGAGGCCAAACTGCGGCCGAACAGCTATCGCATGGAACGTACCCTGTGCGCCCGTCGCCTGGTGAGAGAATTGAACCTTCTACCTCTCACCGACATAAAAGTGCAGACGGGCGAGAATCTTCTGGTTTTTCGTCCCCGGGCGATCGATCTTGCCGCATGGATGGAAAAAGCCTATAGGCGTAGGCCGGAACTGGTTTCCGCAGCGGGCCAGGTCGCTCAGGCCGACTCTCTGTTGGGTCTGGAGAAGATCCGGAGATATCCGTGGCTTTCCTTCCTGCAGGTAGGAAAACAGTTTGCCGACTCCTCTTCTTCGGGAACATGGGGATTTCGCTTCGGGATCGATCTGCCGATTTTTAAATCGGGAAAATCGAATCTGCGGCCCTTGACCGCCGAAGTGGAGCGCCGGAAGCTGGAGCAGGAGAACTGGAAACAAAAAATCGGCGTCGAAATCGAAGACCTGGTCCTGCAGCTGCAGGCCAGATATCTGCAGGCCGAGCATTTTATCCGGGAAACGGACCCGGCCCTGCAAAAGGAATGGGACCACAGCAGACAGGCGGCGGCCGTAGGCGATACCGATCCGGTGCCTTTTCTGGAGGCGCGTCTCCGCCGGATCGAGAAACAGCAAGACTATCTGGCTAATCTGTTGGAATGCCGGCGTCTGGAAATCGAAGTCGATCGGGCCACCGGTACTATTATCGATCCCTGAAGAAGAAAAATTTTCCGGCGAGGGAAGAATCTTCCCCGGCCTTGGTTTGTAAAAGAGGAAATGGTGTTTTGTAATAACGATAAGAGAGTCCGTTTTGGCAACGGTTTTCCTGTGGTCCCGGATTTCCATAAGTTACCCAGGAAAGAGGGCGATGTCGAAGGAATGATCCGTTATCGGAAACCGGGTGATGGGCGGACCATTCCGAGGAGGGTAGGAAAAGAGTATGAAAAAAAGAAAATCCTATTCGGGAGAATTTAAAAGCAAGCTGGTATTGCATCTGATCCGCGGGCGGGGCAGCCTGTCGGAACTGGCCGAACAGTATCAGATTCATCCCAATCAGCTGAAAAACTGGAAGTCGCAGTTTTTGAAATGCGCCGTCAGTGTGCTGGAGGACAAACGGCGGAGAAAAAAGGAAACCTTCAAGCCGATTCTGTAATCTAATGCCGGCGGGAAATCGGCACGGGGATGGGGCTTTGCCGGTATTTGGCCTTGATTTTGCATTGGTGGAAAGCATCGCCGTAAGGGAGAAGGCGGGAGAAAACCTTCCAAGGAAAGCGGCGAGGAAGTCAGGGATGACGGTCCGGTAAAAAGTCCTGGGAGCGCCGGCGTCCCGCCGGCAAAAGCAATGGAATCAACACGGAATTTACGAAAAGAAACGGAATAAAGACTTTTTACCGGACCGTCAGGGATGATGGAGTCGTAAAAAATCAATCAGGATAGAAAAACGGATCGTGTTTGTAGTGCCGCCTTTAGGCGGTACCGCGTACACACAGGCTTTCATGGATCCATGGGATGCCGTGTAAACGCGGAACTACAAACCTCCTGCTTTTTTGTGGCTTCATCAGGGATGACGAAATGATTCAACGTTTATATTTTCCAAAAAGGAGATGTTTATGGTCAACGGGATAAGCGGCCTCACCGGTTATGCGACCCAGAGAATGAGCCAGTCGGCGACCCGTGAGAAAGATGATTTGTTTGACAAGATCGATAAGGATGCGGATGGCGGCATCAGCCAGGAGGAGTTTGGTGCTTTTCTGCAGAAGATGGCGGAAGACAGCGGAACGACTTACGATGTCGAAGAGCTATTTTCCACCTACGATGCCGACGGAGACGGCCTTCTGAGCCAGGACGAGCTGGACACGTTCATGAAGGAGAACGCCCCTCCCCCACCGCCTCCCAACCAGACGGCTGAAATCGTGCAGCGCATGAGCACGGAAGAGAAGCAGCAACTTCTGGATAGCCTGGTGCAGAAGATCGACAGCAATGGCGACGGCAGTATCGATGCCGAGGAGTTTTCCGCCTTCAGCGAAAAGATGTCGCCGACGTATGGAAATACAAGCAGCGCGGATCGTTTAAACCAACTGATACGGGCGATGGAAAGCCAGTTGGAAACCGAGGCAACCGGTTCCACGTCCATCAACATTACTGCCTGAATCTTCACCACGGAGGCACAGAGGACACCGAGTCCGCTCTGTGCTCTCGGTGCCTCTGTGGTGAAGCGATCAACCCTGGGTGCATCCTTCCATAGCGGCAGCGGCATCGCGAGCCGACTCTTCCATACCGCCCGAATTCGGATTCATCGGCAGGTAATTGCCTTCGGCATCCACCAGAATGGTTACAGGAATGGATACCTTCAATTCGAGTTGGTAGGCCACGCGATCATGCAACGGTTGCAGGCATCCGTTGCCGGTAGGCTGGATTTCCCAAATCGGATCCAGCTTGGCGGGCAGGCCGTATAAGGCAGAGCGAAGAGCATCCATATTGATCGCTCCCAGAAGCCGTCCGATCAGATCCTTTTGCCCTTGTTGAATGGTATTTTCGTCGATAATGCGGGTCATGGAACATTCTCCTTTCACGAATGATTTGCACATGAAAAACATCCGGCAGCGGCCGGCCAAAAGCGGAACGGCACCCTTCTAACCGATGTCTTCCTTCTCCGTCTTTTCGATAGAGTCCAGTCGATCTTCGATCTCCCGGGCCAGGCGATTGTAGGCTGCGGCAATGGCCGAACGCGGCCGTTGCAGGATGGGTAAGAGCCCGTTGCCGGTAGCGTTTCGCAATTGGGCATCGCGGGGAATTACGTTTTCCAGCACCAGGCGACGGAAATAGGGAAGGAATTTCCGTTGCATGACGCTCAAGAAGGAGTCGGTGTCCTGTTCATCCGCCATCGTGATCAACAAGCCGGCCAGAATCAACGGCGGGTGCAGCTGCATCTTGATATTGCTCACCATGGTCATCAGGTGGGGCAAGGCGTCGCAGGACAGGTAGGCACACTGCATCGGAACCAGAAGAAAATCGCTGGCGCGTATGGCATTGAGAGTCAGCGATCCCATGCAGGGATGGGTGTCGAAAAGGATGTAATCGTATTCCTGGCGCACAACCGCCAGTTTTTTCTGCAGCCGATCCGTGGTCTCGGTTTGAGTTCCCAACGTTAACTCCACCGATTGCAGATCGGACCGGGCTGGTATGATCTGCAGATTTTTGATCCCGGAGGCATAGGTTGCCTGGGCGGCCTCGGCCCGATTCATCAGAATATCAGCCAGGGAACGTACGATACGTTTGCGGTCGAAGAGAAAACAGGCACTGGCGCTTCCCTGGGGATCGCAGTCAATGAGCAGCACCCTTCTTCCGAGCTGTGCCAGGGCCACAGCCAGATTGACGCTTGTCGTCGTTTTGCCGACGCCCCCTTTGAAATTCAGTGTGCAAATGCCACGGCTCATGATTTTCTTCTCTCAGCCGAAAATCGGCAAATATCCCACTTCCTTCCGGCAGTCCGCACTACTTCTCTACGGCCTCTCAACCTTCCAGAGACCTTGCTTCCACAGCGATTTTTCTCAGCAGAGGCAAGGCCTCCCCCACGGAAATGGCGGTACTGTCGGGGATACCGAAACCGAAGTAGAGTTTGCGGTACAGCCCAAACAGTTTTTGATAAACGCTGCAGGCGGACGGGTCCGGCAGGATGGTCCGGAAACGAGGACACAGTGCCTGTTGCGCCTCCTCCACCGTACGGAAGGTGCCGCAGGCCAGGAAGGCAAAGATGGCGGAACCTAGACTGGTTACCTCGGTTTCCGGTACCAGCACCGGTTTGCCGAGTACATTGGCATAAACCTGGTTGAGGACCTCGTTTTTCTGGGGAATTCCACCGCCGTTGATGACGCGATGGATGGGCACTCCATGTTCACTCATCCGTTCCAGAATGATGCGGGTATGAAAGGCGGTCCCTTCGATGGCGGCGAACAGCTCATCTTGGGCGTTGTGCGTGAGGTTCCACCCGAGGGTGATGCCGCCCAGCTCCGGATTGACCAGGACGGTACGGTCTCCGTTGTCCCAGGTCAGGCGCAGCAGACCGGTCTGGCCGGCACGATACTTCTCCAGCCCGCGGGAAAGATCGGCGACGCTGGAGCCGGCGCGTTTGGCTATGGCATCGAAGATATCGCCGGTGGCCGACAGGCCGGCCTCAATGCCGAAGTAGTCCGGATGAATCGATCCCCGGACGACTCCACAGACGCCGGGTATCAATCCCACCTGCGAAGCGATGGCCATGATGCAGGTGGAGGTGCCCACAACATTGACCACATCCCCTTCGCGTATGCCTGCGCCGATGGCGTCCCAGTGGGCATCGAAGGCCCCGACCGGAATCGGTATGCCGGATGACAGGCCTAGCCTTTCCGCCCATTCTTCGCAAAGTCTTCCGGCGATGTAACTCGAAGAAGCATATCGTCCGGCGATGCGTTCCCTGATTCCACGGAAAAGCGGATCGACCTGCAGGAGAAAGTCCTCCGGAGGCAGTCCCCCGAGGTCCTCATTCCACATCCATTTGTGCCCCATGGCGCATATGCTTCGGGGAAAATTCTCCAGGGAGTGGATGCCGCAAAGTACGGCGGCCACCATGTCGCAATGTTCGACGGCCGTGCCGAGAAGGGAACGCTTGTCCGGATTGTTGCGCAGCCAGTGCAGCAGCTTGGCGAAGCCCCACTCGGAGGAATAGGTTCCTCCGTACCAACGGATGGCATCGAGGCCGGTCTGATGGGCCATGGCGGTGATTTCCGCGGCCTCCGCTTTGGCCCGGTGATCGCACCAGACATAGTAATCATCCAGCGGCTGTAGATCCTTATCCAGGGGAAGCACGGTGGAACCGGTCGTGTCCAGGGCGATGGCCTCGATGAGGGTCCCGGCGATCCCTGCTTTGCCGACGGCCTGCCGCATGGCGGCAACCAGTGCGTTCATGTGGTCGGCATGGCTTTGGGTGGCGTGATCGGGATCCTCCCGGCGCCGGTGTAGAGGATATTCCGCCGTAGCGGAGCCGATTCTTCCCTGTTTGCTATCGATGATCGAGACGCGTACACTGAGGGTGCCAAAATCCACCCCGGCAACAACAGCCATAAGAACCTCCTGATGGAAACGGTGCCAGAGAAAACGGCGAGCGATTTCGGAATGCCGGCCGGTACCTAAAAAATCTAAGATTCGCTTTTCAGCTGAGGTTCGAAACAACGCCGGCAGCGGGCCTCATAGACTCCGCCGGCGCCGACGACGATGCGTTCTTCACTGGCAATCAGGCGCTGGGTATGATTCGCCGGATTACCGCAGCGTACGCAGACGGCCAGGGTCTTGGTGATATATTCCGCCAGGGCTAGAAGCGTCGGAACCGGTTCGAACGGATTTCCCAGGTAATCCTGGTCCAGTCCGGCCACGATGACCTGTTTGCCCATGTCGGCCAGCTTTCCGATCACCTCGACGATGCCGGCATCGAGAAACTGCACCTCGTCGATGCCGATGACCTCGGTCCTGCCGTCTACCCGCTCCCATACCTCTTTGGAATTGGAAATGACCTCCGAGGGGAGCCGCTGCTCGCTGTGGGATACGATGTAGTCCTCGCTGAAACGCTGATCGAGCAGGGGCTTGAAGATCTGCACCCGGCGTTTGCCGATCTGCGCCCGACGCAGCCGGCGGATCAGTTCCTCGCTTTTGCCGCTGAACATGGGGCCGCAGATGACCTCGATCCAGCCTGAATGGTTTCGATAGACTCCGCTCATGGAAGCACTTCCTTGACCAGTTCGCTGACCAGTTTACCGTCGATCACGCTGCCGGAAAACCGGCCCATGACCCCCTTCATCACCCGTCCGAAATCCTTGGCGGAGGTGGCGCCGGTTTCGGCCATCACCTCGCGCACGGCGGCGGCAATCTCTTCGCGGGAGATGGCCTGAGGCAGGTACTCTTCAATCAGGGATATCTCCTGCCTTTCCTTGGCGGCCAGCTCGGGGCGGTTTCCCTGGGTATATTTTTCAATGGCTTCCTTCCGCTGCTTGATCAGCGTGCCGAGAAGGGAAATGATCTGGGCATCTTCCAGATGAGCGCCGGTTTTTTCCACTTCCTTCATGCGGATGGCAGCTTTGGCCATGCGTAAGACGCTGGTGCGCAGAACATCCTTGGACTTCATGGCTGCGGTCAGGTCCTGTTCGATTCGCTCTCGTAATGTCATGATATTTTGTCTGGGTTGAAATGGATTATTGCGGATCGGATTCGCACTCCGGCCCGGTTTCGTCCCGATCGTCGGTCTCCGGCTCCGAAGCAACAGAGGTTTTTGCAGGAGAGCAGACCATGCGGCAAGCCTCCTCGGATTCCTGAAAGAAATTTTCCAGCTCGGCCTCCATCCGGGCAGAGGTCCACCCCAGATGTTCTCCGAGAAAGGCTGCCGCCGCCGCCGCACAATCTCTTCCATGGCAGCGGGTCCAACCGATGGCCGTGCGCCGCAGAAAGATATCGCTCAGCGAAATGGCGGATTCCTGTTCCATGGCATAGACCAGCTGCGCTTTCAAATCCGGCTGGTGACGGCAGATCTGTTCCCGCAGGACGGGATGATTGCGCAGGAGCGGGAAGAGTTCCTGTGCCTTGGTACCGTAAAGATGAACGAGATGGCGGACCTGACGGTCCTGCAGCTGAAACTGCCGGGCGGCATTGGCGACTTCCTGGACATATTCTTCCATGTTGGCGATATTGCCGCCGAAGAGCGGCTGGTCCTGGGTAACGCATTCATGCCGCGCCTTGGCCGAGGGTGTATAGGAATGGGACACGTCGACCGCTTCTTTGGCTGCCAGTCGGCTCAAAGGCGCCCGGGGATTCAGAACGGTGATCAGTCCGCGGGGGCCGGAGTTGCGGTGGTGATCGACGATCCAGTATCGATAAGGTCGCGTGGTGAAGGTTTTATTCTCCTCCATGGGAACGGCATAACGGGATGGGATGCCAAACAGGGGTGTACCCGCCAGTACATTGGGATGGATCAACCGTTGCAACTCATGGAAAAGTTCCGCGGCCTGAACGGTGTAATCGCCTGCGGAGTTCGGATTCTCCAGCGGACGCGCCGGAGAAGGTCCGAACATCAGCTGCTCGTGCCAGGGGGCCAGCTGGATATAGCGATTGCCTTCCTGGGAGTGTACCGCCGTGAGCAGGGCCAGTCCGACCCGGTTGTCGAGCTGAGGTATGGCCAGATATAACTCTTCATATACCCGGAAGCCGTCTTCGGAGGAAATCCCCAAAGACTCGTTGAACTGTCCGGACAGCGCGCCGGTGGCGTTGATGATGCAATCCCCCTGCACATGGATTAGCTTGCCGCTGATCTGATCCTCCGCCTGAACTCCGTATACCTGCCGGTTATGGACATTGATCCCGGTTACCTTTAAGTAGTTATAGGCGACGGCGCCGTTTTGCACCGCCGAATGAATGTTTTCCAGGCACAGTCTTTCCGTACAGGAAATCAAATGATCGGAGGATTGATAACCTCCCCATACATTTTCTTCCGCCAGGTAATCGAATGTGTTCTGCAATTTTTTCAGCGGAATGCATTTGGACGAGGGTTTCTTGGAGCGAAGCCAGGAGAAAGGACCTTTCTCTTCTTCATGAAGAGGATAAGAAGGGCTCCCGGGGCCGGTGTTGGTCAAAAAAAGACTGCTGATCGGTCGTATCAGATGGGGGGCTTGCTGGGATGCCAGTTCGAATTCCTGGAAGAATTGTCTGGGCGGTTTTTCTTCGCTGCGCAACGGGAAGGCCCACTCGCCGACAAGCAATCTCGGGCCCTGAGCGGCGGTTCCGCATCCGAAATCGCTCTTCTCTACCAGGATGGTCCGGAATCCCCGCAGGGAGGCATCCCGGGCCACACAGGCTCCGGTGAGGCCGCCTCCGATGACGATCATATCGAAATGCTGATCCTTGGTATCCGTTATAGAAGTACGTTTCATGTCCGCTTTCTTTCTCCGCGCCTCCCGATCCGTCGAAAAAAAATCCGGTGATCTGCCTTCATCATCCGCCGCACCATGGCAATTATAAAATAATTCCCAGGGAGTGACCACCAAAACAATGTCATGGAAATCCTCGGGGCTTTTCGGCTAGGGAAGTCTTCAGGAAAGAGAGAGCTGGTGCGGCTCTTCCCCCTCCCAGGAGATGGTGACCGGGATCCGTATGTCCGGGTGCAGACTCAGTGCCACCGGACAGGAAAGGATGGCTCTTTCCATTCGCTTTTGAAAGTCTTCCGGATGATGGCCGGAAATTCGCAAGGTTACACTCAGTCGGGATATGCGCCGCGGGCCGACATCTGCCATCTCCTTACATACCGTAAGCCGCGATCCCCGCAGATCCTGCCGGTGACGATCGGCGAGAATGCCCAGAATCGTCATGATACAGGCACCGAGGCCGGTGGCCACCAGATCGGTAGGAGAGAAAGACTGGCCTTTTCCCATGTTGTCCGTGGGGGCGTCGGTAAAGAGCTCCTGCCGGGAAGGCTCATGGACGGCGCGACAGCGCAGATCTCCCTGGTACTCCAGGTCAATTGCTACCATAGGGAAGACTCCTTTCACTGAATAGGCAAGCAAAGGGACAATTGTATCCCAAGGAGATGAGATACGGAATAGCTATTCAGGCCACCTGATGGAAGAGTTGTCCTTTTTCTCCGGCAGAGTACGTTGGTGAGGGGGCATCGGCGGCCGTAACCGTGGTGGTTTTTCCACCCGAGGTATACACGCGTCCACATTCGGGGCAGATATCGGTATAGATCTGAACGGACTGATAAACGACGTGGCGACCCTCACTCTCCGCTTTAGCGGTTTCGCGGCTTACGTGCTCCCCTTCATGGGAGCGGACGGCGGAGTTGGCCGCCTCCGGAGAGAGATGAGTCGGGGTTTTCATGGAAACGCCGGAATCGTTGGAAACATCCTGGTAAGAGCGTGAGCGGCAGGTTTCGCATTCTTTCAGGCCCATTCGCTTCAACTGTTTGTCCGACAGTTTCAGGCTGGAAGCCTCTTCGCTCGGGACCGGCGCATTCTCCATGGGTACACCTTGACTGCTTTGATTCCGTCCCGCCTGCGAATAGGCGGCCCATAGAGAAGCGTTCATGCCTGCAGCGACCGATCCGACCATAAGACCAATTATACCCCACGGCAATAGCAATTATTAACAGCTGTTGTAGGGGCACGGCGCGCCGTGCCCAAAGGGAGCCCCCATCCTACGGTCGCCAGGGCACGGCGCGCCGTGCCCCTGCAAATTTTGGAGTCAGTCAAGAAAACACATGGGAATGGTGTTTGTCGCGAGGCCACCAAAAAGACTCGCCACGGGTTTTCCGGTTTCACAGGCTGTGCCTGATGCCATCGTCGGACGCCCGATAGGCCTTCTCTTTTTCGATCAACAGAAGTTCCCCCGCCGGTTCCGCTGAGAGAACGTCGTTACCAGGCAAATCGAGGCAGGTATCGATCAGTTTCCCATGATAGTATGACTGTATGCGCCTGGTTACCGTGTGGCCGACCACGATCTGCCGGCAATCGTACTGCTGCAGGGTACGATCCAGAAGGGATTCCACTTCTGCCGCCTCTCGTAAAACTTTTCGTGTTCTGCCCAGAATACCCAGGGGAAACGAGGAGTCAAAATAACCCCGGAACCAGACCGGTCCATCGCTACCCCAGATTTCCCGGGCGATCATACGTTCCTCCGAGGACAGCAGCGGCCGACTGTCCGCGTCGAAACTCTTTCTGGCCAGCCGGTTCAGGCTTTCCAGCGACATCTTCCGTTGCAATAAGGATTGCGAGAGCCCGGCATGCATAAACAGGCGATCGTTGATCTTGAGGATGAGATCCTTGTCCCGTATCCATCGTCCAAGAAAAGAACTCCGGTTGAAAAGTTCTGCATGTGCCAGTCCGGTCTGTTCGGCGATATGCAGGTACTTGGAATGATGGGTCTGACTCCGGTTGTTCAATGCCAGATGGTCGTGATTGCCGAAGAGATAATGAACCTTGCCGTTCGCTTTGTCTGCCTGTAACTCCAGGTTGTGAATCAGCCATAGGCATTGGGTGACCCCCGGCCCCTTGTCGAAAACGTCTCCGAGGAAAATCAGATGATTGGAGCCCCAGGCCCAATTGCCCTGAGGGTCGAGGATCCGGTTGCCTTCCAGCAATCTCAACAGGTGGCGATATTTACCGTGGATGTCTCCGACAACGGCGATCTTTTCCGCCCGATAGGAGGAGGGACGTACGGATTTGGATTCAGAAGAGGTAAGGGTGCCCGCAGGAAGCGAAAGGGTATTTTCTCCCTCCTCGACACTGGAAAGCCGCTCGGAAACCAGGAATTTCCTCTGCAGACCATCCCCCTGTATGTTGATGATTTTCACCCGGAGAGGATTTTCCACAAAAACATGGGGCCCATCGGATAACTCGGTCATCTTCCAGAAGGTGGGATTCTCGTAAAAACGCTCATAAGGAACCTTGATGCAGACAAAGAGGAGGAAAAGAAGAAACGCCGTCGCGCTGATGCACAGCCATATGTTACCGACCATCCTAAAAAATTTTTCCACCATGATTTGTTTCCTCATCGATGGAAAACGTAAAGCTAGGGAAAAAAGTTCCGTG
>CAZTVS010000073.1:0-13687 GCA_964617125.1 uncultured Acidobacteriota bacterium
ACCTTTTACCGCCTCATCTTATCTGGGGTTTGGCTTTTTCTTCAGGCTGTCCAGGTAGGAATAGGCCGCCCGGTTGCCCCGGGAGAACATCCAGTCATAGATGACATTTTTTCCTTCGGAAAAGGTGTATACATTACCACCCCGGCCAAGCGTGCCGACATCCCAAATGGCTTTGGCCAGAGGATGATCTTCCTGGTACTGACTCCAACTCTTCCAGCTGTTGTCGTAGGAATCCCATACCTTGCCTTGACTGAGGTAAAGATCGGAAGCACTGAAACCGCTGACGACACCCCCAACGACTTGACTCGCGGTGGATGCGGTGGCCTGAGATGCAAACCGGGCCGCCGGATTGAGCATGCGTTTGATCAGGCTTCCACGGGAGGATGAGGTGCCCTTGTTGAACCAGGCGGCAATCTGCTTCTCGGTTTGAGGCGAAATCGGGCCTTCTTCCAGCGGATCGACCAGGGCTTCGGGATGGGGCTCCCACATGTCGGGCACCCCCTGCTCGACCGGAACCAGGGACGTGCTTTTGACGTTGTCGAACTCATGATTCGGATAGAATTCCAATGGGGCCGATCCTATCTGGGTTCTGGGGAGATCCTGGGTTGGATAAACCCTCTCCATGGAATAACTCCAGGCTTCCTGATGGGTCGGAAAACTATAGGTCACTCCTTTGTAATCCACATTGAAGGTTTTAGGAGCGATGCCCCAGGTGGTTTCTCCGTGCCAGGTGTCAAGAATCACCCTGCCTCCACCCTGATAGACCATGTCTTCCGGAAGGCGCGCAGGCTGGAAGATGCTTGCCCCCTTGAGACCCTGGGGATCGATACGGTTGATGGGATCGCCGGCAACATAGCCGTAGAGGTTCAATCCGGCGGCCAGTCCCACAGGATCTTCGGTGATGAACCGTTTGGCTTCCGGATCGTAGTACCGCGATTGCATGTGATACAGACCGTTTTCATCCATCATTACTCCAAAGCTGCCGACGAATCGGAAAGGATTTGCCGGGCTGCCGGAGGAGGCGAGAATTTTGCCGTAAGGATCGTAGGCGTAGGACTGAACTACATTCTGGGCGGCATTGGTGACGGCCAGGATGCTTCCACGCTCGTCTCCATGATAGACGCTGATTTCCCCGGAAGGGTTGAGGCTGTAAAGCATGGGGCCGGCATAGATGTTATAGGAATTGACCGCACCGGTTCCGTCCAGGGTGCAGTAGGTATAGCCGCCCTGGCGCACATAACGGGTCACCGTGCCGTTATAGGTTTTTGTGGAACGGTGCCCCAATCCGTCATAGGTGTAGGTAGTGGTATCGGTTCCCTTGGTAACCGAGGTCAGCCGGTTCAGAGAATCATACTGGTAGTTGGTGGTTACCCCGGCGGAGACTTTGGTGGTCAGATTGCCGCGCAGATCGAAGGTGTAGCTGCTGGTGACATTGTTTACCGTTGCCGTTACGACCCGATTCACCGGATCGTAACTGTAGCTCGATTCCGTTGCCGTCAGGGTCCCTTCCAGGGGTTGACTTTTCTGCACGGCCGATATCTTCCCGTTGGCCAGATAGGTGAAAACGGACTGGGCGATGATGGAGTTGTCCGACTTACAGGTGGTGCGGTTGATCGTCCGCCCGGCCGCATCGTAGGTATAAGCGGTATAGGTTCCGTTGGGAAGGTTGATCCGTGTGATCCGGTTTACCTGATCGTACTGGAATGTGGTGTGATTGCTCCTCCAGTCGGTGATGGTGGCGAGTCTGCCCATACTGTCATAAGCATATTGCACGGTTTTACTTCCCGGGTAGACGATCGAGGCCGGACGTCCCGCGGGTGTATAGGTAAACGACATCACCTTTCCGTTGGGGTCTGTCCGGCTGAGAAGACGTCCGACCTTGTCATAGGTCATCGTCGTTATACCGGACGGATCGGTAATCTGGGTCGGATTGCCGGCTGCATCGTACACATAGCTTATGGTCTGGCCGGGCATGGCGATTTGTGTGATGTTGTTGTTGCCGTTGTAGGTATAATCGATGGCCGTCGAATCGCGTAGAGTCTTTCGGGTGATTCGTCCCATGGCATCATAGGTGTAGCTTTCCGTTTTGCCGTTGGGATCTATCATACTGCTTAGGAGCCCGACGTTATTGTAGGCATAGGTCCAGCTGCGGTTTAAAGAATCGATGATGGCCAGCGGCCGGCCGTTTTTATCGTTGGCGTAACTGACGACGCTCTTGTCCGGTAGAGTAACGTCCAGCAGAGATCCGTCGGTATCGTAACGATAGGAAGTGATTTCGTTGACCGGACCGGTTATACCGGTCATCTGCCCGGCTTTATCGTAAGTCATGGTAACGGCATTGCCGAGGGGATCGATCCGTTTTGTCAATCGGTTCTCGGCATCGTATTGAAAAGTCCAGGTATTCCCCAGCGAATTTTGCATGGAGATCACGTTTCCGGCGTTATCATATCCGTACTGGGTTGCATGACTGAGCGCATCGGTCACCTTCGTCAGGCGGTTGGACTTGTCATATTGAAAGGCAAAGGCCACACCGTCCGGATCGGTGACGGTGGTGACATTGCCGTCGGCATCGTAGGTATACCTGACTACTCCGCCCACGGGATCCGTGATCGTCAGCGGCCGGTTGGCCCAGTCATAGGTGAAGGTGGTGGCGGCATTGGTCGGCACGAAGGTCCGGCTTGTCATATTTCCATTGGCGTCATAAACAAAGCTGGTAGTCTGGCCAAGAGAATCGACATGGGTCAAAGGCAAGCCGGAGGCGTCGTAAGTTGCCTGCACGGTCAACCCGGGCAGAGGCAGCTGTGTCTGGGTGATCCGGCCGCCGGTATCGTAGGTCAGTCCGGTGGTGGCGTTATTGGGGGCCTTGAAAGTGATCGGCAAACCGCTTGCGTTATATGTAGTGGTCCAGGAATTACCGAGGAAGTCGGTTTCGGCCGTACGGAGTCCGTTGCTTCCTATGGTGTAGGTCAGTTGGTTCCCCTTGGCATTGTTCAGCTGAGTGAGGTTTCCGGCTGCATCGTAGGTGAATGAGGTGGTGCGGCTGAGCGGGTCGGTGAGTGTCAGCGGCCGGTTCTGGCTGTTGAAAGTAAAGGCCGAGAAGGCCCCGGTCCTGTCCCGGACCAGGGTCGGATTTCCGCTGCTGTCATAGGCTATCTGACGGTACGCCCCCTTTTTATCGGCGCCGGACATCAGACGTCCCAGGGAGTCGTAGACGAGGTTGGCGCTATTCCCCTGCCCGTCCTTAACCTTGACCAGGTTGAAAGCCAGATCGTATTCATGCCATACCGAATTGCCTGAAGGTGGGGTGACTTTGGTTTTGGTGCCGGAGCTGTCCACAGTGTATTCGAAGGTCGTCGTATAATTGCCGCCGTCTTTCTGCTGCGTAACCCGTCCCGATCCGTCGTAGGTGTTGGTCAGGATCGTGGTCCCTTTGGCATCGATCTGGGTCAGCATACGATGATTTCCGTCATAGGTGAATTGCCAGGTCTGCCCGCGGGGATCGACGATAGCGACCAGATCGCCGCTGCCGTTGTAAGAAAACGAAATGGTATCTCCGGTTTTCAGCGGGGAGGCGATGGAAACCAGGCGGCCGCTGCTGTAGGCAAAGTCGATCTGCCGGCCGGCGGTGTCCGTGATGCGGTCCAGTTGCGTGGAATGGCTGAAGGTCAAGGCATTGCCGTTCAGATCGGTGATGCTGACCAGACGACCGCTGCTGTCGAATAGGCAGGCGGTTTTATCCTTCAAGGTTGCCAGATAATGGCTGGGATCGGGAAGGGTCAGGGTGGCCAACGGATCGGCATTGATCGGGGTGTAATGGCCGGCTCCGTCCTCGTGGTAGGAATCCTCGCGTCCGTCACCCCATTTGATTCTGACCTCGGTTGACGGCGGCGTGGCCGGTGTCAGGACGATATGATAGGAATGGGTCCATCCGTAACCCATAGGTCCGTTGTACGTGTTGTCCATGGAGTTGTAGGCCGCTTCCAGCTGGAAGGGCAGACCTTTCCCGGGAAAGGAGAAGAGCTTCTGTGCATGGGCAAAATTGCCCAATCCCGGATGAACCGGATCGGCCACCGGCATGACGGGATTGTAACGGCCATGATGCGCCCGCGGATCGTCGGGTGGGTTGTCGACATGGGTAAAGGTAACAAGCGCCGTGCCGCTGGCATTGGGCACATAAGCTTGTACCATGTTCGGTCCGTCCACTCCCGGCGAGGACAGGCTGGAAGTTGCAATGCCATTGGTGTCGGTCTCTGCGGAGGCCGGACTGAAGATGCCGAAATCCCCGAGAAAGTCGACTTTCTGATAGGGCAGCTTGGTTCCAGAGGCTGTGTCCATGACGGTTGCGGTCAGCTGGCTGGCGCTGCCGTCGGCGGGCAGGGTGGAGGGGCTTGCCGCCAGGCTCACTCCGATATTTCCGCCATACTTGAAGTAACATCCGGCATCGTAACTCCACCCCTGACCATAATTTCCCCACAGGGTGGCGGTAATCGAAGACCAGTAATTCTGGTCGAGATTGGTCCAGGTGGACTTGGTTTTTAAAGTGAGGGTGAAGACGGAGCCAGGTCCCCACGGCCCGTTCGGCTTCCACGAAGGGCAACCGTCATAGTTGATATGGGTATGATAGTAGTCGCTATAGCAGTAACAGCTGCTGTTGTAGTGATTGGGAGGGGCCTCGGAGGGCAGGCTGGTCCAGGTGACGTAGCCGGCAGCGACCTTGACGGCATGGAAAGAGTCGGCCTTGGGAGAATAGTCGACAAGCTCGAAACTGTAGGGGATGTACATCTTCACCTGGCCCGTTCCGGCCTCCACCCAGGAACCCCCTTGGCAACTCCAGTGGACTTTGGTCGGTTTGACAATGGTGACCGTCATGGTGACCGTGTCGTTCTTATGCACCAATACCGGGGTGAGTCGTATGGTGCCCCATTCGCCATGGAATAAAGCCGGAGTGCATACAGGCATGGGGTCCAGAGCCATCGTCGTATCGAGAACGCCCCAGGTACATAGGGAATAAAGTATAAGGGCAATGCCTAATCGTCTAGCCATAAAGCCATCTCCAAGGATAGGAATGCGTCGAGAAATCATAAAGGGATGAAGGGGTTCCACGTAGAGGATTTACCGCGAATCCTCGCGTCTCCGGAGAAAATACAGGGAAGTCAGACCTAATATTCCGAATAGTCCGATCCAACCCCATTCGCTCAGAGTGGGCGCCGTGACGGCATTCCCCGTCTGCAATGTTCCGGAAGGTCCGCCCTGATCGATGACCGCTCCATCGGCGGTAAGGAGATCGTCTCCTCTCTGGCCGTCACAGAAATAAAGAACGATACGGGTCTGGGCCGTTTCCTGAACGATCTGGGCCCCAGTGCTTCCGTTATATAGAAAGGAATACCAGTGGTTGGAAGGATTGTCCGGAGTCGGTCCGTATTTATAATAGTTATTGATCGAGGCATTTTTCGGAAGATAAAGGGTAAGGGCGGTGCACCCGCCGGAAGAGAGCCCCTGGATGGTAAAATCGAAGAAACCATAGGGAAACGTCATGTTTTTCGGGGCATCGCCGGCTGATGGATTGCCGACGGCATGAACGTTTGCCAGCGTCAGACCCGCAGGGACGGCAAGAGTGACATAGCTCCCGACCGTGGAATGGAAAGAAGCCACGCCGGTCTGCAGGTAGTCGGCCGTCCCGTCTCCGTTGCCGTCATACGCCGGATTGTTGCCGTTGGGCCCCAGCTGCTCCGCATCGGTCAGACCTTTCGACGCTACGGTGGTGCCGGAGTTGGCCCCGAAGAAGGCTTTGATTTGTTTGGCGCTGTCCATGAGGAAGGAGATCGGGCTGACATTGCCGGAACCGCTGCCGCCCCAGCCGAGAAAGCGATATCCGCTGAGGGCGGAGGCGGACAGCGATACGGACTGATTTTGAACGATCGCGATGGAACATTCGGAGGAGCAGTTGAGGCCGTTTCCGCTCACGGTTCCGCCGGCGGAGGGGTATATGTTCGCCTGCAGATTGTAGCTGGGAAGCGAAGAGGTGACGACTGTTTCCGTCAGGAGGTTCCCTGCTTTGTCGTAGGTATAGGTGATTTTTTTGCCGCCGCCGTATTCGGCGGTGAGCAGGCGGCCGTTGAGATCATAGGTGTAATTCACGGTTTCCGCCGGGAGGCAGATCGAGAAAATCAGCCCTATCATCAGGGCGGAAAAAATTGGGATTCTACATCTTCGCTGCAGTGTCGGGACCTGCTTCATGTTGCGCTCCATTATCCATGTTGCCTAATAAAAAACTTGAATTTCTCCGCAGCGTTGGATTTTCGCTACGGGTATGGATTCGCTTCTCTACGTGCCGCATAAACATGGAACTACGAACTGCGGCAAAGGTGAAAACGAATCGGTTTAGGACTTCGCCCTCAGGCGGCATCCTTTACCTGGTGGCTGTTTAACATCGGCCCCCGGCCGCACTGGAGTGCGGCGGTCCCGGAGGCGGTGGATTTACTTTTTTGTGCTCAGGTTGGACTGGGCTGACTTGACCGCGGTGATATAAATCTGCAGCGTGTTGGCCAGGTCGTCCGCCATGATGGAACGGGTTACGAAGTCCCCTTTCTCTGTAAGCGGAGTGGAAAGATCCAACCCTTTGGTCCGGTAATTGTTGGCGTGATTCCGGGCCCAGGCCGCTTCGTTCGTGGCATCCAGAAGAAAGCTGTCCAGATGGGCGCGGATCTCCCCCGGTTCCAGATTGGGTGTGAGGCTGTTGGCCTCGACGACATATTTCCACGTATCGTCCGTGTATCGTTTGACCCAGAAATTTTTCAGATTTGTCCAATCCTGACTTTTCGGGTCCCCGGAGTGGACCGCGGCAAACCAGCTCGGCAGGGTCGGTGTGGTGGACACAGGCGGCACCGCTCCGGCGGAAGGGCTTGCCGCCGGGACCGAAGGGGCAACGACGGCGGGCGACTCGACGGCCGGCACGGCCGTGGGCGCGGTCGCGGGGATAGCCGATGGTGCGCTGCTGCTGGCAGCGATCCAGTCGGCGCTGGCATATCCCGCCTTTTTGGATCCGTCCTTGAGATATTCGATCCGGTACCAGAGAGTTTTCTGTCCGCCGCTCTCGAATTCCCGCGTCTCGAGGATGCTCACGGTCGTTCCTTGCGAAAGTTTGTCGATGACGGCACCTCCCGGTTCCGTCCGTACCCGCAGGGAACTGGCTTTGACGACCCCTACGGTATCCTGCATCTGCAGGGAAAAGGCAGGGCAGCAAAATACTAGAATGGCTATTATCAATAAAAGGCATGTACCGATTTTATGAATCATAAGTCCTCCTCCCGGCACAAGAAACATGTATCTATGTTATAGCCTAAAAATCGATTGTATGGTGAAAAAAATCCGGGAAAATTAACGCAATCGGAACCGGCCGTGACCGCCGCACCCCAGTGCGGCCAAAGCCGCGGAAGAGACGGCGGACAGGCGACACCATCAAAAACTATGTATACATAAAAAAAAGCAGAGTCGTTTCCGACTCTGCTTGTTTTCGAAAGTATGAACGTCTGCATTTTCGGCAAATTTTCAAGGAGCCCTATCGCTTTCTGCGAATTCGAGTGCAAGCGACTCCCGCCAATCCAAGCCCCACGAGCAATAGGGAAGCCGGCTCTGGAACATGAATGTCACCACTTGCAGTCAATTTCATATCGAAGAAGGTGATACCACCGTGATCCTCCGCCAATACCTGAATCAAATTGTTACCGTTAGAGAATAAATTTGAACCACCAAGAGTGGGTGAAATTGAATATTCCCAGTATTCGGTATAGCCTTCTTTATTTTCCTTAGCTACTTGCACTCCATTAATAAAAACCATGAATCCATTATCCGATGCGACATAAAGATGAATGGGTTCTTGAATTGTACCAGTTACATATATGGATTTTTGGAGTGCAAGGTCCGTATTGGCAGCCCAGTAGGTACTCCAGGGTAATGTGTACGGACTATATGTGGCATTTCCAAAAGCAGCGTTTCCGGTGCTCCAGGTGGCATGTGTCCAATCAAATGAACCATAACCGGCGGTTGTATTCCATATGGGCCATAAATCATTTGTAACGGTGTATTGCCACGTAGAACCCGCATCAATTAAAGTAGTGGGTGTTGCACCAGCGGTCCCGACTACGGTGAAGAGGAACAACCCGATGATCAACCCTTTCAGAAGATTCCTTTTCATGTTCCTTCCCTCCAGAAATGAAAAATGTTTATCTAACCTAATCACAGCAATATTCATACCCTTTAGTCTCATTACGTAAGCCTAGTAATATCTATGTGATAGCATTTGTGTCGCCTTAAGCTGATTCTTGTATATGTGTAAGAACATCCGACACCAAAATCGCCTTACTCTCCCTAACCTATTTATATTCTTTTATTTATCTGGCAAGCTACTACTGTCAATCATTCCGACGCCTTTTCCGCGTTAATTTACAGCACCTGACCATCTGGGAGTGCCAGCATCTTGCCGGCATCCCATATCGAGGCGGTGTAGAGATTTTCAAACTTTTTCCGGGTGAGTCGGTGTGTAACCCCGGTTTCGTTTCTTTGTGAAAATTTCGCCTGGATTTCTTTGCTTTAGCCTGGCGAGATGCTGGTGCTCCCAGGAACTCATCGAAAATAATTGGTATGGGCCCGACGTGTCGTGCCCGGCCGGTTGTGGACGTGACATCCGTAGGGGCGTGGCATGTCGTGCCCCTTACTCACATGGTATTTGGCTTGAAAAGTGCTTTTCTTACCACTCTGCATTCCCAACCTACATCTCTTGTTCCACATAAATAAATCGCGTAAGGGCACGGCGTGCCGTGCCCTGCCCGCTAATACTATATTTTTGTGCCCCTGGAGCAGCCTCGATCAACGTCGCCCTCTCGCTTGTTGCCGGGCGGCCTGAGGTGATACTATCTTTACAGTTTCCTGTCGGAGAAAGAAAAAGGTAAGGGGCCATGAAGAAAAAAGAGCACATATGGATGGGATTTGATCTCGGGGGAACCAAGATGCTGGCCTTGCTTTTCAATGCCAGGTTCGGCATCCTCGCGGAAAAACGCCGGAAAACCAAGGCCATGGAAGGTGCCGCCATCGGTATCGCCCGCATCGTGGAGACCATGGAACAGATCCTGGCCGATGCCGGGACGGACAAAAACTCCCTGGCCGGAATCGGCATCGCCGTTCCCGGACCGCTGGATCTCGATCGGGGAATCCTGCTGGAGAGCCCGAACATGAGCTGGGGCCGGCTGCCGCTCAAATCGGCCCTGGGAAGGCATTTCCACTGTCCGGTGACGGTGCTCAACGATGTCGACGCCGGGGTGTACGGAGAATACCGATTCGGCGCCGCCCGGGGTTCCCGCTGCACCATCGGCGTTTTCCCGGGGACCGGGATCGGCGGCGGCTGCGTGTATGAAGGGCGGGTCCTGCGCGGCAAGACGGGCTCCTGCTTTGAAATAGGCCATTGCCAGGTGTTGCCCGACGGCCCTCTCTGCGGCTGCGGGCAAAAAGGCTGCCTGGAGACGGTGGCCAGCCGCCTGGTCATCTCGGCGGCCGCTCTGGCGGCGGTCTGCCGCGGCGAGGCCCCGAATCTGCTGAAAGAGTCGGGCACGGATATCACCAACATTCGTAGTTCCGCCCTGGCCCGGTCCATCGCCGCCGGGGATCAGTCGATCGAACGTATCGTCAAGGACGCCGCACGCTGGATCGGTATCGGCGTGGCCAATGCCATTCAGCTGCTGGCTCCTGACATCGTGGTCCTGGGCGGGGGGCTGGTGGAGGCCATGCCGGCGCTGTTCCTGCAGGAAGTGGACCGGGTGGCCCGCAATCGCGTCATGCCCGCCTATCGCCAGGGTTTTAAAACCGTGACCGCACGCCTGGGCGATCATGCCACCGCCATCGGCGCCGCCGCCTGGGCCGAGGAGAACGCCGCGACTGCCGCGATGCCGCGCGGAAAATGAGCCGATCTATGCTGCCTGCGGAAAATCGATCCACTCCATCCCTACCCCGTATGCAACCGGTGGCCGTCATCGAACTGGGGACCACTTCCATTCGCCTGGCCGTTGCCCAGATCGGCAAAAAGGGGCATTTCGAAATTCTGGATTCGCTGCAGATGGCGGTGGCCGTGGGCAAGGACACCTTTACCCTCGGCCGCATCGAACGGGAAACGACCGAAGAGTGCGTTCAGGTTCTGCGCAAATTTCGGGAGATCCTGCAGCAATACCGGATTACGGATCCGCGCCATTTTTCCGCCGTGGCCACCAGCGCGGTGCGGGAGGCCATCAACCGGGAGGCGTTTCTGGAAAGGATCCTGGTGGCCACCGGTTTTGTGGTGCGTACCATCGACCAGGCGGAAGTGAATCGCTATATTTACCACGCGGTTCGTCCCGCGCTGGCTACGGAGGATTTCTGGCGGCAGGACGACACCCTGGTGATTGAGGTCGGCGGAGGAAGCACGGAGGCGCTCGTCTTCCGCCGCGGCCGTATCAGCGATTCCCACCTCTATCGGCTCGGCTCCCTGCGCCTGCACCAGACTTTGGAGCAACTGCGCACCCCGGGAGTCCGTTCCAAAGAGATCATGAAGATACAAGTGGAACAAACCATCGAGATGATCCTGGAGAACATCTCTCCGGCCAAAAACCTGCGGCTGGTGGCTTTGGGCGGTGAGGCCCGGTTTGCCTGTGCCCGTCTGCGGGCCC
Source organism: uncultured Acidobacteriota bacterium (assembly GCA_964617125.1). Lineage (GTDB taxonomy): Bacteria > Acidobacteriota > UBA6911 > CAINFC01 > CAINFC01 > CAZTVS01. Next base: position 10,692 of record CAZTVS010000073.1, read on the forward strand.
GGTGGGACGGCAAGGGATTGGCCCGGCTTCCCCAGGACGGATTGATCCGCCTGACGGAGAAGATCCTGGCGATGTCGGTCGACGAACTGGTGCGCCGTTATCAGATTTCTTATCCCGATGCCGAAGCGCTCGGACCGGCCCTGCTGGTTTACAGCCTGCTGGCCGAACAGCTGAAGCTGGAGGAGCTGCTGGTCGGCGAAGCCAATGTCCGCAGCGGGATTTTTGCCGAGATGTCCACGGGGAGTGCCTGGACGGCCGATTTTAAAAATCAGATCATCCATTCGGCCAAGGTCCTGGGGCGCCGCTACGCCGTCGATCCCGCCCACGCCCGATTCGTGGCCAACGTCTGCAGCCGTCTCTACCAGCTGTTGCGCCCCGAACACCTTCTGGAGGAACGGGACGCCCTGATCCTGGAAGTGGCCTCCCTGCTGCATGAGAGCGGTTCTTACATCAGCCGCAGCGGGCATCACAAACATTCCTTCTATATCATCCTGAACAGCGGTTTGTTCGGACTCGGATCGGAGGACCTGCTCATGGCCGCCCTGATCGCGCGCTACCATCGGCGGGCCCTGCCGCAGCCGGACCATCCGGAATACAATTCTCTTCCCATGGACAAAAGGATACGGGTTCTGAAGATGGCCGCCATCCTGCGCGTGGCCGATGCCCTCGATCTCCAGCACAGCCAGCGACTGCGGGACATCGAGTTCTCCATCGATTCCGGACGTCTCATCGTCACCACCCGGGCGGGAGGGAACCTGGATCTGGAACAACACAAGTTAAAGGAAAAATCCAATCTCTTTCTCCAGGTTTACGGGCTGGAAACCTTCCTGAAGGGGATCTGATGGGTAAACATCGAAGAAAATCTGTATGGCGACCATAAAAACGGACAAGGACTCCTCTCCCAGCGAAGTTTCCTTCCTCAACCGTGAATTGAGCTGGCTGGAATTCAACCGGCGGGTCCTGGCGGAGGCCATGGATCCGACCATTCCGCTCCTGGAAAGGCTACAGTTCCTCTCGATTACCGCCTCCAATCTGGACGAATTCTTCATGGTACGGATCGGCGGCCTGCGCCTGCTGCTGTCCGAAGGGATCACCCGCAAGGATTTGTCCGGCTTTACCCCGGAAGAACTGAAAAAGAAGATCGACCGCCGCGTCCGGCTGATGATCAAAGACCAGTACGGCTGCTACCAGAACCAACTGGAGCCGGAACTGAAAAAGGCCGGGATCTCCCGGGCCAAACCGGAAAGGCTTTCGCCGCAGCAATACGAATATCTCCAGGAGTTTTTCCGCAAAACCATCCTGCCGGTGGCCTCGCCCATCGGACTGGGGCCGGGACGGCCTTTTCCCCTCCTATCCGGATTGGGCCTGAATATTGCGGTGCGTCTGCGCCGGAGAAAAGGGCAGATCCGCGAACGTTTTATCATCCTTCCCCTGGGGCCGCGGCTGGAGCGTTTCATCTTCTTTCCTTCCCATACGAATTATCTTTATTTATTGCTGGAAGACGTCGTTCTCCATTTTCTCGATCAGTATTTCCCGGAGGAACGCATCGCCGAATCGAATGTTTTCCGTATCACCCGCAACGCCGACCTTACCGTAGAAGAGGACGATGCCGAGGATTTCCTGGACGAGATGCAGTCGGTCCTCCGCCTGCGTAAGACCAGCGGTTGTGTCCGCCTGGAAATCGGGGCGGCGGCCTCGCCCTCCCTGCGCCGCTTCCTGTGCCGGAACCTGCGGATGGATGAGGACCAGATTTATCCTATCGATGGCCCTCTGGACCTTTCCGCCTTCCGTCGACTGGTATCCCTGCCCGGATTCGATCGTCTGCGAAACGAGCCGTGGCAGCCGCAGGTCATCCCGGGGATGGATCCGCGGAAAAACATCTTTGAAGAGATCGGACGGCGGAACCTGATCCTGCTCCACCCTTATCAGACCATCGATCCCGTCGTACGTTTGCTGGAAGAGGCGGCGGAAGACCCCGATGTCCTGGCCATTAAACAGATATTGTATCGGACCAGTGCCGAAAGCCCCATTGTGGCCGCGCTATGCCGGGCGGCGGAACAGGGCAAACATGTGACGGTCATCGTCGAGTTGAAGGCCCGCTTCGACGAGGCCCGCAACATCAGCTGGGCCCGGCAGCTGGAAGACGCCGGGGTGCAGGTGATCCACGGTATCAAGGGATTGAAGACCCATGCCAAAGTATGTATTGTCGTACGGCGCGAGATGCAGGGCATCGTGCGCTATATGCATTTCGGTACCGGCAATTACAACGAAAAGACAGCCCGGTTGTACAGCGATATCGGCTATATGACTTGCGATGCGGATCTGGGATCCGATGCGGTTTCCTTCTTTCACGCCATCACCGGCTACTCGGTTCCGATGGGGTATCAGAAGATAGAGGCCGCTCCCCTCGGCTTGCGCGCCAAACTCCTGGAACTGATCGCCGCGGAAATTCAGAGATGGGAGGCCGGACAGGGCGGGACCATCATGGCCAAGATGAATTCCCTGGAAGATCCGGAGATCATCAGGGCCCTGTATCAAGCCTCCTGTGCGGGAGTGCCGGTGTTTTTAAATGTGCGCGGCCTATGCTGCCTGCAGCCGGGTGTTGCGGGAATGAGCGAAAACATCAACGTCGTCAGTATCGTCGACCGCTTTTTGGAGCATAGCCGTATCTTCTATTTTTACCAGGGCGGAGAAGAGAAGGTCTTCATCAGCAGCGCCGATTGGATGCCCCGCAATCTGGACCGTCGTATCGAGCTGCTCGTCCCCATCGAAGATCCTTCTGCTATGCAGATCCTGATCGATGCGCTGCAGATTTATTTTGCCGACAATGTGAAATCCTGGAAACTGCAGGAGGACGGGACCTATACCCGGTCTTCTCCCTCGGCAGACGAATCGCGGGTGCGCAGCCAGGAGGTACTCTACCGCAAGGCCCGGGAGATCGCCGGTCTGTCGCGCCGTCCCCGGCGCACCTCCTTCGAGCCCCATCTCTCCCCCCT
>CAZTVS010000073.1:13787-22910 GCA_964617125.1 uncultured Acidobacteriota bacterium
TCACTCTCTCTGCATCATCGCCCTCTTTTCCTGCTCTCTTTTTGTTAATGTAATGAATTAGGAGATTACATATAATTACCTATTGATTAATAGTAAATTACATGATATTTTAAGGCTGTGACGAACATCGTGCCCGGTATATCGACACCATGGTGCCCGCGAACGGTCAGGTTTATGGGTCCCGACGCCCTCTTCATTAGGGAAGGCTGTTATGTTTCATCCGTTTCTCTGCCTTAAAAGACAACGAATCTATCCCATTCTATTTCTTTTTCTCGTAGTCGGTTTCTCTCTCCGTTCCGGACTGGCTGCGGAACAGAAACCGGCGCTCATCCTGCGGGAGGGAACCCCCCTGACCATGGTTGCCCTCCCGGAATATATACCTCATTCCATACCCTTGTCTCCCGGGATCCGCCGAAGGCTGGAGGGCATGCGTTCGACGGAGTTCCATATCTATTACAACCCTCTGTTCGGCTGTTCCGGCGTCCTCTCCGCATGGCCCGCCGAGGCAAAGACCGCCTTCGAGTACGCCGCCAATGTATGGGGCAGTGTGTTGAACTCCGGCGTGCCCATATCGATTATGGCGTGCTGGCAGGCCGATCTCGGATCCGGTATTCTCGGCCAGGGAGGGCCGGTGCTGATCGGCAATTATGACGGAGCCCCTTTCAGCAATACCTATTACCCGCTCGCTCTGGCCAACGCCATCTCGGGCAAGGCCCTGAACGCCCAGGTGAATATGGTCCTGAGTTTCAACAGCAGTACGGATTGGTATTATGGCACGGATGGTGCGGTCCCTTCCGGTCAATACGATCTTGCTACCGTGGTGCTACATGAACTGGGCCACGGCCTCGGATTTTTCGGCCGCATAGGGTACCGCGACGGGATCGGATATCTGCCGGATTATCCGTCCGCTTTCGATCGCTTTACCTGCAATGGAGATACCCCCTTACTGAGTTATCCCGTCAATACGCTTGCCCTGGGTTCGGCCCTGACCGGAAGGAACCTGTTCTTCGATGGTCTCCATGCCCGGGCCGCCAATCTGGGTATAGCTGTTCCCTTATATGCCCCCGGAACATGGGTGGAAGGTTCCAGCTATTCCCATCTGGATTATGCCACCTTCCGTCAGACAACCAATGCTCTGATGGTTTATGCCATGGGGCGGGGGCAGGCCTTACACGATCCCGGGCCTGTGACTCTGGGCATCTTCCAGGATATCGGATGGAACGTATCTTACAACCCCTATACGACCACCACGGTTGTAAACAGCACCACCAGCTCTACCGAAACGACCACCAGCACCACGGAAACGACAACCAGTACCACCAGCACCAGTAGTACAACCACCAGTTCCAGCAGCAGTACTACCACCACTCTTTATGCCAATGCCTGTGTCGCCGGTTCTCCGGCGATCCTTTGTCTGAACAGCCGGCGATTTCGGGTGGAGGCCATCTGGCGGACTCCGGACAACACCACCGGCGTCGGACAGGCCGTGCCCCTCTCCGACGGCAGCGACAATGCGGCCAATTCCGGCTACTTCTGGTTCTTCAGTCCCGATAATGTGGAGCTGACGGTCAAGATCCTGGACGGCCGTGCCATCAACGGTCATTTCTGGGTTTTCTTCGGCACCATGACCGATGTCGAATTCTGGATTATTATTACCGATACCCAGACCGGGAGAATCAAGCAATATTACAATCCGATGCACAGTATGAGTAACGCCCGTGATACCGCCGCTTTTTAAAGGAGGACGGCTATGAGTTCTTGTCTTTATGTAATGCGGCATGGAATTGCCGTCGATGTGGGAGAGAAAGGGGTGACTTGTGACCGGGACCGCATGCTCTCCGACGAAGGCCGGCAAAAAACCCGCAGCGTCGCTCGTGGACTAAAGAACATTCTGGACGGCAAGATCAGCCGGATTGTATGCAGCCCCTATCAGCGCGCCCTGGAAACGGCCGAGATTGTGGCCGAATGCCTCGACCCCGGTATCGCAGTAGAACCGGTCGACGAGTTCTCCTGCGGCGAAGAGGTGCAGGCTCAACTCCACTGGCTGCGTAAACAGCCGGCGGAGACGCTTCTGCTGGTGGGACACATGCCCGAACTGGCATGCCTGACCTCTTCCCTGATCGGAGGAACGCACCTGCTGGGTATGGAATTCAAGAAGGCGGGGATTGTACGACTTTCATTTTCCGGCACCTTTATGCCGGGACATGGATGCCTGGAGTGGTTTCTGCCTCCATCGCTATTAAGAAAATTGGAATAAGGGGAGATCGGTTATGCAGATGATAAGGTCCCTTTTTTCGGGCCTGATGCTATGGATTTTGCTGCTGTCGGGTGTTGTCGAACTGGTGACCGCCGGAGACCGGCCGCCGGATCCTTACGGACCTGTGCCCAGCGAGAGACAATTGCGATGGCACGAAATGGAGTTTTATGGCTTCATCCACTTCACGGTGAACACCTTTACCGATAAGGAATGGGGCTATGGGGACGAATCGCCATCCATCTTTCAGCCGACGGCGCTCGATGCCGGTCAATGGGCCCGCACGGCGCGGCAGGCGGGAATGAAAGGGCTGATCCTGACGGCGAAACACCATGACGGTTTTTGTCTCTGGCCCTCCCGTTTCACCGAGCATTCGGTGAAAAACAGTCCCTGGCGGGACGGTAAAGGAGATGTAGTCAAAGAACTGTCCGAAGCCTGTCGCCGGGAAGGTCTGCGCTTTGGCGTCTACCTTTCGCCCTGGGACCGGAACCATCCGGATTACGGCAAGCCGGAGTATATCGTCTATTATCGCAATCAGCTTCAGGAGTTGCTGACGCGGTACGGCGATCTCTTCGAGGTTTGGTTCGACGGGGCCAACGGTGGCGATGGGTATTATGGTGGGGCCAGGGAAAAGCGGCTGATCGATCGAAAGACATATTACGACTGGCCCCGGACGTGGGAAATCGTACGCCGGCTGCAGCCGATGGCGTGCATGTTCAGTGACGGCGGCCCGGACATACGCTGGGTGGGTAACGAGCGGGGTATCGCCGGCGAGACCAGCTGGGCGACCCTGAATCGTGCGGATTTCGCGCCGGGTGTCGTATCCGATGTGAAATGGCTGACCCAGGGGCAACGCCCCGCCACCGACTGGCTTCCTGCCGAATGCGATGTTTCCATACGACCGGGCTGGTTCTATCATGCCAAGGAAGATGACAAGGTAAAAACGCCGGAAAAGCTGACGGACCTCTATTTTCAATCGGTAGGTCATGGCGGTTCCTTTCTCCTGAACCTGCCGCCGGATCGGCGAGGATTGATCCATGAGAACGATGTGGCCTCTCTCGTGAAGTTCCGGGAAATCCTGGATTCCACATTCCGGAAAAACCTGATGGCCGGGGCCAGGATCCAAGCCGACAGCATACGTGGCGGGAACCGCCGCTATGCTCCGGGGAATCTTCTGGACGATCGGCGCGACACCTATTGGTGTCCGAAGGATGGTTCCTCCCTGCCTGAAATCGTGCTGGAAAAGAAGCGGCCCATTACCTTCGATGTGATCCGGTTGCGGGAATACCTGCCGCTGGGGCAGCGGATCGAGACCTTTGCTCTGGATACCTGGGAAAAGGGACAGTGGCGGGAATTCGCCACCGGAACCAGCATCGGGAATTGTCGCCTGTGGAGAGGAGAACCGATCACTACGACGAAAGTTCGCCTGCGCATCACCAAGGCCGCCGCCGTTCCGGCCCTCTCCGAGTTTTCCATATTCCGCATGGACAAGACAAAATGAAGAGGCTGCCTTTTCCTTGGGTCCTGCCGGCCGCCTTTCTGTTGCTTTTCCTCCTGACTCAGTGGAACCATTGGTCCGGTGCCATGGAGCGTGACGAAGGAGAATACGCCTATGCCGCCGAACTGCTGCGGTCCGGGGGCTTGCCTTATACGGAATCTTTCATGCAGAAACCGCCGGTGATCGTTTATCTGTATTATATGGCGCAGACGATCGCAGCGTCCTCCGTGGTTCCGATTCGGGTGTTGTCTTCTTTGTTCTTACTGGCGACCGTCGTTCTGACCGCGTGGATAGCCTGCAGACGCTGCGGAAAGGTGGCCGGCATCGCCGTACTTTTTTTCCTGCCGGTCCTGCTGACCAATCCGTATCTCTATCCGTTCGCCGCCAACACGGAGAAATTCATGGTTCTTCCCATGATGGGAGTCCTGGGGTTGAGTACCCTTTTCCCCAGCCGTGTTTCCTTGCGATATGCCATGACGGCAGGGGCGCTGGCGAGTATGGCGGTACTGACCAAACCGATCTGTATTCCTATCCTGCTCTGCATATTTCTATTCTGGATAGGAAGTCTCCTTCGGGAAAACCCTCATCCTTCCTCCCTGACCGTTCCAATCAGCGGATGGATTGCCGGCGCGGCCTTGGCCGGCCTGATCCTGTGTTTGCCCATCCTGGTCGGTGGAGCATGGTCGGACATGTGGCAATGCACGGTCACCTTCAACCGGTATTATGCCCAATCCCTGGGCCTTTCCTTCGACTATTTCTATGCCGTTTTATCTCATGTTTTGCGGCAGGGATGGCCTTTGCTGATTCCTCTGGCTGCTCTTCCCTTTGTCCGGTATGACCGGAAATGGGCGGATGTGTCTCTTCTGCTGGTGGCCTGTCTTTCGCTCATGGGCACGGCGTATGGGCACTACTATATCATGCTGATTCCCCTGTGGGTGCTGGTCTCCTCCTGCCTGCTGGATTCCTGGCTGCTGTCGAGATGGCCGGCCTCGCTTTCCTCCCGAAAAGGACTCTGCAGCGGCCTGGTCATTGCCGTCTTTACTCTGCTGCTGCTTTGGCCGATTCGTCAACAGCTTCAGCTGTCCTCTGAGGACTTGTATTTTCAAACCTATCCGGGCAATCCCTTTTATGAATCTCCGCTGGTGGCGGAACAGGTGACTAAAATCACAGGCACCGGGGACAAGATATTTGTCGCCGGATCGGAACCCCAGATCTTATACTATGCCAAACGCCGGAGCGTAACCCGTTTCGTCATCATGTATCCGTTGATGCTGGATACGCCGCTGGCCGGCCCCTTCCAGGAACAGACGATCAGGGATTTGGAGCGCACCATGCCGGCGGTGATCGTATGGTCGACGAGCGGCGCCAGCTGGCTGATGCAAAAGACGTCCCCTCCACTGCTTATCCCCTATCTCAAGCAGATGCTGCAGCAATTTTATACCCTGCAGGGAGGATGGATCCGCGAGGGGACGGAAAAAGGATACTGGAAGGGAGACATCACCGACGCGGATAAAAACCGGTCGTCCCTGCTGGTTTACCGGCGCAAATAGCCCGGAAGCGGGATGGGCCGGTTATCAGGGACGGCCATGGAAGACCAGTAGTGGTATGCTTTCGAAAGGATGGACTGCTCCGCTGTATTCCGATCGGATGATCTCGGCCTTTTTGGCATGCTGCAGAATCAGATGCGCCGTCTGCTGCCACCAGACGTTCTCATAGGCAAATTCGCTCCAGCCATAGGCGGAATGGGGTGCCGGCGGCAAGGCTGCGGGGGGCGGTGCGTCTTTGGGAAGAGGGATCCAACCGAGTACCCAGACCCGGTTTCCTTCCTCGAGTGTCTTGCGGATCTTTTCGTGGACCGAAGCCAGAGGATAGGCCTCGGTCATTTTTTCCAAAAACAGATCGTAGCGGTGGAAGCGATGATCGGCCACCGGTGGAACCGTCACCCAGGGAACGGTACCCTTATAGTAATGATCGAACGAGATCCCCAGGAACCAGGGATTTACCACAATCAGATCCTTCGCTGTTGTTACCTTATTCAAGACGGAGGCGGAAAGATCGATATTGGTCATTCGGGTGTGTACAGCGTTCCAGGTCTGCAGGCAGGTCGTCGAAAGGATGATCAGCACTCCGACAAGCCGTATTACCCTCACGGCCGGCATGGATTCGGCCAGGATTTGTATGGCCGAGTCCAGTAAAACAGCCAGCATGGCCAGGATGGCGAGGTAGTACCAGTATTGAGTAGGATAGGAAAGGACTTTCAGAAAAGTTCCATATCCCACTACGGCAACCGCCAGCGTTGTCACAAGGAACAGTGCCCGGTCTCTCGTCTGAAAATCGGATTCCCCGACTTTTGCGAAATATCGCCACAGACATGCCAGAATGGCGGAAGCCAATATCGCCGACCATAACCAAAAGACATGACTGCCGGCCAGTTCCACCGTTTCCCGTACTTTTCCGATCATCTGACTTACGGTAAAAGGGGCCTGTATCAACACGCCCCAATTGGTCCGGCTGACGATATTCCAGTAGGGAAGAAGCGTCACGGCCGCCGCCGTTCCAATACCAAGAACCATGAGCACCTTTCGTCGGTCGCGTTGACGCAACCCCACGGCAATACCGCCCATACCCATGGCAAACAGGAGAATGGAATTGTAATAGACACAATGGACACTCAGGATGGAAAAGATACCCAGGAGCGCAACGTGCCGGGGTGAAGGGTCCTGTAAAGCCTTCCAGAAGAATCCCAACGTTAAAAACAGCAGAACCACCCCGCAACCTGCGGCGCGCAGGGAATTGCCGTACAAATAAACGACGGGGCAAAATCCGAACAGAGCCAGGGCGAGGATAGGAATCCGAGAACCTATCGCCCGGCAAACCCAGATAAGGCTCAGACAGCCGGTCAGGCCGACGAGTATGCCCAGAATCCTAAGGCCCGTTTCCGAACCCAGGCCGGCGAAAATCCAGCTGCGAAGAATCAGGATCCAGAGAATGGGAAAAGAATCGAACCGCAAGAGATCGACGATGGTGCCGAGGGATTCCAGAGATGCCAGGTTGAAGGTCTGGACTTCATCGCGCCACAAAGCTCCGGCATGAAGCATCATCTGTGCATGGAAAACCACGATCAGGAGCAGCAGCACGATTCCACACATGGTTTCCAGCCATCCGATCCGGCGGATGATTCCGGAATGGGAGGGTGCTTCCGGAGTGTCGGGAGCGAGAGATCGGTCGTCATCGAAAAAGTGTTGTCTGTTCATAATTTCTTATGACCTTGCAAAAAGTGCCGGGAGCGCCGGCATCCTGCCGGCAAAAGCAATGGAATCAAACGTTATTTACGGAAAGAAACGGAATAAAAACTTTTGCCGTTCCATTATTTTTATAAGCAGAGCTACCGGCTCTGGATGGCCATCACTCCAGACCGGAGCTGGAAGCTCCGGCCACCTTTCGGGAAGTCCATTTCATGGCCCATGTGGCGGTAAACGGCGTAGATAGTCCAAAACCGACAGCAGTTCTGCAGGAAGTGGGGATTCGAATCGCATCGGTTGGCCGGTCCGCGGATGGTGAAAAGAGAGAAGCGCCGCATGCAGGAAGAGACGATGGAGCGGGATCGCCCGGTCTGCTTCCGGTCGACTCTGCCGACGGGTTCCATAGGTTGTATCTCCTGCCACCGGATTCCCCATGGCCGACAGATGGACCCGTATCTGATGCGTCCGTCCGGTCAGGATGCGCACTTCCAGAAAGGTGTAATCGGAAAAGCGTTCCCGGACCCGATAGCGGGTCAAGGCCGGACGGAGTTTCTGACTTCGCAGGGACATACGCGTTCGATTCCAGCGATCCCGTCCGATGGCCGCATCGATTTCCTCTTCTTCCCGCCGGGTGTTGCCATGAACCAGGGCATAATACATCTTTTCTATTTGACGCGATTGAAACTGACCGGCCAGAAGATCGTGGCTCCTGTCGTCTCTGGCCACCAGCAGCAATCCTGACGTTTCTTTGTCCAGGCGGTGAACGATTCCCGGCCGTGGCGTATCCAGATGCGACAGTCGATTGCCGGCATGGTGTAACAGGGCATGTACCAACGTTCCCTCGTGTACCCCGGCCCCCGGATGGACGATCATGCCGGAGGGTTTATCCACTACCAGTATCGATTCGTCTTCGTACAGGATCCGGAGCGGCAAGTCTTCCGGGAGCAGGAGGGTGGGCTTCTCATCCGGTATTTCACAGGCAATGACATCGCCGGTCTTCAACACGCGGGAAGGCTTACAGGCACAGCCGTTGACGGTGAGAAGTCCTTGCTTGATCCATTGCTGCAGAGAGGATCGACTGTGTTCCGGGAGTTTTCCAGTGAGGAAGTGATCCAGTCTTAGATTCGCTTCCGTTTCGGAGATGGCAATGTCCAGTCGGCGACTCACCGCTTTTTATGTGAAGATTTAGTGGGGACGGCCCGTGGTGTGTGACTCCGACGGTAGTAGAATGCCATCGCCACCGGGATGACCAGGAGGCAAACCAGCTGGGAAGAGGAAAGGGTCCCGCCGAAGATCATTCCGAGTTCTTCTCCCCGGAAAAAATCGAGAAGAAACCGAATCCCGGAGTAGACCATGACATACATCAAGATGACCTGCCCGTCGAAACTTTTTCGCTTCCACAACCAGGAAAGTCCAAAAAAGATGACCAGTTCCGCCAGGAACTCATAGAGCTGGGTGGGGTGTAAGGGTTTGTGCAGCGGTACCCCGACCAGATTATAGGCCATCGGATCGGTGAAGGTCACGGCCCAGGGCAAATGACATTCCGCGCCGAAACAACAGCCGGCGGCAAAGCAGCCCAGCCTCCCTATGGCGTGGCCCAAGGCAATGCCGGGAGCGAAACAGTCGGATATTTTCCAGCCCGGAAGCTTGCGGCTCCAGAAGTAATAGACGGCGGATGCCAGACACATGAGAAGTCCGCCCAGGAAAAAACCGCCGGAGCGCAGAGTGTCCAGGGCGAAGATTTCAGACGGACGGGCCAGGTAGTAATCCAGTTCGGCGATGACCAGCAGCAGTTTGGCCCCGACGATGGCGGAAACCATCATCAGCAGGCCGATGCCCCAGACGGTGTCTGAAGCAAGATTGATTTTCTTTCCCAGATGTACCGTCCAGAGTATTCCCATAAGGAATCCCAGGGACATGAGCAACCCATAGGAGTATATCGTCACCGGACCCAGTTCAAGCAGGCGTGGAAGCATTTAAGTTAGGCTCAGGTGTTCAGGTGGTATTAAGAGAGGATGCCTCAGAAAAGGTCAAAATATATAACGGAAAATCGATATGCAATCGTTTCTCTACCGGGAGCGCCGCACCCCAGTGCGGCAAGGGAAAGGATGTGTATCCCTATCCTCTTC
>CAZTVS010000074.1:0-2932 GCA_964617125.1 uncultured Acidobacteriota bacterium
AAGAATTCCGGTCGGGTTTTCTCTTTTATGTGGCAACATGGTCCGTCTCCTTTTTTTCAATATTTTACCGGAAATGTCGACATTTCGATGTAATATATTTCTTTGCCGGTACGCATCCGTCCGGCCAACAGCCAAGGAGTATTTTATGCCCAGGAGCTATTTTCGGCGAGATCTGTTTCAGATAGCGGGAACGGCCGCGGCTTCGATGCTGGGAAGCCGTTATGCCGACGCACAACGCACGCGTATTCCCTCCAAGATCGGGCACCCGGACCCGTTTCCCGCGCTGGAAAGGCGTTCGACCGTGGCCCTGGTACAGGGAGAGGAGCGGCGAAAGATCATCTGTGAAGCTCTGACGGCCATCGATGACCAGATCCGGCCCAAGCTGAAGCGGAAGAAGTATGTGGTGATCAAACCGAACAACGTCACCACCGTCAACCAGCTCGGGGCCACCCACGCCGATGCCCTGCATGGGATCCTGGATTACCTCGCCCCCCGTTTCAAAGGCCCGATCTATATCGCCGAATCCTCCGCCGGGAATACCTGGGACGGGTATCGAAATTTCGGATACCCGGCTGTCGTCACCGAACATAAAAAGCAAAAAGTCAGCCTCATCGATTTGAACGAAGAGGCCAAATACGTGCTGTGCCCGCTGATCGATTTCCATATGCACGTGGTCCCGGTCCGACTGGCCGCAAGGCTGCTCGATCCGGAGGCCTTCGTTCTCTGCGCGGCCGTCCTGAAGACACATAACGTCACCGTGGCTACCCTGTCGGTGAAAAATATGGTCCTGGGCGCGCCGCTGCACCAGGCGCCCAAGGAAACAGTGCGCTGGAACGACAAGCGTCGGTATCATGTCGGCATACGCCAATGCCTGTACAACATGTTTTTAACGGCGCAAAAGATGCAACCCTACTGGGGAGCCACCGTCATCGACGGGTACGAGGGGATGGAGGGCAACGGCCCTGCCGGAGGCACTCCGGTCAACTCTCGAATCGCCATCGCTTCCACGGACCTGGTCGCCGCCGACCGCGTAGGAGCCGAAACGATGGGCATCAACGCCGATTGGTTGGGCTGGCTGAAGTATTGCGGCGAGGTCGGTCTGGGGCAGTGGGATCTGAACAGACTGGATATCCGCGGCGCTCAGATCGCCTCCGTCCAGAAGAAATATCAGCTGCATTCGGACATCGAACACCAGTTAAAATGGATGGGTCCCATGGAAGAGCTGCCGATCAATCTGGGCTGGGTACGTCCGGTGGACGATACATTCCGGGTGTAAAACCCGAGACAGGTCGCAAAAAGTCCTGGGAGCCCCAGTATCCCGCCGGCATACTCATTCGCATCAGCGCGGAAGCAACGGAAAAAGCGGGACCAGGGCTTTTTACAAGGGTATCCCTCGTCGCCCGATCTGGAAAATAAGCAAAAAACTCCCCCAAATCTCGGAACCGAATGAAGACCTGACGAAGGCAACCGGGTGTCTTTCCCCAGTCCATCCTAAAGTTGCCTTACCGATTACGGGTCGGACTCCGCCTCAGGCCTCCAGATCCTGCATTCCGTTGTCGTCCGCCTCTTCTTCCCCTTCGCTCTCTTTGTAGATGTACTTGACGCTGTGCTTGGGAATCAAGAGATTCGGGCCGGTGTGCCGGTGGATCTTGATGCAGTCCTTGTCATACCATTCCAGCCAGCCGTGAATCTCTTCCCCGTCTACCAGCTTGACCACCAGAGGAGTTCTGGCGGCCATCTGCTTGAGGTAATAGTAATTTTCAGCGTTGGTCTGCTCCGGAGGTACACGTTTTTTGGCGGCATTCACTCCTCCCTGCACACGTTGTTCTTTGACCTCGGCCAGTGTAGGTCGTATAAGCTTCCTGTTCACTATCAACCTCTCTCTGAAAATATCGGATACAATGGTTCGGTTCTTGTCTGTGGCCTTCACAAACCGGTGGATTCGTGCTCAGGACAATCTTCACCGTGATTAGGCTTAATTGCAGCTTTGCGAAAGGCTTGACTTTAGAGTACATTATTTTAGGCAGAATTAGCAAGAAAAAAAGTAATTTTTATCGGAAGATGTATGCATAACATAATATGGAATCGATTGGCGATAGGAGCCATCACTCTCCTCTGGTTTTCCGGAACGGCATTTTCCCAACAGATGGGAAAGCCGAAACTGATCCGGGAACCGGTACAAGAGGCGGAGGAGGCGGCGAAAAATCGGGAAGAGATGGGTCCGGAAAAGCCGGATCCTGTCAAGGCGAAGAAAAACCTTGAGGTGGGCAAATACTACTTCAAACGCAAGAATTGGGCGGCCGCGGAGGACAGATTTCGTATCTCTACCGTGCAGAATCCCAAGATCACCGAAACCTGGGAACTCCTGGCCCGCAGCTGTGAAAAACAAAAGAAATATGGTGAGGCGGCAGCCGTACTGACTCAGTACGAACAAAAATTCCCCAAGTCGGAAGAGGCGGCAAAATTCGCCAAAGAACGGATTCGGCTGGAAAAGATGGCCCTGGAAGAAGGATCGAAAAAAGAAGCGTCGACTACCGTGCAGGCCAAAGAAGAGAAACCGGTTGCGATCGAGCGACCCTAAAAGGATCCGTCTGCAAAGTCGATGAGCTCTCTAAGGCTTGGCGGTTGCCGTTGCCTTGGCGGGCTTAGGGGAGGGCTCTTCCTTCATCAGCGGACAGCGCAGCAGGTCCTTTTGTAGCAGGGCTTTGTCTTCGCGCTTGAGTATGTAAAATTCAAGGGATTGGACCATCTCTTTGCTGCTGCTGATCAACAGCAGGGTCCTTTTCCCGGTCCGGGCCGTAGAAGTGGCCTCCACCGTCACGGTCAGGGACATGGAGTCGGCATCCGGCTGATAATCGCTGAAGATGAGATCTTCCTCCGATTTCAGCTGTATACCGGAGAGATTGGCACCATACAGCTTGATGCGTCTAGG
>CAZTVS010000074.1:3032-22745 GCA_964617125.1 uncultured Acidobacteriota bacterium
GAACCATAAAAAAAGGAGAGCAAGGAGGACGCACCTCCCGCAGAGGAAGCGATGGATCGATCGTAATTGCATGACCTGATTATACCTTTTCCATTCCATCATAAAACGTTACCCGGAGAATAAATTTATCCAAGTTGAGGAGAACCTATGAGAGACTCGCATTGGCAACAGCTGCTGGAGGTACTGGCAGGCAAGATCCATGATCCGCTTCCGGTCGGTTTTATCATCGACAGCCCCTGGCTGCCCGGATGGCACGGCATTTCCATCATGGATTATTACACCAGCGACAAGCTCTGGCTGGAAGCCAATCTGAAAGCCGAAAGCGAGTTTCCCGACTGCCTGTTTCTGCCTGGCTTCTGGTCGGAGTATGGGATGTGTACCGAGCCGTCGGCATTCGGAGCCAGGTGCCGGTGGTCGGAAAACGAGTTTCCTTTTGCCGACCGCATCCTCCTCGATCCGGAACAGGCCGGCAAGATACCCAAACCGGATCCGCGGACCGACGGCTTGCTGCCCTTCGTCCTCAAACGGCTGCAACATAGTCGGCCCGAGATAGAAAAAGCAGGGCACGCCATCCGTTTTGCGGTTGCCCGAGGGCCTTTAAACATCGCCTCCTTCCTTTGCGGGGCGACGGAATTTCTGGTCGGAATCAAAAGCCATCCGGAGGAAATGCAGACCCTTCTCGGCACCATTACCGATTTCCTGATCGATTGGGTGGAGGTCCAGGCCGCTGCTTTCCCCTCCACGGATGGTTTACTGGTACTCGACGATGTAGTCGGTTTTCTTCGTGAAATCGATTTTCAAACCTTTGCCCTGCCTTACCTGAAAAAGATCTTTCAGGCTTTTCCTTTCCGGGTGAAGTTTTTCCACAACGACGCCTCCGGTGCCATTACCGCAAGGTACCTGAATGAAATCGGGGTCAATCTGTTCAACTTCAGTTATCAGTACAGTCTGGTACAGATGAAACAATGGACGGGCAATACCGTCACGCTGATGGGGAATCTGCCGCCGAGGGATGTGATGGCCGCCGGAACGCCGGACCAGATTGTCCACATGGCCGGTGAAGCCCTGTCTCCGCTCACGGACCGCAGCCGTATCCTCTTGTCCTGCGGAGGCGGAATGCCTCCGGGTGTGCCCAGCGAGAATGTTCGCGCGTTGCTTTCCGCGGCAAAATAGCAGGTAAATCTACCGCAGAGGACCGATTTCCGGGTGGAGAAGCGTCATCTCCTGGGTAAGATCGCCGGGCACCGGTTCGGGGTGGGAAGGATGGAGCAGAGTCAACAGCTCCGCCAGAACCCGCCGGCAGGGAACAGCCTCGCCCAGCGGCTCCAGGACCGGTTGAAACCGCTGAGTACGGCCCAAGGCGTTGGTGAAAGTACCCTTGTCCTCGAGATGGACGGTGAGCGGGAGAATGAAATGGGACGCAAGAGAGGCCGGACATTCGTTGGTTCCCAGATAAACGAACAAGTCCAACCGTTCCCTTAACTGCTTCCATTCTTCCACGGACAGCCAGCCGGGCGAATCCACTCCGAAAACCAGCAGGGCCTGGATCTGTCCGGAAAAAAGCAATTGTTTGTGATCGATTCCTTCTTCCCGGGGCTCCTTCCATCCCAGAATTTGTGCGCCCCGACGGTTGGGCCGCCTGTCTGCCAGGATGAGGAAGTCGTCGTGGTAGCCCGCTTTTGCATCGGCCGATTCCAGAATCAGACAGGAAATGCCCAGCTCACGGGCAAAGCGTTGCCGCAGGTAATACAAATCTTCATTGGCCAGCTGCGGGGAGGCCAAAATGGCAATGCCGGACGGGCCCTGAGTTTCCAGGACACGGTGGAGACGGCCGGCCACCTCCGGCAGGATCTCCTTCCAGGGAAGACGTTTACCGTGGGTGTTGTCTTGAGAAGTCGGGAAGGCCAAACGCTGTTCATCGAAGCGGCGGTAGGAATATCTTCCTTCATCGCACATCCAATAGCGGTTCACTTCCGGATTGAGACGTGGTTTCCATCGGGCGATCCGCCGCCCGCCGTTATGATGGGGTCGGTCCTGATTATAGTAAACATGGATGTTGCATCCCCGGCTGCAGCCGTCGCATATCGAGTCCCCCTGTCGCAGGTACCAGACCCGCACCTGAAAACGGAAATCGCGATCGGTCAGGGCACCCACCGGACATATGTCGGCCAGGTTCCCCGTGTAACGGTTGATCAGCGGACGATCGGAGTAAATGTCGATGACAGAACGGTCTCCGCGATGGAAGACACCCAGTTCGGAGGTGGAAACGATATCGCGACAGAAGCGTATACACCGGGTGCAGAGGATGCACCTGTCCTGATCCAGGATGATATGTTCGCCTATCGGCTTGGCCTTGATACGGTTCAGCTTGTCGTCGGCCAGGCGGCTGCCGTCTCCGCCATAGCTCATGTAATAGTCCTGTAGCCCACACTCTCCGGCCTGATCGCAAACCGGGCAATCCAGCGGATGATTCAGCAGGAGGAATTCCAAGACTGCGCGGCGGGCGGAACGAACCCTTTCATTCTCGGTGAGAATGACCATCCCTTCTTTAACCGGTGTATTACAGGCCGTCTGCAGTTTGGCGATCCCCTCCACCTCCACCTGACACATACGGCAGGATCCCACCGATTTCAGGCCGGGATGGAAACAGTAGTGGGGAATCGCGATACCGGCTGCCGTGGCGGCCTGCAGGATCGTTTGTCCGTCCGCGGCTTCGAATGCCGTATGGTTGATGGTGATCTGGGGCATCGATTTCTCCGAATTCTTTGCGAGAATCATTCTAACCTAAGCCGGCGGAGCTGCCCCGGGGTTTATTCTAAAAAAAGAAAAGGGGGCGGAAACCGCCCCCTCGTTGCTGCAGGGTTCTATGTACCCTATTGTTTTTTGTTCGCGTGTTTGGCGCAGGTGGCGTTTTTCCCTTTGGCACAGGAACCACCTTTCTTTCCGGCGCAGGATTCCTTTCCGGCACAGGAGCCGGATTTGCATTCCTGGCAGTTGCAGGAACATTTGGTCCCATCACAACTGTCCTTTCCGCAACAGTCCCCTTTGCAGGTGCATTTTTCGTCGGAACAGCAGGAAGCCTTTCCTTGCTTCTCCGCAGCTTGGGAATGACTATCCTCCGCCGCTACGAGCCCGGCTCCGCTGACAAAGAGCAACAGGGCAAAAAGGGATAAAAAGATTACAGACTTTTTCATTTTCATACTCCATATCATGATTACATTAAGGTCAACTGAACTCTTTTACAGAATGAGCTGACTATGCTTTCGGAGGGTGAAAAAAGTCGTATCCCGCAAGGTAAGAATAGGCGAGGAGCGGCTCTCCGGTAAAAAAACCTGTAAAAGAAAGACTGGGGAGAAAATGACCGGATGGTAAAGAAGACAGGATGTTGCGGTGGCAGCCGTCCAGGTTGCAGGAAGTCGTGCCGCTGGGACAGGTAGCGGCTTCCGGGCGATGGGAACAACAGCAGTGCCTGCACGCCGGCCGGCCGGTTTGTTGTAATATGCCAAGAAGAAAGAGAATGCTCAAACCGGTCAGTACCAGGGCGAAAGCGCCATACAGTCGCCGTTTCCCGATATTCTGGAAAGCAACACTATCTTTGTCCGGTTTGATCATGGTTTTATTGTAAACGGTAGATTGGTCCTTGTCAAGTCTGGGACCACCGCACCCCAGTGCGGCATGGGAAGGATGGGACACTATGATCAGAAGGTCTTTCCGATCCAGCGGACCAGCAGGTCCAACAGGTCCTGATCTTCCTGACGGGAAGCCCAGGAGTCGGAAGCGGGTTGCGGATCGTAACGGGCGGCAAATCGGGCCAGTTCCTTGGCTTTTTCCCGGCGTTTTTTTTCTTCCTCTTCCTTTTTTTCTTCCTCACGTTGCCGGTGCAGCAGGGCACCTCCGGATTTCACCCATTCCAGCAGTTGATGCAGCTCTCCGTTGTCCAGCCAGACCCCATGATCTTTACATCGGTCGACGATAACCCCGCTGCGGGAACCGAAGTTGACCCGGTGCATGGGAGTCAGGCAGACCGGACATTTCAGGTAGGCAACGGGGAAGCTACCCGTGTGCTTTTCCTGCATCAGCCGGCCCAGGCGCTGGAAATCGATTCCGTAGACGTGGGCGGTCTCCTTTTCCAGCAACGCTTCCAGTTCATTGGGATCGAAGAAAAGACCGTAGCAGCGTTCACAACGCTCGATGAGGAAGGATTTTTTGGTGGAAAGATCGATGCTTTTCAATGTCAGCCGGCATCGCGGGCAGATCCTGGGTCGTTCCGGCTTGTGCTCGGTGTAATAATGGATCTCTTTCAGATCGATGTCGTTTCGGGTGTGACAATAGCGACAGACGGTGGAATGCAGCGGCAATGGCGCCCCGCAGTTACAGCAATCGGCCATTTCTTTCTCCTGCCCTGGCGGGCCTACCGGCTCTTTACCGGAATATCATTGCAAACGATTATCGATTTCCTGCCGGTAATCCGCCGGTTTCAGGATTTCGCGTCCCTTACTGCCGTTGGGCGGCCCAACAATTCCATCCCTCTCCATCATATCCAACAGGCGCGCGGCACGGCCATAGCCCACTTTCAGACGACGCTGCAGCAAGGAAGTGGCCGCCTGTTGCTGTTCGACGACCAGGCGCATGGCCTCCTCGTAGAGAGGATCTTCTTCTTCGTCCATGGCCATGCCTTCCACGATGGCGGCATCTTTCTCGCAGTGTTCCTCGATGGCCTCATTATACAGAGGCTTGGCCTGATTGCGAAGAAAGTCGGTGATGCGCTGAGTTTCCTTCTCACTGATATAGGCACCATGGATACGCCACAGCCTCGATGTGCCCGGTGGCAGAAAGAGCATATCTCCGTTGCCCAACAGCTTTTCGGCACCGTTGGAATCGATGATGGTCCGGGAATCGATCTTCTGGGAGACGCGGAAAGAAAGCCGGCAGGGGAAGTTGGCTTTGATCAGGCCGGTGATCACGTCCACCGATGGGCGCTGGGTGGCCAGAATCAGGTGGATGCCCACAGCCCTTGCCATCTGCGCCAGTCGGGTAATGGAATCCTCCACTTCCCGGCCCGCGGTCATCATCAGATCGGCCAGTTCATCGATGACAATGACGATAAACGGCAACGGCTCGTCCCCCATTTCTCCTTTGCTGGAGGAATCCTTGGGAGCGGATTTGAGCCATTGATTGTATTGATCGATATTGCGCACGCCGTAACGAGCCATGCGTTTGTATCGCAGCTCCATTTCGGTCACGGCCCAGGCCAACACACTGGAAGCCCGTTTCGGCTCGGTGACGATCGGTGTCAGCAGGTGGGGAATGTCGGCATACATCCCTAATTCCAGGCGTTTAGGATCGACCAGGATGAACTTGACGTCCTCCGGTCCGGCTTTGTATAGGATGGAGGTGATCATGGTGTTGATCCCCACACTCTTGCCGGCACCAGTGGCTCCGGCCACCAGAAGATGAGGCATCTTGGCCAGATCGGTGACGTACGGATCGCCATGAATCGTTTTACCCAAGACCAGCGTCAGTTTCGATTTTGCTTTCTGAAAATCTTCCGACTCGACGATCTCCCGGAAGAAGATCGTATCTCTCTCCGGATTGGGAACTTCAATGCCTACGGTCGATTTTCCCGGGATGCGGTCGATACGAATCGATTCCGCCTGCATCCCGAGACAGAGATCGTCCACCAGATTGACCACCCGGGAATATTTGATACCGGTGTCCGGCTGGAATTCGAACGTGGTGACGATCGGCCCGGGGTGTATTTGCGTGACCCGGCCCAGGGCCCCGAATTCGGCGCATTTTTCCTGCAGCTTACGCGCCATCTCCATCAGGGCGGTCTCATTGATGCCTGTCTTGGCCGGGGCCTTTTCCAAAAAATCGGTGGAGGGCATGGGAACGCTATGAAGACTCCATCGTGGCTTTTCCGCTTTGCCTGCGCCCGAGGAAGCCGACTTGGATGGAGCCGAGGAGAAGGCGGTTTCCTGAATCGACGGCTCCGGCCCATCGGCAACGGCACCGGCCGCGGAGGGCGGGTTTGCCGGGAGTACCACGGGAATGCTTTTAAAAGCCTCCCGTTCCTCCAGAGAGGTCGATACGGCTTTGGCTGGCAGGTCGGTGGCCATGCGACCGGAGGTCGGGGCAGAAGCCTTTCTTTGGATGGGAATCGGTTCCTTGGCGATCTCTCGGGGAGGGGTCTTCGACTTCAACTTGGCGGCGGCAGCCGTAGATGCTGCCGCTGCTTTTGCCGGTTTGGCTGTAAACATGCGTCCGATGGTGGACCGGAAAAGACTCGCCGGCAGGGAGAAGAGCCACTGAAAGATACCGGAAAGGGAAATGCTGGTCGCAAGGATCAGAGAAAAGAAGAACAGGGCGATCACCAGGATCAGGGCGCCTTGATAATTGAAATTTTCTGATAAAAAGCGGTAAAAGAGCAGCCCGATTACCCCGCCGGGATTGAAATTGGCCTCAAAGAAGGGACGCAGCTGAAAGATCTCCAGGAAGGTAGCCATACTGAGCAGCATGAGCGAAAGGCCCAGCAACTTGGAAAAAATATTCCAGCCGAGTTGTCCTTTCCACGTCCAGTAGCCCAGGGAGAACAGCGGAATGACCAGCAAAAAGGCTGATAACCCAAGACACTGGTAGAGAAGATCGGCGGAGTGAGCCCCGATCCTTCCGATGTAATTGCTGTAACTGGTTTTCGAGCTCTCCACATCGAATGAGGTGTCCCAGGCATCATAGGATGCGAGACACAGGATTAAAAACAGGGCCAGGACAAAGAACAATAAACCAAGAGATTCCGTCTTTTTGGTGCGCCGTGGGGCGATCGACCGGCTCATAATTCCTTCCATAAACCGAGATTCTCCATGAAGCAGTTAGATCTCTACCACAACCGACACGATCATCGGTTTTTTCTGGTGTCGTTTGAATAAAAATTTCTTCAGACACTTGCGGATTTTATCTTTGAGGACAGCCAGATCGGTACGCTCTTCCTCCGAGGCGTTTTCCACTTCCAGGGTGACGATTTCCGTGAGCTCGTCGCGAACGGTTTCGAAATGCTCGTCCAGCAGGTACCCGCGGGCGATGACTTCCGGTGCACCCTCCAGGCAGCGGGACGTTTTTCCGATGGCCACCACCGCCATTACGAATCCGTCTTCGGACAGATGGCGCCGCTCGCGAACGACGGCCCGATCGACTTCACCGAAGTAATCCTCATCGATATAGCGGCGTCCTACCTGAACTTGTCCGGTAATGGAGGCCTTCTGATCCTGAAATTCGAGAACGTCTCCGCTTTGCAGCAGATAAATATGATGGTCGGGAATGCCGACCTCTTCCGCCAGTTCCGCCGTGCGGCGCAATTGGCTGATCTCGCCATGGACCGGAGCGACAAAACGGGGGCGGGTCAGGTTCATCATCAGTTTTAAATCTTCCGAGTTGCCGTGACCCGAGACATGGATTCCCGGTTCCG
Source organism: uncultured Acidobacteriota bacterium (assembly GCA_964617125.1). Classification (GTDB taxonomy): domain Bacteria; phylum Acidobacteriota; class UBA6911; order CAINFC01; family CAINFC01; genus CAZTVS01. The sequence continues at coordinate 10,495 of CAZTVS010000074.1, forward strand.
ATTCGGTATACATACGGACTTCCTGCCAGGCCAGATGATTAATCATGTTGCCGATCAGGCGCTCGTTTCCGGGAATGATACGGGAAGACAGGATGACGGCGTCTCCGGCCTGCAGCTGTATGTGCTTGAATTCGCCCAGGGCGATACGCGGGAGAACGGCCCTCGGTTCTCCCTGGCTGCCGGTCACCAGTACCGCAAGTTTTTCCGGGGGATACTGAGGGCAGGCGCTTTCATGGATCATGAGCCCCTCCGGAATGTCGAGCAGACCCAGTCGCTCGGCAACCGCCAGGTTGCTGCACATGCTGCGGCCGAGGACCGCCAGGCGGCGACCATAGCGGACCGCCATATCGATAGTCAGCTGCATGCGGTAGGTGCTGGAAGAAAAACAACAGACGATGACCGCGCCGGGAGTTTCCCGAAAGATCCGGTCAAAGGATTTTCGCAGACTGGCTTCCGAGGGGGTCAATCCCTGCCGTTCGCTGTTGGTGCTGTCGGTAAACAAAGCCAGCACACCCTCTTCTCCGTACTGGGACAGACGCGCGTAATCCGACTTACGACCATCGGTCGGAGTCTGATCGAACTTGAAATCACCCGTATGAATCACCGTTCCTGCCGGGGTTCGTATAGCCAGGGCTGCGGAATCAGGCATACTATGGGTTATGCTGAGAAATTCCACGCAGAAAGGTTCTTCCTCTACTTTCTCCCGGGGGGCCATTTCATAGAGGTCGATTTTGTCCAGCAGCTGATGCTCTTTCAGCTTGGATTGGATAAGAGATAGGGTGAATCGTGTGGCATAGACCGGTGCCGGACAGGTAGGTAGCACGTAGGGCAAGGCACCGATATGGTCCTCGTGCCCATGCGTGATAAAGTATCCGGCAATTTCGTCGCGGTGATCTTCCAGATAACTGATGTCGGGAACCACCAGATCCACTCCCAGGAGATCGTCTTCGGGAAACATCAGTCCGGCATCGACGACGATGATTCGCTGGCGGCAGCGGTAAACCATCATGTTTAAACCGAATTCGCCCACTCCCCCCAGGGGGATAGCCTGTAAAATGTCTTCAGAACTCATGGTAATGTGTGTGAGAAGTCTTTTTTTATCGATAATTAATCGTTAATAATTAGTCTAATACATTAAGTCTCGGAAATCCAGCACAATTCATGGAATCGTACTCGAAGATGAAGTCATAAAAACAATCATTTTCAGGTGTTTCTTAACTGATTCCGAACTTTTTGGAGTAGGGGCACGGCGTGCCGTGCCCTGGCGACCGCAGGATGGGGGTTCCCTTTGGGCACGGCACGCCGTGCCCCTACAACAGCTGATACAATTTTCTATGACATGATTTGAGAAATGTTGGTTTGAACAGAACCGACTAAACCCGTCCTGTGACATGATCGGTTTTATCGGGATGGAATTCAACAGACAAAGCTGAGGATTCCGTTCTTCCAGCCGGCTGCGGTTACCGCGCAGTCCCGATGCATATAGGATGAGGCGAGGACTCGAAACGCCTCGGTGGGTCCGGTGGTGAACCATTGGATAGAGGATTCCTCTTCACAAACCCCCAGAAGATCTTCCTGCTCCAGGAGCTGCCGGACGCGTCTGGCTACGGCCGGTGACGGGTCGATCACGGCAACATTCGGGCCGGCGATACGATGTATGGCCGGAAGAGCGAAAGGAAAATGGGTGCAACCGAGCACCAGGGTATCGGCCCCCTTTTCCAGCATGGGCAGAATCGCACTCTGCAGGATAGCGCAGGTTGCCGGCCCGTCGAAATCACCCTGCTCCAAAAGCGGCACGAGCCCCTCACAGGTATTTTCCAGAATGGTAAGATCCTGACCATAGCGCTGCAGCAGGCTCTCGTAGAGTTCTCCCTGGAAGGTGGAGGCCGTGGCCAGGATGCCGATCGTCCTGCTCTTGGAATCCCGGCCAGCCGGTTTCAAGGCCGGCTCCATCCCTACGAAAAGCAGATCGGGAAAAGAGAGACGCAGGGCATGCAAAGCGGAACCGGAGATGGTGTTGCAGGCGATGACCACCAGCTTTACACCCAGCCGATGAAAGAATTGGGTGATCCCGTGGGCGAGAAGGGCCACTTCCTCGGGAGGACGCCTGCCATAGGGTACATGAGCCTGGTCAGCCAGATAAGCAAGCCTTTCTCCGGGCAGGAGATCGCATATCGCCCGTAAGACCGTCAACCCCCCGATACCGGAATCGAAAACGGCGATGGGCGCTTCCCTGGAACGCAAAGCACTCGAATTGGTTTCCATCAGCGTACAATGGCGGCAAATCCGCTCCCTGCGTTACCGCCGCCCGTAGTTATAACCTGCAGCCGGAAGAAAGGGAAGACGAAAATGACCTGGAGGCAATCAGCTGCAAACCGATTGCAGATATTCTGTCAACAGGATTCCCTCTAAAAAACCAATGTGCTATGGCCTGACGCCGACATGGCGGAGTAGATACATAATTTTTGCTAGACTAATCTAGCAAATTGTGTATGCTTATTGGATGGTAAAGGTATTCGAGCGATCTTTTGTGGCCCAGCTGGAGCAACGATTTTCGGCCGATCAACCGCTGATACAGGTAGTGGTCGGGCCACGCCAGGTTGGAAAAACAACCGGAGTGAAGCAGCTCCTGGCTCGATACCGGCATGCGGTTCATTATGCCAACGCCGATGACTTACTGGCTGCGGATCGCAGCTGGCTGCTGGCGCAATGGCAGAAAGCCCTGCTCGGCGGAAAGAAAACACTGCTGGTGATCGATGAGATCCAGAAGGTCGGAAACTGGTCTGAAACACTGAAATCTTTGTGGGATCAGGAATACAGAGTGTTGAGGGTAATCCTCCTGGGATCCGGCTCTCTTCAACTCCAGCAAGGGCTGACGGAAAGTCTTGCCGGGCGGTTCGAATTGATACGAATCCGACAATGGACCTTCGACGAACTGAAGCGGGCCTTCGGTTATGATCTTGATCGCTATCTGACCTATGGCGGCTATCCCGGAGCCGTGGCCTTCGAAAAGGAATTCGATCGTTGGTATTCCTATCTGAAAGATTCCATTATTGAATCTGTGGTCGGCAAAGATATTCTGCTTCACCGAAAAGTCGGAAATCCTGCACTGTTCCGCCAGGCATTTGAAATCCTCTGCCATTATCCGGCAATGGAAATCAGCTATACGAAACTGCTGGGACAGCTACAAGACAAGGGTAATACCGATCTGGTCAAGTATTATATCGAGCTGTATTCCGGTGCTTTTCTTATTCATCCTCTGGAAAAATATTCCGCGAAAAACTATCCGATCAAAAGTTCCAGCCCTAAGATTTTGGTCGCATGCCCGGCCCTCTATACCATGCAGGAAGGCCCATCGGTCCTCAAAGATCCGGAAAAAAGGGGACGGATATTCGAAACTGCCGTCGGTATGCACCTTTTGCAGCTGCCGGGTCATTTGTATTATTGGCGCGAGAGACAAAAAGAGGTCGACTATATCTATCGCTACCAGGGGGAGCTATATGCCATTGAAGTCAAGTCGGGACGCCGCAAGGCGGCCGATGGATTGCCCGCTTTTCAGGAAAAGTTCCCCGATGTCCGCTGTGTGATCATCACGCCTGACAATTTTACCGCCTTCTCGGAAAATCCCGGCCGTTTTCTGCAAACGGTTGCCGTCTGATTCATCGTCGAAGGGATCATTCCGGGGAGCCTCGGCGTCCCGCCGGCAACTTTGTTGCCAGTTGCAGGAAATCCTCCGTGCTCAGATCTTCCGCCCGGACATCGGGCCTGAGCCCCTGTTGCCGGAAAAGGTCCTGTAGCAGGGCCTCGGAAAAGCCCAGCGCGCGAAGGTTCTTATGCAGCTGCTTGCGCCTCTCGGAGAAGGCCGCTTCCAGGAGGCGCCGGAAAGATTTTTCCAGATTCAGGTCGATGTCTCTTATGTGCGGATGCATCTGGATAACCAGCGATGTTACCTTGGGAGGAGGCAGAAAGGCACCCGGAGGGACGCTAAATCCCTTTTGGATGGAGAAATGACAACCCAGCAGGTGGGTTATCATCCCGATGTCCCGGCTGTGCGGCCGGGCCAGGAGCCGTTCGCCCACCTCTTTTTGCACCATGACCGTCACGGAATCCAGCTGGCGGCGATTCACGGCCAATTTCTGGAGAATCGCCGTGGCCTGATTGTAGGGAAGGTTGGAAATCACTTTCCAGGATGACATTCCCGATATTCCGGCCAGAAGTAGATCCGTGTCTGTGGTTAAAAAATCCGCAGGAATCATGCGAAAATCGCTATGACCGTCATAGCGTGCCTGCAGCTCCTCCACCCAGCGCCTATCGATCTCCACCGCGGTCAGCCGACAGCCGGTCTGCAGAAGGATATCCGTAAGGGCTCCCCGGCCCGGTCCAATCTCCAGGACAAAATCTCCGGGCCGGATGTCGGCCCATTGTACGATTTTCTCGCAATAAGGTTTGGAAACCAGGAAATGTTGCCCTAGTCGTTTGTTTGCTTTTCCATCCATTTTGTGTTATTTTTCGCTTCTTTCGGGGAAAAGATACAATAACACAATACTCCCGATAGGAGAACCGATTGACCATGAGCGACAAAGTTTCGGAAGTTGCCGATCAGACTTTTGATTCGGAAGTAATTCAATCCCCACTACCCGTCCTGGTGGATTTCTGGGCGGTCTGGTGCGGACCCTGTCGCGCCCTGGCACCTACCGTAGATGCGATTGCCGAAAAATACCAGGGGAAAGTCAAGGTAGTAAAGCTGAATGTAGACGATAATCCCAGAACGGCTTCTCATTATAAAATCAAGGGGATCCCCACCCTGCTGCTCTTTGTCGGGGGACAGGTGGTCGAGCAGGTAGTTGGAGTCGCCTCCAAGGAGAAGATCTCCGAATTGATCGACACCCGGCTGTAAATCCTTTTCTTCCGGACCGTCCGTCAAGCCGCAGGGACTGCGGTTTCTAGCGTATCAGGAGCCATACATCCGTCCGGCCATCGGGCTTCGGTCCCGGAGGTCGGGCATCTCACTCGGATGGAATCTTATGTCAAATCTTGTGATCGTTGGCGCCCAATGGGGCGATGAAGGTAAGGGAAAAATCGTCGATCTGCTCGCTCCTTCCTTTCATATGGTAGTTCGTTACCAGGGGGGACACAATGCGGGTCACACCATTTGGGTGGAAGGCCGTAAAATCGTTCTTCATCTGATTCCCTCCGGAATTTTGCATGCCGATAAGGTTTGTCTGATCGGGAATGGTGTCGTCTTCGACCTCGAAGCCTTTTGGGAAGAGGCGAATCTCCTGACCTCGCTGGGTGTGGAACTGAGCGGAAGACTTTTTGTCTCCGGCCAGGCAAGCCTTATTCTACCCTGCCATCGCCTGCAGGACCGTCTGGAAGAAGAGAGACGGGCCGGCAACAAGATCGGTACCACCTCTCGGGGAATCGGTCCGGCCTACGAAGACAAGACGGGTCGGCGCGGCATTCGTGTGGAAGAGCTTCTGTCGCTCGATCGCTTCCGTGGGAGATTGGCGGAACTCTGTGAACACAAACGGCGTGCGCTCGGATGTGGAACGGATGTGGAAGAGCTGGACGCCGGATCCGTGTTCCGGAAATTAATGCCGTTGGCGGAACGGCTTCGACCTTTCATCGCCGATGGCCCTCATCTGGTCAACGAAGCCATCGATCAGGGTCAACAGATCCTGTTCGAAGGAGCCCAGGGAACCCTGCTGGATATCGATCAGGGAACCTTTCCTTACGTCACCTCATCGACGACCTGGGCCGCCGGGGCTTGTGTCGGAGCCGGAATCAGTCCCAAGTTCCTGCACCGATCCTTGGGAATTGCCAAGGCCTATTGCACCCGGGTCGGAGCCGGTCCGTTTCCGACGGAACTGACAGGGCCCGAGGGGGATGCCATACGCGAAAAGGGGGACGAGTTCGGTGCTTCCACCGGCAGGCCACGCCGTTGCGGATGGTTTGATGCCGTAGCCATGCGGTTTTCCCAGATGTTGAACCGGTTCGATGCCCTGGCCATTACCAAGCTGGATGTGTTGGACGAGATGGAGGAGATTCCCGTCTGCGTCGCCTATGAATGTCAGGGGGCCAGGCTTAAGAAATTTCCTTCCGATACGACGGTTCTGGAACAATGCCGCCCGATGTACGAAACGCGCCCCGGATGGAGGGCCAATACCCAAGGGATCAGGGAATTCGCAAAACTCCCGCCCCTGGCCCAGGACTATATACGCCATCTGGAAGAGTTAGTCGGGACGAACATCGCGTTCATCTCTACCGGACCGGACCGTCACGACACCATCCGTCACAAGGAAATCGCTTTACGGTAAGCGGACCTTACCGACTCAGTGTATAGATGGCCATGTCGGCGAGGAGATTGTGGTTGTCCTCGATCTCCGTACCTGCTTCCGTATCCAGGCAGATACGCTGGTGGATGGATATGTCCTGATCCCGGCAGAAATCTTCGAAATCAGAGATGGACAGGAACCGGATATTGGGCGTGTTATACCACTGGTGTCGCAACAGACCGGTTGCTACCGGTGCTTTTCCCTGTTCATAGAGCATCCTGCGCAGCTTGCTGTAGGCCAGATTGGGGAAGCTCAGAATGGCATTTCTGCCCACCCGCAGCATCTCGGAAATGACCCGCTCGACATCTTTAATGGCCTGCAGCGTCTGGGAAAGGATGACATAATCATATTGCTGATCGGCAAACATTTTCAATCCCAGGTTGAGATCGGCATGGATCGTCGGAATCCCTTTGCGCACGCAAGCCAGGACCGCCTGCTCGTCCCATTCCACTCCCAGGATGCGATCGTGGTTTTTCTGTTTCAGCAGAGCGAGCAGAGTGCCCCGGCCACAGCCCAGATCCAGGACGGAGGCACCGGGAGGTATCAACTCGGCCAGACGCATATGATCGAGCCGTTGTGCATGGTATATGCTGGTGGGACCCGGAGCCGGTTCTTCCACGCCGGAACGGATCCAGGCTTTACCGGTGTGCTGGTTATACAGAAAGGACCGTATCAATTCTCCATAACTGGGCAGGTTATCCTCCAGAAGAAAGGCATCGTGACCGCAACTGCTGTTGACGTTGCAATAGCTGACCGTCTTGCCCGCAGCCAGCAGGGCATCGACGATGCGCCTTGACTGTTCCGGAGGGAAGAGCCAGTCGCTGGTGTAGCTGACTACCAGCCAATCGCACAGACTGGATTGCAGCGTGGCTACCAGATCGTTGTGGGTATTGCCCAGATCGAAAAGATCCATGGCCATGGACAGGGTCAGATAGCTGTTGGCATCGAACCTCTCTACGAATTTGTCTCCTTGATGGGCCAGATAGGAACCGACGGAAAAGGTCTTTTCAAACTGCGTCTGCACGTCCCGCGGGGACAGGCGATCGGCTTCGAATTTCTGGCGCATCGACTCCGGCGACAGGTAGGTGATGTGCCCCAACATGCGGGCCAGGGCTAGACCTACCTGTGGTCCGTTTTCCTGTTGATAATAATCCCCATCGCGGAAACAGGGATCACGACGTATGGCGTTGCGGGCAATGACATCGAAAGCCAACGCCTGACTGGTCAGCCGGCAGGCGGTAGCCAGGGCAATGGCGCCCCGTAGCTTTTCCGGGTGGGCATAGGCCCATTGCAGAACATGCATCCCGCCCATGGAACCGCCGATCACGGCGATCAGCTGTTCGATGCCGAGAAAATCGATCAGTAGCTTCTGTGCCTCCACCATATCCGCGATGGTGATGATGGGAAAATCCTGTCCGTAAGGTTGTCCCGTCGCCGGATTGATACTGTTGGGCCCGGTGGTCCCGCGGCATCCGCCTAAAACGTTGGGACAGATGACGAAATACTTATCGGTATCGATACATTTCCCCGGACCGACGGCAATGTCCCACCATCCGGGATCGTCACGGCCGTCATGACGGGCCACGTGGGAGTCGCCGCTCAATGCATGGCATAGTAAAACCGCATTGTCTTTGGCTGCGTTCAGGCGACCGTAGGTCTCATACAGCAGAGTGACTTCGGGCAGACACCCTCCTAATTCCAGCGGGAGGGGACCGGAGAAATGTGCCGTTTGCGCATAGAGCAACGGCCGGCTGCTTCGTATGCTGTCGCTGCTTTGAAAGAAGGATTCGCTCATGTCTTTTTACAGCTCCATATGACGCTTGAGAAACCTGCCGGTATGGGATTCTTCGATCCGGCAGATTGCCTCCGGAGTACCCTGGCCCACCAGAAATCCGCCTTCGTCGCCTCCCTCCGGTCCCAGATCGATGATCCAGTCGGCTGATTTTAACACATCCAGGTTGTGTTCGATGACCAGCAGCGAGGCGCCCGACTGCAGCAATCGATCGAAGGCCTTGAGGAGAACCCCGATGTCTTCAAAATGCAATCCCGTAGTCGGTTCGTCGAAGATGTAGAGAATGCCTTCCGTTTCCCCTTCGGCCAGAAATCCGCAGAGTTTGAGCCGTTGCGCCTCGCCACCGGACAGGGTGGAGGTGGATTGTCCCAGACGTAAGTACCCCAACCCCACCTCCTCCAGGCTGCGCAGGCGGGCAAGGATACGGGGTTCTCCCAGGAAAAAGGTCAGGGCTTCGGTCACGGTCAGATCCAGGACTTCCGCCAAATTGCGCCCCTTATACCTGACTTCCAGCACTTCCGGCCGGAAACGCTTGCCGCCGCAATCCTCGCAGGTGACTTCGACATCCGCCAGAAACTGCATGGTGATGACTTCCACGCCGGTTCCCTGACAACGTTCGCATCGGCCGCCCTCCACGTTGAAAGAAAAATGTTTCGGCAACAGGTGCCGCTGTCTGGCCTCCGGCAGAGAAGCGAAGAGGGTACGGATTTCATCGAACGCCTTGACATAAGTGGCGGGATTGGACCGCGAGGTCCGGCCGATGGGTGATTGGTCCACGAGAACCACCTCCCGCACCAGCTGCGAACCCTGTATGCCCCGACATTCGCCAGTCTCTTCTTTCCACTGGCCGCGCAGGCGTTTCATCCCGGCGAAAAGGACCTCATGGGCCAGGGTCGATTTTCCGGAACCGGAAACTCCACTGATGCAAACTAGCAGTCCCAGCGGTAGGCAGACATCGATATCCTTCAAGTTATGCGCCTTTGCCCCCAGGACGGTAATTTGCCTGTCGGCGGAGTAGGGTCTGCGTTTGGGCACCGGTATCGATTTTTTCCTTTGCAGATATTTAGCGGTAAGGGAGTCCCCTTGCAGAGGCAGGCGATCGGGCGGACCCTGAAACAGAACCTCTCCTCCCCACTCGCCCGCTCCCGGACCCAGATCAATCAGGTAGTCGGCGGCCCGCATAATCTGAGCGTCGTGCTCAACTACCAACACCGTATTGCCGATATCTCGCAGGCGGTACAGGATATGGATCAGCCGCTCGCTGTCCCGCGGATGCAATCCGATGCTGGGTTCATCGAGGACATAGAGGGCGCCGACCAGCGAGCTGCCGATGGCGGTGGACAGCTGAATCCGCTGCGATTCGCCCCCGGAGAGGGTCGAGGTCAGGCGGTCCAGGTGGAGATAGTCCAATCCCACCTGGATCAACAGATCCAGGCGCTGCCGGATCTCTTCCAGCAATCGTTCGGATATTTCCCGTTCCATAGCCGATAGGGTCAAATGCTGGAAAAACTGACGGGCGGCACGAATGTTGAGAGACAGGATTTCCGCAATACGCTTCCCCCCCAAATATACGTCCAGTGCCTCCGGCCGCAGGCGACTGCCTCCGCAGGCCTGGCAACGCAGGTATCCCCGATATCGGCTGAGAAAAACGCGTACATGCATTTTGTATTTTTTACTCTCCAGATATTCGAAGAATCCCTTGATCCCACCGTATCCCTCCGCTTCCGAGCCGTCGAGAATCCAGCGACGATGCTCGGCCGAGAGCTGGTGAAAAGGAACATCGGTGGGTATCCCCGCCGATTCGGCGAACAGAAGCAGCTCATCCTGAAAATGAGTATAGGCTGGCTTTGTCCAGGGATCGATGGCCCCCTCCTCCAGGCATTTGTTCCCGTCAGGAATGATCAGGTCGGCGTCCCACGACATGGTGTTTCCGAATCCCTGGCAGACAGGACAGGCGCCAAAAGGACTGTTGAAGGAAAAGAGCCGAGGTTCCGGAGTCTGGTATACGATGCCGCAGGCACTGCATTCGTATTGTTCGCTGAATTTATACAGGATCCCCTCCGGACGGATCTGAAGAGATTTGCTTTTGAGGGTTTCGGCCCAGGTTTCGGCGACGGTTCCGGGCTCTTTCAGGAGGAAAACGGCACCCCGGCCGTTCCCTTCACGCAAAACCGTTTCCAGGCTGTCGATCAGGCGGGAATGGATCTCCTGGGAAAGCGACAAACGGTCGACCACGACGTACCAGTCGTCATCGATGGTTCGACCGTAGGGCAGAGCCGGGTGATTCAGATCGGTCACTTGGAAGTCGATCAGCAATCGGGCATAGCCCTCCTTGCGCAGTCTGCCGACGAGCGTTTGGTCCAGAACCGGTTGGGCGGCGGTTTTGCGCCGGCGCCGGCGATCGATGGTTTCTTTCCCTTCTTCCCCGGGAGGGCCCCCCTCACTCGGTCCCAGCAGAGAACGCAGGGGGAAGAGAACATACAGGCGTGCCCCCGACGGAAGTTGCAGAAGTTTCCTGGCCACATGTTCGGCGTGTTCCTTTTCCACCTTCGATCCGCAACTGTGGCAAAAGGTCGTGCCGACCCGGGCAAAAAGTAATCGTATAAAATCGTAGATTTCGGTTACCGTGGCTACCAGGGAACGCGGGTTGCGACCGCCGGCCTTCTGCCGAATGGCCAGAGCCGGGCAAATGCCCAGCACCTCGTCGACATCCGGCTTATCGATGCGTTCCAGAAATTGCCGGGCATACGAGGAGAGAGACTCTACATAACGCCGTTGTCCCTCGGCGTACAGGGTATCAAAGGCCAGGCTGGATTTTCCCGATCCGCTGACTCCGGTGATCACCGTCAATCGGCCGAGCGGAAGCCGGACGTCGATATTTTTCAGATTGTGAACGCGGACGCCCCGCAATTCGATATGTTCGTCGTTGCCAAGGAGAGGGCTCTTTCCGTTTACCCGCTCCCGGGGTACGGATTGTTTTTTTCTTGTCTGGCGCGGCATAGGATCTGGTTTTGGCGGAAAAAGAAATGGGGGATCGCAGGAGATCCCCCGTAGTCGTTCCTCGTATCACGCGGAACCGGATAGTGCTACTTTTTCTTGGCCGGTTTGGCCGGTTTTTTGGCTTCCGGTTTTTTGGCGGTCGATTTGCAGGCCATATGCTTTCTCCTTAAAGAAAGTTTTGGAAGATTGGCATGATAATTGCTTGATAGCCTATGTCGCAGGAAAACAAAAAAGGGGATCGATTAGATCCCCTAATTTTTCCACTGCGGATCAGCCGAACTACTTCTTTTTGGCTGGCTTGGCAGGTTTCTTTTCAGCCTTTTTGGCCGGGGCTTTTTTTGCAGTTGCCATTGTGTTAATCCTCCAAATTACAGTTGAACATTCTGACACCCAGAATCCAAAATGTTGAGGTGTCAATTAATCTACCACAATATTTAGTATTAGACTGGAAGCTTTGTCAAGGATTTTTTCAATTTAATGTCAACATCTTCAATGATTTGCAGGCAATATGGCATAGAAGGCAAACTAGGAGCGGTTTCCAAGGAACTCACCGGATATACAAATTTTTTATTAATTTTTAAAAAACTCCAAAGTGGGTGTGAAATTTCCATGGGTTACTGTTTGGCATATATATTGCTTAGAGTAAAATAATTTTAAATAGCACATTTTATATCCGCAATCATCGAGAAATATACCAGATTGGTAAAAGGATGAAATGCGGAATGGCTCGGCAATAAATATTAGTATGGATTGGTCAGGGGCAGGCGGGAAGGGTGAAAAATCAGTCGAGACGGGAAAAAAAGCCGGCCGGGCACTGAAACAAAAAAGTAAAGGCAAGAGGCGTAAATGACCTGGAATGATTTGATCGCAAAAACTAATACCTAACATTCTGCATCCAAAGAAAGACAATCCTTCCTGACGGCCCGGTAAAAAGTCCTGGGAGCGCCGGCGTCCCGCCGGCAAAAACAATGGAATCAACACGGAATTTACGAAAAGAAACGGAATAAAGACTTTTTGCCGGGCCGTCCTTCCTGATGAAATCGCAAAAAGCAGGAGGCTTGTAGTTCCACGTTTACGCGGCATCCCATGGATCCATGAAAGCCTGTATTTACGCGGCACCGCCT
>CAZTVS010000075.1:0-22083 GCA_964617125.1 uncultured Acidobacteriota bacterium
CGAGACATATTCCCCTTTCTATCGATATCGGAATGGTGATAACTTCCATCTCTGATGAAGCGGCAAAAAGCCTTTGTTCCGTTTCTTTTCGCAAATCTCGTGTTGATTCCATTGCTTTTGCCGGTGGGACGCCGGCACTCCCAGGACTTTTTGCCGCTTCATCATCTCTGCCTGCCATGCCGGGACGCTGGGGCCCCAAACAACATCCTATCGCTTCACCTCTTCGAAATCTCGCCCCAGTTCCTGCAGCGGATGAAAGCCGGGGTGGCTGAAACCCAGAGAGGAATGCCGGCGCCATCCTTCCGCATGGGAAAAGCAGGTGGAAAGGCGGGCCATCTCTCTGGAAAAATCCACCATCGTCTGAATATAGGAACCAAGACCCTGCGTGGCTTCCAGCCAATCCCGCTGGCTTAGATGGCTTACCAGGGCTTCCTGCTGCAACTCCTGAACCGGTGCGGTGTTGACCAGGCAATCGGGTGTAATGCGGCGTCCGAATTCGTCGCCGAGGCCGTGCGGCATGGCGTGATAAATCGCCACATCGTAAAGGGCGGACCGGTATCGAGGGCTGGTTTGGAAATTGGGCGCCCCGCGCACAAAGGCGGCGGAAACCGCCAGCCGGCAGGTGCTGCGATGGTCTTCCATGTAATCGTCCGGGGAGTGAGTCAACAACACGGTCGGCCGGATCCGTCGAATCACGCAGGCCAGCCGGCGCAGGGTTTTTAAATCGTAGAAAATTTCCAGATCCCGGCAGAAGGGAGGATGGAAAACGGCTCCCAGCACCCCGGCGGCACGCCTGGCCTCGCGGGTGCGAATACGGGCAATGGTGGCGGCGTTGTGCACCAGCGATCCGCAGTTCCCGTTCGACAGGCAGAGGTAATGCAGGCAATACCCGATGCCCTGTAACTGCAGCAAGGTACCGGCCATCAGAAATTCGATATCGTCGGGATGAGCACCGATGGCCAAAGCTACTTTTCGGGCCGGCGGGGTATCGACTTTCCGTATCTCCTTCATGGGAATCACCGGCATTTCTTTTCCGCCGCGGCATCCGATCGGAAGATGATGCGATGGGTATCCATGGCATCGCGTAATGCTGTATGGGGCATATCCTCACCGCGCTGTAACGATTGGAAGAATCGTGCGAACTGCGTCTGGTAAGGGTGATCGGAGACATCCCCGCTATCGAGGGGATGGAAGGAGAGGCTGCTCCACCGGTTTTTGTCCAGCCCTGCCAGCTTGCCGGAGTAGAATTTGTTGTCGAGCAGACTGCCCTCGCTGCCGACCAGGTGCGTATGGAAATAATAGGGCTGCAGGCAGTCGATCGACGCCGTGCACTTGCCCACGCTTCCATCCTTGAAGCGCAAAAGGGTGACACTGGTCGTCGGATATTCATACCGGGCAAAGGCATCGTTCTTCGAACGGACGGAAATACTCAGGACGTCCTCCACTTCGATGCCCGCCTGGCAAAAGAGCAAGGCATCCAGGGCGTGGCACCCGGCTGTCAACAGGGCACTGCCTCCCTGCTCCCGTAAGATATTCCAGCGGTATTGCCCGTACCAGGGACCGATACCATGATAGTAATCCACTTCAGCATAATGGATATGGCCGAGAAGCCCGGCCTCAATCACGGACCGTATGGCCTGGAATTGGCTGGAAAAACGGCATTCGAAACAGACGCAGACCTTCACTCCGGCAGCGGTCACGGCCTCTTCGACGGCCAGACAATCTTCCCAGGAGAGGGCAATCGGCTTCTCCAGAATGATGTGCTTTCCCGCTCTGGCGGCGGCTATCGCCTGGCGGCAATGCAGGTTGGGTAGGCTGCATATGGAAACGACATTCAAATCGGGCAGGGCCAGCATTTCGTCCAGGTCCGTGAAAGTCCGGATGGGGGTCCCCCACCGGGCACTGAGTTCCGCATCATCCAGACGACGCGAGGAACAGACGGCGGTAACCCGCGCCTCCGGACAAGCCTGAATGGCCGGAATGTGGGCACTTGCCGCCCAGCTGTAGCCGATCATACCGACAGAAAACATGTTCACTGTCTCCTTCCTCCGATGGATATAGCGTAATTCTAAAAGATAACAATAGAAACTACAAGCCGGGAACACGAACCGGATTTGTTCTCCGCCCTTGATGTGAAGCGGTAGGGTGTCTTAATATTCCGCTGTTCAGACAGAATTAACGACCCGGTAAAAAGTCAGTTTTTTGTGTTGATTCGAAAATTCCGTATTGATTCGAAAGGGGATGCCGGCGAGACGCCAGCGCTCCCAGGACTTTTTACCGGGTCGTCAGAATTGATGGAAGGTGAAAGGGGGCCTATGACGACAAGCTGGAATCATCCGATACGGACCAAATTGCAGGCCGGATTACCGGTCATCGGTCTGACCATCGTCAGCAACAATGTGGAAACGGCTTCCCACGGGGCTTCCCTGGGATTCGATTTTCTCTGGGTGGAGATGGAACATGCTCCCGTCAGCCTGGAGACCTTACGCACCATCGTGCTGGCCACTCGTTCGCAACCGGCGGCGATTTTCGCCCGGGTTCCGGTCAATGAATTATGGACCGCCAAACGCGTGCTCGATCAGGGTGTTTCCGGCGTGATCTTCCCCTTTTCCGGAACTCCCGAACTGGCGGCACAAGCGGTGGCTGCCTGTAAATATCCCCCTTTGGGAAAACGCGGCTCCGGCGCCGGACTCGCTTGCACCTCCTGGCCGGAAATCGATAACTATTACGATTCAGCCGATCGCAATGGGATGACGGTGGTCATCATCGAAGAGAAACGGGCGGTGGAGCGAATCGAAGAGATCGCTGCAGTGGAAGGCGTGGATGTCCTGTTCATCGGCACCAGCGACCTTTCCTTCTCCCTCGGGTTACGCGGACGACAGGACGAACCGTTACTGCAGGAAGCCATCGATCGGGTGGTCGCCGCCGCCCGACGACATGGGAAGATTCTGGGCCGGCCGGCGACGGACGCCCGCCAGCGGGAGCGCTATCTGCAGCAAGGCTTCCTCTTCTTTCAGGCAGGTACGGAGCTGAGCCTGATGACCGAAGGCGCCCGTTCCTTGCTGATGTCGGCCGCCAGGGAAAAGAGCCCATCCGGGCCCAGGCCTGTTTACTGATTTTGCGGACAAACCACGAGTCCTACAAGAGGTTTTATGAAACATGACATCGAAAAAATCGTCGCCCATTTTCAGATCGAAGGGAAATACCTGGACGGATGTCCCTACGGCAGCGGGCATATCAACGATACCTATCTGACCCGCTGGCAACAGGAGAACCGGATCTATCCCTCTCTGCAACAGCGGATCAACCACTCGGTTTTCCGCAAGCCCCAGGAGGTGATGGAAAACATTCTGCGTGTCACCCGCCATCTTCAGGACAAGCTTTCAGCTATGGCAAACGCCGATCCACAGCGGGAAGCCCTCACCGTAGTCCCGACCAGGGACGGTTGCTACTGGTATACGGACCCGGAGGGCAACTGCTGGCGCACTTATATCTTCATCGAAAATGCGCAGACCTATAACATCTGTGAAAAACCGCAGCAGGCGGAAGAGGCCGGACGCGCCTTCGGCCGGTTTCAAAATCTGCTAACCGATCTTCCCGGCGGACCTCTGCATGAAACCATCCCCTACTTCCATCATACTCCGCGACGGTTCCATACACTGGAGGAGTCCATCGCCCAGGATAGTCATGACCGTGCGGCCGGCGCCCGGCAGGAGATTGCCTTTGCCCTGCAAAGAAAGGATATGGTATCCACGGTGACATCCCTGATGGAGAGCGGCACGATTCCTACGCGCATCACCCATAACGACACCAAACTGAACAATGTGATGATCGACGATCAAAGCGGGAAGGGGGTTTGCGTCATCGACCTGGACACGGTGATGGGCGGGTCCGCCCTGTACGATTTCGGCGATCTGGTGCGCACCTGCACTCCGACCAGCGCCGAGGACGAACTCGACTTAAGCCGGGTGCATATGCGTCTGGACCTGTTTGAATCCCTGGCCCGCGGCTATCTGGCCGAGGCTACCTTTCTCAATTCTACGGAGATCAATCTGCTGGCTTTCGCCGGCCGTCTGATCACCTTCAACATCGGCGTCCGCTTCCTGACCGACCACCTCGTCGGTGACACCTACTTCAAGATCCATCGGCCGAATCACAACCTGGACCGGGCCCGGGTTCAGTTCAAGATGATCGAAGAGATGGAGGCCAAAGAAAAGGAGATGCAGGCGATCGTGCGGCGTTACGCCGCTTCTTGTTGAAATCCGCCTCCATCCGGTATCCGGATGGCGAAAGTAGCGGGAGCGATGCATCCCACGCTCCCGCTTGCTTTCCTGAAGACCGTCTTACTTTTGCAAACGAGCGGCAATCCTCTGGTAGGCGCTGTTCAGTCTTTGCGCCTCGTCCGGGTCCTTCACGTCGAAGTTATAATCCTTTCCATCCTGGGCCTTGATCGACAGGCGGGTTTTCCCTTTCTCATTTTTCAGCTCGAATTTTCGCAAGACCGAGATGGAAAAGGCATAACGATGGTCCCCTTCCCGGGGAAGGTATTCGACGGTGGTATCGGAAAGCAACAGGGCGCCTTTACAGGAGCCTTTCCAATGATCATGCTCCGCCTGGATACGGAATTTCGACGTGGAAACCGGCCTGGTCGCCTGCTGCTCGGAAGAGGAAGATCCGCTCCCTATGGTTGCGGGTGGCAGGGTCGGAGTGGGGACGACATGGGAGAAGGCATCCGCAACACTTGTGGTTGTGGGTGTGTATCGGGCCGATCTGTTCCCTGGAGACAGGGTAGTGGCCGTTCTCCTGGGTCGGGTGGAAACGGTCGCCGCCAGACTTTCAGCCCCGCTGCCTCCGGCCTCTGTCAAGTTGGGCAGGGTTGTGGTGACCGTATTCAGATCTTCGATCATGGCCATGACAGTAGTGGTTACCACCGTTTCCTCGGTGACGGGACTCGCCGGCGGTTCTTCCGCGCCGGTGATCCGAACGATCAGCCAGATGGCAAATAAAAACAGCACGGCAATGGCGGCAGCTCCCGGCACCAGCCAGCGATGGGGGATTTTTGCCAGCAGACCGGGGGCGGACGAAAGTACATGGCCACCTGCTCCGTCAGCCGGGCGGGCATACGGAGGAGAAGGTTCCGCAGCCGCCGCCCTGTCCGATTGTATCTTCTGCCTGGGAGGAGTGGGGGCGGGTTTCGAGACCTTGGTCCCCGGGATGACCGTGGCATGCAGATCGGGTCCGTTCCCCCTAGCGGCAGCCACCGCCCCGGCGGGTGTCACTTCCGGCACCACTTTGGCCGGGAACCTCTCCGGATGCACGATCTGTTTCAGATCGTGGGCCAGGTCCATACAATTTTGATATCGCTGTTCCGGTCCTTTGGCCAGGGCCTTATTGACAATCATCTCCAAGCGGGCAGGAAGATCGGGGCGCTGCACGAAGAGCGGTGGAAGTTGCTCGTTTACGATTTTGTAGATGACCGTCGTTGGATTGTGCCCGACAAAGGGCAGTTGCCCGGCCAGGGTCTCATACAACATGACGCCGACGGAAAAGATGTCCGAGCGGTGATCGATCGCCCGTCCCATGATCAGTTCCGGAGACATATAACTGGGCGTTCCCAGGATATAACCCGTCTGGGTAAGGTTCGAAGAGGACAATTTAGCGATTCCGAAATCCACGATCTTGACCTGTCCGTCTTTGGTCAACATCACATTGGCCGGCTTGATGTCCCGATGGATGATCTGGTTCTTATGGGCATAATCCAGCCCGTCGCACAGCTGGCAGAAGATATCGACGATGCGCGACAGTTGCAGGGGGAACTCGCGTTCCAGAATGGCTCCCAGATGTTCGCCATCGATATATTCCATGGCGATATAGGGTTCTCCATTGTCGTCGCCTACATCATAGATGACGGCAATGTTGGGATGGGAGAGTCTCCCGGCTGCCTGAGCTTCGCGGACAAAACGGGCGATGAATTCCTGCTGCAGAGAGGTCTCCACGCCTACCTGGGAACGCATGCGCTTGATGGCCACGATGCGATTGATCTTCGGGTCTTTTGCTTTGTAGGCAGTGCTCTGTCCGCCTTGTCCAATCTCCTTCAGTATTTCGTATCGTCCGATCGTACGCTCTGGCATTTTCACCCCCAGCTGTTTAACCGACCCTGGAAAATACAGGAATTATATCCTCAGAACAATAGAACTTGTAGGGAACCGGAGAACAATCCGATGGATGCCTGCCCTGGAAATACTTTCCTGCTTTTCCAGGGAATTTATTCCGAGTATCTCTTGACAATCCCGGCTCACAATCCGTAAGATTGTGGAGACTAACGATAAGTGTTATGGATGCTATCTGAATATTCATTACCCATGGGGCACGAAAGCAACACGATTGAATTGGTACTCGGAAGTAATCTGGCTTACGTGGAACTGATCCAAACGGTGACCGATAGCATTACCACCCTCATGGGCTATGAACAGGAAATGGCCTACTGGATCGGAATGTCGGTCCGCGAGTCGGCGATCAATGCCATAAAACACGGCAATCGGATGGATCCCGGCAAAAAGGTGGAGATCCAGTTCCTGATTGAGACAGAACAGCTGATCGTCTTCGTTCTGGATGAAGGAGAAGGGTTTTGCCCCGAGGACCTACCGGATCCTCTGGCTGCGGAAAATCTGCTGAAACCGAGCGGACGCGGTATTTTTTATATGCGATCATTCATGGATGAGGTGATTTTCACTCACCGTCCCAACGGCGGGATGCAGGTTCAGATGATCAAACGCCTGTCCCCCAAATAAGATGACTAGAAAATAATTATTACCATTTAAGGAGTGCCTCCAGTATGGAAATCAAAAAAAGAACCGTCAACGACATTGTAATTCTCGACATGATCGGCAAGATCACGCTGGGAGAGGGGACTGCCGCCGTACGCAACGAGGTGCGTAACCTGCTCAAGGAAGGCAGCAAAAAGATTTTATTGAACCTGGGCGAAGTCAACTATGTAGACAGCTCCGGTATCGGGGAACTGGTCAGCGCCTTCACCACCACTTCCAATCAGGGTGGAAAACTGAAGCTGTTGAACCTGACGAAAAAATTACAGGAATTGTTGAGCATCACCAAGCTGCTCACCGTTTTCGAAGTTTACGAAAACGAAGAAGAAGCCATCAAGAGCTTCTAACCGATACCACTCTTTTTTCCCCATCCTTGGTGCCGGGGCGCTTTTTCGCTGCCCCGGCGCTGTTTCCAAACTGCTTCTTCCCCACCGCTACCGCCCGGGATTACCGTTCCCCAGCGCGGCAAGGAACAGATAAAAAATATTTGCCCGGAGGGCGACACTTGCCCGAAGGGTGACGCTTCGCTTGTACCAGACAAGCACCATGCTACCGCCGCGGCACCGGCTGAAGGCGCTATCCCAAACAGGATCCATTGGATTCGCTACGGTTCCCCCGATGGTGCGATCAGGGGAAAAGCTTGTCCCACCAGGAAGAAGTATGTTTGCTGATGTCGTTGAAGATCACGACCGACATCAGCAGGATAAGCAGTACGAATCCCACCTTGTTGATATTCTCCTTGACTTTGAGAGAGAGGTCACGGCGCAGAAGACCTTCCAGAAAGAGGAGGAAGATCTGTCCCCCGTCCAGGACGGGAACAGGCAACAGATTGAATATTCCCAGCTGCAGACTGATCAGGGCCATAAATCCGATCAGGGCCATGCCGCCTACGCGAGCCGCCTCCCCGGAATAGACGGCGATATCGATCGGGCCGGACATGACTTTGATGGAGGCCTGACCTCGGAACAGTTTAGCCAGCAGATCGAAAGTCAGGACCGTGATCTCGTAATTGCGGCGGACGGATTCACGCAGGGAGGCCAACGGTCCGTAACGTTCCACAACGCTCGGCATGGAAAATCCGACTCCCAGCCGCCCCTGTCCGGGGTAAGGAGAACTCCCGGGAAGATCCAGCTTGGCAGGGACCACCGTTCCCGTAAATGTCTGCTCCCCGCGCTTCCAGGCTATCTGCAGCTCTTTACCTTCATTACCATAGATCATGGAATACATGGCATATTGGTCTTCCGCCACCTGTTGTTCGTTTCGCAGTTGGAGAATGACGTCCCCTTTGCGCAATCCGATCTTCTCGGCGGGATAACCGGCTTCCACCCGCTCCACGACAGGCTGCGGCAGGTAGGGAACGAATCCGACGCTGCCGATATCGCCTTTCCCCTGGGCTATGGTTGTGATCTTGAAAGGAATCTCCTGCTCTCCGCGACGGACAAGGAACTCCAGCTCCCGATTGGGATTGGAACCCACGGCGATCCGTAAATCCTGCCAGGTATCCATCTTTTTGCCGTCGACCGACAGAATCACATCCCCGGAAAGCAAGCCCGCCTTGGCGGCCGGCGAATCCGGCGGGGTCAAGCCGATTTTAGGTGTTTCCTTTAGATACCTGGGCGTTTCCACTCCCACCATAAAATTGGCAGCGGTGAACAGAATGGCCAACAGAATATTCATCAGAGGCCCGGTGACATAGACAAGGAACCGCTGGTATTTGGGGCGGGAGAGGAACTCATCGGCATTGCCGGAAATCTCTTCGTCGGGGTTTTCTCCGGCCAATTTGACAAAACCTCCCAGAGGCAAAAGACAGACCCGGTAATCGGTTTCCCCCCGCTGAAATCCCCACAGGCGTGTCCCAAAACCCAGGGAAAAAATTTCTACGCGGATTTTCAGCCATTTCGCAGCCATGAAATGACCGAATTCGTGGATGAAGATCATAACTCCGAGCACGAATATGAAGGCGGCCAGGGTAAAAATGGTATTAAGTATCGAATCCATAATTTGTTAAATCCAAATAAGTATAGTCATTATCCGGCGACGGCATCGATCCATTTTGCTGCAGACTGACGGGCCCACCGATCCGCCTGCAGAACGACCTCCATGGACTCCGGCGCATAGGATACATGCTCTTCCATCGTTTTTCCGATGACGGCGGCAATATCGGTAAAGCGAATTTTCCGGTCCAGAAAGGCGGAGACCGCCGCTTCATTGGCTGCATTCATGACCGCAGGCATGGTCCCGCCCTCCTGCAGGGCCGCATACGCCAGATCCAGACAAGGAAATTTCTTCCGGTCCGGCTCCAGAAAATCGAGCCGGCGGATGGTCTTCCAGTCCAGTGCCGGACGATGATGGCCTCGGCGGTCGGGATAAAAAAGCGCGTACTGAATGGCATTGCACATGTCGGTAACTCCCAACTGCGCCAGGACCGATCCGTCGATCATCTCCACCATGGAATGCACCGTCGATTGTGGGTGAATCAACACCTCGATCCGATCGGCAGGCATCCGAAACAGCCAATGGGCCTCGATGACCTCCAGACCCTTGTTCATCATGGTAGCCGAATCGATGGTGATCTTCCGGCCCATTTTCCAGGTCGGATGTTGCAGGGCCGCATCCGGAGTGACCGTAGCCAGCCGATCTTCCGACCAGTGCAGAAACGGTCCGCCGGAAGCGGTCAACACCAGCCTGTGGAGAGAGGAATGTTGTTCTCCCCGCAGGCATTGATGAATGGCATTATGTTCGCTGTCGACCGGCAGAATCTCCAGATGGTGTTCCTCGGCACAACGCATGACCAGCTGTCCGGCCATCACCAGGACTTCCTTGGTTGCCAGCGACAGCTGTTTTCCGGCATGCAGGGCCTCCATCACCGGAAGCAGGGCCGTGGCACCGGCGATGGCACAAAGGACCGAATCGCATTCCGCAAAAGCTGCCGCCTGCCGAAGGCCATCCACTCCCCAGACGATGGGTATCTCAGGAAGCCCGTCTCCTTGTTCTTCCAGCAGCCGTTTCAGGCGGTCCCTATCCGATGCAAGCTCCACACAAAGCAATCGAGGTCGATATCTCTTGGCCTGTTCCACCAGAAGAGACAGATTCCTTCCGGCTGCGAGAGCGACAACCTGCAGATCTTCGCTGAACTCCTCGACAACACGCAGGGCATTTGTCCCGATCGATCCCGTAGATCCAAGGATGGATAGTTTCTTCATTTAATGGGATACGCTGGAAGGACAGAGGGTGTCCATAGTGAAGGATTGCAGCGGAGAACTGACGATACGCCGGCCATCGGCTATCATCTCCAGGCACATTCCAACACCTATCCATCCGACTTTTAAAAAACATCCCTGCCAGCTGGATCCGCAAAGATAGGCTTCCCGGTATTCCGGGAAATACTGTCCGCCGCAGATGAGTACCTGTCCCACCTTGGGATCCAGGACCCACAGGGAATAGAAGTGGTTTCTGGTTTGCAGACGAATCCCCTGCAAGGGTGGGAGATCGGCTATATGCAATCCTTCCCCCTCCTCCTGACCGGCCAGAAAATCATCCAGGGACACAGCCAGGCGAAAAGAGCCGGTTTTATCTCGTATATCCTTCATGCTCTAAGTTTTACCAACGCAAATTTTCTTTGTTTTCAACGTGGATGCGACAGGGCAGACAGACCCACCTCCGTTCCATCCACATCACCGAACCATTAATAGTACATTATCTCCATGGTCCATGTAATGTCGATTTATACCGCCCCTAATCCGATGCCTTTCAGGATGCCGGTGTTCATCCGCCCACTCCTTATGGTAAAGACGCCGGGAAATTTCTCTTCCCACGCCCGGTTGGCCGCCGGGACATACTGGCGGGCGTTGGCCTCGATGGCAGCCACTCCCCGTATATGGGCCGCCAGACCGGCAGAATGAATCAGCGAGGCGCCCGGACAAGTCAGGTCCTGCACGCAGAGGAACATGCGATGTTTCTGCGCCAGGGCAGCCATCAGAAGTGCCTGGCTTTGTCCCTTGCAGGCCTTCAAGGCAACACCGGAATATCCCATTTCCCGAGCCGACAGAAGACTTTCCTTATCGGTCAGGGACTCGTCGATCACCACCGGGAGTAGCCGGGAAGCCTGATGCATTTTATTGGCGGCATTCGCCTTCAGATCCCGGCCCGTGGGCTGCTCGATATACTGGATCCGTTGGAAACCGCTGGGGGCCTTCTCCTTGACCTGGCGCAGGAATTCGAGCAGATATTCCACATTTTGGCATTTCTCGTTGAAATCCAGCGAATAAAACCATCGTTTGACCCCGCGCCGGTTTTGTGTCTCTGTGGCCGTATGGTCCATACGCAGGACCCGCTCCACATCCCAACGCAAGTCATCTCCGTTCAGTTTGATCTTGATGTGGGTCAGCCCATTGGTTTGTATCCACTCCGGCAGGGTTTCCGGAAGTCCGTCGCCTATCCGCTGCCTGATATCTTCGGAGAGGATGGGATCCACAGCCCCCACCAGATGATAGAGCGGCATATTCTCCTGCGGCTGAGGGTGAAGATAAGAAGGCAGGTATTCCCCTTGAAATTCCGGGCCCAGATAGTGAGAGAGGTCTCGGGACACGAATTCCGGACCATAGGTGTGATAGCAGTTTTTTCCATGGATTTTCCCAAAGGCATCGTGAACGGCCGCATCGAAGGGACTGGCCACCACCATGGCACACAGCCTGGGAATGGCCTCCGGCAATTTCAGCTGGCGCGAAATCTCATCGGCTTGCTTTTCATAGGCAGGTTCCAGGGCACAGTTCAGGTCGATCGGATGGCCGTACTCCTTGCACCCTGCGGTGACGGCCACAAGCTTCTCCGCCAGGGCCTTCATAGCGTTCAGAGTGGCATCGTACTTCATCGTCTTGGAGGGGAACGACCACACGTTTCCCAAGGGCATGGAACCGAAGCCTGATGCCGATTTCCCGGAACGGGAGGTGACCCGGCAATGGACATTGAGCAGAGTGACCCGATCCACGACCGTTCCCCCGAATTTGATGGGGGTCCGGTATTGAAAATCTTCGTATTCCAATCGAACTTCCTCGATGCGAATGTCCGTCGCCTTTTTACCTGCTGCCGTAACGGCAAAAAGACCGCCCAACGGCAGTACGGAGGCCTTATGCAAAAAAGATCTGCGATCGTCTTGTGCCATGGTTTTCTCCTTGGGAGTGATTGCCCTTTATCCATTTTCTATGGAAAATCGTTTCCAGTCGATATAATGATAGCGGAAGAATCGCTTCCGTGATTCCCGGATTTGTGTTTTTGTTTTCCTTTCTCATCGTATGCGTTTTCCGCCGAAATATTTTCTGGCTCTGATCGGGTCTTTTCTCTTATGGGGATTTTCCTTCCCCGTACTTAAAATTGCCCTGCAGACCAATACGACATCCGCCATCATTCTCTACCGCTACCTGTTTGTCCTGGCGATGGTCCTGCCCTTTTTCCTGCGCAAGATCCGGGGCATAGGGATCCTCCGCCGCCATCCGGCTCTTTTTCTGATAGGTATTTCCAACTGGGCCGGCTCCTTCCTGCAATTTGCCGGCCTGCGGCTGACCTCCTCTACGAAAAGCGCCATTCTCACGCAGATGATGATCGTTACCGTACCTATCATTGCTTACTGGCTTCTGAAGGAACGTCTGACCCGAAGACGGGCCATCGCCATCGCCATGAGTCTCTGCGGCGCCATCATCCTTTCGACCAATCTGGATTTCCAAGGTTTCCAGAACGGTTCCTCTTTTCTGGGTGACCTGTTGACCGTGGCAGCGGTTTTCTTCTGGGCCATCTTTATCGTGATTACCCGGAAATATGCCCCTCTGATCGAATGCTTCTGGATGCTGTGGGCCAATTATCTGGCGACCGCCCTTCTGGCCGCACTGGCTTCCACGGTGACCGGAGAAACGACCATCGACTCTCAGGGCCTCTGGCTCTGCCTGTTTCTGGCGGTATTCTGTACCCTCCTCCCCACCATGCTTTACAATTACTCTTTAAAAGTCGTCGACGCCACCTCGTCGGCGATCTTGGGCCCGCTGGAAACGATCTCCGCCGTTTTCCTCTCCTATTTCCTTTTAGGCGAAAACCTGACCTGGATCGGTATGGGAGGGGCTGCCCTGATTTTATCTTCCGCCTATCTGGTGGAAAAAGATTAGTCACCAAGGAAACGTCGTATGGAAAAATGCACCGCTTCCCTTCTGGCCGGCAAGGCCATTGTCGAACTGGAAAAGATGGCCGACCCGGCCCGGGCGCGACAGGCGCAAAAATATTTCAAAGAGAAGGTCCTTTTTTATGGGATCACCTCGGTGCAGGCTAGAGGGCTGGCTCAGGCCCTTTACCAGGAAATAAGGGCGGATTGGGACATCCGCCAAGCCTTGGCTTTCTGCCAGGAACTGCTGCAAAACCCCTATCATGAAGCCAGGGGAATAGGAATCCTTGTCCTGCAGAAATTCAAAAAGAGGCTTCCCTTCGACATGCCGGACAGGCTGTATGAGTGGGCCGGCAAAAATTATCTCGACAACTGGGCCCTGGTGGATGTCACCTTCCCGGAACTGATGGGCGCTTATCTGGAGCAACACCCGGAAAAGACGGGTGTCCTGGATCGCTGGGCCAAATCGAAGAACCGCTGGGTACGCAGGGCCTCCATCGTCTCGCTCCTGAAATTGACGAAGAAGAAAGAGTTTCAGGATGGGATCTATCGCATGGTTTCCTGCCATTTCCAGGATCAAGACGACCTGATCCAGAAAGCCAACGGCTGGCTGCTGCGGGAGGTAGGGAAATCCGACATGCAAAGGTTGGCAATGTTCCTGCGGAAAAATGGGCCAGCCATTCCGCGAACAACGCTACGTTACGCCATAGAGCGTTTCGAGGAGACGCTGCGGAAAAGGATCCTCATAGAAAGCCGACACCGCTGACGGTTTCGTGCACGAAGGTCCTGCCGACACCTGTCCTTTGCCGTCTGTCCTTTGCCGGTCCTTTGCCGCACTGGGGTGCGGCGGTCCCAGAGGCAGTAGAAGGATACAACCTACCGGAAAGAGGTTAGGGCCTTTCCGGAGGCTTCTCGGGAGGTCGGCCGCCGCCGCCCTTGGCTTTTTCTTTTTCCGCCCGTTCCTTCTCGCGATCACGGCGAAATTGCATGACCATTTCATGGATCTGTTTTTGCTGGTCCTTATTGAGCACATCGCGGATGCGAAAACGGAGCCGTAGCTTGCCCTTCTCCAACTCTGCCCGGGTGTGGTACAGCCGATCGATGTAGAATTCCACCGCCTTCTCGTTGACCTGTTCCTGGTCGAGATTGGCCTTCAGGTCTTTTTCCTGTCTCCCGACATCGGCTTCCAATTCATCCAGGGACTTTCTGCGCTCCGTCCAGATGGATTCGATCTTGTCCACCTGCTGCTGTGTCAGGGACAGCTGTCGAATCATCTTTTCGTTCGTCCACCATTTGAAACGAATCGGAGGAGCCTGCTTGGTATCCTGAGGGGGCAGGGTCCCGAAAACCGGCAGACACAAAAAGAAAAGAACGATCGATAGAAATCTGCTAGGCACGGTTCCCCCTCTGTCTGAGTAGGGTACTTTTCTTATCCGTATCCGATGGGGGCGCAGGGTCTTCCTTGGACTTTACGGCCGGGGTCTCCTCTCCGGTCACCGACCAGGCGTCGTATGCATCCATGGTTTCGATGAGCTCGCGAGGGGAAAAGGCCCGGTCCAGACGTTCCAACAACATATCATCTTTCTGATTCTGGGAAAGAACTGGAGGAGAGGAGGGGGATTGAAATCCGTATCGTATGGCCAGAAAGCTGCCGGTCATAAAAAGTGTGAGAACCAGAGAGGAAGCCAGGGCCGGACGCCAAACCCGAAACCAGAAATCCGGGTGTAACCAGGAAAGCCAGTTCCAGGGGGAGTCGGTTGTATAAACCTGGCTCCAGAATCGCTGCTGGAACGAAGGAGTGGGTTCAATCCCCTTCCAGGTGTCCAGCAGGTCCCATAACCGGTCCAAATCCCGATACAGGAGGCTGCATTCCCTGCAACCCGTCAAATGTTGCTTCGCCTCGGGAGTAAGGGGTTGGTTTTCCCCCCCCTGTTCCAGTTGTAATTGAAAATCATTGCAATTCATAGTCATACCCTCTTCAAGATAGTCCGCAGCAGATGGATAATCATATGGCGGCCTGTCCATCCTGCAAAAACGGACGTAATCTTTCCCTTAAGCGCAACTTGCCGCGATGAATAAGAGTCTTTACCGCACCCTCTCCGCAATTCATGATTTCGGCAATTTCCTTATAGGAAAGCTCTTGATACTTACGTAGCAGCAATGCCGTCTTTTCTTTTTTCGGCAATCCTGAGATGGCCGAAAACAAAGCACTCTCCCGTTCCTCCGCCTGGAGCTGAACAAGTACCGATTCCCGCTGATCGGGGACATCGACAGGAACCGAATCCTCTCCGTCTCCACCACTCGTACTTTTTCCGAGCCAAGGTAAAAATCTGCGTCTTCTCCGCCTCATCTCCTGCAGGCAGATATTGGTAGCAATCGTATACAGCCAGGAGGAAAATCTCCATCCCGGCTGATAAGTGTTCTTGGCTCGATACACTCTTAAAAAAACCTCCTGAGCCAATTCTTCCGCCTCTGCCGGATCTCGGACCCAGCGATAAATATAGCTCAGTATGGGTCGTTGAAACCGTTCCATGATAAGCTGAAAGGCGTGGTCGTCGCCGTCCACGACTCTGAGCATCCATGCGGTCTCTTGATCCAATTGCTCCATGACATCATCCATTATATATCTATCGGAAGCCGGATTTGTTTCACTTTTTTCCAGCCGGACGAAAATGGTAGCATTTAACTTTAACCAATGGAATAGACGGCATCTTATCGAATGAATTTTTCACAAAGCATCCGGACGCGAATGCTGGCCTTCGGCCTGGCCATCTCTCTGATCCCTCTGGTCGGTCTTTCCCTGTTCTTCTACTTCCAGACCAGAGAACGGGTAACGGAGGACCGTACCCGTCTGTTCATGGAGCAGATCGCACAGGATACCGTCGATAAGATCGACCTCACCCTCCTGGAAAAACGCCAATCGGTTCGGGCCATGGCATCCTCCCTCTCCACACAACAGGCGCTGGACAATCCGCAGGCTTTCGAGTATCTCCTGAATCAACTGGGGCAGATTTACGAGGTTTTCGATCTGATCTTCATCACTGACCCCAACGGGAAGATCCTTGGTGCCAACACCATGGATCGACTCGGAAACGATATCGCCGCTTCCGTGCGCTTTCGCTTGAAAGGGAAAAATCTCTCCGATTTCCCCGGCGAAAAAAGCCGCTTCGAGGGGGTCTTGACCGGACAATCGATCCAGGCCGACTGGCACCAGTCCTCCATCGTCGGTGCCCTGTACGATTTCAGTGGGGCCGATATCGCTCTGCAATTTAACATCGGATTTGCCGAACCCATGGTCGACCCCCGCAGTCACAAGATCGTCGGGGCCTGTTACGCCTTGATGAACTGGAGTTTCATTCAGGACATACTGGACACGGTGGAAAGGGACTTGAGCCGGCTGCAATTTCCCAGCGGATATGCCTTTTTATGGAAGAGAGACGTCAATACCGTGATCGGACACAAATACCGGCGTAATCGCATCTTCCAGGATTTCTCCAGCAATCCTTTGAAGATCACCCATTACGGCACCCGGTTGGTTGAGGTCCTCGGGCTGAGAAATCTGCATGAGGTCGTCCGGCGCGGAGACAGATGGATCCGCTACGAGTATCCGCCGGGACAGCCTAAAATCGCCGGTTTTGCCAAATCGGGCAACAACTCTTTCGGCTGGATATGCGGGGTCGGCATCGAGGACCAGGACATATTCCGCCCTCTGCAGCTGTTGAAATATGCCGCCATCCTGACCACCATCGCCCTGGCGGCCATCGTCTCCTATTTCACCTATCTCCTGATGGAGGGGATCACGATCCCGCTGCGCCGTCTGACCAATACGGCCCAGGAAATGACCCAGGGCCACCTGGACCAGCGGGTGGAAATCACTTCCAACGACGAGATCGGCGTTCTGGGGCGCGCCTTCAACGAAATGGCATCCTCGCTGGCGCAACGGGACGAACAGCTTCAGGAGTGGAATCGAAGGTTGGAATCGAAGGTCCAGGAACGGACCGAAGCGCTGGAGCAATCCCACCGCATCGTTCACCAGGCCTATATGGACCTGCAAAACGCCCAGGATCAGCTTGTCCAGTCGGAAAAGATGGCCTCCCTGGGTCGATTGGTGGCAGGAATCGCCCATGAAATCAAGAACCCTCTGAATTTCATTTATGGCAACACCGGCTTTTTGGAAAAGTATGTCACGCAGTTGACCGATTTCACTAAAGAATTGATTTCCCGTCCATCCCTATCGCCGGAAGACAGGCAATGGGTCGAAAAACGCAAGGGAGAGATCAATCTCTCCTTCATCCTCAAAGACCTGGAAAACCTGATGCAGAACTTCAACGAAGGTTCTGTACGCATCTATAATATTGTCAAAGATCTGCGTTCTTTTTCCCGAATGGATAACGACCCCATGATGGAATTGGACATCCATAAAGGTCTTGAGGTGGCCTTGAACCTGCTGTCCAGCAAATTCCGTAAAGGTATTCAAATCCATAAGGAATACGGAGCACTGCCTCGCATGATGGGCTATCAGGGCAAGTTGGACCAGGTTTTCATGAATCTCCTCTCCAATGCCGCCGAGGCGATTGAAAAAGAGGGGAATGTCACAATCAGGACTTCGTCCACGCCCAATGGTTGGGCCAAGATTCAGATTCAGGACGATGGGATAGGGATTTCCAAAGAAAATTTAGGCAAGATTTTCGAACCCTTTTTCACCACCAAACGCATCGGACAGGGAACCGGTCTTGGCCTCAGCATCAGTTACGGAATCATCAAACAGCATCAAGGCACCATCAGCGTGCACAGCGACGGCTTGGGAAAAGGGTCCGTTTTCACTATCCTGCTCCCTTCAGCCGATGTCCCCCCGGACCATCCCGCATCCATGTAAAAAAAACGGGCAGCCGGAGACACGCTCGTGCCTCCGGCTGCCCGCCGAGGAAGGGGAAAGGTAAATTACTACGGCTTGATCATGGAGGTGTACAGCGTTTGCCGGCGACCGGACTGGCCACCTGTTCCGCCACGCAGAAACTTGATCACTGCGCCGGACCCCGAACTCAGGCTACGGAATTGCTGTCCGAAGCTCTGAGCCCCTTTCAGCACCTTGCCGTTGAGTTCCAGGATGATGTCATCGGCCGCCAGGCCTGCTTCTTCGGCCAGGCTGTCGGATTTGACATCCACAACGATCACTCCGTCCGATGTATCCAGGCGCATCTCCCGCATGACTGACGGGGTGATATCGTCGACCGTCAAACCGATCTCTTTCGGTTTTACCGGCTCTTCCGACTGATCGTCCAGAGTCACTCCTCGATCGGTACTCTGCTGCTGTTCCAGCGTTCGTTCCGCCAGGGTCACCTGGAAATTTTGCAGTACCCCTTTTCGGTAAGCCTTGACCTGAACCGTTTTTCCCGGCGCGGTGGTGGCGATGGTCGTTCGCACATCCTGCTGCGAAGCCACCTTGCGACCGTTGATCTCCACGATCACATCCTCGGCCTTCACCCCGGCTTTGGCCGCCGGCCCTTCGGCAGAGGGCTCTCCCTTTTCGTTGATCAGTTCGGTGATCAAAACCCCCTTACCGCCTTGCACTCCGAAAAACTTGGCCATTTCCGGTGTCAGTTCCACAGGGTTCATGGAGATTCCCAGGAATCCGCGGTGTACCTTACCGCTGGTCGATAGTTGATTATAGACATCCAGAAAAGCCCGGGAAGGAATGGCAAAACCCATCCCCACGCTCCCTCCGGACGGGGATTGAATGAAGGTATTGATGCCCACGACCTCCCCCGACATATTCAGCAGCGGTCCGCCGCTGTTGCCCTGATTGATGGAGGCATCGGTTTGCAGATAGTCGTTGAAGATGCCCACGCCCTGCACGACCCTGCCGGTGGCACTGATAATGCCGGCGGTAACGGTCTGGTCCAAACCAAACGGGCTTCCGATGGCGACAACCCAGTCTCCGGGGCTGACCGCCGAGGAATCGCCGATCTTGGCACAGGGAAAGGGCTGCTTGCCTTCGATCTTGATCACGGCCATATCCGTCAACTCGTCGGTGCCGATCACTTTGGCTGTGTACTCATCTCCATTCGACAAGTTGACCTTGATCTTGGTGGCGCGATCCACGACATGATTATTCGTGATGATATAACCGGAAGGGTCCACGATGAAACCGGAACCAAGAGAATGGACGGTACGCTGTTCCGGCATATCGAAGAGGCGAGGGATATCCAGAAAGGGCAACATCCCATCGGGCACCTGTTGCTGCGGGGTGGATTTCCTTTGTCCACGTAGACCGCGCGTGCGATTTTGTATAACCATTTCCGTGTTGATGTTGACCACCGCCGGCCCGACCGCTTTGGCGATATCGCTGAAACCTTTCATCGGAAAGGCCGGAGATTCCATGCCGATCGGTTTGGCCGCAGCACCGCCGCTGGATGAGATTTTCAAGGGTTCGATGGCCGGCTTCTGCGCATCCACGCCCGTGGAAATCAGGGTCCCGATAGTAATACCGACTCCCAGGACAAAAACTAAAATCAAGATTGTGGTCAGGCGATGACCTTTTCGCCCCGACTGTTCCCATTCGTGTCTCATATTCATATCCTCCCAATTCCTATTTGGCCGGCCATCGCCGGCTTGCTCTGCTTACCATATCCCAATTGTATTTCCTTCTGATCAAGTAACATCTCGCCCTGTAATACGCAACCAGTTCGATATGGTTCCTTAAAAAAAGGATGATTTTGGATTTCTATTTTCCCGATCACCACTCTCCCCCGCCCCGCCTGGGCGCAGAAGGGATGCCGTCTCCGGCCCCGCCCGTAGCTTCTTCGTTCATGGCCTCTTCCACGGCCTGATCGATGTCCTCGCCCATATCCTCTCCGAGTTCCTTACCCATTCGTTTCATGAAACGAGCCATGGACTGAGGGTCTTTCTCGTCCAGGTCACTGAGGCGGGCCGGATCGGCAAGTCGCTCCAGACGATTTTCTTCGGATAAAGGCGTAGCAAAGCGGGAAACCAGCATGGCCAGCTGCCTGCTGCCGCAATATTTGCATTCCAGTTCGGAGAGACGGCTCGGGGAGAGCACGATGAAACTCATCTCCCGACGGCAGTTCTTACAGCGGTATTCGTAAATCGGCATAGGTCCAACACTCACCTTGAGACGGATTGATTCTTAGGGGAACTCAATGAGCTCCACGGCAAAACAGTACGGTAGGAATTGTTTTAAAGAGTATCTTCCAGTCCAACCAGAGCGACCAGTGATCGATATAGTGCAGATCGAGCTGCATCCATTGGAGGAAATCGATCTGGGAGCGACCGGAAACCTGCCACAGGCAGGTGATTCCCGGCTTGACGCTCAACCGGCGGCGCTGTCCGTTGGTGTAGGCCTCCACCTCCTCGGGCAGGGGGGCCCGCGGCCCCACCAGACTCATCTCTCCCCGCAGTACATTCCAGAATTGAGGGAGTTCATCAATGCTGGTTTTCCGGAGGATGCGCCCCAACGGAGTCACCCGCGGATCGTTGCGCATCTTGAAGACCGGCCCGCTCATTTCGTTCAGATGACGGATTTCCCAAAGGATATCTTCAGCCCCATCGACCATGGAACGGAATTTATACAGAGTGAAACGCCGGCCATAAAGCCCGCAGCGAACCTGGCGATAGAATATGGGTCCGGCGGACGTCGACTTGATACAAATGGCCGTAATCAGCATGAGCGGAAGGCTCAGCAGCAGAAACACCGAGCCGAAGACCACATCCATCAGGCGCTTGATCATCAGGGCCAGTCCGTGATCCGGAACGGAAGTGAAGGTAATCAGAGGAATATCTTCCAGATGGTCGATACTGATCCGGGAAATGGAACGTGGAAACAGATCGGCGGCCAGGCGTATCTGCAGACCCAGTTCCTCGCAAAAGCGGAAGGAATCGTGAAAGCGGCTTCCGTCGGCGGTCGCCCCTCCGACGAAGACGATTTCGTCGATGACCTCCCGCCGCACCAATTCCGGCAGATCGTCCAGGGAACCGAGAAGCGGCGAGGGGTCCTGTCCCCCTCTCTTGACCTTTTCTCCCGGCAGGGTCAGATAGCCGCCCAGGGTAATTCCACAGAAGCGGTACTTCTCCACCATCGATCCGATATGGCGCGCCTCCTCATCGGTCCCCACGATAACCACCCGCCTCAGATTGAAATCGCGTATGGATCGGTTCCGTATATACCAGCCCAACAGGAGCCGGGACAAAAACAGGACTATGGCATTGGTCAGGAGGAAGAAGAAAAACAGGCTGCGGCTGAGGGTGAACTGGAAGAAAAACGAGATAAAACCGATGATCAGAGCCCCCGTCATTTCCAATCTGGCCAAGACAAGGACATGCTCTTGCACCCGTTCGGTGAGAAGGAGCCGGTGAGAGCGATTGAAATATAAAACAATGATCCAAACCGGCAAGATCACGGTCAGCAGGATCAGGTATTTTTCCAGAGGATAAATTTCCGGATTGAACATACCTGCCAAGGCGGAAGGGAGCCAATTGGGAAAAACCAGGCGTAGGTAATAAGCGACAGGAAGACAAAGGGCAGTCAACAGGATATCTGCCGTCAGCTGAACATACTGATAAAATCGAAACCGTTGCTGAAACATAATAGCCGGTGTGATGATATCACTAAACCCACACCGGGTGGCAAACAAATGCGAAGTTTCTCGCAGGCCAAAAAAAGGGCGGAGGATCCTGTGCGATTTCCGCACAGAACCTCCGCCACTTTGGCTAAAACCGGAAAAAGACCCGGGCTTATTCGTGATGAAGCCGCAAAAAATGCCGGGAGCGCCGCACCCCAGTGCGGCAAGGGAAAGGATGTGTATCCCCGTCCTCTTCCTTTTCCTTGCATCGTAGGATTGTATGACACAGAAAGGAATTTCTAATAATCCATGTTCTCCGGCCGCACCGGGGTGCGGCGCTCCCGAAAATGCCTTTTTGCAACATCGTCATTCGTCACGAAGCGGAAAAAAGCCTTTGTTCCGTTTCTTGTTGTAAATTCCGTGTTGATTCCATTGCTTTTGCCGGCGGGACGCCGGCGCTCCCGGGCCTTTTACCGCTTCGTCATTCGTAACGCAGACACTCGATCGGATCGACGTTGGAGGCCTGCATGGCGGG
>CAZTVS010000076.1:0-1427 GCA_964617125.1 uncultured Acidobacteriota bacterium
CGCCAAGGGCATAATCCCTTCTACGCGTATAGGCGTCGAGGTCGGCCGGTCCGAAAGCGGTCGGTCCGGGCAGTCCGTGCCGGCCCCGTTCCGTGCGGCCGTAAAAATCCAAGGTGGAACCGGGACGGATGACATAGCCGAAATGAGTGCTGAAGCTTTGCCGGCGCAGGTACCCGTTGGCATCCTGATTGCGGGTGCTCGACTGCAGAAACTCCGTGGCATAGGTGAATCCCCGGTGGGCACCGCCCACCGAGGCTGCAACCGATCCGGTGTGATGACTTCCTCCCTCCAGGGTGAAATCGACTACCGGATGCTTCCCCGCTCCTTCGCTTTTCTTCCGGGTAAAGATCTGCACCACCCCGCCGATGGCATCCGAACCGTACAAGGCACTCTGAGGCCCGCGCACGATCTCGATCCTCTCGACACCCGCAGTGGAAAGAGCGGAAAGGTCTACGGTTCCGCCCGGTTGATTGAGCGGAATCCCGTCCAGATAAACCTTGGTGTAATTGGAATTGGATCCGCGCAGGAAGATGGAAGTCGTGCCACCGCTGCCCCCTGTCTGCACGATGTTCATCCCCGGCGTATTACGAAGCAGCTCCAGGACATGCGTCGCATGCTGAGCCTCGATCTCCTCTCGGGTAAGTATGCTGACGCTGTTTCCCAGCAGGCTGGTCGGGGTCTCGGTCCGAGTGGCCGTCACCAGGATATCCTCCCGCAGCATCTCCAGGCGCAGCAGCACGTCCTCCCGCAGGGCCTGGTCCTTCTCCAGGCGGAGTGTTTTTTGCTCCTGGGCAAAGCCAAGGATCTTGACGAAGAGCTGATATTCTCCCGGCGGGAGATCGATAAAACGATAATGGCCGGCTGCATCCGTAGCCGTATGGGCAACACTATGCTGTCCCTGAAACAGGGACATTTGTACACCGGAAACGGGACGATGGGAAGGATCGAACACCTCCCCGGAAATGGATTCGCCATGGACGGAAACAACCGCCGACAGAATCAGCAGCGGCAGGAAAAGAAAAGCAAGAAACTTGAACATACGCCTCCAAAAAGGCGCCAAGCTAGCTGGGGATCGCATGAACTCCCAATCTCTTTGACGCGAAGAGTTGTGAATACGCTGGCTAGGGCAGGTTTCCTGACTTACGGCTCGATCGATTCCTTCCGTGCCTTCCCCCTCACGTTCGGAGTGGCCGGCGGTTTGTCCGCCTGTCGAAAGGTCTCTTGCCGATCACAGTGACGCGACCGTGCGGGATTTACACCCGCTTCCCTCTTGCGCTGACACCCTAACAGTAATAAAAAACGCTACATTAACACCGTTCAACCGCCCTTGTCAACACCGACTATTCTTTTTCCAGGGCCGTTTCACCGGCATCGTTCCGGTCGCCTCCGCCCGGTCTGGGAAAATCTTCATCTTTTTTGAACTTTTC
>CAZTVS010000076.1:1527-21943 GCA_964617125.1 uncultured Acidobacteriota bacterium
CGTTCCGGTCGCCTCCGCCCGGTCTGGGAAAATCTTCATCTTTTTTGAACTTTTCTCGCCGGATTTTCGTTTTACAAGAGAGACAGGATGAGGTTGTAGAGAATCAGTCATCGAAAGAAGTCATATTTTCAATCATTTCTACATTTACTCAGAAAAATGGAGTAGGGGCACGGCGCGCCGTGCCCTGGCGACCGTAGGATGAGAGCTTCCTTTGGGCACGGCACGCCGTGCCCCTACAACTGCTGACGCAATGTTCTATAGTATGATTTTTACAGATTGTGTTTGAGTTCCTTCAGGCGGTGCCGCGTAAGCGCGGAACAACAAACTTCGAATTTCTCGATTAGGAGGCTGGTATGGATTCGGTTCCCAAATGGCTGGCGTTTCTATGTCTTTTAGTTATGGCTTTCTGTTTTGCCGCCTGCGAGGAGGTACTGCTGGGTGGGATCGAAGATAAGGTTTCCAAATCCTTTTCGGTTCAGCCCGGAGGAAAACTGATACTCGATTCCAGCCTGGGATCGGTGGAAGTGATCGCCTCTGCCGATCCGACGGTGAAGATTGACGTTCTGCGTATCGCCCGTGCCACGGATGAAAAAGGAGCCAAAGAAATCCTGCAGGATCTGGATATGGATTTCCGGCAAGCCGGCAACGAGATTACCGTCGAAGCGCGCTACCGCAGGCCCAGGGGCTTCGATTGGGGGAATCGGCTGGAACTCAAGTATCTGATTCAGGTCCCGAGAAAATTCGACCTGGACGTAAAGACCGGCGGAGGCAGCATTAACGTAAGCGATCTGGAGGGGAACATCCTGGCCCGGACCTCGGGCGGAAGTCTCCATTTCGGACAAATACACGGCACGATCAACGGACATACGTCCGGGGGCAGCATCAGCCTGGATGGCGGGACCGGTTCCGTCGATGTCGACACTTCCGGAGGAAGCATCCATATCGGCAAAGTAGGAGCCGGCGTCAAGGCCCGCACCTCCGGCGGCAGTATTACCCTGGACGAAGTGATGGGCACCGTACGAGCCCATACATCGGGCGGATCGGTGACTGCCAGCCTGACCAGACAACCCCAGGAGGACTGCGAACTTTCCACCTCCGGCGGATCGATACGCGTCCGGATCGATCCCAGTCTGAATCTGAACCTGCGCGCCAACTGCAGCGGCGGATCGATACGCACCAGGATCCCTTTGACATTGCAGGGAGAGATCGACAAGCATAAACTGAATGCCAAGCTCAATAACGGCGGGCCGGAGCTGTATCTGCACACCTCGGGAGGCGGGATAACGATCGAATAGCCGGGTAGGGCGTACCATGCCCGGCACTTACCTTATCCCGGTTCAAAGAATTATTACACCGGCTGGTATCAAGACTGACGAAGCGGCAAAAAGTCTTTGTTCCGTTTCTTATCGTAAATTTCGTGTTGGTTCCATTGCTTTTGCCGGCGGGACGCCGGCGCTCCCAGGACTTTTTGCCGCTTCGTCAAATCTAATGAGTAACACCTGCCTGCTCGAAGGAGGCCATCTCGCACATCACCTTACAGCCGGCATCGACAATGTTCATGGCTAAAGCGGCCCCGGTCCCTTCGCCGAGTCGCAATCCCAGATCGAGGATCGGCGTCAGTCCCATCTTTGCCAGGGCATGTTTTTGCCCCTGCTCCACGGAATAGTGTCCGGCAAAGAGGTACCCCTCTATGGCCGGACGGAACACCCACGCGATCAGGGCCCCGGCGGTGGCGATCAGTCCGTCGAGCACGACCGGTACGCCCTGACTCACGGAAGCGAGAATGAATCCGGCCATCCCGGCAATCTCCAAACCGCCGATTTTGCCCAGCAGATCGATCCCGTCGGCAGGATTGGGATGATGCCTGGCAAGCGCTTTTTCGATGAGGGCCACCTTGTGTTTCCAGCGGGCTTCATCGATACCGGTACCACGGCCGGTGACCTCGCAAGGATCTTTTCCGGTAACGGCGGCGATAATGGCCGAGGCCGAGGTGGTGTTCCCGATCCCCATCTCGCCGACGGCCGTCAAATCCGGAGCGCCGGGAAGGATGTTCTCCATAAAGACCTCCATGCCGGCTTCCAGTGCGGCTTTTGCCTCTTCCGCGGTCAGCGCCTCTTCTTTCAGAAAATTCCGCGTCCCCCTGCGGACTTTTTTATCGATCAGACCGCTCTGGGGGGGGAAATCGTAATCTACACCCATGTCCACCACCCGCAGAGAGATCCCTTCATGACGGCAGAGAACGTTGATGGCCGCTCCTCCAGCGAGAAAATTCAGCACCATCTGTGGTGTGACCTCGGCTGGAAAAGCCGATACACCCTCCCTGGCGATTCCATGATCGGCGGCAAATACGGCCAGGGCTTTATTGCGGACGACCGGATCGGTCCTTTTCTGTATCAGACACATCCGTATGGCGATCTCTTCCAGCAGCCCGAGAGATCCCTGCGGTTTAGTTTTGTGGTCCATACAGTATCGGGCTTCCATCTCCAGGCTTCGATCCAGAGGGACGATAGAAGTAAGTATTTCATCCATTGACATTGTATTCTCCTTAAGAAAGACGGATTACCAGGCTTGCAACAAGGTCTCCATGGAACTCTCCAGATCGCTTTCGTTGAACACCTCCACGATGGCCGACCGGGCATTTTCCTTTAAAAAGCGGACCATCTCCGTCAGCGATGCATCATCGAGGAGCGCCAGACTCTGGTGGTCCTGCCCCTCGGCATAGCCATGGATATGAACTTCATCGATTCGGTTTCGAAACCGGCGGACCATCTTCTGCAACGGCAAGCCCAGCAGGGCAAGATGGCCGATATCCAAACAGACAGAATAGTCGAATCGTTCGATTTCCCTGGAGAAGACGGATAAATCGTAAAAAGTATTTTCAATACGGAACCGCCGGCTCTGTTGCGGAAAATGGGATGTAATCTCCTGCAGAGCACGACAAAAGCTTTGGTGGTAATCTTCAGTATCGACATCTCTTCCCTTCATCTCAGGCGAGTCCAGGTGCAGGATGTAATCGGAAATCAGCAGCGCTTCGGTTTTCCCCAGAATGTGTTCGATGCAGGACACGCTTTCCCTCAAGGCTTTTTCCGTATGGAGAAGTTCCAGATCGAGAGGCAAATGGAGGGAGTAGGCCAGACCGGAATCGCTTTGCAGATCCCGGAGACGGGATACGATACCCCCGGAGAGCATCTCCTCCAGGTAATTTCTCCCGAATAAGAGGAGCTGTACCTTATCGACCTTGTCCTTTAAAAAGTCTACATTGCGAATCAGATTGTCCTCTTCCACCGGCAGGATATAGGAGGTGGTTCCTACGGGAAAGGGGAATGCCCGGCGATAATCCCGCATGATTTCAATCAACCTTTCCGGCCGTCAGCAGAACCGCCGAGAGAAAACACAGTTCCACCGTCTCCGCCAATGCCCCCAGACAATCTCCGGTGACCCCGCCGATTTTCCGCTGACAGATCCGGCGGAAAAAGAAAATCCATAGAGCGCATGCAGCCAGAGAAAATAAAACCGGCCGGAATCCGATCTCTTCGTGAATGCCTAAAACTGCCGCCAGGCAGGAGAAAAATAGGAGTGCGGCCGATGCCAGGGTGGCTGCGGAGATCCTTCCCACCAGAGACAGGCCGAGCCCCGCACTGCGCGGGTATTTCGAGAAGCAAGCCAGGGCCACGATCGCAAACCTCGAGACGACGGGCATCAGGACCATAGCCGGAAGCAGCAGCGGAAATGCCTGGAGCCTGAGTAAAAGGATATACCTGAGAAGCAGAAGGAGAAAGGCACCTCCGAGGGCAAAGCTCCCCAGATGGCTGTCTTTCAGGATCCGCAGCCGCTCCGCAGGCGGTTTATCGGCCAGAAAGGCATCCAGAACGTCGCAGAGACCGTCGAAGTGTAAAAAGCGGTTCAGCAGGTACGGAATGGCCATGAGGATCAGGGCCATCGGCTCGGCCCCCGGCTGCCCGATTCTTCCCAAGGCGACGGCAACGGCGAGGATTGCGCCGAAGAAGAGTCCTACCAGGGGGTAGAAGGCAGCCGAACCGGCCAGGTTTTCCTGGCTCATATCGACTCGCCGCGAGAAGGGGAGCGGGATTCGCGTCAGCAGGGTAAAGGCCAGGTAGAAGCGGGAATAGAACCGTCTCATCGAATCCTCATGGGAATTCCGGAGATGACGAAGTGAACCTCGCCGGCCGATGCGGCGATTCTTTGATTCAACCGCCCATGGATGTCGCGATAGGACCGGCTTTCGGCATCGGCCGGCACCAGGCCCAGACCCAATTCGTTGGACACGATCACCAGGCTGCGGTCCTCCCTGTCTCGGACCAGTGTCAAGAGGCGTTCCAGTTCGTGCATGGCAAAGGTTTCGCGATCCTGTTCCGGCATCCGGTAGAAAATGTTGCCAAGCCATGTGGTGATACATTCCAGGAGGGCGAGGCGATGTTCGGAAAAGATCCTCTCCCCGGCGGCCGCGATATACAAGTCCTCTTCCCAAACCACAAAGCGGGGATCGCGCCGCTCCCGGTGCCGGGCTATCCGGGCGGCAAACTCAGGATCGGCGGATCGATCCGCCGTCGCCAGATAAGCGATCCTTTCCCCTTCGCCCGCTTCGGCCAGCAGGCGTTTTTCGGCAAAGGTACTCTTCCCCGATCGTGCGCCGCCGATGATAAAGACAAGCTTATCCATGATTGCCTCCGGATGGCGGTACATTAACCTCAGTCGCTGTGGTCGCGCCCGGGACTGGGAAAAAACATGGTTTCCCCGACATCGGGTTCCTTTGCACGCACACAGCCAATCCATAGACCGCCTCGATCTTTTCCCGAACCAGCACCTGATCCGGCGGACCAAAGGCACGTCTTTCTCCATCCTGCAGCAGCAGAATTTCATCGCAATAGGCCGCGGCCAGATTCAGGTCATGCAACACCAATACGATGGTGATTCCCAGATCGCGATTCAATCGTCGGATCAGATCCATGATGGCCACCTGGCGCCTGATGTCCAGATGGGCCGTAGGTTCGTCGGCCAGGATCAACTCCGGTTCCTGGGTCAATGCCCGGGCCATCTGCAGGAGCTGTCTCTCTCCTCCGCTGAGTTCGGTGAGATTCTTTTTCCGGAAGCGCAGGGTATCGGTCCAGGCCATATATTTTTCCGCTATCTGCCGATCGCTTTCTTCCTGCAAAAAAGAAAAGGCCTTTTGATGAGGGTAGCGGCCGAGCAGGACATAATCGATCGCGGAGATGGAGGCGGATTCGGGCGTCTGGGAAACGACCGCCTGGCGCAGAGCCAGTTGCCGCGGAGTGATTCGCCAGATATCTTCTCCCGCGAGCAGAACCTCACCGCCGCTGGGTTTCAGGATCCGGGAGAGCGCCCGCAGCAGGGTGGTCTTTCCGCTTCCGTTAGGACCGACCACTCCCAGTATCTTTCCTTTTTCCAGGGAGAATTCCAGTCTTCGAATCACCTCCGTTTTACGATAGCCACAGGACAGGCGGCGGATCTCCAGGAAATCGCTCATGAAGATCTCCTCTTCCAGGCCAGAACGCCGATGAACAGACTCCCTCCGACAATCCCGGTGATCACACCGACGGGAAGTTCCAGAGGCGAGATGACCATACGTGCCGCCGTATCGCTCCACAGGAGAAAAACGGCTCCCATCAGGTACGCCACCGGGATCAGTATGCGGTGATCCGGCCCGACCAGCCTGCGCATGAGGTGGGGAACGACCAGTCCGACGAAACCGATCACCCCTCCGGCGGCAATCGCAATGCCCGTGAGCAGGGAGGCCCAGAAAAAGGCATATCTCTTGGTCCGCTCCACAGACACGCCCAGGTGGATCGCCTCTTCTTCTCCTAAAGCCAGCACATTCAGGTTGCGGGAGAGGAAGAAGGAAAAGATCAGTCCCATCAAGGAGCCGGCCAGGGTAAACCAGACGATTGGCCATTCGGCCCGCGATAGAGAACCCATCGTCCAAAAGATGATGGTCTGCAGATCATGGGCCCGCGAGATGGCCATGGACAGCATCAGTCCGGAGGAGGTGACGAAACTGACCATAACCCCGGTCAGCAGGAGATCTTCCAGACGCATTGCACCTCGCCGGAGGCTGAAGGAATAGAGCAAAGTCAAAATCAGCAGAGCCCCGCAAAAACCGGCCACAGGCAACAGATAGATCCCCAGCCAGTCGGCCGGTTTCAGGAGGATGGCGAGACAGACTCCCAGAGCGGCGCCCCCGGCAATACCCAGGGTGTAAGGTTCCACCAGGGGGTTGCGGAAGATTCCCTGCAACAGGACACCGGACAACGACAGTGCCCCGCCGACGGCGACGGCGAGCAGAATGCGTGGCAGCCGTATCTCCAGAAGGATACTCCTTTCCGGTCCCAGGGTTCCGGTACCAAGGATATCCAGGATCCGCTGAGGTGTGATGGCTGCCGAACCGGTGGTGAAAGAGAAAAGAACGGTGAGTAGCAACACCAGAACCAGGGAGGCCAGCAGGGCAAAAAACCGCGGCAGAAAGTGTTCCCAGCGACCGGATTTCATGGATGTATCTTCCCGGCGATTTCCGGATGCAGCCAGGCGGCCAGCTTTTTCAGCGTTTCCACAAAGGTAAGCGGAGTGGGGCTGCAGCTGGTGTAGGGATCGATCAGATGGATCCTCCCGGTTTGGGACGCCTTCAGGACGGTGAATTTCATCCAGACTGCCTTTTCCGTGTCGCCGTCGACGCCCATGAGGGCAATGAAAATGACCTCCGGATTCCTCTTCAGGACCTGTTCGATACTGTAGATACCAATGCCCGCGTCTGCGGCGATATTCGCTCCGCCGGCCATGCGCAGATAATCCTGCATAAAAGATTGAACAGGGATGGTAAAGAGCGGATTGGCGCCGATCTGGAAGAAGGCCCGGGTCGCCGTCAGTTTCTCCGTAAGCCGGCGGATCCGCTCCGCTTCCATGGAGACCTTCTCCATGAGGATCTTTGCCTGATCGGTCCTTCCCAGGATCTCGCCGATCCTCAGCCACTCCGTCTGGATTTCGGCGAAGTTTCGAGGTTGCGGAAACCATTCCACCCGTATCCCCAGGTTACGGAGTTTTTGCAGCCGTCCGGCATCGTTCAGATCGGTGGCCATCACCAGGTCCGGGCGTAGATCGAGGATCTTCTCCAGATTGATCTCCAGCACGTTGCCGATCCTGGGGAGCTTTTGTGCCTCCACCGGACGGATGCAGTATTGGGTAGCGGCAAGGATTCTGTCTCCGGCGCCAAGATCGAAGATCTGTTCGGTAAGACGCGGCCCCAGGCTGATGATGCGGCCGGGCTCGGCGCCGGCGCCAATCGGGAAAAGGAGAAACAGCATCAGGAGAGGAAAAATCAGGAGGAGATCCTTTGTTTTGTGCATGCCGTCCCTCGTTATTTATGTCTCTTTCGTCTTCCGATCGAAAACGAGGGTTGCACCCGGCTTACTTGGCCCTTGGGATGCCCTTCCGGTTACCTTTCTCCGAAGACCGGACCGGCATATCATCAGGCAGGCTTTCTGGCTTCCGTATCTCCCTACTCTCCTGCCTTCCCACCCGGCTGCGATTCCCGGCAGTGGCTTTTAGGATTTCGTCCCCGGTTACAGCGGCGGGACCGCGGCGGATTTTCACCGCCTTTCCTTTCATCCCGTTTCACGGGCACCTGAAGCTTCAAGATATATCATACCGGGCGGCAAAAAGTCTATTGGGTTTGCCGAGAAGGAAGGAACAAACCGGGTGACTTTTTATACAATTTATTTTAGTATTGTTCCGTCACAACTTGCCGTATCGGCGTCCATAGCATTTTTCCTGAAAGGAAATGAGGCGGTCCTATGAGGTATCGGTTTCATCCACCAACGTTTTTCCCAAAAGCATTCCTCCTTTGTTTATGGACTGTCCCTCTATGGGCCCAGACCGGACAGGCACCCATACCTCCCCGTCCCCAGGCCGAACAAGTCCGCACCGTAGAAATCCTGGTAGATGTCATTGTGACCGACAAGAACGGCGATCCCGTCACCGATCTGCGGCCGGAGGACTTCTCCCTCCTGGAAAACGACACCCCGCAAACGATCCGGTCCATCTGGCTGGAAGCGATGGAGGAAAAGAAAGCGGCGGACACGACAGCTGAACCGCCCGCCGGGGAAATGAAAGTGGTCCGTCGACCGTCTTCCACCATGGTCACCCTGCTCTTCGACAATCTTTCCATGAGTCCGCAAAGCCGGCTTATGGCGGTGAGGGCAGCCAAAGAAGCCTTGGAACGCTGGCCGGAAGACGCCATGCTTTGTTTGTTTGTCATGGAGAATCGCTTAAGTCTGCTTTACCCGCCCAACGGAGACCGCAAGGGCCTGTCTAAAGCCCTGGAGCAAGTCGTCCTGCGCAATGGCCGGCCATATGCCTCCAGTAGTACCGACCTGCAGCGGCTGTTGCAGAGCGTGCCGGGTACGGCCAGCGAGAATATAGCCAAGGCCAGAAATGCCGCCTCGGATGAGACGGACATCAACGTCACGCTGCTCCAGTCCATGCTGCAATTCGAAGACATGGACCGGGAGATGCAATCCAGTCGCTCTGTACTCGC
This sequence comes from uncultured Acidobacteriota bacterium, assembly GCA_964617125.1. Lineage (GTDB taxonomy): Bacteria > Acidobacteriota > UBA6911 > CAINFC01 > CAINFC01 > CAZTVS01. Next base: position 10,094 of record CAZTVS010000076.1, read on the forward strand.
TATCCTCTCTCTGATCCGCAGTCAACAGGCGATCCCCGGACGCAAGACCATCATCCTGATCTCCGATGGCTTTTCCATCACCGAAAAGGTGCAAAACCAGTACCAGTCGCTGATCGGATTTGCCAATCGCAATAACGTGGCCCTGTATACCATCGATGCCGCGGGACTGAGGATTGAGAGTTCGGATGCCCGCAGCTTCCAGGAACTTTCCGCCATGGGAAATGCCCGGCGCAGCGGCGATCCCAGCATGGTGAGGGACGGCCGTTCCGCGCTTGGCAATGTCGACTCTTTGGCGCGTATGGATACGACCGGCGTTTTGAAGGAACTGTCCGAGACCACGGGGGGGCTGAATATGAACAACAGCAATGACATCGCCTCCGCCTTTCAGCGTATCCGTCGGGACATCGGTTCCTATTATATGCTGAGCTACCGACCTACCAATACGGTTTATGACGGATCATTTCGCAAGATTCAGGTCAAGGTGAACCGTCCCAACGTGCGCCTACGAACCCGCTCCGGATACGAAGCCCTGCCTTACGGGAATGTCGGTTCGCAGATGGACTATGAAAAGCCCCTGTGGGAAGCCATGACTCGGGACCTCTCTCCCGCCGAAATCCCCATGATTACCAGGCTCTGGCGCTTTCCCGCCGGTCCGGACAGGGATTTCGTCATCGCTCAGGCCGCCATACCGGCCTCCGTTCTGACCTTCGCCCCCGCTTCGGCACCGCCCCCCGGCAAGGAATCCAAGAAAAAGGGTAAGCTGGAGAAATTTGTTGAGGCCCGCCTGGATGCCATGGCTGTCCTGCAGAATCCAAAGGGATACATCCTGGACAAAAAAAGCCGGTACTTCGAGATCGTCTCCGTGGAGAACCGGGTGGAAGAGGTCCGCAAGGCCGATATCGATTTCAGCCGGTCTTTTGTGACCCCCCTGGAAGCCGGATCGGCCGCTTTTGCGGCAAGGGAAAGCGGCTCCGGAAAGCTGACGGTCGTGAAAATGCCGTTGCCCGATCCAACCGGAACGGCAGGAAATCTGCGGCTCGGAAGCCTGATTGCGGTTCGGGGTATTGAGCCGGTGAAACCGGACGAGGACCGCAGCGATCCCCTGGTGTATGAAAAGAGCCGGATCCTGCCCATGCTGGAATGCCGGTTCCGGAAGTCGACCGATCCCGTAATGCGTTTCTATTTTGTCGTGCTGACCGCTCCCGGATCCGCCCCGGCCATCAAACTGGAATTCATACAAAAAGGTCAGGTGATTCTGGAATCGTCGGGGAATCTGCCGGCGGCCGATGCCGCCGGATTCGTACGCTTCCTGTCGGAGTTCCCCTCCGAGCCGTTTTCACCGGGGGAATATACACTGCGGGCGAAGGTCAGCATCGAGAAGGCCATTTGCACACAGCAACAGGCGTTTACGCTTCTACCCTAATCTTTCACTCCCAGCTTGCGCAGGATGGTCATGGCCGGGCACCAGTCGGTGATACCGGACTGCAGCAGGTTGAGCCCGACGAAGGCGGTAAACCAGAGCCAGCGCATATCGTGATAAACGGCAAGAAGTAAACTCAACAGGATAAAGAAGCCTGCCATCAGGCGTAGATATCGATTGACGGTCATATTTTCCCTCCCGGCAATAAACCATTTCTCTTCAGGTAATTACTTTTTAGAAAGATGCAGCTTTTTCTTCAGTTCGCGCACACCTCGCATGAAATAGAGGATGGGCACGGTCATGCGTGACAGAAACAGGGACGCCACCTCTCCGGCCATCAGCGAGATGGCCAGCCCCTGGAATATGGGGTCGAAGAGGATGACGGCCGCTCCCACCACCACGGCCGCCGCCGTCAACATCATCGGACGGAAGCGTACCGCTCCGGCGTCGATCACCGCCTGGTCCAGCGGCATGCCCTGTGCCAGGCGCAGCTCCACGAAGTCTACCAGGATGATGGAATTGCGGACCACAATGCCGGCCCCGGCAATGAATCCGATCATCGAGGTGGCGGTGAAGAATGCCCCCATCATGGCATGGGCCGGCAGGATACCGACCAGGGAAAAGGGTATGGCAGCCATGATCACCAGGGGTGTAAAAAAGGATTGGAACCAGCCCACCACCAGGATATAGATCAGAACCAGCACGGCAGCGAAGGCCAATCCGAGGTCGCGGAACACCTCATAGGTTATGTGCCACTCCCCATCCCACTTCATGGCGTATTTTAGGTCGTTGAAGGGCTGGTTGGCGGTAAAACGCTCGATCTCATACCCTTCTGGAATGGATAGCCCGGCAATGGATTCATTCATCTTCAGAATGGCATAAACCGGACTCTCCTCCGCCCCTCCGACATCCGCCGTGACATATACAACCGGCATGAGGTTTTTGTGATAGATGCTCTTGTCGGCGATCCGTCTTTCGACCGTGACCAGTTCGGAAAGGGGCACCATCGCCCCCGATGGAGACTGCAGATGAAGCCGCAAAAGGTTTTCCGCACCGGAACGCGATGCCCTGGGGAGGCGCAGCAGAATCGGTACATCCTCCTTTTCCCGGCTCTGGTGCAGCAATCCGACAGGCATGCCGCCCAGTCCGATCTGCAGCGTCGACGATATTTGTTGCGCGGAGATCCCCTGTCGCGCCGCCTTTTCCCGGTCCACCTGGAAGACGATCTCTTCCTGATCGTCCTCCACATACCAGTCGACATCTACCACTCCCGGAGTCGTCTCGAAGACCCGCCGGACCTCTCGGGCGATCTCGATCTGACGCTGATAATTCGGCCCGTAAATTTCGGCCACCAGGGTCTGCAGGACCGGCGGACCGGGCGGGACCTCGGCCACCTTGATACGGGCGCCGTAGCGTTCGGCGATGGGCTGCAGCATGGGACGAACGCGTTTGGCCACATCGTGGCTCTGGGCGGACCGCCCCCCCTTGGGAAGCAGATTTACCTGTATATCGGCCACATTTGCCCCGCGTCGCAGGTAGTAGTGACGGACCATACCGTTGAAGTTATAGGGAGAAGAGGTTCCGATGTACAGTTGATAATCGGTCACCTCCGGAACTTGAGCGACCGCTTCCGCCAGGGCATGAACGGCGGCGGAGGTCTCCTCCAGGGTCACTCCTTCGGGCATGTCGACCATTACCTGAAATTCGCTTTTATTGTCGAAGGGAAGCATCTTCACCTTGACCCATTTCAGCCCCACCATGGACATGGCCGAACCCAGCAGGAGGAGTACCAGCAGGAGGAAGCCATAGCGTTTCTTTTTTTCATGCAACAGCTGTCCCATATAGCGACGATAGAGGAGGGTGGTTTTTCCCTCGGTCTCCTCCTCATGTCCGCCATGTCCGGAGTGCGATTTGAGAAAATGCACCGCGGCCCAGGGTGTGACCAGGAAAGCAACGATCAGAGAAAAGATCATGGCTGCCGAGGCGCCAATGGGAATTGGGCGCATGTAGGGACCCATCAGTCCTCCGACGAAGGCCATGGGCAGGATGGCGGCAATGACCGTCATCGTGGCCAGTATGGTCGGATTCCCCACCTCATCGACGGCCTCCACGGCGACGTCCTCCAGAGGCCGACCCTTATTTTCTGGCAATCTGCGGTGACGTACGATATTTTCCACTACCACGATGGCATCGTCGACCAGAATACCGATGGAAAAGATAAGGGCAAAGAGGGTGATGCGGTTCAGTGTGTATCCGTAGAAAAAGAAAACCGCCAAGGTAAGAGCCAGGGTGACCGGTATGGCCGTAGCCACTACCATGGATTCTTTCCAACCCAGGGTTAGAGCGATCAGCAGGGTTACCGAGAGGACGGCCAGCAGCATGTGGAACAACAGCTCGTTCGATTTTTCCGCCGCCGTTTCTCCGTAGTGCCGGGTGATGGTCATCTGCACATCGTCGGGGACCAGACGTGGAGACGTTTCTCTGACCTTCTCCAGGACCATTTCCGCCACATGGATGGCGTTGGTCGCTTTTCTTTTAGAAATGGCCAGGGTGACCGCCGGCTCCTGGAGACTGGGATGAGGAGAAGCAACCGTCTTCGGGCCTGACTTGTGGGCCGGACCGGCACCGAAGAATACATACTGAGAGGGCTCTTCCGGCCCGTCCACAATCTCCGCCACATCGCGCAGATAGAGCGGTTTGCCTTCGGAGACGCCTACGACCAGGCGGCCGACATCCTCGGCATCCTTCAGGAATCCGCCGACGCGCACCAAGACTTCCCGGTTCTGCCGTTCGAAACTGCCGGCTTGCGCATCCAGGTTGGTCTGCTGCAACAGAGCGACCAGGCGGCCGATATCGATACGGGCCGCGGCCAGCTTACCGGCATCGAGCAGTACCCGCACCTGGCGGCGCTGTCCGCCGATGATGGTCGTGGCGGAAACATCCGGTACGGCCTTGACCGCGTCATCCAGCTGGGCAACGATACGCCTCAACTGGAAATGATCGTAATTGCGGCTGGAAAAGGTGAGCGCCAGGATCGGCACGTCGTCTATGTATCGCGGCTTGATCAAAGGCTGGGAAACCCCCGGCGGGATGAGATCGAAATTGGCGAACATCTTCTGGTTCAGCCGGACGATGCTCTGCTCCTCGTTCTGTCCGACATAAAAGCGGACAATAGCCATGCAGAAGCCGGGGCTGCTGGTGGTGTATACATATTCCACTCCCGGTATTTCCCAGAGAAGTTTTTCCATCGGTTTGGTGGCTCGCTCCTCTACCTCCTGCACGGAAGCGCCGGGCATCTGTACAAAGATGTCGATCATGGGGACGATGATCTGCGGTTCTTCCTCCCGGGGCAGGACCATGACCGCGAAAACGCCCAGCAGAAGAGAGGCGGCGATAAACAGAGGCGTCAGCTTGGATCCGATGAAGGCCCGGGCAATATGTCCCGCTGTGCCAAGCGGTTTAGTGACGGTGGGATTCATGATCGCACCTCGAAACTGTCGCCGGAGGTCATATCCGCGGGAGGATTTTCGACAATCTTTTCTCCGATTTTGAGTCCGGACAGGATCTCCGTCTTATGGTCGATCGAGGCCCCGCTCTTCACCAGCCGCCATTGAACCCTGCCCTCCTGCCCCAGGACGAAGACCCCTTCCAGCTGTCCTCGTCTTACCAGGCCGGAAGAAGGGATGACAATAACCTGACGCCAACCGATGGGGATATGTGCGCGTCCGAACATACCGGAGCGCAGTTTGGGCAACTCGGGCAATTGCAATTTCAGGAGAAAACTTCGCGTCGAGGCATCGGCCGAAGCGGGTTTTTCCAGAAGCGGCGCCGCCAGGCGGAGAATTTCGGCCGTCTCCACGTCGGCCAGAATCGGCTGATCCTCCAGGATCTTCCATCGCAGCGATTCCGGTATCGTCACCTCCAGTTGCAGACGGGCATCTTCTTCCAGGATAAACAATGGAACTCCTGGAGCGGCAAGCGTCCCCGGATCCACATGCCGCCTGGTAACCACTCCGGAAAAGGGCGCAGTAACACGCAGATAGGATAGAAAGGTCTGGGACCCGGCGACATCCGCCTGGGCCTGTTGGATCCTGGCGTCTACCTGGGCCTGTTTGGATTTCAGCGCGGAAAGAGACTGGTTGGCCTGATCCAGTTGGGCCTGGGCGGATAAATAGCGGGCCTCGACCTCATCGAACTCCTGCCGGCTTACCGACTCCTTGGCCAGCAACGCCTGAAAGCGCTTATAGGTGTCGGAAGCCAGCCGGTTCTGCGCTTCGGCCGCCTTTACCGCCGAAGCGGCCGCTTGCAGGGCATGGTCCATCTCCTGACGCGCCTGCTGGGCCTCCAGGGTACCGGCCTTGGCTTTTTGATTCTGGGATGCCAGTTCCGCCGACTCGATCTCGGCCAGAAGCTGCCCGGCCGCGACCTTCTGCCCCTCCCTTACATGGATCCTGCGGAGATAGCCCGGGACCTTGGCGGTAAGTACGCTGACGCTCCGGGCCCGCACATCTCCGGAAGCAAGATAATAATCGGTGGTCTTCTCTTCCGCGACGGAATAGGCCCTGCCGGGAAATCGCTTGCCTTCCTGTCGGCGGACTTCCTCCGCCGGTTTGCCGCACCCTGCCAACCAGACGAGAGAGACCAGAAGGAGCAGGGACGGAAAGAAGGAAAAAGAAAGAATACGATATTTATTCATGGTTACTCCGCGATAAGGGGTGATTGCACGGACAATTGACCTGCCGCCATCTCCAGAGCGGCACTCTCCATAACGTATTGGTACAAGGCCTGGGATACGGCCAATCGGGCCTGATGCCTGGCCGTCTGCATGGATAGGAGGTCGGTGGTGGTAGTCAGGCCCTCGGCATGCCGGTTTTCCATGATACGCATGGCTTCCTCGGCCATTTCCGCCGCCTGCTTGGCTACCCGGTATTGTTCCCAGGCAACCTGCTTCCGGTCATGGGCACTCGATATTTCCAATTGGCTCTGCCGCTGGGCCTGGATCCGATCGTATTCGGCGGCCCGCTTCTCTTCGTGGGCCTGCTGCAGGGCTGCCGATTTGGCTCCGGCATCGAAGAGATTGAACTGCATACGCACACCCACCATATAGTTGTTGCCCCAGCCTTCCCGGGTACCGTTGTGAAAATCATAACTGGCTATCGCCCCCAGTGTGGGCAGGTACGTGCCCCGGGCGCTGCGAATTTTATCGGCGGCCATCGTTACCGCCATGGAAGCCTGTCGCAAGTCGGGACGCAGTTTTCCCGCCTCCTGGATCAGATCGGGAACAGAGGCGACTTGCCGCGTATCCTCCTTGAGTCGGCCGCGTATCTGGATCAGTCCCTCCGGTTCCCGTCCCAGGTCCCTCTCCAGGCTTTGGCGGGCCTGGCGGCACTCATTTTGCGCCGCGAGCAGCTGTCGGGAAAAGTCTGCCCGCTGCACTTCCATCCGAAGAACATCCGATTTGACCGCCATACCGACTTCGAAGCGGTCCTGTACCCTTTTTAATCCGGCTTCCGCATTGCGCAGGGATTCCTGCGCCGTGGCGAGCATGACATCGGCCAGGGCCACCCGATAGTAATTTTGTATCACCTGCAGCAGCAGCTGCTGCTCCGTCAGGCGTACCGACTGCGAGGCCATCTCTTTCCCAGAAAGGGCCATCGCTTTTTGCCGTTCCCGCCTGCCGCCATCGTAGATCAGCTGCTGCAGGGAAAAACGATGGTTGAAGTTGTTGCGGGCCGAGGGATCGTTGAGAAAATTGGGATCGAAATGGCGAGCCGAGAATTCTCCCTGTCGCAGCAGAGTGCCGAAAACATAGACCGGATCGTTGCTGTTGGTGAAGACCTCTTCGAAGTCCGCACGGGGAAAATAGGCGGATTGGGCCATCTTCACATACTGCTCCGAGGCACGTTGCCGGCTTTGGGAAGCAGCCAGCACAGGATTGTTCTTCCGTGCCTCCTCGACAGCCTCCCGCAGGGACAACGGGCCGGATGGGTTTTGCGGAAAGGCCCGGAAAGAGAAAAACGTCAGGACGACAATGGTTCCTAGCAAGAGCGTCGACAGGGTTCGACGATCAGGAATAGTTTTCATGAAAACTACCCTCCTTGGTTTCGAGTGGATGATCAGGCTTTGGTAATGCATCTTAGTACGTTTATCGCTAATTTACAACAACCAATTATCCAGATAATTAGATATATGAGAGAAAAAAAATCAGCTCCCCAGAATCTTCATCAATTCGGCGATACGGACATCGCGGATGCAATAGCAGGTGCGCACCCCCTCTTTGCGTATCTTCAAAATACCGCGGTTCTTCAAGACGGCCAGGTGCTGGGAAATGGTCGATTGCGGCAGCTGCAGGTGATGGACCATCTTGTCCACATGGCATTCGTGCCGTAACAGGCCTTCGACGATCTGCAGGCGAACGGGATGGCCCAAGGCCTTCAGCAGCTCGCCGGTTTCGGTGTAATTTTTAATCATAAGTTCGATCTCTACTGAATTAATAAATCTTAATATTCAAATAATACGATACTTAATCGCCCCTGTCAAGCAAAAATTTCAGGGGCACGGCACACCGTGCCCTGGCGACCGTAGGATGGGAGCTCCCTTTGGGCACGGCACGCCGTGCCCCTACAACAGCTGATACTAAATCCTATCGTATGTTTTTTTTCAACTTCATCGTTCCTGTCTGGGCCCTGAATAACGAAGCTTGACGGGCAGCCCACCTTCTTTTTATACTGGCAGAGGGCAAAAGAGTGACACAGACATTCCTGTCTGTGGAAGACAAACTCAAGACAAACTCAAGACACAAACATTCCTGATAAGGTCAAAAAAATATCATTTTCAGGCGTTTCTTAACTGACTCCAAAAAATTCAGGGTAGGGGCAACCCTTGCGGTTGCCCTGCAGCCTTTGTGAAGATACCTCCCGGGCGACCGCAAGGGTCGCCCCTACAACAGCTGATACTAAATCCTATCGTATGTTTTTTTTCAACTTCATCGTTCCTGTCTGGGCCCTGAATAACGAAGCTTGACGGGCAGCCCACCTTCTTTTTATACTGGCAGAGGGCAAATGCTTCTTTTTCTAAATAAAGGACCTCGTATGCAATTTTCCGAATATCTACAGCAGGAATGGAAACCGGCCATGGGGTGTACCGAACCGGCTGCCGTGGCTTACGCAGCCGCCCTGGCTTCCGGTCAAGGAAGGGGACTGGTGCGCATGGTGCATCTGGTATGCGACCCGCGCACCTATAAGAACTGCTATGCCGTCGGGCTGCCCAAATCGGAAGGAAAAACCGGTATTCTCTGGGCCCTGGCTATCGGGGCTCACCTCACGGACGTATCCCTGGGACTCCGCAGCTTCGAAGGGGTCTCGGCCGAAACCCTGCTCCCGGCGCAGGATTTACTGGAACGGCATGGGATCCACGTGGAAGTGGATGCGGACCGTTCCCATCTGCTGATCGATGTGACTGTGGTCCGAGAGGGCGGCACCGGGCGCGCCGTTCTGGAAAAGGAACACACCCATCTTACCCGGCTGGAGGCCAACGGTAAGGTTTTGGATACGGGAAAATCCGCAGGCGCAGGTCCGATCTCTTCCATAAGAGAGATTCTGGCCGGGTGGAAAATTGGCCAACTGATGAATCTGGCCCGCTCCTTGAGCGGGGAAGATCGCCGACTGCTGCGGAGCGGAGCGGAGAAAAACATCGCTATCGCGGAGCGAGGATTGTCCTTTCTCCCGCCGCTCGATTTCGGAATGGGCACCGAAAGCCCCTGGGCAAAGATCTCCCGGCTGGCCGGCGCCGGTGTCTATGCCCGTATGTGCGGAGAGCCGATGGTGGTCATGTCTCTGGCCGGGTCCGGCAACAAGGGAATAACCGTTTCTATACCGATCCGGCTATGGGGACAGGAACGGGGAGTAGACGAGGACCGTGTCGACGAGGCCCTGGCCCTGGCCTGCTTGATTACCTCTGTGACTACTTTTCATTTGGGCACCCTTTCGGCCGTCTGTGGCTGCACGAATGCGTCCGGTATCGGTATCGCCTCCGCCCTGGTTATGATGGAAGGTGGTGGTGTCGACCAGATCTGTCTGGCGATACGAAATATGGTGGGAAACGTCGCCGGCATGATCTGTGACGGGGCCAAAATCGGCTGCACCCTGAAAACCATGACCGGCGTCGATGCCGCTTTTCGTGCCGCCGGTCTGGCTCTGGCAGGGATCGGCATTCCCGCGACGGACGGTATCGTCGGAGAAGATGGAGAGTCTTCTCTTTTCCACCTCGGTCGACTGGCACAGCATGGTATGTCGGGAACCGACACCGAGATACTCAATATTATGCAGCACAAGCTGAAACACTTTCGTTGAGGAAAAGCAGAGAGTGACGCACTCCCGAGCGACCATGGGAACCGCCTTTATCCTCCCTCATAGCTCCTCGCAAGATTTGCACAATTTTTTACCGGCTCCATGCAAATATTGCGCAAGCGGATTCGGCCGAATCGAGAACAGGGATTCCATCTCCTTAGCTATCCAATTGATAACAGGCGTGTTATAGCATTCCATGCAAAGATCGTCTCACAGGAACGGCGTTTGCGAACACTTCCATTTGTGGTCATAGAAAGAATGAATGATGAAGATGACCCAATGAAAAACGTACCAATGAAAATGGAGTGAAACGTTATGCAAAACATGAAAATGAGGATCGCCATGACGGTCGTTGTCTGTTTTCTGACCGGTAGTCTTCTGGCCCAAAGTTCCGCAGATGCAAACAGAAATCAAAATGGAAAAAACCCGACGATGGGGACTTATTCTGCTTCCAATCCGGGCGTGTGCGACGGCAGCGGAATCGGCCGACAGACCGGCCAAGGGAACGGCAAAGGGTATGGAGTCCGGGACGGTTCCGGCAGTGGAGGCAATCGGCCTCAGGATGGAACCGGTTATGGTGCCAAAAACCGGCATCCGCTGGGATCTATGGGAAATAGCGGCAGCTATTCCCGGGGGCAGGCTGCCGGCCGGCAAGGCGGCGGTTTTAGCAATCGCCGCAACAACCGATAAGCAATCATTCCAGGGAGAATAAGCATGGCTGCAGAAAGATTTCATTATCGTGCCTTCACCAGTTACCTGTTGACCTGGTGTTTTCTCATTCTTTTGCTTTCTGGTGTGGTTCTCTTCATCGCTCCCCCCGGAAGGATAGCCAACTGGACCGATTGGACCCTGGGGGGACTGAGCAAGGGGCAATGGACCGGGATTCACACCCTGACGGCAATCGTATTCCTGACGGCAGGGTTCTTTCACCTGCTGAAATTCAACTGGAAACTGTTCTGGAATTACCTGACCAACCGATTGCCCAGGGCCACACGGATGCCGTGGGAATTGACGGTCTCGCTGCTGGTCATGCTCCTTCTTCTGTCAGGCACCATGGCCCAATGGCCGCCATTTCAGGGAATTCTGAATCTCGGAGAAGCGGCCAAGAACTCCTGGGAAACTCCCCGCGATGCGCCACCTATCCCGCATATGGAGCTGTTATCGGTCCGAGAAGTAGCCCAAAAATTGAGTCTGACAGAAGAAAAGGCCCTAGAAACATTAAGGCAGGCGGGCCTCAATGCCTCCGGCCCGGACCAGAAATGGAAAGACCTGGCAGCCGCTTCGGGGAAATCCCCGGCCGATCTCTATCTCCTGCTGCAATCCAAAACCGGGATTCCAAACTCAACGACCGCCCATGCGCCCGCAGCGGCTTCCAGCGGAGGCCATGCGGTCGGCAGCGGATTAGGGCAGAAAACGATCGCGGAAGTCGCCCGGGAAATCGGCCTCACGACCAACCAGACTTTGGCCATATTGAAGGCTCAAGGCATGGAAGCCGATCCTCAGGAGACAGTCAGGACCCTTGCCGACCGGGTAGGAAAGCGTCCCTTTGAGATCGTCGAGATCCTAAAGAAGTAAAATCCTCTTTCCAGGCGAGGCGTGCCTCGCCTGGAAAGATTTGGTTTCAGTTAGGGAACCGGTATGACCGGGACGGTGGTGAACTCGCTATAGTTGTTGATGAATGCCAGGCCGACACCAATGATTTCGGAGTCGGAGCTGACTTCCACCACCCCCCCCGGATTCTCCGGTAGAGTCGCTATGAACTGCCGGAAGAACCGGGCCAGATGATGCATCGGATTCAGAGTGCCGGTCGCCGTGGCCGCAGCGGCCGCTCCCTCCATGTCGAAGTACTGCATCACCACCTCCGTCGGTGCGCCCAGGGGATTGACAATGGCCAGACCGACGTCGGTACGTTCCTTCAGATAGGCCAGCGGCAATCGGAATTTGCGCAAACGGACGGATGGCAATACGGTGGCTTGGGATGCCACCTGACCACCGCCCAGCATCTGGTACACGAGCAGGCCGCCCAGTTCTCCTTCCGCCGTGACCCGGCACCAGCCTCCCTTCACCGTCGAGGTCGCACCC
>CAZTVS010000077.1:0-21928 GCA_964617125.1 uncultured Acidobacteriota bacterium
AATAAACACAGAAGGACGAAAAATCGACTTTTTGCGGCTTCATCAGGAATGACGAAGCGGTAAAAAGTGATAAATCATACTGTGTAGTTTTCCCAGATGCCCATTGGGCGCACGTTTCAGTCACAGACAAGAATGTCTGTGCCACTTTTTGCCGCTTCGTCAGGAATGACGACCTCGCAAAAATATCATTTTCAGGCGTTTCTTAACTGACTCCAAATAATTAGGAGTAGGGGCACGGCGTGCCGTGCCCTGGCGACCGTAGGATAGAGGCTCCCTTTGGGCACGGCGCGCCGTGCCCCTACAACAGCTGATACAATTTTCTATGGCATGATTTTTTGCGAGGTTATCAGGAATGTCTGTGCCACTATTTACCGCCTCGTGACGACCGATGGGCTCGTAAAAGAGTCGAAGTTGGTAGTGACAGTCGTTATGAAATCGGTCTATTCCGTTTGGGAGAGGGCCAACGGCCCGGCGACATAGCAGCCTGGGGCAAGCGAAGCGTCGCCCCAGGTGCACTTTGGGAAACAATTAAGGGCTGAAGGCCCGAAACAAATATCCCTAGGAAGCATCATGGTAGCGGTCCTTCAGACCTTGTCCTTTAGGGGGCGGCTTTCCAAGGGTTTCGCTGCGCTATACCCCTGGCTGGCATGTTACCGGGCCTTTGGCCCTGCATCTTCGATAGAACGAAGACGGAACGGGTCGACAGCCCCGATTTTTGACCGACATAAATCCCTGAGTTCCCTTGACAGCCCCGCTTACGTTACCTGATACTTTCCCTATAAGTAACATCCGGTGTCTGGGTCCGGGTGATCCATGACGGATGAAATTCGGGAGTGTGACTATAGTTGATTTCCATCCCGTATGTATCGCTTTTCGAGCAGAGAAAGAGCTTTACCATTAACCTTCCTTGTACCATTCGAGGTAGCCTATGCATTTGCAACGATGGCTTTTCTGTATGACCATCTGCCTGCTGATGGTCCCTCTGGTCGGTTATTCCCAGAACGTCAACGGGACCATAACCGGCACGGTCAAAGATTCGGCGGGTGCCGTCATCCCCGGGGCGGAAATCGCCCTTACCAATGAAGGCACCAAAGCAACCGAGAACATTCTAACCAACCAGGTCGGCATTTTTGTTTTTCCCAGCGTTCTGCCGGGAAGCTACACCTTAGTGGTAAAAATGACCGGCTTCCGAACCTATCAGATGCAAAATCTGAACATCGTCACCAATGAAAAACGGACCGTGGGTGACATCACTTTGGAACTCGGCGCCATTGAGGAAATGGTGCAGGTCACCGCCGCCGTCACTCCGGTGCAAACCTCTTCCAGTGAACGGGTCGGCCTGGTCAGCGGCGACCAGATCCTCAATGTGGCCATCAAGGGCCGCGATTTCATCGGTCTTCTCTCCACGCTTCCCGGGGTGATCGACACCAATTCGGGTTCGCGCGAGGTGACCATGACCGGGAATGTAATCAACGGGCTGCATATCAACGGCGGCCGCACCAATTCCATCATGTACGCCCTGGACGGAATCTCCTCGGTAGATACCGGTTCCAACTCCAGTGTGCAAAACCAGCCGAACATGGATGCCATCAGCGAGGTCACCCTGCTGGCCAGTAATTTCCAGGCCGAATACGGGCGGAACAGCTCCGGGACCATCAATGTCAGCATCAAAGGCGGAACCCAGACTTTTCACGGCGGCGCCTACTGGTTTTACCGGGACCGCAGCCTGAACGCCAACAACTTCTTCTCCAACCGGACCGGCACCCCACGCAATGCCTACCATTTCAACAATGTGGGCTACAACCTCGGAGGGCCGATCTATATTCCGGGCAAATTCAACACCAACAAGGACAAGCTGTTCTTTTTCTGGTCGCAGGAATTCGTGCGCCGCAAACTTTACCAGGACGCCCGCTTCGTTACCACTCCGACAGCCTTGGAGCGCGAGGGCAACTTCTCCCAGACCTTCGATCTGAACGGAAAACTGATCGCCATCAAGGATCCCTTGACCGGCCAGAACTTTGCTGGAAATATCATCCCAAGCGCACGAATCAACAGCCTGGGACAGTCCATTTTGAAGTTTTTCCCGCTGCCCAACTATGCGGAAACCGATCCCGCCCTGAAATATGCCCGCAACTACCGCTCTACGGCCAGCGGCAACAATCCCCGCAGACAGGAAGTGGTCCGGATCGATTACAACATCTCTTCCACCATGCGCATGTATTTTCGCGGCATACGCGATAACGACGATGAAGAATGGCCTTATGGCTCCTGGGTGTCGGGGAACGTCAACTACGACCTGGTGAACACCCTGCGGCCGCAGCGCGGCCGGGGAGGCGTGGTCCGCCTGACCAAGATCATCAATTCCCGAATCGTCAACGAATTTACTTTCGGAGCCACGACCCGCGGCCAGACCTTCAATCCGGTCGATCCGGCTAAAATCGCCCGCAGCCGGATGGGCAATATCGGACAGTGGTACCCGAAGTCCAACGAATCGGGGGCGATTCCGGATGTGACCTTCGGCGGGGTGCAGAACTACATCAACCCCTCCCAGGGCAATATCCCCTATACCAACGAGAATCCGGTCTTTGCCTGGACCGATAACTTCAATTGGCTGGTAGGAGCGCACCAGTTCAAATTTGGCATTTACATCGAACGGATGCGCAAGGATGAGGTGGGTGGGCCCAACACCCGCGGATCCTTCGCCTTCGGCCGGGACACCAACAATCCCCTGGACAGCAACTACGCCTTCTCGAATGCCATCCTGGGGGTTTTTCAGAGTTATTCCGAAGGGACCTTCCGTCCCTATTCCCACTATCGCTACACCACCGTGGAATGGTTCGCTCAGGACTCCTGGAAAGTGGCCAGTAACCTGACTCTGGATTATGGAGTCCGCTTCTACAGCATCCCGGGGGCGCACGACGAGCGCTATAACATCACCACCTTCGATCCCTCGACGTATGACATCAACAAGGCGGCCAGACTGATTCAGCCCTGGAAAGACGTCAACGGGAAAAGGGTGGGGATCGATGCCAAAACCGGGACCCTGTATCCTGTACCTTACATTGGTCTGTTCGCTCCCGGTTCAGGCACCTATGCTCCGGGAATGGTCGTTGGCGGAAAGAACTTTCCCGGTTCGCTTTACAATGCACCCGCCGTATCGATCGGACCGCGGTTCGGATTCTCCTATGATCCCTTCTGTGACGGAAAGACTGCCATCCGGGGCGGCATCGGCATCTTTTACGATCGTCCGCAGGGAAATGTCTATTCCGGTACCAACGGACAGCCTCCGGTGGCCTTCACACCCACACTCTATTACAGTACCCTGGATACCTTCCTGCAATCAGCCGGGGCCATCGGACCTTCCGGTGTGACCGTGGTCCGCACCGGGGACCAACAGATGCCGCGGGTCGCCAATTACAGCCTGGGCATCCAGCGGGACATCGGATTCAACACCGTGATCGATATTTCCTATGTCGGTTCCGCGGGGCGTCATCTGCTCTATCAACAAAATATCAACCCCATTGCCATGTATGCCCGCTTCGATCCGAAGAATGTGGACACCACCACAGGCAAGGCTCTGCCGGATAATTTCCTGCGGCCATACCTTGGTTTGGGGGATATCAACATGCGCAGTTTCGGCGGCACCTCCAATTATAATTCTCTTCAGATGTCCCTCAACCGCCGCATGACTCGTGGGATCCAGTTCGGTCTCTCATACACCTTTTCCAAGAGCCTTGGACTGGGGTCCTCGGACTTCGAGGGGATGAGTCCCTACTTCCCCATGCGGTCCCGGAACTATGGGCTGCTGGATTTTGATCGGACCCACATGTTTGTCATCAACTACACCTACGAAATACCCAGTCTGGGCAAAAAACTGGACAACCGGCCATTACATGCCCTCCTGGGGGACTGGATGATTTCCGGGATCACCTCCTTTGTCTCCGGTGCTCCTCTGGCGCCCGGATACAGCACCGTCGATGGGGCGGATATTACCGGTTCCACCGAAGGTGCGCGTATCGATATCGTCGGCGATGCGTTTCTATCCAAGTCGGAGCGCACCTTTGCGCGCAACTTCAAGACAGAGGCCTTCGCCCGTCCGGCCTCCCGCACCTTCGGGACGGCCGGCATACGCGGTTCGGTGGTCGGTCCGGGGATCAACAACTGGGATCTGACCCTGACCAAACGCATTCCGCTCGGGCTGGGCGAAGGACGCTACTTCCAGTTCCGGACCGAGTTATACAATGCCTTCAATCACACCCAGTTCTCGTCGTTGAACACCACTGCCCGGTTCGACGCAACGGGAGCTCAGGTCAACGCCAATTTCGGAGCTTTTACCGGCGCCCGGGATCCCCGCCGGATCCAGATGTCGCTGCGTTTTATGTTCTGATCCCATCCGTGGAACTACGAACCGGAGCGAATAGGTTCGTAGTTCCACGTTCATGCGGTGCCTCGTAAGACAGAAGTCAGGAGTCAGGAGTCAGGAGTCAGAATGGGTAGAGTGGCATCTGGATTGCACCAGAGGTTCCTATTCAAGAGGAACGTGAAAAGAGTCGATCCTGATAGATAAACGGATCGTGTTCGTAGCGAATGGCACTCCGGAGAACCGCAGCTTAAATGGAAAAGAAACTTCCCATAAAGTGGCCGGAGCTTCCAGCTCCGGGGATGGCCCTACAGAGCCGGAGGCTCTGTTTACCTTGAAGTAGCATGGGAGTTTCACCTTAGGCGGTGCCTCGTAAATACAGGCTTTCACGGATCCATGGGATGCCGCGTAAACAAAGAACTACCAGCCTTATCTCAGGCAATTCTTGTAGGGGCGACCCTCGCGGTCGCCCGGGAGGTATCTCCACAAAAACAGCAGGGCAACCGCAAGGGTTGCCCCTACGGAGCTGATACAATTATCTATGACGAAGGCAACCGGTAGATACGGGACTCGACCACTACGACACTCATGAGGGATTTTCTCACCAAACTGCTATCCTTTCTTCGACAACACCCGACGTTCTGGCTGCTATTTCTGCTCTCGATCATTCTCTATCTGTATGCTACCTTGCTATCTCCGGCTTCGCCCCGGGTGCAGGAGATCCACCTGGAAGCGTATCGCTACGGCTTTTCTCCCGCCCGTATCCATGCTCGTCGCGGCGATCGGCTGCGTTTCACCTTTTCCACCCGTGACACCGGGCAAAGCCTTTTCCTGTCGGACTACGATCTGCATGTGGTCATCACCCCCGGGGCCAAAACCGTGGAGGTCTACCACCTGTCGCGCCCCGACGATCCGCCGCAGCGGACGGAGGCGGTCGAATTCGCCGCCGGATTGTCCGGCCATCTGGGATGGCTCGTTTCCAAGTCTTCGTTTCGCAATCACACCTACAACGGTCCGTTGCATGGAACGGAACGCGGAGAGCTGATTGTCGAACCGAACCTTTTATGGTTTGCCGGACTCCTGCTGTTGACGGCCATACCCTTTGGCTTGCTTCTGACGAAAAGGAAGGTTCCGGGAGCGCAACCGGCGGCGAGAAATCTTTTCTTTCGATGGCCCGGCCTCAAACGCCTGGTGAAAAATCCGAATTTTCCATACTATCTTGTTTTACCTATCCTGGCCTTTTTCTATTTTGTCCTCCTGGCGGGTTTCTTCGGCTCCAAGGTATCCGGAAGAAATCCGGCTCCGATGACCGTCTGGGTCCTGTGGCTTTCGCTCCTTATTCTGGTGCTGGTCCCGTTGGGAGGAAGAATCTGGTGTCTCCTTTGTCCTATCCCGATTCCGGCCGAATGGTGGCAGCGCCGCCGCTCCGGTATGGCCATGGCCATCAAATCCTCAGCTCCGGCCGGTGAAATTCACCATCGCCACTCCCCCTCGTGGCCGGCATGGTTGACGGGTGCCTGGCCCCGCCTCTTTCTCTTCCTTTTACTGGCGACTTTCAGCACGGTTCTGATCGCTGTTCCGGCAGCAACCGGCGGCCTGCTGATCGGCCTGGTCGGTCTGGCACTGCTCACCGCATTCTTCCCTCAACAGCGTCTCTTCTGCCGCCATTTGTGCCCTATCAATGCCTTCCTCAGCCTCTATGCCATGACCGGCCGTTTGCTGGTGCGGCATGTTTCCACGGAAATCTGCGCGAACTGCCGGGAACATTTCTGTTTTCAGGGAAACCGGCGAGGATGGGGGTGTCCCTACGGCCTATGCATGGAAACGGTGGACCGCAATTACGATTGCGGGATGTGCACCGAGTGCATACGTACCTGTTCTTTCGACAATGTGGCCGTTTTCTGGCGCCGCCACGGTTGGGATCGCCGTCTGGCGAGCTATGGAGAGGCCTGGCAGGCCATTGTCATGTTCACTCTGGCTGCGGTGTACTGTCTGGTTCATCTGGGATCCTGGGATGTGGTACGGGATGCTGCCGATATCATCGATAAAAAAAATTGGCTCGCGTTCGGTATCTCTGTTGCCGCCATCTGGACTCTGTGTCTTGGAATTATGCCCCTGCTTTTCTATGCGTTTGTCCGGGCAGGAAAACGTCTGAGCCGCTCGGAACAATCTGCCGGTTCGCTGTTTATAGCCAGTTCAGCCGCTTTCATTCCGCTGGGATTATCCGTCTGGATGGCCTTCTCGCTGTCGAACCTGCTCTCCATGCTTACCTTTGTGCTGCAAAGCCTGTCGGATCCCTTCAACTGGGGTTGGGATCTTTTGGGTACCGCGGGCAGTCGCTGGCATATCTACGGTGGAGCGGCCATTCCCTGGCTGCAGACGGCCTTGATTCTATCCGGATTCTTCTTTGCCCTGCGAACCCTGACCTGGGGGGAGAAGGATACCGATTTCAATCGATCTGGCTTTCGGGCCACCTTGCCACCGGCGATTTTTCTGTGGATAATGAGTGCCGGACTGATCACCTTTTTCGCGGCTTGACAGAGGAGACTGCATGAAACACAACCAAAAAACCTCAACTCCTAGGCCGACCAGGAAAATCTCCGGACGATGGCTGTGGTTTTTCGTGGCGACAGTCCTGCTGGGTGTTCCTCTGCTCATTCTGCTCTTTCAGGCCCATCACACCGGCCTTTCCCTGGGACAGGTGATCCAGCATGCCTTCCGGGTTTCGCGTCCCGATCCGTCTACCGGCAAGCCGGTCCCTCCGGCGACGGGCCAAAAAATCGATTTCCTGACCCCGGGCGAGATCGGATTCTCCGCCGCCGATCCCCCGCGCGTCGGTAGCATCACTCTGACCGATCTGGATAGAGACGGACAGATGGATGTGCTGGTGTGCGACATGTTCGTGAACCGTATCGGCTGGATACGGCAGTCACCCCCGGGCGTTTTTACGGAACAGTGGGTCAGCCCTACGCTTCCGGCCCCTGCCCGGGTAAGCGCCGTGGATATGGATGGCGACGGCGACCTGGATCTGCTGGTTGCCGCCATGGGACAGCTTTTTCCGAGCAACGACAAGATTGGTTCGGTCATCCTGCTGGAAAACGACAGCCAAGAAAACTTTCAGCCCTATACTCTTCTGGAGCGGGTGGCCCGGGTGACCGACGTTCGCGCTGCCGATTTCAACCGCGACGGCAAGATGGATCTGATCGTCGGTCAGTTCGGTTATGATGATGGAGAAACCCGCTGGATGGAAAACCTGGGCAACCGGCAGTTCCGCTCCCACCGGCTGCAAAGCCTCTCCGGGGTCATTCACACCATTCCTGTCGATATGGATAAGGACGGAGATACGGATGTTGTCAGCCTGGTCAGCCAGGAGTGGGAAGAAATATACCTTTTCGAGAACGACGGACGGGGTAATTTTCAGGCGCACCTGATCTGGGGTAGTGCCAACGAGGATTACGGCAGCAGCGGCATGCGGGTGGACGATCTGGACCGGGATGGCCAAGCGGATATCCTCTTTACCAACGGGGATGCCTTCGACTACCTGCCGCCGCGTCCGCGTCCCTGGCACAGCGTGCAGTGGCTGCGCAATCTGGGGAGGGGCAAATTCGAGCATCGCCCCATCGGCAAATACGAGGGCGCCAGCGGGGCGGTGGCGGCCGATGTCGACAGGGACGGGGACCTGGATGTGATCGCTGTCAGCTGCTATAACTTCTGGGAAAAGCCGGATTCGCAGAGCATGATATGGTTCGAAAACGACGGCCGGATGAATTTCGTCCAGCGCGATATCGCTCATATGCCGACTCACCTTATCAATCTGGAAACCGCGGATATGAATCGGGATGGCAAGGAGGATTTCGTCTCGGCCAGGATGGACGTCTACCCTCCCTTCACCAAGGATGGCCGTGTCGTGCTCTGGCTGAACCATTGGCCTCCGACGGCCGGACAGGCCAGATAAAAAAATGAAATCCAAATCAGAAAAGCCTCCTGCCGGTTTTGCGAAAAGGCGGCTGGGGATCCTGGCATGCCTGGCGCTTGCGATGGGCATGGCAACCTGGGGGCTGATCACCTCATCGGTTTTCCACCGACTGCCTGTGGATTTTCCCCCCTTGCCCGACCTGCAGAATAGGAACCGGGCGCTTGTCGATCTGCTTCGTGCGGCAGATCGGAAGGCCCGTGAAAATCCCGGGTCCGTCGACCAAACGGGACATTTAGGGATGGCCTATCATGCCAATCAGTTTTTCCCGCCGGCGGAAAACGCTTACCGGATCGCCCGGCGTCTGGCTCCTGCCGATTATCGTTGGCCCTATCTGCTGGCTGTACTCAAGGAAGAGACGGGGGAAGAGAAGGAGATTCTGCCGTTGCTGCAGCAGACGCTCCAATGCAAGGCCGATTTCTATCCGGCTCTGCAGAAAATGGCCGATATCTATTACAAACAGGATCGGATGAAGGAAGCCGCGGGCTTGTATGAACAAAGCGCCCGGTACGGCGGCCAAGAGTCTGCCTTGCAGGCCCGGACCGGTCTGGGTCGGATCGCTTCCCGGCAAAAGGATTGGCAACGGGTAGTGGACATCATCGAGCCCCTGACGCATGAATATGCTTATGTGCGTACACCACACCAACTGTTATTGGATGCCTACCGGGCTCTGGCGAAGAATGAGGCGGCCGAGGCGGAGGCAGATACCTTGCTGGAACCGACCCTGATCGTCCTTCCTTTGTTAAAGGACCCGTTGGTGGAAGAGCTGAACCGCTTGACCTGCTCCTCCACCCGGCTGTTGAAGGAAGCCGGTCTGGCCAGCCGGTTCCGCAGACCGGAGGATGCCATCCGTTGGGCACGTCGTGCCGCAGAGGTGGAGCCGGGAGATGCCGATGCCCATCATTTTCTGGCCAGAGTTCTTCTGGAAGCGCACGGCGCGGCTCCCAACGAAGTCCAGGAGGCCCTCTATCATCTGGAGCGGGGACTGCAGCTCCGACCGGAAGATCGACTCCCCCTGTGGTATTTTGCCTCCTTCTTTTTCCGGCAGAAAAAAACCGACGAGGCGGTGCGGCAGTTGCAGGATATGCTACGAAAGCAACCGGAAAGCTCGGAAACTCATTACTATCTCGGTCTGGTGGCCGATCGCCGGGGTGATGCCCAGGAAGCCATCGGCCAATATCGTCAGGCCCTTGCTCGGGATCCGCAGAATGCCGAGGCCCTGCACAAACTGGGCCTGGCCTGTATCAGTGCCGGAAATACGGAAGAAGGCATAGCCTGGCTGCAGAGGGCGGTGCAAATCAAACCGACGTTCACTGTGGCACTCTGCAATCTGGGGGTGGCTCTGGACCAGGCGGGCAGAACCGCACAGGCCATCGCCCAGTTCCGGCAGGCTTTGCTTTCCAAGCCGAACGATGCTCTCAGCCATCAGTATCTGGCCATTGCCCTGATGAGAACACATAAAGTAGACGAGGCCGCCCGGCATTTTCGCGAAGCCGTTCGATTCGATCCCGAGGAAGCGGAAGCACACTACGGATTAGCTTGTGCCCTGGCGCTGCAGAACAAGCGGGAAGAGGCCATTACCGAATTGCAGCGGACCCTGCAGCTGAATCCCGATCACCCGGATGCCGCCCGGCAGCTCAGTGAACTGCAGAAAAACTAGCCCTTACGTGATAGAATAGGAAACGCAAAAGCTTACCTTAATGGATGGGAGCTAAATCAGCAATCATCGTCCAACACCCTACTTACATGCTCAAGGAGGCTTCCGAATGAAAAAAATTGCCCGTAGAGATTTCATCAGCACTTCCACCAAAATCCTTGCCGGAGCTGTCGGAACCGCTTCGGCCGGTGCCGTCGGGAGTGCCCACGGGGGTAAAAAATCGCCGCCCAATGTCTTGTTCCTCATGGTGGATCAGATGCAGACTCCGCCGGAGGGATATCGGCCCGATGAGGGACCGGCCCAGGGTTTAAAAGAAATCCTGGGTTTTCGCTCCCTTTCTCCCGATAACGAATACGCCGAGTTTTTCCCCGGCTTATTACGCCTGCGGCGGAACGCCGTCGTTCTCAGAAAACACTATACGGCGGCATCCGCCTGTGTTCCGAGCCGGGCCTGCATCCTGACCGGTCAATATCCCTGCACTACCGGGGTGAATCATACGGACGGATTATTCAAGTCCCCGGAAGATGTGCCCTGGCTGGATCCCAAAGGCATACCGACCATCGGCCACTGGTTCCGCGCGGCCGGCTATACCACTCACTATTTCGGCAAATGGCATGTGTCGGAGCCGGAGGCGCCCGATTATCTTGAGCCCTGGGGATTTTCCAACTGGGAAGATTCCATCCCCGAGGCTCACGGAGGAAATGCCTACAATTCGGGGACGTTCCGCGATATACAGTTTGCCGACAAGGTCGCTGAATTTCTGGACAAGAAGGGAAAGGATGCGTCCAACGTTCCCTGGTTTGCCGTCGGCTCTCTGCTCAATCCTCACGATTGCAGCATCTGGCCCATCAACTGGCAAACACCCAACAACACCGGCGTGGTAGATTGGCAGAGGTATCCCCCTCCTCCCTCCATTCCGATCCAGGGTCAGATGAGCAACGTGGGGACTATGGCCCCGGGAACGCCCAATGAAAGAACCCTACAGGTAGAACTGAATCCCGACGGCTTTCCTCAGAACAACAGCACCCTGCCGAGAACCTACTCGGAGTCTCTGGACGACAAACCCCAGTGCCAGAAAGATTACGCCCTCAAATGGGGTTTGGCCTATGGCGGGAATACCAATTTCGCACTGATGCGTCTGGGCGTTCCGGATGCCATCCGCTCCCCGCTCCCCTTCCAACTCCAGGGAGAATATGCCCAAGCCTGGTCTCTGAGCTATAACCAGTATTATGCCTACTGCCATTATCTGGTAGATCTGCAGATCCGTAAGATATTGGCCGCCCTGGAGAACAGCGGACTCACCGACAATACCATCATTGTTTTCCTGTCCGATCATGGAGACATGACAGGGGCCCATGGCGGCATGATTCAGAAGTGGCACGTCGCCTATGAAGAAGCCATACGTGTGCCGATGATCGTCTCGTCTCCCCTGGTCAACAGGAACCGGCGGAGGATGAGGGAAATCCACCAGCCCACCAGCTCCATCGATTTTGCTCCGACGATATTGGCCCTGGCGGGATTTCCGGAAGAGCGGTTGCGCGGCAAGATGGAAGCCGTTCACGGCCAGTCGGTAGTGAAACCCTTTGCCGGAGCCGATCTGTCTTCTCAGATCAAAGGGGAAGACGACGGAGATATCCTCGAACCGGATGGAAAGCGGCGCACCGGGGTCTTTTTCATGAGCAGCGATATGATTACGGAACTCGGCACGGTGAATCCCGGTGATGCGAAAAGAGGCGGTTTCCGGCAATTTTGCAGCGATGTCGAGAAGGCCAACAGCGCCGGACATCCGCTGGCCCCCGGACCGGTCCGGCAGCCCAACAACGTACGGGCCCTGTGTACCGGAAATTGGAAACTCGTTCACTATGTGGATCCTCACGGGGTGGAAAAGGACGAATGGGAACTCTATTGCCTGAAAGCGGACCCGGTCGAACAGATCAATCTCGTTCACTACAAGACCGGTGAGGTACGCGAGGATGTCCGTGTGCCTGGCATGACGGCTGCGGAGCTGAGGTGGAAGAACATTACCTTGAAGCGGAAACTTGCCAAAAAGGAAGCGGCCCTTTTCGGTAAGATCCAAGCCGGCTGATCGATCTCTAAGCGGGATGTTTCCATGACCGGTCCGGTCCCACCGGCCGGATCGGTCTTTTTTCCCTTTTTTTAGAGAAGCCCGTCTTCCCGATAGGATCGGCGGGTGTCATAGGGATAGTCTTCCGGCCTGTGCCGCCGGAAGCCGTCCTCTTGCATGCGTTGTGCCAGATCCGCGACGATTCGCTCCGAGGCATGTCCGTCGCCGAAGCCATGTTCCCAGCTTCTACCATAGAGGGTGTCGAATTTTTCCAGCACCTGTTCGTACGGATACCGGTCCGCCCGCAAGGGATCGAATTTCACGCTGGAGCCGGCATCATATACCTGCGGCCTTTCGGTGGCGTGGCGTATCTGCAGGGAGGGAACCTGCAGGATGCAGCTTTCCTCGACCATGGTTCCCGAATCGGTAATCAATCCGCGAGAATGGACAAGTAGAGCCAGCATCTCCCGGTGTCCAATCGGGTCCACCATGAGGATGTGACTTGGCAGGGTGAGATCGTATTCTTTCAGTACTTTTTGCGTGCGGTAGCTGGCGACAAAATAGACCGTTCGATCGATATGATGTAGCAGCGATAGAATGTTGCGAAAAGAATCCTCTATGTGTACGTTTTCCCGCCGGTGACAGGTCATGACGTAGTATTGTTGCCGTTCCAGACCCCTATGCCTGAAAAAGGCGTCGGTGGCCATGGCGTCATAGATGGATTTCTTTTGAAAATAGTAGGCATCGAGTACATCCACCATAAGGTTTTGTACCACCACGATGTTTTTCGCGCTCAGTCCCTCGGAGATGCCTTGCTGCCTGTGCTCCTCGAAATAGGCATAGATGACATCCGACAGATGATCGATGGTCCGCCGGTATTTTTCCTCGGGCATGCGCCAGTCATAGGAGCGCAGGCACCCCTCGATATGCACGATGGGGATGTTCAGTTGAGCGGCCGCCAGGCATCCCAGGACCGTATTGGTATCTCCGAGAAAGACCGCGGCCTGGGGTCGCAGCTGCTGCAACACGGTATAGAGCCGGGCATGGATGGAACTGCTGATTTCCGCATCCGTGTCCCCGGTGACATGGAGATCGATTTCCGGTGGTTTTATCTCCAACTCGCGAAAAAAGATATCTTTCAGGTTGTCGGAATAGTGCTGCCCGGACCATAGGAATACTGTTTCGAATTCTTTCAGGGTCCGGATTTGATTCAATATCAGGCTGGCTCGGATAACGTCGGGACGAACGCCGAGAACAATGGCCAGCTTCTTCTTTTCCATGTCAGTCTCCTGGTTCCATCATATCAGCAGTTTCATGGCCTTTAAGGGAACCGAATTGTGTCTTTCCAGACAGGATAAATAGTGCAATGCCTGGAAGGCAAAGATCGCACACCAGACATTCCAATGTACTTCCCGGGAAGCTGTCGACCGGAAAGCCACTCCGCCGTGCGGTCCGATACGCTGCTCCAGCGTATCGGACACTTGACGTAATCGGGGCATCCAGGATGACGCATCCAACCGGCCGAGAGAAATCAGGCAACATCCGAGGCGGAGGAACTGCGCCAGGACATCCGATCTCTCTTCCGGACAGGTCCGGCTTACCTCCTCTCCCGCCGCCGCCTCTTGGCCGGAAGCAAACAGCTGCCAGAGGACCGTGAACCTCCGGGCGAGAAGGGAAAGGACCTCCTCATACTGATGAAGACCGAAGAGCAACAATCCTTCCAGGGCATACAAATCCGCATGTAAATGACCGCAGAAAAACTCACGGTCCGGTTTGTCCTTCCAGATTGCATACACGTTCCGGCAGGCGTTTCTCCAACGCGCCGGGAGTTCGATGACGGCGAAGAGATCCAGTGCCGCCGCCACCTTCAATTGATAGGAACCGGCGGTCGTGGACCAGGTACGATAGACGGCGTTTCCGTTGTCACGCAGGCGGACGATCGGAGACAGGCTTTGGTCTTCGCCAAAGAATACTCCTAAGGGATCGAGGAAAAGAGTTTGCAGGTGCCCGCCCTCCCGCATGCCCGAAATCGGGCACAATCCCGCTCCCCGCCAGATCATGGCGTTGTCGAAAGAGAACCGGTAATCGCATCTCCAGTCCGACTCTTCCTGGGGCGAACGATCTCGAAGATAGTCGCGGGTGGAAGGCAACTGTCCTCGTCGCAGGAAGGATTCGATCCATTGCAGGGTGGCGGATATCTTACCTTTGACGTCGATTCCGCCAATCGGGAATTCATGCAGATAGGCCAAAAAGCTGAGGTAATATCCGGACATCTCCCCATAAACAAAATCGCAGGTGCCTTCATTGTTCAGCCAGCCGGCGATGCCCCCCCGATGCGAGGGTTCTTCCCTCTGAATTTCCGGGGAAAGAAGCCACCGCGCGATCTTTTCCTTGGGGTCGGTTTTCATTTCTTTCCGGTCTTTCTCATCCATGACGAAGTGGTAAAAAGTCTTTATTCCGTTACTTTTTATAAATTCCGTGTTGATTCCATTGCTTATGCCGGCAGGATGCCGGCGCTCCCGGCACTTTTTGCCGCTTCGTCATCCATGCACGACTTCCATGTTTTCCGATAGGCCGCGAATCGCCTTTCTCGTCCCATGGCAACGGATTGGATCGGCCGGCGAACATAAAAAGACCATGACCGGCGCATCCCCGGATAGGGCCTCACCCTGAAATCCGCCCCAACTCCCTTCGATTCGAAATCCGTAGCCGGTCAGCAGACGATGCAGCTCTTCGGGATAAAAAATCCGTATACGCTCTTCCGTGACGATCTCTTTGCGGACATGGAGATTCCGGTCCAATATCCTGTAAAAGCGCCGAATGGTGTTTTGTTGTCCTCCCGGGTGTTTGACGATCTGTTTGCTCCTCTCCAGGAGAAGATCCTCCTTCCACGGCCGTCGATAATCGAAATAGATCTGATCGTCAGGAAGCGTCTGCATCCGTTCTTGAGGGACAAAGACATCCAGCAGCAGTTGACCGTCGTCCTCCAGCCATTCTCGTACATTCCGGAAAAAATGCTTCTGCTCCTCCTTCGTGGTCAGATAGGTCAGGAGGGAAAAGGCACAACATACGGTTTTGAATTTCCGCCTCAGACAGGGATAACGCATGTCTGCACAGAGCAACGTCAGTCGCTGCCGTTCTCTCCGGTTGAGCGGCTGCAGTTTTTCCGCCAGCCGGTGAAGCATGGCCGCAGAGGAGTCCATCCCCAGAACGGAAAATCCCGCTTTCAGAAAAGGAAGGGTCATACGACCTGTCCCGCATCCCAATTCCAGGATGCTTCCGCGATTTTGTGCGGCACACCGCAGGTAAAAGGGGATGTCTTCCCCGGGATTATTCTGTCCCATATCGCTATCGTACAAAGAGGCAATTAAATCGTAGGACTTCATCACTTCCCATTCCGGTCAGGTCTGTTCTGCAGCAACTCGCGGTAGAATCCGATTTGCTTCTCGGCGGAAAGTTTCCAGCTCAACCCTTCGATCTCTTCCGGAGATAAGCGCTCGATGGACACCCGATAGTCTGTGTCCGTGAGCAACCGAACCAGCGGTCCGGTGAAATCCGCAATGGATGGTACGGTAAGCAGGGAACGATATCCGCGCTCGCCAAAGCCTCTGGCTCCGTCTTCCGTGGAGAGGCATACCCTTCCGGCGGCCAGAGACTCCGCCACCTTCAGGCTGCTGCCGCGTATCCCCAGCAGAGGATTAACGGACAAGGCACATCGCTCCAGAAAAGTTACCGGATGTTCGACATAGTCGAAGATGGTCACGCCGGGCTTTTGCCATAGAGATTGATTTCCCGCCCGCTCCCGTGCCCCCGCTCCACCCAGAATCCATAGTTCTACATCCGGGACCTCCTGGCGCAGATCGTCCCAAACGGTCTCCAGAAAGGCGACGATCCCCAGGAAATTCGGCCGATAGCGGAACACCCCGGCAAACAAGAGTGCCTTATTGCCGAGAGAGGGCCGGTAGTTCCTGCTGAATTCCTGGCTGACTCCGTTCGGTATGACATGAACCGGCAGGCGCGGCAACAGACGCGCGTCCTCCTCCGAACACACAAAAACGGAGTCATAGCGATGGAACAGGTCCATTTCCCGTTCATCCTCAGCGGTAAGCCGGCCCTCCTCTTCCGTTTGATAGACGTCATGCAAGGACAGACACCAGCGGGTGGTCTTCTCTTTCTCCTCGATCAACCGAGCCAATTCGGCAAACTCAATTTGTACGATGTCGGGGTGGCAGGATCGCTGCAGAAAGGACAGCTGTTGCCTCATGTTCGGATGGGAATGGCTCTCCATCCTTCTCTCGCGTCCTTCTGGGGAGGATGCATCATCCGTCCTTCCTCCCACCAGGTGAAGGGAATCGAGCAGGCTCAGGTACCTGCTGCCGGCCTCGGCATACGATTGCCACTCGTCGGTCAGCAGGGAAAGGGAGAAGTGAGGACGCAAAGCCTGCAGCAATTGCCATATGCGGACGGCCCCGCCATGAGTGGGAGGAAAGATGGCATAGGGGGTGACCAGCAGAACGGATGGTTTTTCCTGGATGGTATCCCATGGCCGGAGAAAGTATTTCTGATTGACCCAGGCGAGGATGTCTGGCCGATACGGATAGATGGATTCCCGCCAGCGGGAGGCAAGGATTCCCCACAGAATCGACGGCCGGCTCAACTCCTGTTTGGTCGACCGGGGGGCCGAGATAAGATCCGCCTGCAATCCCACCTGTTCGGCCCCCGGCAGGCGGTTACGCATCTCGAATAGAAATCGGTTGCGCCGGAAAATCCGTTCGATTTCCGCCCCGGAAAAATACTTGCGATTGGTGACCCGCTGATGGTGCCGGATCCTGGAGGAGGGGCAGAAAAGGGAAAAATATCCCAGACGCCAGGCCCTTACGCCCCATTCCACGTCTTCCCAATAAAAGGGGGCATAGGTATGAGAATCGCGTAGAAGACCCGCCAATAGACGTTTTTGGAAAAGAGAAGATCCTCCTCCGCCATAGAGGTTTCCCCGTACGATGGGCTCTGGGTCAGGCTCCCGATCGAAGAGGTCTACTCTACCCCCGCCAATCGAAAAGCCGGTCCACCCGGTCTCTTCCCTTCGCCGGTCCGGATCGAGGAAGAAGATCTGGGAGGCAATGGAAAATACTTTTTCGCAACGCCAGGGCAGAAGCATGCGTATCGTGTCCACCTCCGGGACCATATCGTTATTGAGAAGGTAGACCCAGGGAAACCTGGAAACATCCAGTCCTTTTTGCAGTGCCTGAGTGTAGAAAAGAGGTTGAGGATGGAACAGCCAACGGATGGCCAGGGAAGGAAACGACATGGCTTGATAATCGGACGGATCGGATCCGCTGACGACAACGATGACCTCCCATGGCTCCTCGATTCCGCCGAGCGATCCGGCAAGGGCCTCCAGGCATTGCTCGAGCAGCTCCGGATTTCCTCTTTCCGGAATGAGGACCGAGAATCCCGTTTCCCCTGGTATGCCCTCGGGAATGCGTTTGACAAACCTTCGGCAGTAATGAGGGCCGATCCGGGCAGCGCTGCGGTCGGCGATCCAAAGAAAGAGACGGTAAAGCCGAACCCAGAGGCGCGCCATGGTGAGCCTTTTCCAGAAGGGCCACCGTGAGGTCAATTTTTCTTCGGATTCCCGGAGGTTTAATCGCTGCAAGGCAAATCCCAGGCAACGTATGTCCGAATTAGCCTTTTGCTTCCAGGGGCGGAAGGCATGCTCCGTGCGGAAATGGAACAGGGCCCGGCCATCGTTTTCTGCGGGACAGGGCCACTCCTTCTCGAAGGGCATCGACTCGGTCCCTTCATTCACCACCGTTCCCAGAGGGGAACCGTTGCAGGCGACATGAAGACGGTTGCCGGCGGAGTCCTCTCCGGGGGGGAGAATTCCCTGTATCTTCACTACGGCGGGTCCGCCCGTCCCGGATAACGCAATCCAGGCTTCCGGTTTGCTCCAGGCGATGTCGCCGTCATCTCCGCTGTGCCATCCGCGCAGGAATGCTTCCGAGCGCCGGTCCCGGCCCGAGATGTCCGTGGTTTTCCTACTTTGTTTCCGGACGCTTCTCCAGGGGCAGCGGTTACATGTCGGATTTTCACCAGCCAGATAAGTCCGGCGGAACCGACGATACGTATCGCTATGCCAGATCTCTTCCAGGCCGGCCTGGTTAAGATCGCCCATTGGTATCTCGTCATGCGCCTCGCAAACCACGATCTTTCCGTCGGACAGCAGATGGAGCGTTTCCCATGGGTTCTGCTCGCAATCGCTGAATACGGGTACTCCCGCAATCGGACCTGTCCCGAGAGTGTCGCCGGCCTGTTCGGTAGAGGGATCGGTCGTCTCAAAACGGGGATTGAGAATGGCGATTCGCAGCTGCGGGTGTCGTGACCGTGATTGCCCCACCTGCCGGTTTACTTCCTGTATGAAGTCCGGCGAGTAATCCTGTCCCGAAAATTCCCTGGAAAAGGTCTGGGGACCGGCATGGCGAAGGATGACCGGATGGAGGTGGATTTCATCCACCCCCTTTTCTTCCGCGAGCTGCAATACCCGCTCCAACTGGGCCAGGTTGTCGTGCATCACGACCATGCAAAAGTCGATGGTCGGTCGGCGGGAATCCCGTTCCTGCTTGCGCTTAAGGATAAAATCCAGCTGATCGAGCATCCGTTGCAGGCTCCCTCCGCCGTAAAGAAGGGGAAACTGTGCGGCCTCCAGCGTATGCATGGAGATGGAAAGGCGGTTCAGCGGGCTTTCTACCAGATCCTGGAGTACGGATTCCTCCGAGGGGATGAGGGCCGTGACCAGCTCCGTCGCCGCGCCGGTAGCCGCGGCCGATTCGATGGCTTCGCGGAGGCGGGGATAAGCCAGAGATTCTCCCGAGTAATTCAGACGTATGATCTCAGGGTTTTTCAGCTGATCGAGGAAGCGCCGGTACAGGTCATAATCGAGATGTCTTCCGGCCCCGAATCGTCTGTGGCGGGAACAGAACCGGCAACGGTAAGGACAGGTGCTGGTCAATTCCACCCAGAAACGGGTGGGCAATCGAGACGTCCATAAATCGATCAAGTCCTTGTCCATGGTTAAATTATCGGCTGTTGCAAGGGACACTGCGTGCCGTGTCCCGGTCGCCGGGAGCGCCGGTATCCTACCGGCATTCCTTTTCGAATCAATACAGAAAAATCAAAACAATAACTTTTTACATCCTCATCATTACGGACGAAGCGGTAAAAAGTGATAAATCATACTGTGTAGTTTTCCCAGATGCCCATTGGGCGCACGTTTCAGTCACAGACAAGAATGTCTGTGCCACTTTTTACCGCTTCGTCATTACGGATAAGCTCGTAAAAAATCGATAATGATAGAAAAACGGATCGTGTTTGTAGTTCCGCCTTTAGGCGGTGTCGCGTAATTAGTGGCTTTCACGGATCCATGGGATGCCGTGTAAACGCGGGACTACAAACCTCGGATTTTTTGCATCCTCATTATCACTCATAGCCGATTGCCTTCATCATGGGATCCCACGGCGGCAGGACTTCCGCCTGGGTGTCGAAAACGGCCAGGAGGGAAGCGGGGATGTATTTCTTCCGGACAACTACCACCTGAACATACCTGTCGAACCACTCGTCCGTCATGATCAAAAGGCCTTTCTTTCCGCTCTTATCCCCCCAGGAATTCTCCACCTGCCATTTGACCGGTTTATCGTCGACAATATCGACACCGGTAAACACCATGTTGTGGGTCGGCGTACTGGAATAGGTTTCGAACAGTTCCCGGCGCGAGAGGGAAAAATCCATTCCGTACATGGCTTCATAATCGTGCACCTGGGGCATCAACAGTCCGTCGTCTCGGGAGAATTCCTGACCGACATCGCATCCGAACCAGACCGGCTGACCTTCTAAAAGCGCCTTGCGGGCCAGAGTCTTGATCTGGTCCACCGTAGTGTTCACAAAAAACATGTTGGGTCCGTCCAGCAGAGCCCGGTCCAGATCGATTTCGTATTTCTTCCCGGTGGCCAGGGTCGGAATCGAGTACAAAGCCAGGTAGTCATCCAGGGTCCCCTGGACGATTTCCCGGTAATACTGTTGCGGAGTATACGTAGTCAAGGGGGAGAGCGTCTTTTCCTTGGTTCTGTATCGCCACGAAAAGCGGGTTGGGGGGACGCCCAGGTTCAAGGCAAGTATGCGGTAAACGTCTTTCAGCGCCTGCTGTTGCAAACCGGCGATTTCCGCTTCATTCTTGGCTGCACGGATTTTGCTGCCCGCCACCTTGAGGCGCAGGGTGAGGATCCTGTTCATGAACCCTGAGTTCGAGGCACTGAACGTGTCCGGCATGACTTCTTTGGGCACCACACCGTACTTATGCACCAATCCGGTGAATCCGAGCCAGTTTCCTCCTTCCTGAATCGGCGTTCGCAGAAGCCATTCCACGTAACGGTCGGTATAGGGTTTTCCCTTTGTGGCGGCGATGGCGCTCAGGAAAATATTAGCCTTTTCCAGCTTGTCGTAAAAGAACAGATAGTTCTGGGAAAACTCGAATTCCTCGCTTTTGAGGACCTCGGCGGCAGCCCGACGGAAGAGATTCAGGCCGGAGAACATCCAGCAACGGCCGGTCGCTTTTTGGTCGGCGATTTTCTCTTCGGGCAGTTGAAAGGAAAAGTGGGGGTCGACCCGGATGATTTTTTCCCAGGCCAGCGCCAGCCTGGTTCCGTCCGTCTGTGCCAGAGCATGCTGTACGGACCGGAACTGCGCATCCTGTACACAGGATGTTTCCAGTTCCTGTAAAAGTTGCGGGGTGATGGCACGGGATGGCTGACCACAAACCAAAGTGGCGGACATTACCATCAGAAAAGCGACGACGAATCCTTTCATATTGCATAGCTCCGGGATGGCGGTTGGTAGATCGGGCTGAAGCGAGATGACAGCAAGCGGCACCGTTGCAACGGTCGTGCCGGGAAAATCCCTGCTGTCTACATTAGGTGCATTCATCACTCAATACCCAGTTCGAAATGCCTAGATATTACCACCAGTTTGCGAATCTCTTCGCAGCAACCTTGTGACGACCCCTCCGGCTTCCCTGATGAAGTCGCAAAAAATCATACTATAGATAATTACATCAGCTGTTGTAGGGGCACGGCGTGCCGTGCCCAAAGGACGCCCCCACCCTACAGTCGGCTGGGCACGGCGTGCCGTGCCCCTATTCCAAATTTTTGGAGTCAGTTAAGAAATACTAGAAAACGAAATTTTTTGCGCCGTCATCCTCCCTGACGACCTCGCAAAAAGTCGATGATGATAGAAAAACGGATCATGTTTGTAGTTCCGCCTTCAGGCGGTGCTGTGTAAATACAGGCTTTTACAGATCCATGGGAAGCCGCGTAAACGCGGAACTACGAACCTTTGATTTTTTACGGCTTCATCCTCTCTGATGGGCGTTGATTTTTCAGGGGTTGCGCTGCAATCCACCTCTGGCTGGTATGTCATCGGATCTTCGTCCCTGTACTTTCAGGTGGTGCCGGGCAAGCATGCTCCTGCCGGCCCGACGTAAGGAAAAGCCTAAACTCCGAAAAGCCAAACAGGGATACAATACATAAAACCAAAGGGAGGGCTTTGCTTATGAGTACCAGTCAAATCGTCGGATGCGTATTCCTCTTCTGCGGACTGCTGGACATGGTTCTCTCGATTCACATTTTGCCGGCGATCATGGAAGAAAACGGTACGTCGCAGACTCAAATCAAGTGGGTCAAGATCGGGCTGACAATCAGCGGACTGGTTTTCGTCCTCCTGGGTATTCTGGCTTTTCAGAAAGTGTTGCCCCTGGAATGAGAACTAAGGGATATCCTCCGGCACGACGATGAGCCAATACCATCTGTTTATGGCACTGTCACC
>CAZTVS010000078.1:0-8615 GCA_964617125.1 uncultured Acidobacteriota bacterium
TCATAACTGATGAAGCCGCAAAAAGTCGATTATTCGTTCTTCTGTGTTTATTCCGTATTGATTCGAAAGATTTTGCCGGCAGGATGCCGGCACTCGCGGTATCTTATGCGGCTTCATCATAACTCAATTCCGGGGAAAAAAGGGTATGCTTCCTGGCGAAGGAGATTCAGTCATGAGTAGAAACTCGATATCCTCTACATTCTATTTTTATCCTTTACTGGTTCTTTTTACCTATACCGGATGGGCTGCAGATCAGGCGACTACCGCGGTACCGGTAACCCCTGTTGCCGAGACCGGTCTCCTCTATATCGAGACCGGATTTGAGAACGCTTCGCCCGTCTGGTATGAGGTGTCTCCAGAGGGGATCATTCTGATCCACCTGCTCTACGATCACGAGTATGGCGCGCCGAATCGGGCCGCCGGCCATATCCACCTCCTGCTCCATGAGAAGCCTGGAGCCCGGCTGACACTCGAATTCCGGAACCTGGACAATATCTGGAACGGACGGCCCGGTTCTGTTGCCCGGGAGCTGAAGAGCCTGGCCGTTTCCGCAGACGGAAAACTCTGGAAGGGAATCCCCACCGAAAGCCTGCCGGGGGACCGGGTGCGCCTGACGGTTACCATGCCCGGACCGAAGCTGTATCTGGCCCGGCTGGAACCTTATCGCCTCTCCGATCTCGAAGGATTATTGACCCGGATCCGGCGGAACCGGCGGGTGGAAATAGAGACGATCGGCCGGACAGTGGAGGGACGCAATTTGGAAATTGTACGCATAGGAACGGCGAAGGCTCCCCATCACGTCTTCCTGCGGGCACGGGCCCATCCCTGGGAATCGGGAGGGAACTGGGTGGTCGAAGGGCTTATCGATCGCCTCCTGCAGAAGGATGCCGAGGTGGAGAAATTCCTGAAGCGTTACCGTGTGAGTATTCTTCCTTTAACCAATAAAGACGGCGTGGCCCACGGGATGACCCGGTTTAACAGGAGGGGTAAGGATCTGAACCGTAATTGGGACAAGCCGGCCGATCCTGTGATGGCTCCGGAGAATGCCGCCCTGGAGCGATGGCTGGAGAAGGAAATACGTGGAGGGCGGCGTCCCCATCTTGCCCTGGAGCTGCATAATGACGGAAACGGAGGGCTGCATATCTCCCGTCCAGAGGTGCCGGACCTGGCGCGCTATCTGGATCGAATGGCAAGACTAGAGGCCTTGTTACGACGGCACACCTGGTTTACCGAGGGAAGTTCGCAAGCATCCTTCCGCAATCCGGGATCTTTCGGCGAGGGCTGGCTGGAGCGCTATGGAATCGATGCCGTGGTTCACGAGTTTCATTGCAACTGGATCGCCGGCTTGAAGGATTACCCCTCGGCGGCACATTGGCGGGAGTATGGCCGCCGGCTGGCCAGGGTTTTCTACGATTATTTCCAAGATTCTTTGCCCACGGAGGCGCAGAGTTCACGGAGTGAGAACCGTCGATAAAATCTATGGACGTTCTTCTCCGCTTCACTTTTTGGTGGTGGTCACCTTCATATTAGTTTCCTTAACCGTATAGAGAGAAGGGATCTGAAACAGACTGGGATCAGGTTCTATCCTCCGGATATTGGAAAGCTGGTACACGTTGTCACCGGTCAGTGGATCATTGCGTACACTTTTAACAACCACCCCAAGCTCCGGGGAATACCAGCGTTCGGAAACGACTTCGATCGGGGTATCGTTCCCCATAGACCCGGCAGGGATGGTTTCCACTGTACGCGTCCCTTCAGCCGCTATACCATCGAATGTTTTGCTGCCCAGGGAATCGGTTCTGACGTTACTCAGAGATGCCGATTTGGCATAAGTGTCTGTGGCCCCTTCACTGACCGAATGAAGTGTACTCTCTACGACAACTACATTTCGCTTACTATCCTCACTCACCTCCGCAAGAGTGCCATGCTTGTCTCTTTCCACGTGGGAGGTTTCGATAGAGGTGGTCACACTGACCGTACCGTCTGAGGATTTTCCCTTGTCGGTGTTCAGAACGACAATTGTTTTTGTGGCGGTCTTCGTATGAGGTTGGAGGGTATAGCTAACTCCGGCGACGGGATCATTGATGAAAATCGACTGATGGGCGTGCCCGGAACCCGTGTAAGGACCGATGGCACCGATGGTCTGTTCCCTGCGCGTACGCCCTTCCGAATCCCGGGCGAGCAAAGCAGTGGATTTCCGATAGATTTTCTGACCGTTTCCTAATGTTCGCAAAAATTCAGTTACGGTATCGGCTATAAAAGGAACTCCTTTGATGACCAAGGCTTCAAAGCCGATTTCCGCGGATACAAAAGTAAAGGTGGCTACTTTTTCCTGTCCGCCACCAGATACAATAAGATTACCTTCGCCAGTGGTCTTGAGTTCTGTCTGGAACGTATGGGTTATCTCCTGAGCTGCTTCGGCCAGGATAAAAGTATTTTCAACGATAAAGATCAATACACACAAAGTCCATGCGATATCGATTCGGATTTTCATTTTCCAACTCCTTGTTTCATTTTCTTTTATGATTGTTAATACTGTTCGGGCCGTATCCGTTCGGACTGCAAATCACTGATAAAACGGATGGCCCGGGTCACTCCATCATGACTGATCAAAACTTGGGCATTGACCGGTATGTCAAGCCGTTCCTGATTGATGGGTAGTCCGTAGTAGACCATAGCGGCGCGAGGTAAAAGGACACGGACAATCTGTCCACCCTCCATCATGGCCGTCTCCATTCCAGAGGTAAGCGGGATGAAATCGCTGGCAATTTCTGTAGGAATCGAGTTTCTTTCCGACCCCGTTCGTCCGAGCTTAATCGAGGAGTAGAAAGCCCCTCGAGTCACAACCGGAGGTCTACTTCCTTCTGCTTCCTGTGCAACAGTCCGGTTCTCTTCCGGTAAGGGGGTAAGACTTCCTCTGTCGGATTTTGTCTGCCGGGAAAGATCCGGTTCCAGCTTATGTAGCAGCAGGTAGCTTGTTGCTCCTAGGAACACCAGCAGGAAAGAAGCGGCCAGAACCAGAAGATCTTCGGATCTACGACCTCTCGCAGGGTGTCCGCTAGGATCGATGCGGAATTGCCGGCGATAGGCTCGAAGCAGTTTATCCTCAAGGTGAGTGGGAGCGGCACATGGATCGGGTTTCTGCAGCAGAGCACTCAAGGCCGACTCCTCTTCCAACCGGAAAGCACATCGGACGCAGGAACGACTATGAGTCATCGCTTCCTCACGCAACATTTCTACCTCCACTCGATTGCTTGCCAGATCGATTAGGATCTCTTCAAATTGTTGACATTTCATGACACACATCTCACTGTTTGCATATTGGATTGGCAAATCTCCTGCTCTTTTCGAGGGCGCAGCTTCTCCAGTAACATGCTGCGCGCCCGATGGAGTCGAGAACGGATAGTTCCTTCCGGACATCCCACCACCTGGGCGGCTTCGGCATAGCCCAATTCCTGAAGTTCACATAAGACCACCACCTCGCGATAGCGCAAAGGCAGGGATCCAATAACCCGGTAAAGTGCCTCGATGCTCTCTTGTCTAGTGAGGCTGAGAAGAGGATCGAAGAGTATCCGCCAGGTTTCACTGGGATCGTTTTCCTCCCCTTCCGCCTCTTCCGGTATAGAGGTAAAGGTATTCTCTCTCTTGATCCGCGTGAAGAGACGGTGGCGCGCGATTCCAAAGAGATAGGAGGCAAATGTTCCCCGCAACGGATCGTAGTTTGAACCACCGGCCATCACCGAAAGAAAGACCTCCTGGGTTATATCTTCGGCGATAGATGCCGAATTGCTTGTGCGCAAAGCGAAACGATAGATAGCCGTTTGCCAGCGACGGTACAGAGCCACAAAGGCCTCTTCCCTTCCGTTTAGAGCTAGTTGCAAAAGCTGATGGTCGCTTTTCTCTGAGTAATTCATTCTTATTTTCCAGGATGAAAATATCTCTTCGAATGATAATTCACATCAAGAAGGCAATTCGTTCCATTATTTTTTCTAAAGAAAGAGGAGTCCTGGCTGAGATCGCTGGAACTCCCCTGTATATACCTCCGGAACAGCTTGGCGATGATGGGACTACGGCCCGAACTGATATTTATGGGCGTGGGAACCGCAGCAACGTCCTCCTCCTATGAAAATGGTTTTCTACTTCCTCATCATCACTCGATTCCGGGAAAGAAGGTATGCTTCCTGGCGAAGGAGATTCGGTCATGAATAGTAACTCGATATCCTTAAGGTTCTGTTATTATCCATATTCATTTGAAAATATAAGGAGTATTTATGTTCCTGCGTCGATTATTGCCGGTTTTAGGAAGCCTGTGTTTGCTGCAGGCTGTCGCTCTTTCTCAAGGCACGCCGGAGGGAAAACAGCCTTCCTTTGTCTCATCGTCACGGCGGTTACTGACCGCTCCGGAGCTCAAGGATGCTTCCCTGGAGTGGATCGATCGCTCTCTGCGCTGGACTGACTATATCCTGGAAAATTATCCTCCCGGACTCACGGAACATCCCCTGCGCCGGGCCGCATTAATCCGCCTGGACGACATTCTGCATATCGAATCGGCTCCGCGCATGGATCTGGTGCAGGCCTATTACCGGAGGCGTATGGAACGGGTCGTTGCCGAGATAGAAAACACCAGGGTAACGGAAGGACTCCATGTGTGGAAACTGTACAACATGGGATTCATGGTGCGATCCCCGCGCGTGACATTGGCTTTCGATCTCGTTCCCGGGCCACCGGATAAAAGCATTCCCGGCTTTGCCATGGAAGAGGCCCTCCTGAAACGTCTGGCCAGGCAGGCAGATATCCTTTTCCTTAGTCATGCCCACAGCGATCACTCCCATCCCCTGGTGGCCGGTCTCTTCCTGGAACTCGGCAAACCGGTGCTGGCTCCCGAAGGGCTTTGGGCTTCGGTTCCAGGGATATCCGGAAAGCTGAACTATCCCAGGCGGGCTGCGGATGTTCGCCATAACGTTTCCGTCGGAGGTGTTGATCCCAGACAGACGCTGGAGGTCATTGCCTATCCGGGTCATCAGGGGGAACGGCCGATCAATAATTTTTATCTGGTTACGACTCCGGACGGTTATACCATAGCACATACCGGGGATCAGTGGGGTTCCGAGGGGCCGGGCGGCGATTTCGACTGGATCACCCAGATAGGTCGCGACCATCAGGTCGATGTTCTCCTCCCCAACTGTTGGGGAAATGCCCTGGGGCGCACCATCCGAGGTGTGCATCCGCAGCTGGTGCTGCCGGGCCACGAAAACGAAATGGCCCACACCGTGGACCATCGGGAAGACTATACCCAGACATACAATCGGCTGGCAGAATCAAACTACCCTGCCATAGTCATGGCCTGGGGCGAAGGTTTTCGTTACCGGAAAAGCATCGTTCATAAGGAAGCCTTGACCGGAGTGGTCCATAACTGATTCAGGCTCTGGCATAAACTATCCCCCCGAATGCATCTTCCCGCCAGGCGATAACACTAAGAAATTCCTAACAAAAATCGATAATCAAGCGTCTTAATATCACAGACATCTCCGTTTTTTACGGTCCTGCAATTCGCCGACCGGCATCCAGTACCTGGCGGACAGTATGGGCCAAATCCGCATAGACTACGGGTTTCATGAGCAAGGCGCTTATGCCGATGGCTTCCACTGTTTGGGAGTGGATCCGGTCGCTGAATCCGCTGCACAGTATGATAGGGATATCTGGCCGGATTGCTTTCATCTGCCGGGCCATCTCATCACCGGTCATCTTCGGCATGGTCATGTCGCTTATGACCAGGTCGTATTTCTGAGGCTTATACCGGAAAGCCTCGATAGCATCGATGGAGCTTGCCCTGGTTTCCACCCGGTAGCCCAGCCGTTGCAACAAATCCTGGCCAAGGTCGATCAGGGCTTTTTCATCGTCCACCAGAAGAATACACTCGTTGCCCGTGGGGAGCGGCTCGGTTTGCTGCGCTGCCGTTTCTGCTGCTGTAACGGAGGCCGGAAGGAATACGTGGAATGTCGTACCGACACCCATCTCGCTGTAAACCTTGATACAACCGCCGTGGTCCTTGATGATGCCATGCACGGTGGAAAGTCCCATGCCGGTGCCTTCGCCGATGGGCTTGGTGGTGAAATAGGGCTCAAAAATTCGATGGATTACGTGGGGTGGAATACCGCAACCATTGTCGCCAACGGAAAGTTTGAGGTAACTCCCCGGATGCATTCCTGGATAACTCTGTTCATCTTGTTCTGATATGTCAACGGCCGTCAGGCGTACATCCAGCATACCCCCCGTGGTTTTCATGGCATGGTAGGCATTGGTGCACAAGTTCATGACAATCTGGTGGATTTGGGTTTCATTCGCGAATACGGGAGCAAGATTCGGTAAGATGTTTTTATGGATTTCAATATTCGCCGGCAAGGTCGCTTGGATGAGCCTTAAAGCTTCGTGAATTACCCGGCTGACATCGATCGGTTCCTTTTCCGAACGTCCTTGACGGCTGAACAACAAAATCTGCTGAACCAGTTCTTTTGCGCGATGGCCTGCTTTGGAGATTTCAGACACATAACTCTTGAAGTTGGAACCCGCCGGGCATACGAGTTGTGCCAGCTCGGCGTACCCCAGAACAGCCGCCAGAATATTGTTGAAATCGTGGGCAATCCCGCCGGCCAGATTTCCCAGCGACTCCATTTTCTGGGTCTCGCGCATTTGAGTTTCCATCTTGAGGCGATGCTTTTCAGCTTCTTTTCGCTCGGAAATGTCCTTAACAAAAGAGACGCTGTAGGTTGTGTCATTGAACTCCAATACGATTCCGCTGATTTCGACGGGAATGTCGTTGCCATCCCCTCTGCGGTGAACGGTCTCGAAAGTGTCTATGCCTTTTTTCTGCTGCTGTCGCAGCCATACCTGTTCGATTTCCTGTTGAGAAAGACCCTGGTCAATATCCAGAACATTCATCTGGCAGAGCTTTTCCTTGGTGTATCCGAGATATTGGCAAGCATGCTCGTTGACGTTGGTGAAATGCCCACCATCCTTGATCAGAAAGATTCCGAGTGGAGCTTTGTCGAAAATGAACTGAGCAATGCGTAACGATTCATAAAGACGCTTACGTTCCGTGATGTCTTGGGTGAGGGCTATGGAATAGCGATGTCCCTCGAATTCAATCAGCGTCACGGTCACTTCAATCGGGAAAATAGTACCGTCCTTTCGGCGATGCTGACTC
Organism: uncultured Acidobacteriota bacterium; assembly: GCA_964617125.1. Taxonomy (GTDB): domain Bacteria; phylum Acidobacteriota; class UBA6911; order CAINFC01; family CAINFC01; genus CAZTVS01. The sequence continues at coordinate 7,205 of CAZTVS010000078.1, forward strand.
TCCATGGTATTGGAGCCGTTATCACATAACTTTTGCCACAAGTCGGGCCATTTTCCCCGATCGGCTAGGGGATCGATGTCAAAAATGAACATCCGCAACAGCTCTGTCTGCGAATAACCGAGGGAATTACAGGCTTTTTGGTTGGCGTAAAGAATGCGACCGTCCTGGTCCAGCCTGAAGGCACTGACCGTAGCGTGATCGAGGCAAAATTTGGCCAGCTTATTTTCCTGCTCGTCGTCAATGGGCAAATCGCTGCGGCTGTCTTCCATGAAGCTCTCTCCCATGGAAATCGCAATCAGTCTGTAGAATACCTGTCGGGTATCAAGCGTGTTGGATGTCGCACTTTTGCTTGTTTCTACTGGTATTTTAGTTCTTTTCTGTGGAAAACACTCATAATATGAGGGAAAAATTGTTTATAAGGAGTAACCATGCAAAAACGCAAATTAGGCAAAAACGGTCTGGAGGTATCGGCTCTCGGTCTGGGATGTATGGGAATGAGTTTTTCTTACGGTCCTCCGGCGGATAAACAGGAGATGATCTCTCTTCTCCGAAAAGCCGTGGAACGTGGCGTAACCTTCTTCGACACGGCTGAAGTCTATGGCCCGTTCCTCAACGAGGAGCTGGTAGGAGAGGCACTCTTTCCAGTGCGCGATCAGGTGGTGATCGCCACCAAGTTCGGTTTCAACACCAGCTTCGATCCCAGGGGAACACAGGGTACACCGATGCTGAACAGTCGACCGGAGCATATCAAAGAAGTCGCCGAAGCTTCCCTTAAACGACTCAGGACCGACACCATCGATCTGTTCTATCAACATCGAGTCGATCCGGAAGTGCCGATCGAGGATGTGGCCGGAGCGGTGAAAGAGCTGATCCGGGAGGGTAAAGTAAGGTACTTCGGCCTTTCCGAACCCGGGGTGCAGACCATCCGCCGTGCCCATGCCGTGCAGCCGGTGGCGGCGCTGCAGAACGAATATTCTCTCTGGTGGAGAGGTCCTGAAGCGGAAATTTTGCCGACGCTGGAAGAACTGGGAATCGGCCTTGTGCCCTACAGCCCTTTGGGCAGGGGGTTTCTCACCGGTAAAATCGGCGGGAATGCAACGTTTGATCGGAGCGATTTCCGCAACTCTCTGCCTCGCTTCCAGCCCGAGGCGCTCAAGGCCAATCAAGCCCTGGTCGATCTTTTAGGCGGGATCGCCGACCGGAGGAATGCCACTCCCGCCCAGATAGCACTGGCATGGCTGCTGGCCCAAAAGCCGTGGATTGTACCGATCCCAGGAACTACGAAGCTGCACCGCCTGGAGGAAAACATCGGTGCCGTTGTCATTGAACTCTCCGCCAACGAACTGCGCGAGATAGAGACAGCCGCCGCACAGATCGCCATACAGGGAGCCCGCTACCCTGAAAGACTGGA
>CAZTVS010000078.1:8715-21814 GCA_964617125.1 uncultured Acidobacteriota bacterium
CCTACCTGGACTTGTAGATTTCGACCATGTCGCCGAACTGCAGCTTGAGCGGCAGGTTCAACGGGAGTTCCAGTGATGCCTCCGGCTGATACGTATCGTTCAGCAGGAACACCCGATTCACGGTCCATAATTCGCACTGCGCCTTGGCGGCCTTTTCAATATCTGCCCAGGAACGGGGACTCCCGGCGACATCGCAGCGCACCGCGATGCGTTCGATCCGCTCCAGTCTGGAGCCGGCCGGCAGGCGCACGGTGGTCTGGAAATAGCCGCTACGGTCCACCTTGTAGTAGTCCACACCGATATCCGAGGTATACCATTTAGGATCTTCCCGCAGCTTCACCGCAAAACTCATCGCTGTGTCCTGTTGTCCGGCACCGACCTGCAAGTAAAGATAGCGGCGGGGATCGGCGATCTTCTGACCGACACGGTCGGCATCATGGATCTTGTTCTCGCGCACCAGTTCCTCGCAAGCCAGCTGATAGGTCCAGGGATGTTGATGCATTACCTCCTCACGCGAGGCATGTCTCAGATCAAAGGGGATCGGGCGCAGCGCGAAACGCATTTCCGACTGGCCTTTGTCGGAAAACATGTCATTGTCCGTGGCTACCAGGTAGAGCGGGTGCTCCGCTTCCTTTTTCCCTTTGAAGGGCAGGTTTTTATGACTTTTCCCTTGGAAGATCGCCGATATCAATTTGTTCTGCGCATCGAGCCTGGCCTCATATATCAGCTCGATATCGGTGGTTCTGCCCCAGCGGGCCATCAGGGCATTGGTCTGTGTGCCGCCGTCTTCATTGGTAAAGATAACGCTGTAGCGGATTGTGGTTTGGGTCGGCTCGCGCAGGACCTCGTACCAGCTGAGCAAAGGCACATCGCTGAAGCGGCCGATGGTGTTGCGCCGGGCATAGAGGATCGGAGCCATCGAGAGGATTGGAAACTCCGGGTTGGAGCGATCGACCATAGTGATCCTGGCTTCCTTAAAATCGGGAGCGGATGCTCGCGGAGCCGACTGCTTGGGATTGTGCTCCACGCGCAGCGTGTGGCTTCCGGGCGCCAATCGGCCCAACATCACCGAGTAGGTGAATTTCTGTGCTCCTCCGAAGAGGATCAGATCCTGATGATAACGACCATCCACCGAGATGGTGGCCGCGGCCGCCTCATTACCCTTCTCCGCCCACGAGGTACCGGGGACGAAAGCCGTCAGGTCGAGCAATACCTCGGACTCCGATGACACCTGAAAGCTCTTTTCCAGCCTGGCATCAGCAAAAAGTGCGTGGAAAGAAAACAACCCGACCGCCATCGCGGTCAAACACAAACTTTTCCCGGAAAGCGTCATAATCTGCCTCATCACAAGAACTCCTCCGCACCATTTCTATGTTGTCGGCGCTCGGTCCAAGTTTACAGTGTTTTTACGGGGAGAAACAAGACGGAAAAGAGGGAAAGAGGAGAGGGGAAATTCGCGAGGAGAGAAAGACGAAGAGTCGTAAATGATCAGAATTGCCAAGGGAGTCGCCCTACCGGAAAGAAGGGTTGTGGAAAGTATCTTTTCCGGGAGGAAAGGATGAATCCGTGGGATATGTATCTGCCGTGCCGGCAGGAGGGAGCAAAGGTTTCGTCCTGTCAACGTTCCTGCCGCTCTCGGTGCGGCCTCAGACGACATCAGAGCTGCTCTATTCGGAAGGGAGGACCATGGAATCGCTCTCCTCCTTCATTACTTTTTCTCTCCAAAGAGGGAGAAGAGGACCGGGAGAACAATCAGGGTAAGGAGAGTGGAGGTGATCAGCCCGCCGATGACCACCGTGGCCAATGGACGCTGCACCTCGGCTCCGGCCGAGGTGGCCACAGCCATGGGAATGAATCCCAGGCTGGCGACCAGAGCGGTCATCAACACCGGCCGCAGGCGTATGGCCGCTCCCTCGCGGATCGCCTCCGGCAACGATTTCCCTTCTTCGCGCAACCGGTTGAAGCAGGAGATCATTACCACTCCGTTCAAGACGGCTACTCCGAACAGGGCGATGAAGCCTACGGCGGCGGAAAGATTGAGATTCAAATCCCTCAGCCAAAGAGCGCCAACGCCCCCCACCGCGGCGAAGGGAACATTCAAGAGAATCAACAGAGCCTGTTTGACCGAACCGAAACTGGAGAAGAGCAGGGCAAAAATAATCAGTATGGCGGCGGGTACCACCAGCATCAAGCGGGACATGGCCCGCTGCTGATTTTCGAATTGTCCTCCCCAGCGATAAAAATAACCCTCCGGCAGGGGCACTTTCTTCTCGATGAGAGTTCGTGCCTCGGTCACGAAGCTGCCCAAATCTCTTCCCCGGACATTTGTCTGGACGACGATACGACGCTGGCTGTCCTCCCGATTGATGATTTCTGGGGCGTTGTTCTGGCGGATTTCGGCCACCTGGCTCAGAGGGATCAGCTCTCCGGCAGATCCTTTCAGCAGGATCGATCCCAAGGCTTCCCGATCCCGGCGGACCTCTTCCGGGAGCCGCAGGATGACGTCGATCCGTTTCTGTCCTTCGATCAGCTCGGTGGCCGTGATCCCACCCACGGCGCTTTCCACGATCTCCCGGACAGCGGATACGTTCAAGCCATATCTGGCCAGCTCCCGGCGATGAATGGCAATCTGCCATTCGGCGGCTCCGGAAAAGATCTCCTTTTGCAGATCGGCCGCTCCGCGGATCCTGCCGAGTAAACGGAGCACTTCGTCCGCCTTTTGATCCAGCAGGCGTGGATCATCTCCAAAGATTTTTACCGCCACATCGGCCTTGACGCCGGATACCACCTCGTCCAGGCGCATGGCCATAGGCTGGGTGAAATTGAAAATCATACCCGGAAACTTTTGCAGATCCCGCGACATGGCCTCGATCAACTGATCTTTGCTGCGACCGCTCTTCCATGTCTCCCGGGGCTTGAGCATGACGTAAATGTCGCCCTGGTAAATGCCCATGGCCTCGGTGGCTACATCCGGCCGGCCCAGTTTGGTAACCACACTCTGCACCTCGGGAAATTGCCTGAGAATCTTTTCCACCTCGGTACTCATGGCAACCGATTGGGTCAGGGAAATACTTGGCAGCTTGCGGCTTTCGATGAGCAGAGAGCCTTCATCCAGTTTCGGCATGAATTCCGTACCCATCCAGGCAACGGAACCCAAGGTCAGAATGACAATCAACAGGGCGACCACCAGCACCAGGGAAGAGTTACGTAAGGAGCGCTCCAGGAGGAAGAGGTACAGGGATTTCACCTGGAGAAAAATGGTTTCGCGATGTTCTTTCAGCGGCCGGCGAAAACAGATCGCCGAGGCTGCCGGAACGATGGTCAAGGCCATGATTAGCGAACCCAGGATGGCCGAGCAGACCGTGATGGCCATGGGCCGAAACATACGTCCTTCCAGTCCTTCCAGGGTGAAAATCGGCAGATAGACGGCAATGATAATGGCAATACCAAAGACGATCGGGCGGGCCACTTCATGGGCTGCCAGACGGATTTCTTCTCCAGGATGATTTTTATGGTTTTCCCGGCCATGCAGCCGGCGGATAAAGTTTTCCATCATGACCACCGATCCGTCGACGATCAGGCCGAAATCGATGGCGCCCAGACTCATCAGGTTGGCGGAAACGCCGAAGAACTGCATGCCCAGGAAGCTGACCAGCAGCGAAAGAGGAATGACCGCGGCGACGATGAGTGCTCCCCTGATATTCCCCAGAAAAAGGAAAAGAACGACAATGACCAGCAACCCACCTTCCAGGAGATTCTTTTTGACGGTATGGATCGTTCGGTCGATGACCTCGGATTGGTCGTAGAAAGGTTGAATGCGAACCCCCGCCGGAAGACTCTTTTGAATGTCATCCAGGCGATTCTTGATCCGTTCGATCACCCGTTTTCCGTTTTCCCCTTTGAGCATGATGACCATGCCGGAAACGGTCTCTCCCTTTCCGTCGCGGGTGACGGCTCCCTGGCGAGGCATGGATCCGGTGACGATTTCGGCGACATCTCTCAGATAGACCGGGGAACCGGCATGGCTGGCGACCACGATCTCGGCCAATTCCTCCGGTGCCTGCACCCGTCCAAGTCCGCGAACGGTGAACTGTTCGGAAGAATGTTCGATGTATCCGCCGCCGAAATTGTCGTTGTTTTCCCGAAGACGGTCATATACGTCGCGGAGGCTCAAACCGTAACTACGCAACCTTCCCGGATCCACCACGACATGATACTGCCGGGTCAGTCCACCCCAGGTGTTGATCTCGCTGACTCCGGGAACGGCCCGCAGCTGATACTTGATCTGCCACTCCTGCAGGGTTTTCAGCTCCATCGCGGAATAGTGATCTCCCGCCAAAGTATACTGATACACTTCTCCAAACGCGGTGGCCACCGGGCCAAGTGCCGGTTCCAGGCCGTCAGGGATTCTTCCCCGCGCTTCCATCAGGCGTTCGTTGACCAGCTGCCGGGCAAAATAGACGTTGACCGCATCTTCGAAAACGACGGTGACGATGGAGAGACCCAGTTTGGAAATGGAACGGACCTGTGAGGCTCGGGGGAGGCCCATCATGGCGGCCTCGATCGGGAAGGTGACCAGCTGTTCCACCTCTCCGGGTGCCATCCCGGGCACCTCGGTAGTGATCGTCACCTGGTTGTTGGTCAGATCGGGAAAGGCATCCATGGGTATATTCCACATCGCATAGAGCCCCAGGCTGATCAAGCCGAGCAGGCCGGTCAATACGAACCAGCGATGCTGCAGATGGAAATCGATGAGTCGTTGCAGGAACATGACGTTTCCCAATTCTCCATTATTCCGGGCTCATGCTTTGTTTGAGCAGTTCTGATTTGAGCACAAAACTTCCTTCGGCGACTATACTGTCGCCCGGTTTCAATCCTTCCAGGATTTCCAGAAGCCCGCCGGATCGCCGGCCGATGCGAACCTGTACCGGTGCGAATACGTTGTCTCCGGTTTGCCGGAAAACGGTCGGCTTTCCTTCGACATCCTGCAGGGAGACGGCGGAAACGACGGTGACCGGATTACCATCGCCCAGTTCGAAGAGGATAGTGGCATACATCTCCGGTTTCAGTTTTCGGGCGGAATTCCGGATGAGTCCACGCACCTGAACGGTGCGGGTGTCCGGATCCAGGCTGTCGCCGATCTGAATGATTTGGGTCGGAAATATCTCCTGAGAATAAGCCTGAACCGTAAAACGAGCCTGGAGACCGGTTTTCAGCATCGACAGATACTTTTCCGGGACTTCTGCGGTCAGCCAGAGGGTACTCAAATCGCTGATCAGAAAAAGGTCGTTGGAAGGGGTGACCACGGTACCCGGGCTGATCAGGCGTTTCAAAACGGTTCCAGCCATGGGAGAGGTGACCGGGACCAATTCGTCTTCTTCGAATTCTCCCGGTTTGGGTTTCTTTGCCGAAGCATACTCGTTTTCGGCGCTTTCGGGCGAAAGGCCCAGGTGATGCAGCTCCTCTTCGATTCTGCCGATATCGGCCTGCGCCGAGGTGACCTGGGCCTGAGCGTTTGCCTGATCTGCTGTGGCTCGCTGTACCTGTTCCAGGGAGGCAGCCTTTAATTGAAGTAACTTTTCGCTGCGCATACGGGCGTTCACTGCATATTCCAGCTCTGCCTGCCGGCGTTTGAGTTCCGCTTGCGCTTTGGCATATTCAGCCCGAGCTACATCGACTTCGTGGCTCTTCAGCAGGGCCAGGCGCTGTCCTTCCTGTACCGTGTCTCCCACGTTGGCCTGAACGACGGCGATACGGCCATCGGCGATGGCTCCCACACGAACCGTGCGGTTTTCATTGACCCCGATGCGTCCCATCACCTGCACTACCTCCGGAAGAGGTTCCCGGCGCACTGTTTCCAGCTGGATTTGATTCTGACGAATCATGGCGGGATCGAGAACAATGCTTCGATTCGTCTCGGAAACGGGCGAGGTTTCCTTACCTTCCGTCTGCGGTACCGGAGCGGATGAACAGCCGCAAAAAACCAGAAGGAAAAACAGGAGGATACAGGAAAACAGACAGGATAATCGATGATGAAGAAGCGATCCCGACATAGGGTAAGACTCCTGTTCTTAAGTCATGAAAAAGACAAATAAAAGGAATATGGACCAGAGATTACCGGGAAGGCATTCCCAGGGTGCTTTCCCCGACAGGAAGGTTCTCTTCGCCGACGGCATTTTCCAGATCGATCAGGTTCAGTTGAAAATCGATTTGTGTACGATGGAGTAAAAGACGAATCTCGTTGCGGGAACGCTGGGCATCCAGCAGTCGCAGCAGATCCGATCCACCTTCCCGGTAGGCGGCCAGGGCGATCATCCAGGATTCCTCGGCCCGCTCGACCATTCCTTTCTGTAATTGACGCAAGATGAGATGCCGGCGTCTCAGGGCAGCGACCGCCTGCTCGATTTCCTTCTCGGCCTGCAGGAGTGCCGCGCGCGATTGTTCCCGTATCTGCCGAATCTCTTGCTGGCTCGATAGAAGATTCCCCTGATTGCGATCGAAAAAGGGGATCGGAATGGAGATGCCCCCCAGCAGGGTGTTCCATCCTTCGGTTCGCTTGTATCCCAGGATCGCTTCCAGGTTGGGTTTGGCCTGTGACTTCTGCAGCGATAGCCGGGATTCCACCTCTTCCTGCTGAAGCTGCAGAGTGCGAATCTCGCCCCGATTTCTGCCGGCCTTTTCCAGCAGCTCTTTTAGGGAGATTCCTTCCGAGGGCAATACGGAAAATTCCGGGGCGATCAGTTGCCAGGTGTGGGATACACCCGGAATAGCCATCGTTTTTAATAGTTCGATACGTGCCTGTTCCGAGTTCATCAGAGCGTTTTGCGTGGACAGGTCTAAACGTTCCCCCTCCAGGCGGACTTTGATCAGGTCGGCCTCGGCCAGCGCTCCCTGCTCAAACCGGTTCTGATGATACTGCAAAACCGTCTGGAAATCGGACTGAACGGCCATGGCCAGATCCAGCTCTTTTTGTGCCGCCATGGTCTTCCAGAAGGATTGTTTGACTGTTTGACGAATTTTCCAGATTAAAACTTGTTTATCCCATTGGTAACGTGCCGACTCGGCGCGGCTCAGTTCCACGCGCAAGCGACGTTTATTTCCGGTTTCGATCGGTTGGGAGAGATAGGCAAACCAATCCATATCCCGTCCGGGCTGAAGAGCGGGCTCTCCGTAAAAACGCCAATTCTCTATCTGAAAGGTGAAATTCGGGTTGGGCCGCAAACCGGCCTGTTGCACCAATCCTTCTCCACCTTTCACCTTGGCTTCGGCGGCCCGAATCTCGGGATGCTGCTCCAGAGCCAAATCGATGGCTTGCGGCAAGGTAAGCTTAGAAGGGATTTCTCCCGCTGCAAGAGGAATCGAGTAAAGGGCAAGAATAGCTAGAAAAACGATGGGAAGAGAGGATCTCTTCCCATCCCAAAAAATGGTCTGTAAAATTTTGCGAATTTCCATGGCCGTCATCCCGATCCGACCGGAAGAATCCGGTACATACACTTTCCCACATTAGAAAGCGGATGTCCACAGTGTACTGGGTTCGAGGATCTGATGACTCTTGCCCGGCACGGATCAGGGAATCGCAGGCAGAGAGGTAAAAACCAAATCCTGCTGCAACAGGCCTAGGGCCAGAATGGGACGACTGCAGGTGAAATCGACACGTCCATGAAAATTCTTAGGCATATCGAACAGCTCGGTGAGGAATCGGGAGAAGTGGGCCATGGGTTGTAGGGTAATGACTTTAACGGCCGCTCGTACACCGGCGTTGTTCCGCAGGGTCAGGGTAACAGTCGCCGAAGCATCGCCGGCATTGGCCAGAGCGTATCCGGTGTTGGTTCCGGGTTGTAGCTCCGCCAACAGGGAGAAGGAGTCTAATTCGGGACTCGCGGGTACCGTGACATTACTGATCAGTTTTCCGGCCCTGTCGGTTAGGGAAAAGATTGCCGTACCGTCGATCTTTACATTGGAACTGAGCATGGCCCAGCCGCTTCTCAGGTCGCTGATGGGGGCGGTGGAAACGGACAGGGTTCCGCTGGGCGGAAGTTCGTAGGTAAATCGACTTGCATTGATGTTCTGAAGATTTACCTGCAGGGCAGAGCCGTTTTCCCCGTAAAAGCTAAGGGTCGCCGAGGCGGTTGTGGAAGACCGATTGACCAGAAAAAAGGTAGTCTTCCATGTATAATCCTGATTGATACCGTCTGCAATCTGGGGAAAGTAGAGATTCGATGCCACGGATCCGTTGCGAAAGATTCTAAACAGGCCGAATAGGCTGGTAGGAAGACGGCTGTATTTGGCCATGAAAGTAATTTCGTCGTTATCATTGAGGCTGATAGGCTGGTCCAGGATGACGTCGATAGGACCTTCCGATGGAACGGTATCTCCTTCACTGACCTGCTGCGTAATCCTGCTATCGCTATACGAAAAAATCGAGAAACGAACAACATGGGTACTGATATTGCAGGTTGGTATTTTAAACACAATCGTTCCGACATTGTTGAGACATAAGTCGGAAAAAGGGCCGGAAAAGCTAATAACGTCTAGACCCGTAAAAAAATTTTCCTCTCCGCTGATAATCTTCTGAATCCGGCCCGCTTGCCATCGAATTACGGCATTCACGTAAGGTGTATCGGAAGGATAGACTACTTGATTGGCCGGTCCCAGAAAGCTTAAAAAAGCGACCTCCTGTCGGTCATTGAGTCGAGGGTGCGAAAAAGAGAACATGAAGCGATTAGTGTCAGGTACTTGCTGCCTGCTGATGGCAATATCGACAAATGTATCTCCATTGAAAAGAAAGAGACCGGCAAGATTGGAACGACGGGCAACGATCGCCATCTGCCCCACGTTGTTGAGGGAAAAGGAAGAGATGGAGGAGAAGGTGTAACCATCCACCTGCTGACCGTCCAGAAGGATAGGTTTCAGTCCATCGACGGATGCGACGAAGAGGCCGTTACGCACCGCACCTGCGGTAAGAGTTGCCAGAAAAGCGACCTCATCCCGGTTGTTCAACTGGATATCCTCGAAAGAGTCGAACCTCTGGCCTGGAGCCCCTGGAGCCTCCATCTCGGTGTCGACCAGCCGGATGAAAGAGGATGTCTTTTTCAGGAACAGGGCTCGCGATGTCCCCTGCTGTCCGCTTATGACAGCATCGAAGGCAATCGTTCCACGGTCATTGATGCGTGGATTTTCAAAATAGCCGAAAGTTTGTTCCTGCGATTCGGGAAGGGGTTGACCGGAAAGAGCAACCAGTGTGAGTTCTCCGTCGGATTCCCGATAGATGGCTCTCTGCAGGGTATTGCTGTAGATGGAGGCCAAAAAGACATGCTGATTCCAATTATTGGCTTTTGCCCCCCGAATGGAAGACAAACTGGCCCCATTGGGGCTTGATACTTTTTGTTGGGTCAACACCAACGGAGACACTTGTGCCCGGATGGCAGTCAGGCTGAGGAGTGAAAGCAAAATGGGAATTACCTTCCAACCGTTTCTTTTCCAGTGACTCATAAGACCTCCTTGCGGTCCAAGTCCGGTAAGTAATTTTGATTTGTGCGTAGAACCTTTTTTGTGTAAGAATATTTGTAGTATAGCACTGTATATTACACTGTCAATACTTTTTATGTATTCATGGAAGGAGGAGTAATGCCCGAATTCACTGTCGATCCCAACCTTTGCCGTCGTTGTCGAATCTGCTCCCTGGTCTGTCCGGCAGCGATCATCGTGCTTCCCGACGAGGAAGGTCTGCCCGAAGTCCTGGAAAAGAAAGCCGGTATGTGTATCGCCTGTGGTCATTGTGAAGCCCACTGTCCCACACAAGCGCTGGTGTTAAACGTCCACCCGGAAGAGAAAATGCCGATCCCTGCCGATCACGGCGAAATAACCCCGGAAGCACTGAGCCTCTATATGAAAAAACGCCGAACCGTCCGGAACTTCATGGAAGAGTGCGTACCGCGGGAAAAGATCACCGGGCTGCTGGATATTGCCCGCTATGCCGCTTCCGGAGGAAACCGGCAACCGGTCGAATGGCTGATCCTATATGATTCGCAGAAAGTGCAGCGACTGGCTGCCTTGACCATCGACTGGATGAAAAGCATCCGGCACAGCGATCACCCCATGAAGGACTACGTTCCCAGCCTGATCGCGGCCTGGAAATCCGGATACGATCCTATCTGCCGCAAGGCGCCCCACCTGTTGATCGCCCATATTCCGGAGGGAAATCCCGGAGCCCAGATCGACGCCATCATCGCCCTTACCCATCTGGATATTGCGGCGCCGGCCTTCGGACTGGGCACATGCTGGGCCGGCTTTCTCTCTCTGGCGGCTTTTTCCTACGAACCGCTGAAGAAAGAGCTGGCTCTCCCAGAAGGACGCCAGTTCGCCTATGGACTCCTGTTCGGATTTCCGCGCTATAAGCGCTACAGTATTCCACGCCGCAACCCATCGGTCATTCACTGGAGATAGATCCTTCCCCTTCAGGAAAACGTTTTCCATGAGGTGCTTATGCCCAGTTTTTCCGGTTTGAAGAGCAGAGTCACAAAAATCGATGCCAAACTGGCGGAGGTTTTTCTACCCCAGGCTTTACGGCACCCCAGGTACTTAGCTTCCTATTTCAGGTTCCTGGAAACGCACCTGGCCGCAAAAACGCTGCGGGCGGAACGGGAAAAGGAAGGCGTGCGTATCCCTCCATTCCTGGTGCTCAGCATAACCGGTCGATGCAACCTCAGTTGCTCCGGCTGCTATGCTTCGGTATCTGGTATACGAAATCATGGATCCCTCAAGCAGGAACAATGGCGAAAGGTTATTGAGGAGGCGTGCGATCTTGGAGTGTTCGGATTCGTGATCGCCGGTGGAGAACCATTTCTGTTTCCCGGGCTTCTTGAAATGTGTGCGAAGTATAAAGACAGGCTCTTTCTGATATTCACCAACGGGACCATGCTGGCCGAAGAAGACTATCTACTTCTGGGCAAGACGTCGAATCATCTCCTCTTGATCAGCCTGGAAGGCGGCAAGCAGGTCACGGATTTCAGACGTGGAGATGGAACCTATGAGAAAATAATCGGGACTCTGGATCGCTTGAGGAAGGTCGGAGCGCTATATGGTGTTTCGGCAACCATCACCAGGAACAATTTCCATCATTGGATGGATGAAGCGGTAGTAGATGTCTTGATATCTGCCGGCGTCAAAATAGGAGTCTTCATTGAGTACATACCCACCACACCTGAATCCAGCGATATGGTGTTGTCGCCCAAGGAGCGTTCCGCCTTCCGCTTAAAGATCCTGGAGTACAGGAAAAAGAAACGCCTGTATATCATTCATTCTCCCGGCGATGAAGAGCACTTCGGCGGCTGCATCTCCGCGGGAAGAGGATTCGCCCACGTAACGCCCTCAGGAGACCTGACACCTTGTCCAGTCTCGAACCTGACAACCCATAATTTGACTCAGTCCTCACTCAGAGAAGGTCTTTCGAGCAGTTTCTTCGCCGCCATTCGCGACCACAGCCAAGTACTCGAGACAGGAGAGGGTCCCTGTGCCCTTTTCTCCCACCCCAAAGAGGTTGAGGAGTTGGCCAGTCGAACAGGAGCCTACCGGGCGACTTGACGAGATAAATGGTGGAGATAGTTATCCGTCTATATCGCGAACTCCAAAGGTTCCGACAGGAAGCAGGAACCCATTGGAAGCGAATTACTTCCTGTGGAACAAGAAACGAACTCCATTGTAAAGCGCGATGGGCATCGCACCGACATGGCCGGCCTCCTTAATGATCTCTATCTTCGCTCTTGACCCGTTGAAATCTCTTGCCGACAGAGCGTCTTTAAGGATCCCAAATCCCTTGAGCATCTGCCAGGATTCTTCTTCTCCGACGGATAGATAGACTCCTCGTATGGATTTCAGATGTTTCACCGGAGTTTTCTCCAGCTCAAACGCCAGACTATAGTCATTGAACCATACGGATGGGCTGCCGAGCAGAAAATAGTGGTAGAGTTCGGGCTCCTTCACCATAATATAGACCCCCAGTAAACCGCCAAGCGAATAACCGATGAATCCTCTTCTTGCAGGATCGACCGGATAGGTAGACTCGATATAGGGGGTGAGTTCATCCTTGAGAAAAGTGACAAACCGCATGGCTCCGCCCGTCAGTTCGGTGGCCTTTGCGTAGGTGTTTTTCTTCGAGTATTCATCTGTGGGGCGAGATGGTGTGAAATCCCTTGTGCGCGCCATGGCCCAATCATCCGCATTTCTTTGTTGTGAGATTCCCACAACCACGAACGGTTCCGTCAACCGACCTAGATCCATCAGCTTGGGCAGGGCTTTGAGGTATTCCGAGATGACGAACCAGTCGGTGCAGTAGACCACCGGATATTTCAAACCGCTCGCCATGGCACCGGAGGGCAGCATCACTTCGATCGTGTATCGTACTCCGACGGCCTTGGATTGTATGTCGTAACAGTGTATGTCTCCTTGTCCATAGCCTATGCCGACCATCACCAATAGCGAAATGATTTCGATCAAGAAAAGTGACTTCTTCATCGCCCGCTCCTTTTTGCCGCAATTTGCTCGGTTGCCATTTCTGTAGGCATTTTACCCTCCTCTATCTCATCGTCTTCGAAACATGCCGGCAATCAGCCAGGCGGTGAATGCGAGACCGGCAAGAAAGGAAATCGATCCACCCAGATGGAAAAGACGGGAAACATATTTCGCCTGCGATAGCAAACCCCATCTTTCCAGGAGGAAATTCCAGTCGTGAATCGGTATTCCGGCAAAGGGTGAAACCAGCGGCAGCTGCTGGATCAGGGCATCTCCGGAGTAGGTGGCCGCCTCATACAGATTCGTTCCCAGCCAGCATAGGGACAGACCGATCGCAAAATAGTCCTGCTGACGATAAAAGAGAAAGGAAGAAAGCACCGGGGCCATACATTGGGCGAAGGTACCGGCGGCAATCTGTAATGTCATACCCAGAGGAATGGCAAGAACATGCCCCAGTTCATGGATTCCCAGGTTCAATCCTCCGAAGAGACTCCGGTAAAGGGGATCCTGCAGGTGATGGCAGAAGATCCAGAAAAGCCATCCCCAAAGAAGCATTCGCAACCAGGGGGAGCGCCCTGAAGTCCACTGC
>CAZTVS010000079.1:0-21619 GCA_964617125.1 uncultured Acidobacteriota bacterium
TGGTGTCCCCCTTGGAGGAACGCATCAGAAAATCGGTAATCACCTGGATCGGGATACTGATCTCCCGGTTGACGAAGAAGAGGACGATCCCGCAGGCGATGACGGAAAAGACCAGCAGGGTAATCAGCATCTGCCAGCGGAAGGAATAGAGAGAGGCGTATTTCTCGTCCAGGGTCACGGCGAAAGCCACCGACCATCCCCAGGGTTCGAAAAACTCCATCATCATCCATTTTTCCTGCCCTTTCCAGACGTAATCCTGATTGCCGTTTCTCAGTCGGACCTGTTCCCGGGCAAAATCGAGATCGACGAGGTCGCGGGAGCCCGTCGGCAGGGTCTTGTGGGCCACAATGACGCGATTGATATCAAGGATGTAAGGGTAGTTTAGCAGGTCCGCGGTGTAGAACTCGTCACGAATCTTCTGAATGGTCTGTTCCTGGAATTTCTTCTCGTTTTTCTTGATCTCATCCGGACTGGCGCCACTGCTCTGCAGGGCTCGATATTCGGACTTGATGACAGAAAGTGTCGAACGCAGGCGGAATCCGTAGTTATCCAGGGCCTGAGCATCGATGATCTGTTTCATCGTCCGATTGGACAGAAACCAGACACCGATAGTAGTAAAAACATAGGAAACGACAACCAACAAAAGTAACTTGGTTTTAACCGAACCAATGGCATCTAAAAGTCGCATAGCCCCCCCTTTGAATCAGCCAGATTAATGTGAAAGATTAAGCGGGCTTCCCTCCCGCTCAACCACAATCCGAATTTACAACGTAGTTAGAGTATTGCGACTAAAAAAGTAATATATGAAAAAAGTATACTCTGCAGTATCCCGAGATTTCCATATATTTAGGAAAAATTATTTCACCGGCAACCATGCGGGAGGAATTCGGGCAAAGACCATACGATCGGCTCGATCCGTCTCGAACAGGCACCCTATGGTCCCGTCGTTCAGAACGGTCAGTACAGAATAGGCAAAACTACCGGGCCACAAAACACGTCGGATGGGCCAGGTCGAACCCTCGTCCTCACTCAGAAAGAGTGTGCCGGTATTACGGTCGGTACCTTGCGGTCCGATGAAAAGTAACCGGCTTTTTTGCCCATCCAGCGGGTCGCCATAACGCAGAATGCTTGCCATGCAGCCAGGATCTACCTGCTCCGGGACATCCTCCACCCGGGACCAGGTATTCCCTCCATCCCGACTTACACAGGTTTTGCGTAAAGGCCGGCCGGCCCATCGTCGTGCATTCATCCGCAACGATCCATCGATGAGTTCCACGACCTGGACCTCATTGACTCGGCTGACCGAGCCCCCCTTACCGTCCGATACCAGAACATCCGGAGCCACATTGCCGTAACGCCATGTTTCGCCTCTGTCATCGCTATAGACAGTATAAATATTCCAGACTCCATACGGACCTTCGTTAAAGGGTATCACCAGCCGCCCCTGGTGGGGCCCGTGCCGCATCTGTATGCCGATGCCCGGTCCGGATGCCATGGTGGTCACACCTTCCGGTCGCTTGGTCGTGGGGGTGAGATCTCTGGGACGGGACCAGGAGAGACCATCATCCTCCGAATAGATCAGATAGTTCCGGACGATCCATTCGCCGTTGAGTCCGGGCTGTATCTTTCCACTCCCCTCCTTCACTCCGGCCGGATATGACTGAAACATAATCAGTATTCGCCCGCTTTCTCTCTCGACGACCGTACAGGGGTTGTTCAGACATCGGAGACCGTCCTCGGCAATGATCTGCAGAGCATCCCAGGTCCGTCCCCCGTCCGTACTGCGTTTCAGAATCAGCTTGTTCCGGGCCTGATCGGCATGGGCCATCCTCCCTTCGGCAATGGCCAGCACGGTTCCCTTTTTTGTGACCGCAATCGATGGGATGCGTATGGAAGGAAAACCCTCCTTACCTGCAAGAAACACATCGAAGAACTGAGGCTCGGAAATATCGGAAGAAGTACTGGCCGGATCCGGAGGAGAGGAAAAAACACCGCCAAGACAGAAGGAACCAAAAGAAAGCAGAAAAGAAAGCATAAGAAACATCACCACTCCTTTTTCCACATGTGAAGTGGAATCATTCGATATCAGCCGCTGCCCCGATTTTTTTCTTGCGAAAGCTCCGCTTGGACTCCCATCCTTTTACCGGTGGGACGGCGGCGCTCCCATGGCGCATCGTGAGTCAGCCAGGGCCTGCCGGCAGATCCATTGCATCCTGGGAAGGTGGAAGAAACTTTTCCACAGGTTTCCTTTCAGGGTAACGGACACCCGTCCATCTCGGTGAAGATAACCATACCACTCTCCATAAGCCGGATCGGGGAAATGATCGAAAGCCCAATCGTGCACCTGCTGGTGCCATATCGCATATTTGAGGTCGCCGGTCAGTTCATAAGCAAGGAGTGTGGCAATCACCGCCTCGTTGTGCGGCCACCAGAATTTCATGTCGTGCCAGTATTCCTGGACCGGTCGATCATAGACATCACGAAAATAGAAGATGCCGCCGTACTCTTCATCCCAGCCCCGCTCCCACATCCAATCCAGCATGTCACAGCCCAGTCGGATCAGAGAGGAGTCGCTACGATGCTTCCCTTCCCGCATGATGAACCAGGCTCCTTCGATGGCATGACCGGGATTGAGGATGCGCCCATCGAAATGGTCCAGAATCTCTCCCCGCTCCCCTACGGATTCCATCACCACCCGCAAATCGGGCTTGACAAAAAGTTGCCTGATTTCTTCCACACAGCGGTCTATCCAGGCCGTCAGTTCGGTATTCTCCCCCAGGTCTGCCCGTAACTCCTGAGCGGTAACCAGAGTGATCATACGCGGTGCCAAACCGATCAGCGGGCGTTCCATGGTATATTTCGGCGGCATGCGGCCCGGCGTAAAATTCCAATCGGCAAAGGAGCGAAAGAGTTCCAACGCCCGCAGGGCTGCCTTTTCCTTCCCGGCGATGCGGGCATAGGCGGCCCAGGCAATGGCAGCAAACGATTCGCTGAAGGCATAACGACGCCGGCGGATGGGCCGTCCTTCACGGGTCAGGTGAAAATACATGCGCCCGTCGGTGTCGAAACCACATTTTTCCAGGAACTGTAATCCCCGCTCCGCCCAATTCAGCCATTCCGGACGGGGATCGAGGGTGCGATACAGCGAGAGAAGCATCCAGCATATACGCCCCTGGGCCCACACGCTCTTGTCCGTATCCACCAGGGTCCCGTCACGGTCAAAGCAGGAGAAGAATCCACCATACTCTGCGTCCACAGAACGAGGAAACCAGAAGGGGACGGTGTCGCAGAGAAGCCCGTCCTCGTAAATCGCCTGCAGAGCCTGGCGACCTTTGGCGGTTGTCAAAAGAGGGGCGTTTAACATTGCGTATTTCGCAGATCCACAAGAATATAGAAAATATACACTGGAAGGACGACAACAGTAACTCCTGCAACGCCTAATCGCGGATATTCTGGGAGCATCGCATTGGCAGAAAGGCTTTCCCAGGTCGGAGGAGGATGAGGAATGTAAAAATTTCTTGACAATATTCCTTTCTTTACGTAATTTCTACCTTGAATCATACGTCATACATAATACGTCATGTTCGAGAAAATCGGATCTCGCAAGGTTTTAAGCTTTTCGGTTCAGGAACAGATCGAGGAGGCCATACGCGAGCGCAAGCTCGTCGCCGGCGATCGTTTGCCTACGGAGCTGGAACTGGGTGAACAGTTCGGAGTGAGCCGGACCGTCATGCGCGAGGCTCTACGCGGACTTCAGGCCAAGGGATTCATAAGCATCGAGAAGGGACGCGGAATGTTCATTAAAGAACTGACCTCTTCCTTCGTCGTCGAACCACTGCATTTCTATCTCAGTCTCAATTGCCCCAGCGTTGGAGCCCTGGATGTAGTGCACGCCCGCCAGGTGATGGAACCGTCCATCGCTGCCATGGCCGCCTTACATCGTACGCCGGAGATGCTTCAATTGCTGAATGCGAATATCCAGGAAATGATACAAATCCTGAGAAGCAACGGCCAATATGGCAATTTTGCCGACACGGACAGTGATTTTCATCTTTTAATCGCCAAAGCTTCGAAAAATCCGATCATGCCGCTGGTCATCGAATCGATTCGGAAGTTGATGTCGCAGATCAACCTGGCCTTATACGATGTGGTAAAAGACGCCAAGGAATTCGCCGTGGACTTTCATAGCAAAATCTTCGATGCCATTTCGGCCCGGAACGAATCTCTGGCCCGGCGTATTATGTATGATCATCTGAAAAAAGCGGAGCAGCACATACGGCAAGCATTGGAATGGAAGCTGCAAAACCCCGATGGTTTGAAATAGACGGTAGTTTCTTTCGTTGCCTCTAGGTACTCTTTTATTTTTAGGAGGAAAATGATGATTTGCAAAAACCATAAGGCGGTCCTCTGGACAACCTTGTTTCTTCTGACGCTCTGTGTTCTGCCTCTTTGGGCACAGGATGCCCGCGGAACCGTCGTTGGCCGGGTCACCGATTCTTCCGGCGCGGTGATTTTAGGAGCCGAAGTGCGTATCACCAATGACAGCACAAACGTATCGGCTGTGGCCAGATCCAACGATGCGGGTAACTGGGTCCTTCCTTACCTGCTTCCCGGAACCTATACGCTGAGCTGCGAATTCCAGGGCTTTAAAAAATGGACCCGTCCCAGTATACAGGTCCGTATCAACGACACCGTGGAGGTCAATATAGCCCTGGAGATCGGTGATGTAACGGAGACCGTTACCGTAACCGATACGACTCCGCTTCTGTCTTCCGCCGAAGCATCGCTGGGACAGGTGGTTGATGAGCGCCGCGTCCTGGAATTGCCGCTGTTTGCCGGCAACGCCATGGACCTGGTGCACCTAGCCCCCGGCACGGTCAACGGAACCGACATGCGGCTGCGCAAGGCCGGTTTCAACAATGCCCCTTCGCAGTTCTCCACCGATGGAGGTGGTAATTATCAGAACGAGTTTTCCATCGACGGAGTTTCCAACACCTATTCCGACGGCACTTCTCCTCGTGTAGCCTTCTCGCCGCCCGCCACCGCCATCAGCGAATTCAAGATCCAGACTTCGGTCTTCGATGCCTCCCTGGGACACACCATGGGCAGCACAGTCAATGTGTCGACCAAAGCCGGCACCAACGACATCCATGGAGAGATGCACGAATGGCTGCGCCACAGCATGTTCGACTGCCCGGATATCTTCCAGAACCGCTCCGGACAGGGACTGGCCGTTTACCAGGACAACCGCTACGGTTTTTCTGTCGGTGCCCCAGTGGTCCTTCCCAAGATCTACAACGGCAAGAACCGGACTTTCTGGTTCTTCGCCTGGGAAGCGAATAAATTCGGCAGCGCCGCCGGCGGATCGGCCACGTCCACTGTGCCCACCGCCAAGATGCATAATGGGGACCTCTCCGAATGGCTGGCTCTGGGATCCTCCTATCAGGTCTACGATCCTATGACGACCACCAAGGTAGGAGACCGTTATGTTCGCCAGCCGATCGCCGGTAACATCATCCCGGCCAACCGCATCGATCCGGTCGGCAAGAAGCTGATCGACCTGTTTCCGCTTCCCAACCAGGCGGGAACCAAGGAATTCCTGAATAATTACTATCGGACGGGAAAGGCCCTGGAAGATTACTGGGTCTGGATGGCCCGGTTCGATCACGCCTTCAGCGAAAACCACCGCATCTTCATCCGCTTGCATCGCGATTTCTGGGAAGAGGACAAAAACCGCTGGTTCAACGACAACAACAACGGAATTGTCCTCAACCGCAACAACAAGGGATTCGCCTTCGACGACGTTTACGTCATCAATCCCACCTTTCTGCTGAACTTCCGCTACGGTATCACCTATCAGGATTTTCCCGAACGACGGGTATCCCAAGGCTATGATCTGGCCAGTCTGGGTTTCTCGAGCAAACTGCTCTCTTTGATACCCGACAAGAGCCTGGCCACCATCCCCCGGGTAAACGTGGCTCCCTTCACGGTACTCTCCAACTGGGAATCGGGCGACGGCGTAACCGCCTCGACCACCAATTCCTTCGTTCTCAACCTTACCAAGCTGCAGGGCAATCACAGCTTCCGCTTCGGTCCGGAGCTGCGTATCTATCGGGAAAGCCGCAATCGTTACAACACCGCCGTCAGCCCGCAGTTCACCCCCGCTTCCACCTACACCAGGGCCACAGACACCTCCACCGCCCCGACTCGGGGAGGCGAACTGGCTGCCTTTCTCCTGGGGGTCCCGGCAGGCGACATGAGTATCGTCGACAGCTATGTGGAACAGGATAAGTACTTCGCCCTCTATCTGCAGGATGACTGGAAGCTCCGCAAGAACCTGACCCTCAACCTGGGCCTGCGCTGGGAGATGGAAACCCCGCTGACCGAGCGTTTCAACCGCTCTGCCCTGCACTATGCCTTCAACACCGCCAATCCTCTGAACGATGCCGCCAGGGCCGCCTATGCCCTGAATCCCATACCGGAGCTGGCCGCGGCCGATTTCAAGGCCATGGGCGGATTGACCTTTGCCGGCGCCAACAATCGCAAGTACTGGAAAGGGGAGAAGAACAACCTTGCCCCGCGGTTCGGCCTGGCCTACCAGGTAACCCCAAAGACGGTGGTCAGGGCAGGATATGGCGTATTCTTTGCTTCCATAGGAGTCAATTATACCAATACCAACCTTACCGGTTTTTCCCAGTCCACACCCATGCAGGCCACCAAGGACAGCGGTATCACGTATATCGCCACCAATGGGAATCCCTTTCCTGATGGGTTGCTGAAACCGCCGGGTGCGAGCGATGGACTGATGACCAATATCGGTCAGAGCGTAAGCTTTTTCGCGGAAGAGCGCAAGCACCCCTACTCACAACGCTGGAGCATTGGCTTTCAGCGGGAACTGCCGATGAAAACGATGATCGAGATGAGCTACGTAGGCAACCGCAACGTGCGAGTCGGTGTGAACCGTGAACTCAGCTACACCCCGGCCAAATACCTGAGCACTTCGCCCACACGGGATCAGGCCACCATCGATTACCTGGGAAAAACGTTCCCCAATCCCTACTACGGGCTCAATTCCATCTACGGTAAAAACTCTTCCCGAGCCAATCTGCTGAGACCCTACAATCAATTCAGCAGTGTCGTCCTGCAGAGCGATCCGGCAGCCTATACTTGGTACCATTCCATGCAGAGCCGCATCGAGCGGCGTTTTGCCGACGGGTGGACGGCTCAGGTTTCTTACACCTGGTCCAAAGCGATGCAGGCCACCGAATTTCTGAACTCTTCCGATCTCATGCCGTCGGAAGTCATTTCCGATCTGGATCGACCCCATCGTATCAGCGGTTCCGGTATCTGGGAAATCCCCTTCGGCCACAAGCGCAAGTGGGGAGCCGACAGCCATAAAGCGGTGAATTTCATCCTGGGCGGCTGGCAGTTCAACGCCCTCTACCAGCACCAGTCCGGACAGGCACTGGGATTTGGCAATGTCATTTTCAACGGCGATCTGGACAACATCGTCCTGCCGAAAGGCCAACGCGGAGTGGATGGCTGGTTCAATGTCAATGCCGGCTTCGAACGCGCCAGCGCCAAGCAGCTGGGTTCCAACATACGCACCTTCCCCCTGCGCTTCAGCGGAGTGCGCGGCCCCACGCAGGATCGCTGGGATTTCTCCATGATCAAGACGTTCCGCATCTCCGAGCGCTGGAACTGCCAGTTCCGTGCAGAGACCTTCAACGGCTTGAACCATCCGAATCTGGCGAATCCGACCACCACGGTAACCAGCTCTACCTTCGGCGTGATCACCAGCCAGAATCCGCCCCGTTCGTGGCAGTTCTCGCTCAAGCTCACCTTCTAGAAATTTTCTAGAATTGAAAAAAAGGGGGAGGTCGAACGACCTCCCCCTTTTTTTTAGACGCACCCGGATTGAGGAACGCTGCTGAAATCCGACCAATCCTTTATGAGGACCCTGCAAATAGTCGGGATGTATGCGGTTTCTTGTTTATGCGAAATCCCATGAATCCGTGAAAGCATGTATCTGCGCGGCACCGCCTGAAGGTTTCTCCTATAAAAGGAAAGGAATGAGTTTGTACTTTACGGTTTTGGCATATTCCCCGTATCCCGGCAGTCTGTCTTTCAGAAACCGGTCCTCTTTCTGCATCCGCAGCAGAAGAGTGATTACCGACAGTCCAGCCGGTATAAACGCCCAGTACGATCCGATCAACAAAGGAAATCCGACCGTAGAGATGACCATCCCCAGGTATCCGGGGTGACGAACAACACCATAGGGACCGGTCATGCAGACCGTATGCAGGCGATCTTCATCGATTTGCACCGTGCCGGCAAAGAAGGCATTTTCTCGCCGCGCCAGGGCAAAGATCAGTTGCCCGATGAACAATACGACTGCCCCAGTGATCGTTGTCGCCAGCGGCAGGAGACCGGACCATCCAAAACGGCCCGAGTCAAGACCGGCAACAACGAAGGTTGCCACGCTTAATAGAAAGAGAACACCGACTATTCGGCGATCCCATACCTCACCGGTCTTGACGCTTTTGGCCCGATAGGCCGAAAGATCTCTTTCTTTGGGCGACAGGACTTGAGTCAGAACAGTACCCAGTATTGCCAATCCGAGATAAAGCAAAGCTTGCCAATAGAGAAGTCTACCGCCGGCAAGGAAGATGATGCCGGCCATGACCGTGACACCGATGTAGCTGGAAACAACTGCTTTCGCTTGATTCATATAGTCCGCCTATTCCTCCTGTAACCTGGCGCCTGCATCGACGGGAAGTGAGTGCCATTTCTTACCCATCCGGGTGCATACGGCGGTTATTGTAATTCCGCTTTAAGTCTTACACCACCACATGTAAATATCATGGGCTATCTGTCCTAGGATTGTGTCGCCTGCATGTTTCAATGAACCGTTTTGACTTCCATGAATAGACCTTTTACAATACCTCGACCATGAAAAGAAAGAATAAATATATACCGGACGGAAACTCGGAACCGATGAGTCGTTCCGCATCCTCGATGCCAGATCTCCTAAGCAAACACCCCCTAAAACCATCATGCCTGTTCCGATATGGTTTCCCCTGTCTTCTGCTCGGTTGCCTTCTTCTTTTCGAGAACCGGGTAATGGCTGCCTCGGAGATCAGGGCCTTGTGGGTCGTGCGAACCTCGCTTACTTCCCGGGACAACATACGACAGATGGTGGCCGATTCCCATCGAGCGGGGTTCAATACGCTCTTTGTACAGGTTCGAGGTCGTGGCGATGCCTATTATCGCAGCCGGATCGAACCGAGGGCATCCGCCCTTGGACACACCCCTCGGGGCTTCGATCCGTTGGATTCCGTACTGAAGGAGGCACACCGGCGAGGAATGGCTGTTCATGCCTGGATGAACGTCCACCTGATTGCCGACTCGAATGGTCTTCCGCAGAATCGCGATCATATCATCCATCGGCATCCGGAGTGGTTGATGATTCCGCGAGATCTGGCCGCCACACTCTATGGGATCCACCCGCATAAAAGCCAATTTCTTGCACGGCTGGCAGCCTGGAGCCGGGAGCGAACCTCGACCGTGGAAGGTTTGTTCCTGTCACCTTTCCATGACGGAGCGTTCGAACATATCCTCGATGTCGCCGAGGATATTGTGGAACATTATCCGGTGGACGGCATCCATTTCGATTATCTGCGCTATCCAAATGCCCAATTCGATTACAACCGCTCCGGCCTGGAAGCTTTTGCCGAAGAGATGTTACAAAAACTCGACAAGATTTCCCGTCAGGACATGAAACGCCGTATTCAATCCAATCCATTGGCATTTGTAGATCGATATCCAAACCAATGGCAGGAGTTCCGCCGGGCACGCTTGACCGCACTGCTGCGTCAACTGCGGGCCCGCATACTGGCCAAACGTCCCAAAACGATCCTATCGGCGGCAGTGGTGCCGGAGATCGAAACAGCCAGGGAGTCCCGCGGACAGGATTGGCAGACCTGGATGGCACAGGGTTTGCTGGACATGATATGCCCCATGGCCTACACTACGGATGCCGATGCCTTCAAGGCACAGGTGACTACCGTCAAATCCGTCACTTCAGGACAAAAATTGCTGGCGGGAGTGGGTGCTTATTGTCTTTCCGCCGAACAGACCGTTCAGCATGTATCTTTGGCCCGCGAGGCCGGATCGGACGGATTTGTGCTTTTTTCCTATGATAGCCTGACCGCACCGGATCGGTCTTCCCAGTACCTGAGGAATCTCGGGCAGGAGCTGGCCGGCAGATAAATGGGACAGGTGATTTTGACGCAACCCCTTCCATATTCAGAGTGAATGTGGAAATGATGGAAATCGTTTTTCCGTTATTCTGTATCCAGATGGTAGGGGCAACCCTTGGGGTTGCTCGTCATCGTTTGGGGAAGCAGTTCGAGGGCGACCGCCAGGGTCGCCCCTACGACGGCGGCAGCCGGCAGATCACAGATGAGAGGGCACGGCGCGGCGGTCGCTGGAATCCCACGTGGGTTTCCTGGATTTTGCCGGCAGGATGCCGGCGCTCCCGGCATTTTTTACGATGTCATCCTGGAAAATCAGCCGGCGAACTCGCGTAGGGCGTTCAGCATGGCCACAATGTTTTTTACCGGAGTCTGGGCCTGGATGTTATGGACGGTGTTGAAGACATAACCGCCTCCGGGAGAAAAGATCTCCAGTCTTCGCAGAACCTCTTCCCGGATCTCTTCCGGCTCGCCAAAGGGCAGGTTTTTCTGGGTATCCACTCCGCCGCCCCAAAAGACCATATCCGCACCGAAATCCGCCTTTAACTTTTCCGGGTCCATGCCCACGGCGCTGCACTGTACCGGATTGATGATATCGAAACCGGCCTCCTGGAAGAGAGGCAAAAACTTAGCCACGGCGCCGCAGGAGTGCTTGAACGTCTTCCATGCCGTATGACGGTGGATCCAGTCGTTGATCCTTTTGTAGTAAGGAAACCACAATTCCCGAAAGGTCGCGGCAGAACAAAAGGAGGATTTCTGTGTCCCGAAATCGGTCCCGCAGATGAAAACGATATCCACCAGATCCTTCATCGCCGCGGCAATCCTCTGCAGGTTCTCCAGGGCGATTTCGCATTGCCGGTTGAAAATATGGTGAATGTAATCCTGACGAGAACGCGTGGAGATATACCACTCCGTGATGTCGCGTATCCCCTTGGGATGTTTCAGCGCCAGGCCGGGGACCGATCCGATGTCCCCGAAAGAAGTGCCCCCGAAGCCGGCCATTACCGCCCGACCGGTCGCCCGGGCCAAGCGGGCATTTTCGGCCATGTACCGAATCTCCTCTTCAGAGATCGGTCCGAACTCCTCCAGGTTGTCTTCCGGATTCAGGTCTTCTTCCTGAAATGGATTCTGACGGATGACGGCATCGAAAAAGTATCCGTCCTTCGGCATGCGGGCACTGGGAGGAACGCCGGTATCGCCCTGGGGATAGATATATGTTTCGCCGTTTTCGCCGCGGGAGGTGTTGAATCTCCCGGGAACCAGGATCTCCAGCCCGTCATCCATGCGGAAAGGCTTCCAGTCTTCGAGCGGAAACCCGAAACGACAGGTCCGGCGAAAGACGCCTTCCACGTCCGTCCCCATGGCCGCTTTCAGATCCTCGTCGAGAAACCCAAGCATCTGTCCGGGATCGAGAACCTTCACCGGTCGTTTTTCCAGACCGAAATATTCCCGCAATGCGGCCACGCAACTCACGTGGATCCCGGTGACCATGCTGCCGCCGAAATCGACCGGCGTCCGATCCGGCAGGGTATGGTTCAAAGATGCATGCACTCTCTCCCAGGAATTCATACGGTTCCATCTCCTATTGTTTTCCGGATTTGTTCGGAACTGTCAGGGTCCAGAAACAACACAGATCCTTCTTTGGTCCGTAAAACGGAAGCCGGACATTTCTCACTGACCTCGTCCTGCAGCATATGCAGGATGGCATTCGCCTTGGCCCTGGCCGGAACCACACAAAAGACATGCCTCGCTTCAATCAGGGCCGGTACCGTCAGGGTGATGGCCTGGGTGGGCACCAGTTCCAGGCGTTCGAAACATCGGTCGTGGACCTGCTGCAGGCGGCACGGTTCATCCATCTGTACTACCTTCACCAGGACCGGATCCTGGAACAGGGCCACATGCGGATCGTTGAAGGCGATGTGTCCGTTCTCTCCGACTCCAAGACACGAGATATCGGTCGGATGCTCCCTCAACAAACCTGCATATCGCCGACATTCGGCCTGTAAATCCGCGGCCTTCCCATCGATAAAAAATACCGATTTCGGCGCCACCTTTTCGAACAGCCTTTTCTTCAGGTAATATCCGAAACTAGAGGCATCCTCCGGCGACAGACCGATATATTCATCCATATGAAAGGCACGGATCCGCTTCCAGTCGATCGCCGGATCGGCGGCCAATCCGTCCATAAACTCATTCTGCGACGGAGCCGACCCGAGGATGATATTCACTTCCGCCTGATTCCGAAGCAGGTTTTGTATCCGGGCGGAGACCGCGGCGGCCGCCGCGGCACCCATATCTGCGCGGTTGCGGAAGATTCGAACGGTAAGCTTATCTTTGGCAAATACCATCCAATCCGAACCGGAATGTGTGTCCATCTTCATTCTATCTCCCTGGAATAAGCTGTTAGACGGTCACTTCCCAGCCCTTCTCATAGACCCGGGTCCAATGGCTCATGGCCGCGGCATCGTTCTGTATGCGCCCCGTAGAGCCGTCCACCTTCAGGGAACGTCCCAGCCGCTGGGCGATGATACCCAGTTGAATCAGCAGGTTGCTTTTATGATTTTCGGCGATTCCCGAGCGTAGCGTCTCGCCCTGGCGAATAGCCCGGAAGAAGTTCTGAAAGTGGAACGCATCCAGCTTCTCGGATGGATTCATGGTATCGGTGGGATCGGCCATGATGTCGCTCTTCACATCCTTGACCAGCGCATCTTTCTCGTCGTAGAGGCGGTAGGAGTTCCCTCCGCCGATCACCAGCGTCCCCTTTTCGCCGAAGAAGGCTACGCCGACCGATTCCCCTTCCACCTTATGAGGATTACAGCTGTGGTCTTCCCAGGTCATAGAGGTTCGATTGTCGAACTGCCAGCAGATCACCTGGGTGTCGGGCACCTCCCAATCATCGCCCTGATAGGCATAGCGCCCTCCCACAGAAGTCACCAGGGTCGGATAATCGACTTCCAGCCCCCAGCGCATGAGATCGGTACAATGCACCCCGTTGGCCAAAGCTTCGCCCAAACCCCAATGCCAGAACCAGTGCCAGTTGTAATGCACGATGTTGTCCTTATAGGGAACCCGTGGCGCCGGTCCCTGCCACAAATCCCAATCCAGCCAGTCCGGAACCGCCGTGGCTTTGCCCACACCGATGGGCAGACGACGATTGGCATACCAGGCCTTGGCGAAATAAGGCCGGCCGATCGCTCCTTCCTTCAGCTCCTGCATGCCCTGAACGACATTAGGCCAGGAGCGCCGTTGATTGCCTACCTGCAGGACCCGCTTGTATTTCTTCTCCGCCTGGATAAGCATCTCTCCTTCGGCGGGAGAATAGCAGCATGGTTTTTCCAGATAGACGTCCTTGCCTGCCCTCATGGCCAGGATGGCCGCCATCGCATGCCAGTGATCGGGAGTGGCGATGAAGACGGCATCGAAATCCTTGGACTCGACCATCTTACGGACATCCTTCTCCGTTTTCACGCTGTTGCCGGCGACTTCGGCGATTCGGGCGCCACAAGTCGCCAGGGCTCTGGAGTCCACATCGCAGAGGTAATTCACCACGCAATTCTTTTGTTTGGCAAAATTGGCGGCCAAAGCCAGTCCGCGGGAATGGATGCCGATACCTCCCATGCGGATTTTTTCGTTGGCCCCGACAACAGCCTGGTAGCTTCGGGCATCGAAGCCGGGAAGAACTCCTCCCACCGCAAGCATCGAAGTACCGGCGGCCGTTGTTTTCATGAAATCTCTTCGACTCGTTTTCCCATTGTCGTTCATAGCCTTTTTCCTAAATATGGAATTGATTTTTTCTAAGATTACACCAAAAATGAATAGGACAACATCTTGGAGGTTTTATGTACAACCAAGATAACCGGAGGCAATTCCTTCAGGAATTCCTGACTCGTTCTTCTTTACCGGCGTCTCTTCCATGTATCATGCACACGGGAGAGTTGCACCTCATGAAAAAGATAGAATCCATCCCCGAGTCTTCGCCCGGGAAAAACCGGAAAAATCCGAAACCGGCTGCGATCGATCCCTCCTTTCAGCCTGCCTATCAGGTCCTGTATCGGAAGGGAGAATTGAAAAAGCGCGGAGAAGCTCTTTGGGAGATCCTGCGCTCCTGCCGGCTCTGCCCCAGGGAATGCGGCGTCAACCGCCTGGAACGGAAAAAGGGGGTGTGCCAATCCACAGCCCAGCTGCGCGTTTCCGCTTTTCATCCTCATTTTGGCGAGGAACGGCCCCTGGTAGGCCGGGGCGGCTCGGGCACCATCTTTTTTTCCAGCTGCAATCTGCGCTGTGTCTTCTGCATCAATTGGGAGATCAGCCAGGGAGGCCACGGATGGGGTCGTTCCCTCGAAGAACTGGCCGCTATGATGCTGGATCTGCAACAAACCGGATGCCATAACATCAACATCGTTACTCCCACCCATTTTTCACCGCACATTGTCGGCGCTCTTATATTAGCCGCCGAAAAGGGATTACGCCTTCCGCTGGTCTATAACACCAACGGATGGGAGCGGCAGGAGATACTGCACCTCCTGGATGGCATCGTGGATATCTATATGCCGGACTTCAAGTTTTCCGATGCAGCCATGGCCCACAAATATTGTTCGGGAGCCGACGACTATCCGAAGGTAACGCAGGATGCCCTTTTGGAGATGCATCGACAAGTGGGTGCCGCCAAACCGGCTGCAGACGGCCTGCTGTATCGGGGGCTGCTGATCCGGCACCTGGTCATGCCGAACGACACCAGCGGAACCCGGCAGGTCGTGGAGTGGATCGCCGGCCACTTGCCCAAGGATACCTATGTGAATATCATGTCCCAATACCGTCCGATGTACCGTGCCCATGAATACCCGGAGATCGCCCGGCGCCTGTCCCGGGAAGAATATCGCCAGGCGGTACAATGGGCACGGGATGCCGGCCTGACCCGGCTGGATATCCAGGGATAAGGTTATTCGATCACCCGGTCGGCCATCTGCAGCAATGCCGCAGGGAGTACCAGGCCGCAGGCCGCTGCATTTTTCCGGTTGACGATGATATCCGTCTTACTGACCAGGCGAAAGGGTATTTGAGCCGGATTCTCACCGCCTAAAATCTTCAGGGCCATTTCCACCATATCCCGGCCGCATTGCTCATAATCGCGGGAAACGGCGACTACGGCCCCGCCCTTGACCGCCTGTCCGCTGGTGAAGGCCAGATAAGGTTTCCGCTGTCGTGTCGTTTCCTGGGCGATACTGCCGCCGGCGGAATCGGTGGCATTGCCCACAATCTGGCACACGACATCCACACCCCTCCCCAGCAAGGCACGAATCGCTTCCCCGGCTTCTGCCGGCGTAGTGATGGCCACGGCCGACAGCTCCATGCCACGTTTTTTCAACTCCGCTTCAAACATCTCTTTGTTGTATACCGCGTTATCCTCGTTGCTGGCAAAGAGGGTGCCGATCCTTTTCATCCCGGGCATCCCACTGGCTAAAACCTTTGCCATTCCTTCGAAATCGCTCAGCGTGGAAATTCCGGTGACATTGGGCCGAT
This sequence comes from uncultured Acidobacteriota bacterium, assembly GCA_964617125.1. Classification (GTDB taxonomy): domain Bacteria; phylum Acidobacteriota; class UBA6911; order CAINFC01; family CAINFC01; genus CAZTVS01. Next base: position 15,777 of record CAZTVS010000079.1, read on the forward strand.
GTTCCGAAAAACTTTTACCGGCCCCGGCCAGCATGGGATTGGCTACCACTCCGAAAACCATGGGGATGGTTTCAATCCTCTTGATGGCATTCTGCAGGGTAGCGGTGGAGGTCAGGAGAACCACATCCGGCCGGTCGTTGAGAGTCGAATCGATCATCATGGACAAGGTAGCGATCTCCCCTTGGGCGTTCATCCTTTGCAGGATGTAATCCCGACCGGGCATCAGGCCCTGTTTTTGCAGTTCCTCCTGGATGCCTCGACGGCAATCCTCGGCGATGGTCGATTCGTTGTATTCCAGGAGATGAATTCTCCAGGGGAGGGACGGAGCCCCGCCCGGTCGGGTGGGTAAAGTCGCCTTCTCCGAGGTGGGCCGCCTTATCGATCGGGAAGGACCTTCCCGACCGGTCCGATCGGTGAGCAGCAGGACCGCCGAAACCACTAGAATCATCAAGATGCCGGGAGCCAATTTTTGCAGGAAAATTTTCATGGCTTTCTCTTTCCTATGCCGTGTGTTCCATTACCGATTTCCGGCGGGAAAACCGATCCGATCCCCTCACTCCATGATGAAGCCGCAAAAAATCGATTTCCCGCTCTTCCGTGTTTATTCCGTATTGATTCGAAATGGGATGCCGGCAAGATGCCGGCGCTCCCGGCATTTTTTGTGGCTTCATCATTCCATGACGGCCCGGCAAAAAGTCTTTATTTCGTTTCTTTTCGTAAATTCCGTGTTGATTCCATTGTTTTTGCCGGCGGGACGCCGGCGCTCCCAGGACTTTTTACCGGGCCGTCATTCCATGAACATCCACTGCCCCGGCTGTAAGGGACCCAGGTTCCAGGGACCGACTGCCGTTCGTACCAACCGCAGTGTCGGCAGGCCTACGTGGGCGGTCATACGCCTTACCTGCCGGTTGCGACCTTCGCGTATCGTCAGACGCAGCCACGAGGTGGGGATATTCTTTCGATATCGTATCGGCGGATCGCGTTCCCACAGAGGGGGGGGAGAAATTACCTCCACTTCCGCCGGAAGCGTCTTGCCGTCCCGCAATAAAACACCCTGGCGCAAACGGCGGATGTCATCCTCCCTCGGAATCCCCTCCACCTGCACCAGATAAGTCTTGCCGTTTTCACGACTCGGGTCGCTGATCCGATGCTGTAGCCGGCCGTCGTCGGTCAACATCAGCAGACCTTCACTGTCATAATCCAGACGCCCGACGGCATAGATCCCGGAAAACGGAATATAATCGGCCAGCGTCTTCCTTCCGGGCGCAGCCGAGTCGGTAAACTGGCACAGCACACGGAAGGGTTTGTTGAACAATAGGATTCGTCGCATGAGCAAATATCTTACATTGGAATGATACCGCAGATCCCGAAGCTTCGCCGCAGCAGAGCTTAAAAGTAAAAGAAATAGTCCCGGACGGGCAAGAACGTTTTTAGAAATTGACTTTCCCGGCATCCTTGCATAAAATCGCCGGATACAAAACAACACCGGCACAGAGGAGACACGGATGAAAGACGGCACATACAAATGGTTGGTAGTAGCAATGTTGTGGATTATCTGCCTGTTCAACTATTCCGATCGGCAGGCCATTGCCTCGGTTTTTCCCCTGCTGCAATCGGAATTCGGCTTGACCAATCTGGCCCTGGGCTGGATGGTCTCCTCTTTCATGTGGGTCTATGCCGGCGCCGGATGGATTGCCGGAGTCACCGGCGACCGCTTTCATCGCAAATCGGTTATCATCGGCGGACTGGTCTTCTGGTCGGTGATCACCTTCCTGATCGGTTACTCCACGCAATACTGGCAGCTGGTGACTTTACGCTCGCTGCAGGGACTCGGCGAGGCATTCTACTTTCCGGCGGCCATGTCCCTGCTGAGCGATTATCACGGGAAGGAAACCCGATCCCGGGCCATGGGGATACATCAATCCGCGGTCTATGCCGGCACGGTCGTCGGAGGGAGTCTGGCCGGCTGGTTGGCGCAAGGTCAAGGTTGGCGCTTCCCCTTTTTGTTGTTCGGCGGCTGCGGCGTCGTTCTGGGCATCTTTCTGATATTCACCCTGAAAGAGCCCAGGCGCGGACAGTCGGAAACCGGTCCGGCCGCTCAGGTAGTACCGCCCATTTCCTTCCGGCAAACCTTTTCCATCATCTGGAGCTTATACCAAATCCCTATGGTCCGTATCCTGACCATGGTCTTCTTCGGGGCCAACTTCGTGGCCATCATCTTCCTCAGCTGGCTGCCCAAGTACCTGTTTGACCAATTCAAGATGTCTCTGGCCATGTCCGGATTCAGCGCCACCGTTTATCTGCAGGTGGGATCCATTGTGGGAACCCTGGCCGGGGGAATCCTGGCCGATCGCTGGGTCCGTCGCCACCCCGGCGGGCGTATGCTCAGCCAGTCTTTGGGCCTGTTCCTCGGGGTGCCGTTCCTTTTCCTCCTCGGCTGGACCATGAATGTTCCGGGGCTGGTCATGGCTATGGGGTTTTACGGGATCTGCAAGGGGGTTTACGACGCCAATATCTGGACTTCGCTTCACGATGTGGTCCGACCGGAACACCGCGCCACCGGCGTCGGTGTGATGAACTCCCTGGCCTGGCTGGGCGGCGGACTGGGCACGGTCTCCATCGCCTGGGCATCGCAATATTTCGGCATGAGCACCTGCCTGAGTGCTACCTGCATGATCTATCTCCTGATCGGCGTCCTTCTGGTATGGGGAGTCAGGAAATACATGCGTCCGGAGCAAACAATCTCGTAATCCGAAAACATCTCTCCTCTGCGGATGTGTTATCATTCCTGTATCGGAGGCGGAGAGGCGGATTTGTAAAGCAGATGTCCATCAAAAAAATCGGTAAATACGACGTCATTTCTGAATTGGGCAAAGGCGCCATGGGCGTGGTCTACAAGGCCCAGGATCCGATGATGGGTCGCTTTGTGGCCATCAAGACCATGTCGGAGATGCTCGCCGACAACGTCGATCTGACCCAGCGTTTCTACCGCGAAGCCCAGTCGGCCGGCAAGCTCCGGCACCCCAATATCGTTACCATTTACGATATGGGGGAAGAGAAGGGGATGCCCTATATCGCCATGGAGCTGATCGAAGGGACCGACCTGGAAGACATTATTGCCCGGAAAATCCCGCTGCACACGGTCCAGAAGCTGAACATCCTGATTCAGGTCTGCCGCGGACTCGAATACGCGCACAATGAAGGGATCGTTCATCGGGACATCAAACCGGCGAATATCCGCGTCCTTCCAGATGGCAAATCCGTAAAGATCATGGACTTCGGGATCGCCCGCACGGCCGATTCCAACATGACCCGGGCGGGAATGGTTATGGGAACCGTCAGCTATATGTCCCCGGAGCAGATCACCGCTCCCCAGACCATCGACCGACGTTCGGATTTGTTTTCGGTAGGCGTCATCCTGTATGAGTTTTTCGCCTATTGCCTGCCCTTCCAGGGAGAAACCATCCCCTCCATTCTGACCGCGATCGTACACGGATCCTATACTCCGCTGAAGACCTACGCCCCGACCTGCCCTCCAGGGCTGGAGGAAATCCTGCGACACGCCCTGGCCAAGGAACGTACCGAACGTTATCAGAACTGTGCGGAAATGGCCCGGGAACTGGAAACGCTGGTGGATGCCTTGAAGCCTCAGGCCATCCAGGAACTGTTGCAGAGGGGGCAATGGGAAATGGAACAGCACCACCTGGATGCCGCCAAAAACAATTATGAAAACGTGCTGGCGCTGCAATCCACGCATGAGATCGCGCGGACCTTCCTGAAAAAGATCGATGAACTGCGGGGAAAATCCTCCCTCCTCTCCCCCTCTATTTCCGGGGAAGCTTCCCGCGCCACCATCATGCCGGAGCAAATGCCGGCGGCCGTCAACAGGAGCGGAACCGGAGCTCAGCCTGCCCCGGCGTTCTGCACCCAGTGCGGAACGCAAGTACGTCAGGGGGTCCGATTCTGCCCACAATGCGGATCGGAAATCCTCGGGGCCATTGCCGCGCCGCAACGGGCCGCCGTTCCACAACGAACGGCCGTATCTACTCCGGTGCCTGCTCCTGCTCCTAGCCTTGAGCAGATACCGGAGATCGTGCCACCTTCCGTCGCCGGCTCCGCGCAGCGGGCCTCTTCCAAAGCCCCCTGGCTTATCGTCGCGGCGCTGGTGATCATCGGCCTGGCAGCGGGCGTATATTTCCTCTTCCTTGCCCCCGGAACCCAGACATCCGTCGGCACGCGCCAAGCCGAAGAAGGCCAGGCGGGTTCGACGGAAGCGCCCCCTGCGACCATACTCTCGGCGGAATCGAATCCAACCCCCACGCAACCTCCCGCCTACTCCGGAGAAGAATCGGGCAGCTCCAGGACCCGAACCACCATGGCCGCCGAAACCATACCGACTGTAAAGAGGACGGACACGGCCGCTTCCACGAGAAGGACGGTGACCGGGGGCACGCTTCCGATTCTGGCCGATCCCGTTCTGGGCACACCGACACGCACCACACAACCTCCCATCGAGGAGGCCTCCGCCGGCCAAGGCACGGAGACGCAGAAATCCCTGATAGAGCCGGCCAAGATGGCATCGGCCATCGAGCCGCCGACGGAGATTGTGCGCAACGATCCTCCTCCTGCCGTGGAAACCAGAGAACCGGAAAGGCCGGCTCCGCCGCCGACCCAGGCAGGCTATGCCGGCCCGCGGGAGGGAACCATCGAGTGGACGGGAGAGGTGCAAAAGGGGGATGTGGTCATCATCGAAAACTCCTCGGCCAGCCAGGGTTCTATGACCGGCAGGCTCCCCGGAGTTCCATGTCTGGTCAATTTCCAGGGGGAGAAGGTATCGATCACCGAGTCGCCGGGCATAAGCAACCAGTGGAAACGCTTAGGTCTTCGTTTTGATAAAAAAGGAAAATCAAGGGTCAGCATCCGTTGGCAGGTATTGTCCCATGTTCGCTGAACGAGATTACATAGGTGCCGGGTGTCCCAGGCGATATCCCGGCCAATAGGAAACTGATAAGGAGCCGGAACTATGAAAAAAGCATTATCTCTCCCCATCTTTCTTCTGTTTTTTTTCCTTTCGGCAAACCTCCTGGCCGAAGAGATCAAAAAGATGGAATTCTGGGCCACGACCCTCTCCCCCTTGAGTGCTTCCGGGAACAAGAAAGGGGACCATTTCACCCTGCAGGTTCTGGAGCCGGCCGCCTATAAAAACTCCATGATCGAGGGAGAGGTGATTAAGGCCAAGGCGTCCGGAAAGGTGAAGGGCAAATCGGAGCTGCTCTTCTCCTTCGACAAGCTTATGCTGCCGAATGGTACCGTTCGAAACATCGTCGCCGATCTGACCCAGGTAAAAAACTCCCAAGGAGTACAGAGCGTGGACGAAGAAGGCCGGGTCATCGGCAAATCTTCCAAGGGGAAGGATATCGGTCGTACGGCCGCCCTGGCAGGTGTCGGAGCTTTGATCGGAGGACTTGCCGCAGGAGGTAAAGGCGTGGCTGCCGGGGCCGCCATCGGTGCCGCCGCCGGTCTGGCCATTACCTTCAGCACCAAGGGAGAAGATATCCGCTTTGCCCAAGGGTCGCAGTTTCAACTCTCCGTTACCAGCAAGGATAAAGAAGACAAGAAAGAAGCGAGCAAGACCCAGACAGCTACGACCCCCGCCAAGGTGGAATCGGGGCGGGATGTACCCGTCTCTCCTTCCACGACACTGGCCAAGACCAACATCGAACCGGTCCCCTGACCAAGCACGAACTCATCCACCCGCACGGGCATGAGCAGTTTGGTACGGATCATGAAATAGGGGTAGGGAGGGCCGATTGGATTCGGCTCCCCCTCCCTCCGAACCGGAC
>CAZTVS010000080.1:0-21448 GCA_964617125.1 uncultured Acidobacteriota bacterium
TTTTTGCGGCTTCATCATACCAACGACACCTATTTATTTTTAAAGGAAAAAGGATGATGAAAACCGTAAATATAATACCCTTTGTGATTCTGGTCTTTTGCTGCTGGGGTACCGACCTTTGCGGACAGGAATTCCAGCCGATGGAGAACAAGGCGCACATCCGTGTGAACGGCGAGGCGGTGGTGTATGCCAAACCGGACAAGATTGCCCTCAGCCTGGGAATCGAGACATGGGACGTGGATATCACCCTAGCCAAACAGAAGAATCAGGAGATTCAACGCAAGGCGATCTCCGTGGCCAAAGCCGCGGGAGTAGCCGACCGCGGGATTCAAACCGATCACCTCTCCCTGGAACCGCGCTATAAGGATGAGTATCGCAGGGGAAGTATCCTGGGTTACTTCGTCCGAAACAGGATGACTCTTACCCTGACGGGCATCGATCGAGTCGAAGAGCTGGTCACCCAATTGCTGCAAGCGGGGGTGAATTACCTCCATGGGATCGATTTCCAGACCGTCGATTTCAAACGATATCGTGAACAGGCCAGGGAGTTGGCCCTCCTGGCCGCCAAGGAGAAAGCGGAAAAGATGGCCGCCGTTCTGGGACAGACGATCGGATCGCCGCTGTCGATTCAGGAATCTTACAGCGGCCAGCCCTGGAATTACTACTCCAGCTGGTCCGGTTGGGGTTGGGGGCAGGCGTCGGCCATGACGCAAAATGTCATCCAGGACAATCGGGAACCGGTCCGCGAGGACTCGGAGCCGTCGGCTCTGGGTAAGATATCCATTCGGGCCGCCGTCAGTGTAACTTTTGAACTGAAAAAGTAATCCTCGGTTTAATAGCAATTGCCTTGGTCCGACCCTATGTTCTCTCGCATGACGCAAATTTCCAGGAATCCGCAATCGATAAACATTTAAGCAAGCTTAGTGGCCTGGGACAGAAAGAACTCCGTGCTCCAGAGCTCCAAGGATGGCCACTCATTTGATTTTACGAATCTGCGAACATCCTCACGGGCTTGTTTCCAATCAATAGCTCGGATCCGTTCCTGCAATCGCTCAAGGCACCAGGCTCTATCCACCGGAACGTTTTTTCCGGTCCAAGGCCCTATTTGATGCAAGGCCGAGGAAAGCAATGCGTAATTTGCCGGAGTCCAGCGAGCCGTATACCAGACGAAATCGTACCAATCCCGCCCCTTCATATATTCGCGGCATAGCAGGGCATGAAGCTTGCCCGCGTAGAGACTCGGCAAATCAAACACGCATACGGCGGAAAGGAAGGGAAAATCCATGTGCTTGATCTCGACGGTTGCGCCTTCCGGCGGATTCGTGTCCACCTCGAGCTTAATCTTCATCTTGCGCAGCGGGCCGGATGCCGGTTTGAAATTCAGATGGAGCAGGTTTCCCAGCGAGTCATCCTTTATAAATGCTTTGCGCACTGCCTGTCCGACCTTGGACCGGTCATCCGTTTCCAGTTCGAATCCGTAGGCGGTCAGTTCCTTTTTCGCTGTGTCGAGATAAGGCTGTAATTGGAAAGATGCATCCCGTTCCTGTAGGGCAAAATCAAGGTCTTCGGAAAACCGATTCAACCCGTGGAAAATTCGGAGACAGGTGCCGCCCTGAAATCCGGCCTTCTGGAAGAAATGCGTTCGTCCCAGCGCTGCCAGCAGAATCTCCTGAGTGATTTCGCGGAGAGCCTGCTCTTCCTCAAGAGTTGAACGGCAATGGTATCCGTTCAGTCGATCCTGGATCATCTTTACACTCATCTGCGTAAGTCCTTTCGCAAGCCTTTAAGAAATCGCTGCAAACGCCGGGAAGAATAGTTTTCGATCAGATTTTCGATGCTCTCCATAGGGATGTCTGCCAGCGAGCTTTCATCCACCCGCAGACTTTCGACGACTGGGCTGGCGGAGGCCCAATCAAGTTTGTGCGAATAGACATAATCAGCCAAAGCTTTCAACGGCGATGCTATCAGGAAGCTTTCTCCGGCGTGAAGATCCGGCCCACTACCGTTCTGCTTTTCCATGCGGGTGACTTCCGCATAGAAGATCTTCTGTGGAATCCGCGTGAAACTAAAATGTGCGAATGGGGTTTCAAACCTACGGCCCCGATCCATGCATGCACTGGTAATAGTGTATACCGCTTCGGGGATCCAGCCATGATACGAGAGGGCGGTTTCCAAGCTGATGTAGCTGGGCCCATGGATCCGCTGCGCCAATGCCAGTGGATTGGGCTTTCGTCTCAGGTATTTGGATGCAAGACAGTAAAGCCCCCGGTGAATTCTTACGACCTCACCCGATTTCAGAGCCCGCTTAAGGAGAGCAAATTGACGGTTTGCACTTCCGCCGGCCCAATGAGCGAGTTCCATCAAAGTGAAGATTCCGATGTCGGATTTCTCCAGAACAGTTGCCGTCAACTTTTGCATATGATCATGATACTGTCATAATATGACAGTATCAAGCATAAATACGAAATTATGAAGTAATGAAGAGGTATTGTTGTACAATGCTCTATCGTATCGGCGCAAAATGACCATCTCTGAGGAAAACATCCGGATTGCGGTCGAAGAACTGGAGCGATACCGACAGGAATCGGACTCCGGCATTCGGCCGGTAGTCCGCCAGATCCCGATGGCCGAAATCATCGAGTCCCTGGAATTGAAGCGGCATCTCACCGAGGGAAATTTGACCGGCAGGCCCTTCCGGGAATTCCTCCGGCGATATTTGGATCTGACCGTACGGTTACATCATCCCGGCAGCATGGCTCATCAGGTGGCCGCTCCGCATCCGGCAGCGATGACGGCCATGCTGGTCGAAGGTGCCACAAACAATCCCATGGCGATCTATGAGATGGGACCGGCGGCGGCGAGCACGGAAGCATTTCTTCTGCAATGGCTCGTTGCCAAAGTGGGGTGGCCCAGGGGGGCCGGCGGTGTGTTCACCCACGGCGGTTCGCTGGCTAATTTAACGACGATTGTGGCCGCCCGCAGCCGTTTCGACAAAAGCATATGGTCGCAAGGAAGCCGCGGCGATTTGGCCCTGATCGCCTCGGCGGATTGTCATTATTCGATTGCGCGCACCGCCGGCATCCTGGGGATCGGCGAAGAAAACGTCTATGCGGTGAAAACGGACGGCGCCGGCCGCATCCTGCCAGAGAAGATCGCGGAAACGGTCGGCCAGGCCCGCTCCGCCGGCAAACGACCCTTCATCCTGGTGGCCAATGCAGGCAGCACAGCCACCGGCGCCTATGATCCTTTGCCGGAGATTGCCGCCGTGTGCCGGAATTATGGTCTATGGCTTCACGTGGATGGCGCTCATGGGGCCGCCGCCCTTCTGAGCCGAAATCACCACCGGCGGCTGCAGGGCATCGAGCAGGCCGATTCCCTGACGTGGGATGCACACAAGCTCCTCTGTACCCCGGGGCTCTGTACGGCCCTGCTGATGCGGGAGGTGGAAACACTGGACCATGCCTTTCAGGAGGATGCCAGTTACCTGTTTCACGACAAGCCGCAGCCCGGTTTCGATTTCATTCATCGCACGGTGGAATGCACCAAAGCATCGCTGGGCTTCCGGCTGTTCGTCGTACTGGCAGCTCTCGGCGAGCAAGGGATTGCCGACTATATCGACGGGAGGTTTACCCTCACCCGGCAGGCCTACCTATTCTTAAGCAGTATCCCGGACTGGGAATGTCCGCTGGAACCGGAATGCAATATTCTATGTTTCCGCGTGCCCGGCACGGATGAAGAACAGCTGAGGATCCGCGATCGACTGCTGGCGGAGGGAGACTTTCATCTGTCCACGGCCGTTCTCAGCGGGCGCCGCTATTTGCGCATCGTCCTGACCAACGATACTACCACCCTGGCCGACCTGCAGCGCCTGGCAGCGAGAATCCGTACAATGACGATGTAGGCATGGGACATCCCAGTGATTACTAAAAGGCTTGATTAGAAATCAGCATCGTCAATCCCATACATACTCTTCGTTATGTTCGATCTCATATTTCTTGAGAAACATTCGCAGTTCTTCTTGAAATGTACGCGTGCGATGGTGCTCCTCTTGCTTATCTATATAAGCGTATAAGGAATCCAAGTCTGTCGGACCAATCGAGAAACAACCGTATCCTCGTTGCCAGGAAAAGAGCAAGAGATCGTGTGCTTGCGTTTTCACCCATTTCGATGATGAGGTTTTCAGGTTCTCCACCAGATCGCCTATCGTCAAGCTTCTCGACAATCGGACCGCCAGATGAACATGGTCCGCCATACCGCCTACCCTATAACATACACAACCTGCATTGCGCGCCACTGTGGCTAGATAGGCAAATAGCTTCGGTTGTAAATCCGGAACGAAGTAGGGGTGACGATCTTTGGTGCTGAAAATAATATGTATGGCAACGAGACTCAGTGATTGTGGCATGACAAAATTTTAAGGTCATACGGTCGATGCAATACTATATTGTACCAGATCCTCGGCAGATAGCAAATAGGAAATTAGGGTATGCCAATAGGCACAAAATCCCGTTCTCATCTTGACGGTTTTCAGGGCCGAAGATCCATCCCTTAGAAAAGCTACCAATCTGTGAGAATTTAAGCGTCGTCCGCCTCGGACGTTGCATCATTTTTAGGGCCGAAGGCCCGTACCATACCAGCCTGGGGCAACGCCCCAGGAAAACGGACCAAAAACGGCAAGCGCCATCGGCGCGATTCATCGTCCTCAAGGGAACGGAGCCATGGATAATGAAACGGTATCTACATGACACCATGGATCGGGCTTTCAGCCCTCAGAATCTCTGTCACCGGTCACCTGGGGCGGCGCTGCGCTTGCCCCAGGCTGGTATAAAACTACGCCGTTGGCGCTGATGATTTGACTACGGAGTGTCCCTGAGCTCCTCGAAACGATTACTTGGCGCTCAAAACCACCGTACTGACTGATGGGTCTTGAAGGTCACGCCACAAACGGATGAGCACACCGCGGCTGTTTTTCCGACGGTTGCATATTCCATGGATGGCTTCCGAACAGAGGTAACATCATTGAGGGTTCCATGTTTCCAGGATTTCCGCTATTTTTCTGCGATGGTTTGTTCGCGGGCGCACCCTGCAGTTGGATGCACAGCACCGAAGGTGCAGCATCATACCAGTCTGGGGCAACGCTCCAAGAACGGAGGGGAAATTACCCTGGCAAATATTTCTTTGTCCCTTCGAATGAACCTGGTTGGAGAGCGGGGAGGGGCAACCGCCAGGGTTGCCCCTACGGTTGGCGATGTGTGGGCGCCGCAAGAGGCGGGTGGCGGTCCCGGATGTATGATGAGGTGGTAAAAAATCGATTATGCTAGAAAAACGGATCGGGTTTGTAGTCCCGCCTTCAGGCGGTGCTGCCGTAACCGGTATGGTTCTTTTTGAGTTTGTGCCGCGTAAACGCGGAACTACGAGCCTCTCGCTTTTTTCCGACCTCATCATGTATCAATCCCCGACACATTGGCTATGGATTCCAATGCCGGGGCTTTTTTTCTTGTTGTACAATGATGTGTTTTCGCGGCGGGATCGGCTTCTCGAAGCATTGCAATCGGATCTTCCTGAGGAATTAGCACCATACGCGCAAGACGGTTTTTTTCCTCCGCCGGCAGGAAAATCTGACTGTGCTTCGCTATGACGCCGTCCTCTTTTACAACGGAGGCTCATCTTGACCATCTCTGTCCTGGTGTTCGACATGGACGATACCCTGTATCCGGAATCGCAGTATGCACGCAGCGGCTTCGCCATCGTGGGACATTACATGGAGGAGCTCGGCGTTGCCGGATTTCAGGATATCGCCTGGGACCTCTACCAGGACGGATCGCGCGGACACATTTTCGACGAAGCGCTGGAACGTCTGGGTGTCCCTTTCGATGAGTTCCTGATTCGTCACCTGGTGGAGATCTTTCGCGATCATGAGCCTGTCATCCGTCTTCATGAGGATGCGGAATGGATCCTGAAGAGATATCGTGGATTGCGGCACATGGCTCTGATTACGGATGGAATTGCCCAGGCCCAAAGGAAAAAGATCCGAGCCCTTGACCTCGCCCGGTACCTCGATCCGATTCTATGTACCGATGAAATCGGGTGTCCCAAACCGGAGACGGGCGCTTTTCAGCAGATCATGGATCTCTACGGCGGCGATCCGGAGGAATACATGTATATCGGCGATAATCCCTCGAAGGATTTTTACCCCGGCAACCGATTGGGCTGGAGAACGGCACAAATCCTGCGGGCCGACGGCGTTTACCGCGGACTGGAGGCGCCGGCAGGCTATGCGCCGCAAATCCTGCTGCCGAGCCTGTACGAATTGCCGGCTCAGATCGATTCCTGAGGCGCAGCCTCCGCCTTCTTCTGCAGATAGTGACTGTAGATGGAACCGGCACAGATGGTCAGGAACTTGTTGACCTCGTTGTCGCTGCGCGAAGTCAGGATGATGGGAACGCTGGCTCCGACGATGATATTGGCCACATCCGCGCCCAGGGTCATCACCCAGGTTTTATACAGGAAGTTCCCTCCGGAGATATTGGGCACAACCAGTATATCCGCCTTTCCGGCTACCGGATTGTTGTCCATCCCCTTTTTGGCCACCGACTCCGGATAGAGGGCCAGATCATAGGAGAGCGGCCCATAGACATCGGCATTCTTCCAGCTGCGCTCCGACAGTTCCTTCTCCAGCATGGTAGTAGGAATCTTGGCGGAAGGCACCTCGTTGGCCTCCAGCAGGGCGACCCTGGGCCGGTCGATCCCCAGGCTCCGCCCTACGTCAATCGCATTGTCGATGATGTCGACACCGGAATCCGCCGCCTGATGGAGAAACAGTTCGGGATTGATCCCGGCATCGGTCAGAAGGACCAGACGATCGACTCCGGGAAGTTCGAACAGGCTTACCATGGAAAGCCTGCGGCCGGCACTGATACCGTATTCTTTATGCAGAACCGCTTTGACGAAGTTGGCCGTGTTGATCTTCCCCTTCATCAGCATCTCCCCTTTACCCTCGGCGATCAACCGGGTTCCGGCAAGGGCCGCTTCGGCTTCATACTCCGGGGTAACGGCAGGGATATGTAAAAACTCATAGTAGCGGGAGTGAATCAGTTCCTCCTGGCAGCTGTTTTGTGTGACATCCCGGTCTCCGACCAGGATAGCTTTCTGCACCAGGCGCTCCTGGATCGCCTTGTTCACCGCCGAAAGAGAGACCTTGTCGGGGCAGATCACCACCACCGTCCGCCGCTCCAGCAGACGGGCCGCTTCGATCAGGCTTTTCATCCTCCTGCCCTTGGTCATATGCAACATGGATTCGCTGTTGTAGATGACCGCGACCATGCGGGAGCGCTCAACCAGGGATTCCAGGGCATGGGGTTGGGAAGAGTCGAAGTAAAAGGAATCGCCCGGCTCCAGCACATGCGGTTCCCCGCCGACCGTGATCTGCAGCCGGCCGCTGAGCAGAAAAAGGAACTCCTCTCCGGAGTGTTTGCTGATCTCGACTCCGCCATCCTTCTTGGGAAAGATATCGACCACAAAGGGTTCCATATGCTTGCCGCCGTAAGCCGGGGCCAGGCTTTCGTAATTCATGAAATCCCTGCGGTTGACGCTGACCCGCTCGCTGGCGCGGGTAATCACCGCTTTCCGGTCTCGCTGCCGGTTGCCGTAGAGCAGGAAGGAGATGTCCACCTCCAGCAGATTGGCCAGGCGAAGCACATCCGATATTGACGGGGACACTTCATCGGCCAGTATCCGCTGAAAGGCCTCCGGTTCCCATCCCAGTCCGGTATAGACCGTCTCCGGATCCATTCCCTTGCGTTGAATGATTTCCTGCAGGTTGCCGCCGATTTTCATGCGTGGTCTCTCCCATAATGTTTGACTTCTTCCCTGCCGCTGCACACCCGCAGGGCGCCGTCGATCAGGGCCTCCAGCTCGTGCTCTCCCGGGCGGAGGAATATCTTGGCCAAAAATTCGATCTTGCGGCACAGAGCGGACACAATGCCCTGACTGTTAGCAATCCCTCCCGTCAGGATAATCCCATCCACCTGGCCATCCGTTGTCGTCGCCAGGGCACCGATCTCCTTGGCCACCTGATGGATCATCCCCCGTAAAACCAGCGATGCCTGCTCCTCTCCATCGGCAGCCCGCCTTTCTACCTCGCTCATATCCACCGTATGCAGGTAAGAATAGATACCGCCGTGACGGGATATGATGTCCCGCAAATCGGCAACCGTATACCTTCCCTCCTCCAGCAGACGAAGAATGCCTTCCACCGGCAGACCTCCGGTCCGTTCCGGCGAGAAGGGTCCGTCGCCGTTCAGGGCGTTGTTGACGTCGATCACCTTGCCGAGACAGTGCATTCCCACACTGATTCCACCGCCCATATGGACCACGATCAGACGCAACTCTTCGTACGGCCTTCCGATTTCCTGAGCCACCGAACGGGCGGCGGCCTTCTGATTGAGGGCGTGGAAGATGCTGATCCGCTCGATATCGGCCAGCCCGGAGAGGCGGGCTTCGGCACAGAGCTCGTCGACCACCACCGGGTCGACCACATAGGCCGGACAATGATTGGTTTCGGCAAAGGCCTGGGCCAGAAGCCCGCTGAGGTTGGAGGCATGCTGTCCGTTGACGCCGATCTTCAGGTCGCGGATCATGGCTTCATCGACCAGGAACACACCGCCGGGGATGGGCTTTAAAAGGCCGCCTCTGCCGACGATGGCATCGAACGATTCTGCCTCGGCTCCTTCCGCGGAGAGGAATTCCCGGATACAGGAATGGCGATAGTCGTACTGATCGATGATTCGCGGGAAACGCCGGATCTGTTCCCGCGGATGGCTGATATTGCTCTTGCTGAGCCGGCCCTGCCGGTAAATGCCGATTTTCGTAGACGTGGAACCCGTATCGATCGCCAGGATATGCATGTCGTTCTCCTCCTCCGGACATCGATCACCGGCGATGTCCTAAAGTACAATCAACATATCGGCGGATCGGACCTCCTGTCAAGTGTTTGACGGAACATCCATCCCCGGATGCAATTCTCATTCTACCTGGAACCGATAGACAACCCAGCGCAGCCTGTGGCATGGACCCGCCATGATCCTGGTTTGTGTAAAGAGGGGTAGAGACGTTGCGCGCAACGTCTCTACCCTACGGAATCATCGAGTCCTTCGATTCGGTTACTTGACGTCGCCGATCGGAATCCCCAGGGCAGCGGCGACACCCTTTCCATAAGCCGGATCGGCCTTCAGGCAGTTGGCGATATGGCGTAATTTGATCTCTTTTGGGATTTCTCCCATGGCCCGTGCAGTGTTCTCGAACAGCACCTGCTGCTGTGCAGGCGTCATCAGGCGGAAGAGGAGTCCCGGCTGAGTGTAGTAATCGTCATCGTCGGCACGATAGTCCCAATGATCGGCCGATCCCTGCAGGGCCAGCGGCGGTTCCTTGAA
Source organism: uncultured Acidobacteriota bacterium (assembly GCA_964617125.1). Classification (GTDB taxonomy): domain Bacteria; phylum Acidobacteriota; class UBA6911; order CAINFC01; family CAINFC01; genus CAZTVS01. The sequence goes on from CAZTVS010000080.1 coordinate 9,432, forward strand.
CCCGGGCTGCTCCTGCCACTCCCCAAAGCTGTTGGGCTCATAGCCGAGGGTGCTTCCATAATTGCCGTCGACGCGCATCGCTCCGTCTCGATGGTAGCTGTGCACCGGACAACGGGGCTTGTTGACCGGTATGCTCAGGTGGTTGACGCCGAGCCGGTACCGCTGGGCATCGCCATAGGAAAAGAGGCGTCCCTGCAGCATCTTGTCCGGAGAGAAGCCCAATCCGGGCACGATATGGGCCGGATTGAAAGCCGCCTGTTCCACTTCGGCAAAATAGTTTTCCGGATTGCGATTCAGCTCCATCACCCCCACTTCGATCAAAGGATAATCTTTCTTGAACCACACCTTGGTCAGGTCAAACGGATGATAAGGACACCTGGCGGCATCCGCTTCCGGCATAACCTGGATGTACATGGTCCACTTGGGGAAGTCCTTCTTTTCGATGCTCTCGTAGAGATCTCTCTGATGGCTTTCACGGCATTTGCCGACGACCGCTTCCGCTTCCTGGTCGGTAAGATTCTTGATCCCCTGCCGGCTGCGCAGATGATATTTGACCCAGAAACGTTCGCCGGCGGCATTGATCATGCTGAAGGTGTGCGAACCGAAACCATGCATGTGGCGATAGGTCGCCGGAATCCCACGGTCGCTCATCACGATGGTCACCTGGTGGAGCGCTTCCGGAAGAGAGGTCCAAAAATCCCAATTATTGAGGGCGCTGCGCAGGTTGGTGCGCGGGTCCCGCTTGACGGCATGATTCAGATCCGGAAATTTCAGCGGATCGCGGAGGAAGAACACTGGGGTGTTGTTGCCCACCAGGTCCCAATTGCCCTGGTCGGTATAGAACTTGACGGCGAAGCCGCGTATATCGCGCTCGGCATCAGCGGCTCCACGTTCGCCGGCGACCGTGGAAAAGCGCACGAACAGTTCGGTCTGTTTTCCCACTCTGGAAAAGATCGAGGCGGTCGTATATTTCGTAATGTCCTGTGTGACGGTGAAAGTTCCATAGGCACCGGAACCCTTGGCATGCATCCTTCGCTCGGGGATGACCTCCCGGTCGAAATGGGCCAGTTTTTCCAGGAACCATACATCCTGCAGCAGCTGCGGGCCGCGCGGGCCGGCGGTGATCACGTTCTGGTTGTCGACTACCGGAGCCCCGGCAGCCGTAGTCAGCTTTTTTTCTGTAGTCATTTTCCCTCCTGTAGAAATCAGTCAAGGTTGATTTTATTTGTATTTCTTTTGGCTTCCCTTTGCTTCCTACTCATGCAATTCGGAACGATTACCGTTAAGGCTAAAAAATTTACCCGTTCTGCTCTTTTTGGCAACAGTCAGGGCAGATGCCGAAAAACTCGATGCGATGATGACGGATGGAAAACTGCGTCACCCGATTGGCCTTTTGGTTGAGCTGTTCGTATCCGGGCAGGTGGAAATCGAAGATCCTGCGGCAGCTTTCGCAGACCAGATGGTAATGCGGCTCTATCTTGGCCTCGAAGCGATCGAAGGTACTGCCTAAAGGTATCTTTTTGATCAATCCCTGTTCCAGAAGTACGGAAAGGTTGCGGTACACCGTTCCCAGGCTGAGATGGGGAAACTCCTTCTTCAGGTTGGCATAGACCCAGTCTGCCGTAGGGTGCGACTCGGTCGAGCGCAACAGTTCCAGTATTCTCTCCCGCTGCCGGCTCTGGCGATACGGGCGGCTCACATCACTTTTATCGGTGCTCATTAACAGTAATCATTCCTATTACTATCGCAGTGTAGTCCTCTTTCTTCCTTCTGTCAAGAAAAAAACAGTCTGCAATCCCATGCATCCCATCCTTCCCATTTCTCCCATTCCTCCATGGGCTGCCACGATCCCAGGGGCTACTTTTTACCGCGGCTTCTTTACCTCCGCTGGAATTTGACATAGGATATGAATCGGACAGAGCAGCCCATGAAAAAAGACACATCCGCAACCCCTAAAAGGAGACCTCCGGGTAACTCCAGAGTTACAAGACCGGCAATTTCTCCCCGAAGAGTCACTCTGAAGAAATCCCGTCTGCCGGAGGCCGCTCCGGCACAGGAAATGACCATAGACCGTATGGCCCTGGATGGCGAGGGGCAAGGGATTTTGAACGGGAAAAACGCTTTCGTCTTCAACGCTCTTCCCGGGGAACGGGTGCGGGTGCGAATTCTCGAGAGTAAAAGAGAGGTTCTCTGGGCTCAGGCCACCGAGGTTCTATCGGCCTCTACGGACCGGGTAGCGCCCCGATGTACGGCCTACGGCATTTGCAGCGGATGCAATCTGATGCATTTGTCCTACCCGGTGCAGCTGATCTATAAAAACAGTCTGGTCGAACGGGCCCTGCAGCAGATCGGCGGCTTCTCTCCTGTTCGCACGGCCTCCTGTATCGCATCTCCGGAGGAATTCGCCTACCGCAATAAGGTACAAACCCCTCTTCGGTCCATCGGCGGAAAGATCCGCATGGGATTTTTCCGCAGAAATATCAGGGAGGTGATCCCCCTGGAACATTGTCCGGTGCATTGTCCCGAAGGGGATCTTGTCTATGGAGAAATCGGACGCCTCCTGCTGGAAAAAAAAGTCCCGGTCTATGATGAGAAGGACAGAAGCGGGTCTTTGCGTCACATCCTGGTACGCACGGCACGGAACCGGGGAGAATCTCTCGTGTGCCTGGTCACCGCCGAAAAACACCAGGAGAAGTTGCTTCAGCCGCTGGCTACGGAGTTGATGGCGCGAATCCCTTCCGTCAAGGGGGTTGTTGGAAATCTGAATCGTTCTACCGGGAACCTGATCCTGGGACGCGATACCTTTCCCATTGCCGGCTCCACCTTTGTGACCGAGGAGATTGAAGGGTGTCTCTTCAAAATTACCGCTCCCAGTTTCTTCCAGGTCAACACCCACCAGATCCCGGCAATGTATCACACGATCCGCAAATGCCTGAAAGAATCGGTAAAAGGAAAAATTGTCGATGCCTACTCCGGGGTCGGGGTTTTTTCCCTGCTGCTCTCCCGCGCCGCCCATGAGATCGTCGGCATCGAAGCGATAGCCGACGCTGTCCGTGACTCGCGGGAAAATGCAGCCTTGAACCGTGCCGGAAACGTACGCTTTCTCAAGGGCCAGGTAGAGACGGTCCTGCCGCAAATAAATCATGCCGACGGAATCATTCTCAATCCGCCCCGGGCCGGTTGCCTGCCGGAGGTCCTGGCGACATTGCTGCGGATCCTTCCCGGTCGCATCGTCTACGTTTCCTGTAATCCGGCCTCCCTGGCCCGCGATCTGAAAATTCTGGCCAAGAAGTACCGTCTGGAGACCGTTCAACCCATCGACATGTTCCCGCAAACGGGTCATGTGGAGACCGTTGCCGGACTCCACCTCCGATAGGACGGGAAGAACACCCGCCTGCCATTTTCCTTGGAAATAGAAATTTGCACAACCGCATCTTCCAGGGCGACCGCGTGGATGTCATTCCTTTCTATCGAAAACGAAGAGAGTAGAGATCGGCGTCCTTCATGACGAAGCGTAAACGCAGAGTCTGCCCTGCCAATCCGGTCAACCGGTCCGGTCCTTTCCAATGTACCGTTTTTTCCACGGAATCTCCCACGACCGGCAGGCAATCGTCAAGGGTATAACCGGGAATCGGTTTCCCGCGCTGGTCCTGCATCTCGACCCGCAGACTGCCTGCGGCCCCGGTGGAAACGTTCAAGACCAGCTCGTCTCCGGAAAAACGCAACGGCCTGGTCAGCATCTCCCCGCCGGAGAAGGGTGCCCGGACGGAAATAAAGCCGTCGGTGCGCAGCGTGTAGCGGTCGAGCCGATTGGTCGGTTGGGCATAGTGAGCCTGCTTGTATATCGAAATCTCTTCCCTTCCCGTCGGCACCAGTCCGAGGGCGGAAAGGCCGGAGCGCGAAGCCCAGTTGCCGGGATCCAGACCAGGCCGGATGAACCCTTCCAGTAGGGTGCGATCGTAGCGGGCGCCTCCGCGGCTGCTCATGAAGACCGTCTCGGCGCAGTCGGAGTCGTATCCCTTGCCCACCTGCAGCCTGCTGACATCCGCTTCGGAGAGGACTTTGCAGCCCGGGACGAAGCGCATGGGAAAGGCCAGGTAAATATGGGGCGCCCGGAAATAGGGGTGCGTCTGGCTAGTGTAGAGGTGTTCCATCTCCGTCGCTCCGAAAGTCATGTTCTCGGGCTCCGACCAGGAAACCATGTCCGCCGAGACGGCCCGGCTGATGGTGCGGAAACCGCGGAATCCTCCACCGGTCCAGGTGCGAAAATAGGCAACATAACGCTGTTCCGCCGGCGACCAGAAAACGACGTTCTGGGAGTCGAAGGCCCCCCGGGTCAGAACCGGCTGGTCGCGCCACTTCTTCCAGCGGAGGCCGTCGCCGGAAACAAATACGTAGAGGCCGAGCTTGGAAGTGCCGGCCAATGCCTTGAAACGCCCGTCGGCGGGCACTCCCGGTCGTGTATCCACAAAGGGAGAAAAATTGTGGGAGAAGGGCGGCTGTCCGGCGAGGATGACGTTGTTGGTCCGCTTTCCCATAACCCGGAAAAGCTTCAGTCCGGGCTTTTCCCAGCGGATTCCGTCTTGGCTTTCGGCGTAGCAGGTCGTTTCCTGAGGAGAGCCGTCGGACTTGGCCACGGGCATGCCACGGTAATACATGCGGTACATCGGACCGTCCTGCAGTATGGTCACATAACCGCTGAAAGCGCCCTCCCACGGCCGGTCGAACAACAGAACTGGCCCCGCCGGACGCGGTTCATGTAAGGACAGGCTCGTTCCGGAAAGTTTTTCGATGAGATAGTAGTCGACAAACAGCTCCAGCCGTGAGCCGATATCGACGGGGGCATCATCGTCACCGGCCCGCAGAAGAAGAACGAAGAAAAGGGCGAGCATCGAAAAGATGGGGATGTAGCCAGGATGTTTTTTCATAGGAAGGATCATTCACGAAGAGACGCGAAAATGTCAAATCCACTGATCCTCTAGGTTCTACTGGGAAGGAGGCGTTTTATCTTTTTTAGTTGGATAGGGGAGTAATTCAGGGTAGAATCACCGCTATCGTTTATCGTAGTGAGAGAGAAAACCATCATATTTTTAGAAGGAGAAACGTATGGCAAAAACCAAGGAAAATTTACAGGAAGGATTCGCCGGGGAATCGATGGCCAACCGCAAGTACCTAGCCTGGGGGAAGAAGGCCGAGGAAGATGGTTTCCCTCAGGTCGCCAAGCTTTTCCGTGCGGTGGCGGAAGCGGAAACCATCCATGCCCACAACCACTTCCGGGCCATGGGAGCGATTGGAACCACCGCGGAGAACCTGCAGGCAGCCATCGGCGGCGAACACTATGAAGCCAATACCATGTATCCGAACTTCCTCAAGGAAGCCAAGGACGAAGGGGAAAACAAGGCGGCCAAATCCTTCGAATGGGCCATGGAGGTGGAGAAGGGGCATGAAGTACTCTACCAGGAGGCTGCGGCCAATCTGGGAAAAGAAACGGAATCGTACGATTATTATCTTTGCCCGGTATGCGGATATACCCATCCGCGCAATGCCCCCGACAAATGCCCGATCTGCGGCATCCCCAAGGATCGTTTTTTCGTCGTCAAGTAAGTTGCAACGGTTCAGGCTGGGGGCGAAGCGTCCCCAGCCTGGAAACAACTCCGATGGAATCGTGGCCGCTACCACTTTTCCCAGTGGATATTATCCTCTTTGAATTTATCCATAGCCTTTTCTTTTCCGGCCGGATGACCGATGGGAATGGCACACAGAGGCAGGATAGTTTCGGGAATCGATAGAACCTTTCGAGCATGATCCATCCGTTCCGGGCGCGGATATAATGCGGTCCACACTCCCCCCAACCCCAAGTCCTCGATGGCCAGCAAAATATTCTCGGTTGCGGCCGAAGCATCCAACACGGCATATTCCAGCATTTGGTCATGGGCCTTTTCAATCACGCCGCACACGACGATAGCGGCCTGTGCCTGATAAAGCATCTTGGCATAAGGCAACCCGTCGGCCAGCCTATCCATGGTTTTCCGATCGGTAACGGCAACAAAGGCCCATGGCTGCTGATTGCGGGCGGAAGGAGCGGCCATGGCCGCTTTCAGGATGGTTTCCAGTTCCTGCTTCGAAACGGCTTCTGTGGTGAATTTCCGCACACTCTTTCTGCCCATCAGGACGGTCAGGGCATCTTTCTTTTCTTCTTCCATAGATCGGCATCCTTTCTGCCCATGCAGGCTGCTTGACTCTATCTTCTTTTGACCATTACAATACCGGATCGATGGAATTTTTAAAAACAATTTATTTGCAGGGAGGAAACAGTTGATGAAGGAACCAAGGAGATGGATCTATCTCGCATGCATCGCATTATTGAGTTTCTCGTTCCTGACGGACGGGTTGGCTCAATCCCGGAAAAAACCTGCACCCGCAACGGTCAAAGAAGCCGGTCCGACTGCCATTCGCGTCGACGGAGCCATCATAAAATCTTATATCGAATACATGGCCGCTCCCGATAAGGAAGGGCGCAAATCGTTGACCCCCGGGTATGAAAAGACCGCCGAATGGGCCGCCGGCAAATTCAAGGAATGGGGACTGGAGCCGGCCGGCGACGACGGGACCTTTCTGCAGAAAGTGCCCATCACCGGCCCCCGCAGCGCCTTTGCCTGGACCAAAGGGGTTCCGGAACTGATGGTCGAAGGCCGAACCTTTTACGTAAAGGACAACGACTTTGTTCTGGACACCATCTCTACCCCGGGCAGCAAAGCCGAAGGAGAGATCCTGTTTGCCGGATATGGGATTTCCGCTCCGGCCAAGGGTCTGGATGAGTATGCCGGAATGGACGTCACCGGTAAAATCGTATTGGTATTCAAGGGATCTCCCAAGGACGCCCCGGCGGTACGAAGCATGATGGGTGAGGAAAAGCCTGAGCCGAAAGAAGAAGTAGAGGCATGGACCGACGAGTCGAAGGATCGCAGCAAGATCATGACCGCCTACGAGAAGGGAGCCGCCGCCATCCTCCTCTTCAGCCCGGACAAGCTGGAGCTGCCGAATCCGTTCGGTCCCCAGGCTCAGACCCCGGCAGCGAATGCCCGTATGGGATTCCCCAGGCGGGAAGCCATCGAGGGTTCTCCCTTTCAGCGACCCTTCCTGGTAGCCAACGATCTCAACGAACGTATTGTCCGGCAAATCCTTTGGCGTGACAGTCAGGAAACAGCCCGAGCCTTCGCCGCTCGCATCAACCGTTTACGCCAGGACATCCGTCAGAAGAAGGCCTGTTCCACCGCCACCGGGATCAAGGCACTGGTCAAGGGCTTCGACACGACCGAATTTTACGGGGAAAAGTTTAAGAACAACATTTCCCACAATGTTATCGGCAAGGTTACCGGTACGGACCCGACCCTGAAATCGCAGTATATTCTGGTCGGAGGACATCTGGACCACATGGGGATCGTCAGCAATATCGTATACAACGGGGCGGACGACGATGCCTCCGGAGCGGCCTTGACCATGGAAATGGCCCGATTGTTCGCCGCCAACGCGGCCACGATCAAACCTAAGCGGACTGTCCTTTTTGCCTTGTGGTGCGCAGAGGAGATGGGGTTAATCGGATCCAATCACTTCGCAAAAAATCCCAGCGACGGGGTGAAGATCGAGAACATTGCCGTCAACTTCAACGCCGATATGGTCGGTTTGGGAAATCGCCTGGAAGCCCCAGGAGGTCTCAATTTCCCGAAACTGTTTGCCGTCGTCATGAAGAATCAGGCACCGGAGATCGCTTCCATCGTCGATCCCTCGACGGCGGGACCTGGCGGCAGCGACTATGCCGCCTTCATCGAACAGGGAGTGGAGGCCCTCGCTCTGATGACAACCGGCGGGGTAGGACATCCCGACTATCATGACGCCGGCGACAAGTCCGATAAAATCGATCCGGAAATTCTTCGCAAGACGGGCCAGTTTGTCCTGCAGGGGATCATCAACACCTCCTTGGAAACATCCGTCGATATGATCGTTCCCAACCGTCTGCATCTCTATCACGGCATGCGCCTCACCCCGTACAATCTGGCGGAAGGCGCCGCCGGACGCGGACGCCGCCGCATGCAGGGCATGGCGGGAGGACCGACCGGTCCGCAACTCCAGTTCGGCATGAGCGATATCTCTGCCTTTGAGGGGAACACGGCTCTGATCGACGTCGCCGCCAAGCTGTTTCATATCGGTCGGGTCAATGTAACGAATCGAGGCGACGGACAATGGTTCGGACCCAACGGGTTAACCGCAAACGGGCGTACCGCACTCAAGGCCTTCGAGAGCAATGGGATCTTGCTCACCCTGACCAACCCTTCGAAGAAGCTCCTGGAAGACATGGCGGAAGCCTGTAAGAAACCGTTTCTGGTCATTGATTCCTCCATCCTGCCCGATGAAAATCTGGCTAAAAAAATGAACGAGAAGAATGTTCTCTGGGGTGTGGCGTGGGATCCGAATTCTCCACAGGCCGTTGCCGCCAGGCTGATCGAACTGAAAAGACAGCTTGGAGATTCAGACAACCTTCTTCTGCTGACCGACGAGAGCTCTTCCGCTCCCATGATGGGCGAAGAAGCCAAGACGACCGAAGCGGAAAAAGCCGTACAACGCAAGCGGGACGAGGCCAAACAGCAGATGTATCTGGCACTGGTCAGGGAGGGATGGACCAAGGACGAAATCTACGCCATGGTGGGCGTGAGTCCGGCACGCAGGGAAGGCGACCAGATGCCTCCTATGGGGCCTGCCCGTCTTGGTGGTAATCTGTCCAGACTCAATCCTCCGATGCCGGACTAGACAGACAGAAGTCAGAGGCCAGAAGCCAGAATGCCGTATTGTTATCCGGTACGGCATTCTTTGATGAGGTCGCAAAAAAGCATTTCCGGGAGCGCCGCACCCCAGTGCGGCAGGAGAACGTGGAGAACATGGTTTATTAGAAATTCCTTTCTGTATCATGCAATCCTGCGATGCAAGGAAGAGGATGGGAATGCACATCCTTTCCCTTGCCGCACTGAGGTGCGTCGCTCCCGCTATTTTTTTGCGGGGTCGTCATTTTTGTTTGTTCCCTGAATCAGAGGGATGAAGCCCATGAATGTAGTCTTTGGCCGTATCTTTCGGATCGTCCGGTTCTGCTGCCTCTTCTATTGTGTTTGGGGCAACCCCCGGGCTCAACCGGGACCGCCCCAGGAAACGGATAAAACCTGCCGCCCCGACCTAGTGGACCTGGAATCGCTGGATGCGGGCATCCGCACCGATATCCGCTACGCCGGCAGCAATAATTTTCTGGGACGCCCCGTCTATCCGGAACCTGCCGCTTTTTTACAGCGCCCTTCGGCAGAGGCCCTGCTTCGCGTACATAAGTCACTGACCCAAAAAGGATATGGACTGCTGATCCTCGATGCCTATCGTCCCTGGAGTATCACCCGGATATTCTGGGAGGTCACGCCTGTCGAAAAACGTGCCTTCGTCGCCGATCCGGCCAAGGGTTCCAAACACAATCGCGGATGCGCCATAGACCTGACCCTGTACCGGCTCCAGGACAAGGAAGAGGTTCCCATGCCCAGCGGTTTCGACGAAATGTCGGAACGGGCTCATCCCCGCTATCAAGGAGGCAGCCGCGCCGCCCGCAAGGCCCGTGACCTGCTGCGAAAAGCCATGGAAAGGGAGGGATTCTCCGTCCAGCCCAACGAATGGTGGCATTTCAACCATCATACCTGCGGCTGTTATCCCTTGCTGGATATTTCTTTTAAAGATATCAGGAAGCAAAAACCATCGGAAAAGAAGCGGTAAAGGAAATCCCGATGTTTTTCCGGTCTATCGGAACCGTTCTGCTTTTTTTTCTGATCTGTCGGCCAACCTCTCTCCTGCAAGCCTCCTCGCCGTCTCCCGGCAACACTCCCTCCGCCGATTGTACCTTTCACCCTCTGGTTGCCGAAATCCTCCACCAGGGTGACTATCCACGATGGTATGGTTGGGTCAAACGGATATCCGGGGCTGATCCCATCACCTTGTATGGCAGGCCGACTTATATAGTAACGCGGAACACCGGCGCCATGTTCACCGGCAATTCCGATGCCCGGGCCTTCGAATATCTGACGCAATGGCTGCGCTCGGTCCACCCGCGATCACAGTTACAGGAACGACCGTTTTCCTTTTCCTATCTCCTGGCCCAGAACCTGGTGGTAACGATTCCCGGACAGATTCACCCGGAAGAGCAGATCCTTTTTACCGCTCATCTGGATTCCCGAACCTTGATCGGTTCTCCGGCACCCGGTGCCGACGACAATGCCATCGGCGTCGCTGCCCTGCTGGAGGCCCTGCGCATCTTCCGCCGATTCCAGTTCGATCGTACCATCAAGCTGGTCTTCTTTACCGGCGAAGAACAGGGAATGGTCGGCAGCACCGCTTTTGTGACCGAGAACCTTTCCTCCTCGATCGTTGGAGCCGTAAACCTGGATATGTTCGGCTGGGACGGTGATGATGACAGATGTTTTGAAATTCATGCCGGCGTGCTGTCCGGATCGCAGGACCTGGGGCGTTGCCTGGAGAGCGTTCGGACGGCATACCAGATTCCCTTGCGCAACGACTTTCTGACGGATTATGCCATAACCGCTTCCGACCACTCATCCTTCTGGAATGCAGGTATCAGTGCCGTTACGATAGCTGAGAACGTGATACTGGCCGGTTCCCCAGAAGGTTGTATTGGTGTCGACCGGAATCCGGGTTATCACTCCGACAAGGATACGGTGTTCGCCAATCTCCATCCCCTGTTCGCCTTCCGGGTAGCCCAGGCGGCGACGGCAACCGTGGCCACCCTAGCCGGACCGCTGTCTGCCTGCTTTCCATCGCCGCCACAGGATCTGGCCTTCGATCGGACTACGTCCGTATTGAGCTGGACTCCGCTGCAAGGAGCCTCCCAGTACCGCATCTATCGGTCCACCGGAGGTTGCGAAGGAGAATGGCATGTTGTTGATCAGGTCGCATCCGGCCCCTGGATCGACTATAGCAAACCGAACACCCCGCTTTTATGCTATCAGGTGGAGGGGATGACCGCTGATGGAATGTGCGTATCTCCCCCAAGCAGCTGCCTGAGTATGGGTTTCCGCTATTACCTGCCCCTAAGCGTCCGTTGAACTCACCGCTACGACGGTTCGGCCGTCGCAGCAACGGTTTCTTGTTGATCTATACACAAGTTTCCGATATAACTTATCCTTTTTACATGGTCCGAAAACAATTTTCATTATAAGGAGACGAATAACCTATGCTTTACCGTTTGAACCGATGTGCCCTGTGGGTCCTGATCCTTTCCCTGCTGGGGCTTGGCATGCAGTTCCTGCCGGCACAGGACGCCAAGGAGACGGATTCCTCCGTTGCCGAATTGGAGGCTTTCCATGATGTCATCTACCCTATCTGGCACACTGCCTATCCGGACAAGGATGTAAAGGCCCTGCGAGGCTTCGTAGACCAGATCAACGAACTGGCAGCAAAGATCTACACCGCCAAATTGCCGGGGATATTGCGGGAAAAGGACGCCAAGTGGAAAACGGGCGTGGAGCAATTGAAGGCGGCGGTCGAATCCTATAACGGTGCCGCCAAGGGGACCGACGAGCAGGCCCTGCTTAAGGCCGCCGAGGTTTTGCACGCCAGATACGAAATGCTCGTGCGTACCATCCGCCCGGTACATGCCGATGTGGATGCGTTCCACAAGATTCTGTATGTTGTCTACCATGATTATCTGCCAGGCAAAAAATATGAGGAGATCAAGAAGACGGCTCCCCAACTGACTGCCAAGGCGGAAACGGCGGCAAAGGCCACCCTTTCCAAGCGTCTGGCCGCCAAACAGGCCGATTATCAGAAGGCTACGACCGCGTTGCTGGAAGCCTCGCGCCAGCTGGAAGCGACCTGTTCTCAGGGAAAGACGGACGAGATCGTAAAGGCGGTGGAGTCGGTCCACACCCGCTATCAGGCGGTGGAGAAAGTATTTGACTGATCTGTAAATTCTCAAGTCT
>CAZTVS010000081.1:0-21337 GCA_964617125.1 uncultured Acidobacteriota bacterium
GCAATAGCCCCAGGTTTCAACCTGGGGAAGGCATTGCCCCCACAGGCAAGTCCCGCAAGGGACGGCGTTAAAACATGATAGCGTTGTATTCTCATTTCTGGCATCTGACCTAACGTCGTCCCTCACGGGACTCTTTCTATTGTCAACATCTATCCCCCAGGTTAAAACCTGGGGCTAAATTAACTACGCCTGCTTCGCAGGCTTTTCCCCTTGCCTATCCCATCACTCATGTGAAGTTTCTCGCGAATTTAACCCCCAGTTTATGGAGTGTAGTCGCTACAAACACGATCCGTTTTTCTATCATTATCGACTTTTTACGGCTTCGTCATTTCTTGACTGACTCCAAAAATTTGGAGTAGGGGCACGGCGTGCCGTGCCCTGGCGACTGTAGGATGGGGGCTCCCTTTGGGCACGGCACGCCGTGCCCCTACAAAAGCAGATACAATTTTCTATGATATGCTTTTTTGCGGCTTCGTCTTCTATGATTGCGGGGGATTTTGCGGGGGATTGCCCTTCTGCATGGCGATACGGATGGAATCCAGGATCCCGTTGATGAAACGGACGGACCGCTCGCCGCTGAAACTCCTGGCCATTTCCAGAGCTTCATTGATGATCACGGCCGTCTCCGGTTCCTCCCCGATTAAAAACTCGGTAATCGCCAATCGAAGGATATTTCTATCGACAACCGAGAGCCGGTCGATGGGCCAGTTATGTGTATGCTTCCGGATCCACTGGTCGACTTCCTGACGGTGGGCCAAGGTCTGGCGGAAGAAGAATTCGGCCCCTCGGACCACTCCGACGGGCAGCTCCTGCTCCTGCATTTTCCAAAAACGGTACAAGATCTCCCCGGGCTCGTCTCGGGTGAAATCGTATTGAAAAAGGAGCTGCAGGCTGCATTGCCTGGCTTGTCTACGAATTCCCATTATTCTCCTGCTATCGGTTAACGCCGATGGTTGTAACTCCAACTGCGGTGGCTATTATATCAAGATTTTTTCCCGGCAGGGTTTCTCTGGGTCCTCAGCGTCAAATCTTTGAGGCTCTCCAGGAATCCCTCCACCGTCCGTTTTGTCTGACCGAAGGGAACGGTCATCCGACGTTCCAGATCCTGCAGAGTCCTATCGTCCAGGAAAAGGGACCGATCCTGCGACAGACTCTCACCGGGAACTATCACCCATTTTCCTATATCCCGACCCTGCAATGCCTGCAGGATATCACCGCCGGACAGTAAACCGGCAACGGTAACGCCTGCTCCCAGAAAACCATTTTCCACCGCGATGACGCGCAATCTCCCTCCCAGTTGACGCTGCAAACGCTGCGCATATCTGGTCAGGAATGGAGCAAATAATTTTCCGGTTACCAAGGTTCCATCGGGAGGCGGAATTTCCTGTTTTTTCCAGGAAGGCAGGAGGCGATTGAAATCCTGGCGGAAAGAGGCCAGCATGCCGATGCCGTCCTCCAGCTGCTGGAACCCTTCGTAATAGGAGGCCGGCGGAAGCGATTGCCCGGCTAACAGGAAGAATTCATCGGCCGGAAATGCGAACCGAGAGCCGGAAACAGCCAGGAATTCCTGCTGCAGCTGCCGGATCGTTTCCAGCACGTCACAGGCCCCTTGTGGAGTGACCGGCCTTAATTCCGGAAGATGCCGGCGATGTTCGGTCAGCCCCACGGGAACCACGGCCACACCTGCGATCCCGGGATAGTGTTGGAAAAGCCTTTTCAAGGTACGCTGAAGTTCCGGCCCGTCGTTGATCCCGGGGCAGAGGACGATCTGGGTATGGATTTCAATGCCCGCCCGCACCAGCCGCCAAAGCAGTCCCAGACGGCAAAACTCCGCAGGACGCCCCAGCAGCCTGGCCCGTATGGCGGCATTGGTCGAGTGGACCGACACATAGAGAGGACTGATCCGTTGCTGTATGATCCGGTGCACATCCTCTTCGGTCAGATTGGTCAGACTCAGATAGTTGCCATGAAGAAACGACAGGCGAAAATCATCGTCCCGAACGCGCAATCCCGGACGAACTCCCCGTGGGAGCTGGCGTACGAAACAGAACAGACAATTGTTACGACAGGTCTTGACCTTGAAATCCTGAAACCGGACGCCGAGATCTTCTCCCTCCGGCAAAGGGATTTTCCGTGACTTTTTCACTCCCTGGACCGTCTGCCAATGAATCCATGGGGTTCCATCGGAGCAGGCCAGTAGAAATTGGAAATCCATCTCATCGGCCGCCAAGCGTTTGTCCACGGCCAGAATGCGATCGCCTTCTTTCCAGCCTATTTTTGCGGCAGGAGACCTTTTTTTCACTTCCGAGATGATCAGCGACATAGGGCTCTCGTCAGATCGCAGGAGGATGAGGGGATTGGGAGGGATCGAATTCTCCCCGGCGAATCATGCATACGGCCCGGATTCCATAGTGGAATCCGGAGATGAGCGTAAGCAGGAGCGCACCCCAGACGACGATGGAAAACATGGGGATGGCCAGGTTCCAGGCATTTCCAATCAACGCCAGGACGATGACGGACATCTGGAAGGTTGTGCTCCATTTCCCCCAGATCGTGGGTGGCAGCGAGGCTTTGGGATTTCTTCTGCGCAACAGCCATCCTCCCATGAGAATGATCAAGTCTCTGACAATGATGATTGTGGTGAGCCACAGGGGAATGACGTTGGGGGAATCTCCGGGGAAAAAAGCCATCATCAGGTAAGCGACCGTCAGCAGGATTTTATCCGCCAGGGCATCCAGGAGGGCCCCCAATTCCGTTCTCTGCTGAAATCGTCTGGCCAGGATGCCATCCAATGTATCAGTGATACAGGCGATAGAAAACAGAATCAGTGCTTCGCCTGTGTGATGGCGGTACAGACTGACGGCAAACAGCGGCGTCAGCGCAATCCGCGCCATCGTGAGCCAGGTTGCTGTTGTAATACGAGGTATCATTTACGACTTCATCCCAAAAAACAGGTCTGGAAATGAATCAGGGCACCCCTCGTGGGTGCCCTGCACGATGACCGACCTGACTCCCTTTTCCGGATTGCCCGCGGAGGCATTATGATGAATGACTCTCTAGGTAAAAGTCAATGGAAGTTTGTCGGAATCGGATAGCGTCGTACTCCCGGCATGGATCCCGTCTTATCTTATACGGGTTTAATTTCCGAAGTACAATGACTGCAACGTACGGCCTTCGGGGGGATGGCACTGAGGCAAAACGGACACTCCCGGGTCGGAGGCGGTGCCGGAGCAGGTTCCGGCGCCGATTTCCAGCGATTCACGATACGGACAAGAAGGAACACGGCCAGAGCGACCAGAATAAAATCCAGGACCGTATTGATGAATAAACCATAATTGATGGTCGGAGCCCCGGCCTTTTTTGCCTCTTCCAGAGTGGCGAAGGAAGCACCGGACAAGCTGACGAAGAGCTGTTTGAAATCGATGTTCCCGGACAGCAGACCTATCGGAGGCATTAAAACATCTTCCACGAACGAAGAAACGATCTTCCCGAAGCTGGCACCAATGATGATACCCACTGCCATGTCGAGGACGTTACCGCGCATGGCAAATTCCTTGAATTCCTTCCACATGTCTGAGTTCCTCCTCATTTGGGAAATAATGGTTGAGTTTGTATCGATCCTCCCGGTCGATGCTTGTTGGCGAATATGCTAACACGTTATCCTCCTATCTTCCAATCTCATTTGGTAGAATGAGAGGTGGAGAAAATGGTCCATGGCACAGGAACAAAGAAAACATCGACGATTCCCTTTTATTGTTGAAACCGTCTTCACCGGCGACGGAATGACCTTTTCCGGAAGAGTCACCGATCTGAGCATCGACGGCGTTTTCATCGATACCATGCATCCGGCTCCGGAAGGATCCATCGTCCAGTTCAGCTTCTGCCTGCCGGACGACCTGCAGGCGGTACCGATCATTGGAGAGGGACAGGTGACCTGGCTCCAGCAGATGGTCGGCATGGGCATTCAATTTAGTTATCTGTCGGAAACCAATCGAGGACGCATCAAGCGGTTTGTCTCTCACCTGGAGATCGCCGAAACGGCAAACTGACACCCTCATTCGCGTATAAGATCATTCGGACGGACCCAACATACTTTTTTTCATCGGAAATCATGCAAAAAAAATATTTTCCCTTCAGGATGATTCCTGTTTTCGTCTTTCTGCTCTTTCTTCCGTTCTGTTGCGAAATTTCTGCGCAAAACCAGGCGCAGGAGACGGCGGCGGCAAAAGCCGCCATCTCCCAGCAGCCGATTCGAATCTCCGTGGACATGGTCAGCGTCTTGATTTCGGTCACGGATAAAAAGGGCAAGTTCATTCCCAACCTGTCGCAGGAAGACTTCACTATTTTTGAAGAAGGAAATCCCCAGGAGATTGCCTTTTTCACCCGGGAAAGCAATATCCCGCTCACCATCTCCCTCTTGATGGACACCAGCGAAAGTGCTCATCCGAAGCTGAAATTTCAGAAGAATGCGGCTTCCAACTTCTTTTTTATGATCTTGAAAAATCAGGACCGCGGCCTGCTTGCCGAATTCGATGCCGGGATCACCCTGCTGCAGGATTTCACCAACGACCCCAATCGTTTGGAAAAGGCCATGCGCAATATTCGGGCCGGCGGAGGTACCGCCCTGTATGATGCCATCTACACCATCTGCGATGAAAAGATGATCCATGAGTCGGGCCGAAAAGCCATCGTGCTGGTCACCGATGGGGGTGACAGCGGCAGCCAGAAGAACCTGGATATGGCCTTGGAACTAGCCCAGAGGGCTGATACCACCATCTATGCCGTCAGCACCTCCCGCGGAGGTTTTTTCGGTATCCCGGATAAAAAAAGCGATCTGAACGATAAGGTTCTGGAACGGATCGTCGACGAAACCGGGGGACGCCTCTATTTCCCTACCAAGGAAGAAGACCTGGAAGCCCAGTATAAAGAGATCAATAACGAACTGCGAAACCGTTATGCCATCGGTTTTATCTCCTCGAACAAAGCCAGAGACGGCCAGTTCCGGCGGTTGGAAGTCAAGATTCGCGACGAAAAATTACGCGTTCGCTATCGCAAGGGTTATTATGCCCCGCAGGGTTGATGGCTGATTGTGAATCCCCGTGTTTGACAAAGTCCTAACCAGGAATTTTCATCACTCCGATCTGCCGGAAATCTCCGTTTACGAGAAATTCGGCGGGTACCGGACGATTCGGCGCGTTCTACGGGAGGACGTGCCACCGGACGAAATCGTGGAGATGGTGAAAAAGTCGGGCCTGCGCGGACGAGGCGGTGCCGGGTTTCCGACCGGGACCAAATGGGGCTTTGTCCCTAAGCAAAGCGGCAAACCGGTTTACCTCTGCGTCAATGCCGACGAGAGCGAACCGGGCACCTTCAAAGACCGATACCTGATCCTTCACGATCCCCATCAGGTTCTGGAAGGCATCATGCTGGCCGCCTATGCCTTACAGGTCCATCAGGCATTCCTCTACATTCGCGGAGAAATGGCCCGGGAAGCGGTTCATCTGCAAAAGGCCATCGGCGAAGCCGAAAAAAGAAACTACCTGGGAAAAAAAATATTCGGCAGCAGATATGATCTCCGCATCACCGTGCACCGCGGTGCGGGTGCCTATATCTGCGGAGAGGAGACCGGACTGCTGGAATCTCTGGAAGGGCGGCGGGGCCATCCCCGGCCCAAACCTCCCTTCCCCGCTCTAATCGGCCTCTATGGATGCCCGACGGTCATCAACAACGTGGAGACGCTGGCCAACATCCCCCATATCGTCGAGCGGGGCCCGGAATGGTACGCTTCCATCGGCGCCAATCCCCGCAATACCGGCCCCAAGCTCTATGGAATCTCCGGACGAACCAAACGCCCGGGGATTTACGAATTCGATATGACGATCACCCTGCGGGAGCTCATCTATGAAGTTGGGGGTGGTATCCTGGGAAACAAGGCGTTGAAAGGTGTCATCCCTGGAGGATCGTCCGTACCCATTCTGTCGGCGGACGAAATCGACGTGGCCATGGACTTCGATTCCCTGGCCGCCAGAGGCTCCATGCTCGGTTCTGCCGGAGTTGTGGTCCTTTCCGAGGATGTGTGTATGGTCCGTATCGCCCGCCGTGTGGCCCAGTTCTACGCCCTGGAATCGTGCGGCCAATGCCCGCAATGCCGGGAGGGAACCGCCTGGATTCATAAGATCCTTCTGCGGATGGAAAAAGGAAAGGCCCGTCCTCACGAAATCGACCTGTTGACGGATATCTGCCGGTTGATGAAGGGACATACCATCTGCCCCCTGAGCGATGCCGCCGCCATGCCGATAGAAAGTTACCTGAGTAAATTTCGCCCGGAATTCGACAGACACATGTCCGAAGGAGGCTGCGACCTGTGCGCCTGAGACACATGGAAACAAGCGGCTATGGTCCGTTTTTTTCTCTTTACAACAGGGCCGTTTTTTAATACTATTCCACTACTATCTGGGGAATATAAAAAAATATTATGCCGATCGAATATTTGCCCATCCTGCTGTTTTTGGCCGTTGCCGTTGCTATTCCCCTCATCGGGCTGATTCTGGCCTGGGTCCTGCGGCCCTCGGTTCCCGGAGGAAAATTTAAAAAGCTCCCCTATGAATGCGGCATCGATCCGGAAGGGGACGTTCGCCGGCGTTATACGATACGCTTTTTTATCATCGCCATTCTGTTCGTCGTTTTCGATGTAGAAGTGGTTTTTCTTTTCCCCTGGGCCGTCGTTTATCATCAACTGCTGCTTTTCGGTTTCATAGAAATGGGAATTTTCCTGGCCATTCTGATCATCGGATACATATACGTATGGAAGAAAGGAGCTCTGGAATGGGTTTGATCGAAAACCGATTCGAAAGCAACTTTCTCATCACCACCGTCGACCAGGCCATCAACTGGGCCCGCCAATCTTCCCTCTGGCCCATGACTTTCGGCCTGGCCTGCTGCGCCATCGAAATGATGGCCGCCGGCGCCTCCCGTTTCGACATGGACCGTTTCGGATCCGGCATCTTTCGTCCTTCTCCCCGCCAGGCGGATGTTCTGATCGTGGCCGGAACCGTCTCCCTGAAAATGGCCCCGATCATTCAACGCCTGTACGACCAGATGCCGGAACCCAAGTGGGTCATTTCCATGGGCTCCTGCTCCAACTGCGGCGGACCTTTCAAGACCTATCACACGCTTCAGGGAGTGGATAAGATCGTTCCGGTGGATGTATACATCCCGGGCTGCCCGCCCCGTCCGGAGGCGCTACTCCACGGCCTGATGATGCTGCAGGAAAAGATCAAAAAGATGACCATTGCCAAAACCACCGCGGAGAAACGTTAATGGCGGAAGAAAGCCCCCAACCTCAGGACAAGACCTCTCCGGCGGCGGTTCCGGTAAAGAAAGCGGCCCCGGAAAAGGAAGCCTTCTCCGACACCGTCCTGCTGGACCTTCTGCAGAAGACCCTGCCGGACGTCATCCTGGAATCCTATACCTTTCTGGGCCAGGATTATCTTTGCGTTGCCCCGGAATCCCTTCCGGAACTAGCGGAGCTGCTCAAAGAGGACCCTCTGCAGGACTTCAACCTGCTGGAAGATCTCACCGCCGTCGATTACTCCGGGAAAGAAAAACGGTTCGAACTGGTCTATGTTCTTTTCTCTCTCCATCGCCAAAAGCGCCTGTTCCTCAAAACCTGCATCGCCGAGGGCGTTGCCGTCCCCAGTCTTACCGGCGTCTGGAAGGCCGCCGATTGGGCCGAACGGGAACTGTACGATATGTTCGGTGTCCGATTTGAAGGGCATCCCGATTTGAAGCGCATCCTGCTCCCGGACGGATGGCATGGCCATCCCCTGCGCAAAGAATACGGACTGGCACAGCAGGACGAGGAGTGGATCCGGGAAAATTTTCGCCTGATTCAACCGCAATCTCATCTGCATATACCCAGCCATAAAGAGATCGAACATCTTCCTGCGGCAACCTCCGACAGGGACGGCAGGCAATAGGAAAGATACATGGAAACGGTACTTCACGCCGACGAACTCGTCGTCAACATGGGACCGCAGCACCCGGCCACGCACGGGGTATTGCGATTGAAACTGGTACTGGACGGGGAAAAGGTACTCGATTGCGAACCGATCATCGGCTACCTCCATCGCGGCATCGAAAAATTGGCCGAGAGCGAAGACTACCATCAGATCCCGCCTCATCTGGACAGGGCCGATTATACCGCCGCCGTTTCCAACGTCCTTGGATATGTAGAGACGGTGGAAAAGCTGATCGGGCTGGAAATTCCACAGCGGGCCCAATATCTGCGCACCATGATGACGGAGTTCAGCCGTTTGGCCAGCCACCTGATCTGGCTGGGTACGCATGCCTTGGACCTGGGCGCCATGACCGTATTCCTCTATGCCTTCCGCGAACGGGAAGAGATCCTCAAGATCTTCGAGGCAGTATTCGGTGCCCGGCTTACTACGCATGCTTTCCGCATCGGAGGCATGGCGGAGGATGTTCCGCCGGGAACGCTGGACAAGGCGCGCGAATTCATCGATTATTTCCCCCTGAAAATCGCGGAATACGAACAGCTGCTGACCGGTAATCGCATCTGGCTCAGCCGCACGGTAGGCGTCGGCCGGATCACCGCCGAAGAAGCGGTCAATTTCGGACTGACCGGTCCCCCGCTCCGTGGCTCCGGCGTTCGCTGGGATATGCGCCGGGCCAAACCCTACGCCGCCTATGCCGATATGGATTTCGAGATCCCCATCGGCCAAAACGGAGACACCTACGACCGCTACCTGGTGCGCATGGAAGAGATGCGGCAGAGCACCCGGATCATACGCCAGACGCTGGATCGGTTACCCGACGGACCGGTGCGGGCCAAGACTCCCAAGATCATCAAACCGCCCGTCGGGGAGATATATCATGCCATCGAGGCCCCCAAAGGCGTTCTGGGATACTATCTCGTCAGCGACGGCTCGACAAAACCCTACCGCCTGCGCATTCGCCCGCCCTCTTTTTTCAATCTGCAGGCCATCAAGAAAATGGTGGTCGGCCAGCTGGTGGCCGATGCCGTCGCCGTGATCGGGACCCTGGATATCGTTTTAGGAGAAATTGACCGGTAGGCCGCTATGATGGAGCTTTTCAATCTGTTCATGCAGTATCTTTTCTGGCCGCTCATCAAGATCGTCGTGATCGTTCTCTTTCTGGTACTCATGGTGCTGGCCATGACGCTGGCGGAGCGGAAGATAGTGGCCCACATACAGGTGCGGCTCGGTCCGATGCGTGTCGGCTGGCACGGCTTTCTGCAGCCGGTGGCCGACATGATCAAGCTGCTGATGAAAGAGGACATCCTGCCCGTGAAGGCGGATCTCCCGGTCTATATTCTGGCTCCTATCCTGGTGGTCATACCGGCCTTTCTGGTATTTTCCGTCATACCCTTCGGACCGGATCCCTTTTTCCTGACCGATATCAATGTCGGGATCCTCTTTGTCCTGGCCGTCTCTTCCATCGGAATCATTGCCATCCTTCTCGGCGGCTGGGCCTCCAACAGCAAATACCCCTTTCTCGGCGGACTGCGTTCCACGGCTCAGATGATCAGTTACGAAGTATCGATGGGCCTGGCCATTGTCAGTGTACTGCTGCTGACCAGCAGCATGAGCCTGGTCCGCATCGTGGAATGGCAGAAGGAAGCGGGCTGGTGGCTCTTTGCCCTGCAACCGGTGATTTTTGTCGTCTACTACATCTGCGGCGTCGCCGAAACCAACCGGCTCCCCTTCGATTTGCCCGAAGCCGAGAGCGAGCTGGTCGGCGGTTTTCATACGGAATACACCGGGATCCGATTCGCTTTCTTCTTCCTGGCGGAATACGTCAACATGGTGACCATTTCCTGCCTGACCACGATCCTCTTTTTCGGCGGATGGTTGCGCCCCTTTCCCAATGTCGCCTTTCTCGGCTTTCTGGATTATCTGCCCCCGGTGTTCTGGTTTCTGCTGAAGACCTTCTTCTTCCTCTATATGTATCTGTGGATTCGCGGAACCTTTCCCCGCTATCGTTTCGATCAGCTGATGGCCATCGGCTGGAAATGGTTCCTGCCCATCACTCTGGCCAACATCCTTCTTACTTCCGGCGGCCTGTTGATCTACTACTATCATTTTTCTTGATCCCTTTTACGAATGACCTTCAAACAACTTGTAAGAAAATTTTTTCTGATCGACTTTCTGGAAGGGTTCGCGGTCACCGGCCCCTACACCTTGCAAAAGGTGTATACGGAACAGTATCCGAAAGTGCCGGCCCGGGTAGCCCCGCGGTTTCATGGCGCCCCGCGGTTGAACCGGGACCCGGAGACCGGGAAAAGCCTCTGCATTGCCTGTGAGCTGTGCGCTCAGGCCTGCCCCCTGGGACTGATCGAAGTGCAGAGGGAAAAGAATCCGGAAACCAAGCGCTGGGAACTGCGGGGGTATACGTATAATGTCGCCCGGTGCATGTTTTGTCATTTATGCGTGGAGGCCTGTCCGACCAACGCCCTGGAACTGACTCAGACCTTCGAATACACCGTTTACGACATCCGGCAGTTGTACTGGGACCAACAGGCTCTGGAGCGAGGTCCGGCCGTAACCCATTTTACCAAATAGCATTCGGAACCTAAGACTATGTGGGAAACCCTGCTCTTCTATGGCCTGGCTTCGGTCACGGTCCTTTTTGCGGTGCTGGTCATACTGATGCGCAATCCCTTGCATAGTGCCCTATGTCTGGGCGGAACCCTCATGGCCGTGGCCGGTCTGTTTCTGCTGCTGCAGGCCGAATTTCTGACTGCCGTCCAGGTGATCGTCTATATCGGCGGCATCATGGTTCTGTTCCTCTTTGTCGTCATGCTCTATTCCCTGGAAAAATGGGGCAAAACCGCTCTGATGACCCGCAACTGGAAAACCGCCGTCCTGCTGGGACTGGTGTTGATGGGAGAACTGATCGTCTTCTCCTGGAAAGGACTCTCCACCTTCGAGGTCCAGGCGCATCCTGCTCCGCCGGTTATCCATGGCAACACCGAATCGCTGGGCTGGGCTCTTTACCAGCAGTACCTTCTGCCCTTCGAGGTCGCCTCCGTACTATTGCTGGTCGCCATCCTGGGGGCTGTTCTTTACACACGGAAACCGGTCGCCGGTGTCAAAGCGACCGCAACGGAAACGAAGGAAAACGGGGCTGCCGTATGATCACCCTGCAACACTATCTGATTCTCAGCGCCATCCTTTTCAGTATCGGAGTGGTCGGCGTTTTGACTCGTCGCAACGTTCTGATCATCCTGATGTCCATCGAACTGATGATGAATGCCGTCAATATCAATCTGGTGGCCTTTTCCCATCAGCTGCGCGATTTCGCCGGACAGGCCTTCGCCGTGTTTGTCATCACCGTCGCCGCCGCTGAAGCCGCCATCGGATTGGGCATCGTGATCGCCCTCTTCCGCAACCGGGAAACCGTGCACGTCGACGAGATCGACCTCCTCAAAGGATGATGTTCTCATGGTGAAACTGATTTGGCTCATTCCGCTGCTCCCCCTGATGGGCACGGTCATCAACGGCCTCCTCGGACTATACACCAACCGGGTGCTGGGCAGAAAACTGAACAAGACCTTTGTCCACGCGGTGGCCGTAGGTGTGGTGGCCGCCGCCTTTCTGCTCTCGCTTGCCTGCTTTGTTGAACTCCTGGGCATGGATTCGCGGTCGGTCGAGGTTACTCTTTTTCAATGGATCCCCGGAGGTAAACTGGCAACAAGTCAAGGCCCCATGTCCATGACGGTCGATTGGAGTTACCAGCTCGATCCGCTCTCGGCCGTAATGATCCTGGTGGTAACCGGCGTTGGGCTGATCATCCATATCTATTCCACCGGCTACATGTGGTCCGACACCGGATACTACCGTTTTTTCACCTACATGAATCTCTTCATGTGCGCCATGCTCACCCTGGTCCTGGGCGCCAATTTTCTGGTGATGTTTGTCGGGTGGGAGGGAGTGGGTCTTTGTTCCTACCTCCTGATCGGCTTCTATTTCGAAAAGAAGAGCGCCGGAGATGCCGGTAAAAAGGCATTCATCGTCAATCGTATCGGGGACGCAGGTTTTCTCCTGGGAATCATGCTGATCTTCAGCTATTTCGGCTCGATGGATTTCACCGAGGTATTCGAGCGGATATCCCATCTGCCGGCAGAGGCGGGATTCGGCATACTCAGCCTGATCGGGCTTTGCCTCTTCATCGGCGCCACCGGCAAGAGCGCCCAGATACCGCTTTATGTCTGGCTGCCCGATGCCATGGAAGGACCGACTCCGGTCTCCGCTCTCATCCATGCCGCCACCATGGTGACCGCCGGTGTCTACATGGTCACCCGCTGCAATGCCATCTTTTCCCGGGCACCGGAAACCATGGTGATCGTGGCCATTGTCGGAGGATTGACCGCTCTCTTCTCCGCCACAATCGGACTGGTACAACGTGATATCAAACGCGTTCTGGCCTATTCCACCGTCAGCCAGCTGGGTTATATGTTCGTAGCTCTGGGCGTCGGTGCCTTCACCGCCGGGATCTTCCACCTGATGACCCACGCTTTCTTCAAAGCCCTGCTCTTCCTGGGTTCCGGCAGCGTCATCTACGCCATGCATCATGAACAGGACATGCTGCGCATGGGCGGTCTGGCAAAAAAACTCCCCTGGACCTGCAGGACCATGTGGATGGGGACTTTGGCCATCGCCGGAGTACCTCTCTTTTCCGGCTTCTTCAGCAAGGATGAGATCCTGTGGAAGGCCTTCTCCAGCGGACATTTCACCGTCTGGGCCATGGTCTGGGTCGGTGCCGGCCTAACCGCATTTTACATGTTCCGGCTCATGTTCCTGACCTTCTACGGCACTCCACGCTACGAAGCCTCCCATTCCCATGACTCCCATACTTCCCATAACTCCCATTCCGATCACCACCACGAAATCAAGGAATCTCCCAAAAACATGATCATTCCCCTGGTGATTCTGGCCGTGCTGTCGGTGATCGGCGGATATATCGGGCTGCCGGCTATGATCGGCGAGCCGCTGGGGATCGTCAACCATTTCGAACATTTTCTCGAACCGGTCCTGATGCTTCCTGCCGCTGCGGCAGAAGGACATGCCGCCGCCGCTGCCGGCGAGGTGGCCCATCACGATGCGGCCATGGAATGGATCGTCACTCTTCTTTCCATCCTGATCGCCGCCGCCGGTATCTATGTCGCCTATATCTTCTATATCAAAAATACCGCTATACCCGACAAACTGGCAGCATCCTGGCCGCGCATTTACCGGCTGCTGCTGGAGAAATATCGTATCGATGAGCTGTACGATCTGCTTTTTGTCCATCGGGCCAAGGACCTGGGAAATGGGCTGAAGGAGATCGACAAAATCATCGTCGATGGGGCGGTGAACGGAACGGCAACTTTCACTCTGGGAACATCCAGCCTATCCAAATGGTTCGATAAATATATCGTGGACGGCATGGTCAACCTGTTCGCTGCGGTCAGTTTTTGGTCTTCCGGCCTTCTGCGCCGGCTGCAGACCGGACTGCTGCAGCGGTATGCTTCCGCCATCATTTTCGGCGTATTGCTGATTTCCATCCTTTATCTTTTCCTGGCTGTGTAAGAGGGAAATTCATGAACAATATTCTCAACTGGGTCTGTTACTTTCCCTTGCTCGGTTTCCTGGCGATTCTGCTGACGCCGAAAGGGCAGGAACTGCGCATCAAATGGATTGCCAACATCACCACGGCGATAGGATTTCTGATCTCGCTCCCCTTGATCCTTTCCTTCAACGATCCGGCCTTCCTCGATCCGGTCACCGGTTTTCGTTTCGTGACCCGCGTGCCCTGGATCGAAACCATCGGCGCCCAATATTTCATCGGCCTGGACGGCATTTCCCTCCTGCTCACCCTGTTGACCACCCTGTTGGGATTTATCGGCGTACTCTGCTCCTGGAGTTACATCACCGAACGGATCAAGGAGTATTACGCCTTCCTCCTCCTGTTGCAGACGGGAATGATCGGCGTATTCATGTCGCTGGACTTTTTCCTCTTCTATGTATTCTGGGAAGTCATGCTGGTCCCGATGTATTTCCTGATCGGCATTTGGGGCGGCCCCCGCAAGCTCTATGCGGCCATCAAGTTTTTTCTCTATACCCTGGCCGGATCAGTGCTGATGCTGCTCGGCATCCTGGCCTTGTATTTCTATCAGGCCAGTGTCAGCGGAATTTATTCCTTCGATGTCCTGGCCATGCAGAAACTGAACCTGCCCGTCGGCCTGCAGTGGTGGATCTTCCTGGCCTTTTTCATCGGCTTCGCCATCAAGGTGCCCATGTTTCCCTTTCACACCTGGTTGCCCGATGCCCATGTGGAGGCGCCGACAGCCGGTTCTGTCATCCTGGCCGGCGTCCTGCTGAAGATGGGAACTTACGGCTTTGTCCGTTTCAGCCTGCCGATTCTCCCTCAGGCCACACTGGAGTTCATGCCCCTGCTGATGGTCCTCTGCCTCATCGGCATTATCTACGGTGCCCTGGTAGCCATGATGCAGCAGGATTGGAAATCGCTGGTCGCTTACTCCTCGGTCAGCCACCTCGGATTTTGCATGCTGGGTGTCTTCGCCGCCACTCCGGTTGCCCTTCAGGGCGGAATCCTGCAGATGATCAATCACGGCATATCCACCGGGGCGCTGTTCCTTTTAGTAGGAAATGTGTATGAAAGGCGGCATACGCGGATGATCTCCGCCTATGGCGGACTTTCGCACAACATGCCCGTTTACGCCACGATCTTCCTGATCATGACCCTTTCGTCGATCGGTATGCCCGCCCTGAACGGATTCATCGGCGAATTCATGATCCTGCAGGGGACCTTCGCCCAACCCGATCTGCGCATCTATGCCGCCATCGCCGTAAGCGGCATCGTCCTGGGGGCGGCCTATATGCTTTGGCTCTACCAGAGGGTCATGTTCGGCAATCTGGACAAAGAAGAGAACAAGGCCATGAAGGACCTCAATCTTCGGGAGATAGCCACCTACGTACCCTTAATCATTCTGGCTTTCTGGATCGGCCTTTATCCGCGCACCTTTTTGCAGTATTTGGATCAACCGGTGCAGCAGATCGTGGAAAGGGTGCGGGGAAAAGCCTATTTTCAAACCGCCGAGAAACCGGCGCTGCCTCAAGGTTCGGTGGTGATCGCTGCCGGCAGGTAGATTTCGCTTTCCTAATCGACAAGAACTATGAACGAAGCATTCCCCATCCGTACCGTTTCCGATACCCTGGCCTACTTCAGCCAGAACACGGGCGCCATCGGGCCGGAGCTGCAACTGCTGCTCTGGGCCCTGCTGGGTTGTCTGCTGCTGGAACTCCTGCTTCCGGTACAAAAGAAATATCTGACCGGTGTGGCCGCGTTGGGAGGAATCCTCTTCGCCTCCTTCCATCTCTATAAGATTTATTCCGGAGGTATTCAGGGAACCTTTTTCAACAACATGATGGTTGTCGATCCGCTGTCCGTCTTCTTCAAAGGCGTCTTTCTGGCGGCTGCGGCCATGGCCGTCATCGTTTCCCTTCGGTTTCTCGACATTGAGGAGGAACAGAGCGGAGAATATTACGCCTTGATTCTCCTGGCCACCATCGGCATGATGGTGATGGTATCCGCCATCGATCTATTGGCCATCTATATCGGACTGGAATTGATGGCCATGTCCTTTTACGTTCTGGTCGGTTATCTTCGCCGCAGTGTCTTTTCCAACGAAGCAGCACTGAAATACTTTCTGCTGGGGGCCTTTTCCTCTGCCATCCTGCTCTACGGCTTCTCTCTTTTGTACGGTCTGTGCGGCAGCACGCAGCTCTCCGTTCTAACCCAGCACCTCAGCGGACCACACGGCAACCGGGAACTTCTTCTGTTGGCCGTCATTCTGGTCATCGCCGGTATGGGCTTCAAAATCGCGGCCGTCCCCTTTCATATGTGGGCACCCGACACCTACCAGGGCGCCCCTACACCCATCACCGCATTTTTATCCGTCGGCTCCAAAGCCGCTGCCTTCGCCGTTCTCCTGCGACTGTTCCTGACCAGCCTGGCCTCGGTCTCCGGATGGATTTTTCTTCTGAGCGTCCTGGCCCTGTTGACCTTCGCCGTGGGAAATCTGGCCGCTCTGCTGCAGACCAACGTCAAACGACTGCTTGCCTATTCCAGCATCTCCCATGCCGCCTACATCCTTCTCGGACTGATCGCAGGCAAGGAGTATGGCGGAGTGGCCGCCGCCGGCGGTTACCTGTTGATTTACACCTTCATGAATTTCGGCGCCTTCACCGTCCTCATCCTTCTGCGGCGCAGGGGAATTGCCGGAGAGGAGATCCGGGATTTCAACGGATTGGTCCACACCAATCCGGGGATTGCTGTCTTGATGCTCGTCTTCCTGCTCAGTCTGGCGGGGATTCCACCAACCGCCGGCTTCATCGCCAAGTACATGGTCTTCGCCGCCATTATCAAAGCCTATATCGCCCAGCCATCGGCCCTTCTACTGGTCCTGGCCGTTGCCGGAGCGGCTGCGGCTGTGGTCGCCTTGTACTACTACTTCCTGATCGTAAGGGCCATGTTCTCCGGCGAAAGAGACGAAACCGTCCGGCAACCGCTGAGTTTTGCTCCCGGGATGCTGGCCGCACTGGTTCTTACCATCGGGGTCACCCTGGGAATCGGTATTTTTCCCAACACCCTGATCCGTATGGCCAACTATGCCGCATCCAACTGGGGCGCCTGGTAGGATTACGCTTCATCAGGGAATTGCGAAGGACGGATAATCCATGCCCCCTTCTCCCGGTTTCTATCGTCAGCTGGCCAGATACTACGATCTGATCTTCATCCCGCCGGCATGTATCGGTGTCGGACTGGCCATCGGCTGGTACATCGACGATTGGTGGCAGAGCGATCCCTGGGGGAAATTGATTTTCATCCTGTTAGGGGTAGCAGCCGGTTTCTATCAGATATTCCACATCCTCATGGGCCGGAAAAAAACCAGGCCATGACTTCTCACCCCAACCCTGTTTCTGACAGCCGACACTGGTTATCCTTCCTACGGGCAACCGGATGGTATGTGGGGGGCGTGATCACACTTCTGGCCGGTTGGTTTTATGGTTGGTATGCCCTTCTGGCCGCTCTTGCCGGCTTGTCGTTGTCCGCATTTCACCTGCAGCGCCTGCAGGCTCTGGTCGATGCCTTGCTGGGCATTCCGGGGGCCAGGCCCGGCCGGCAGGTAGTCCGTTCCTTTTTATGGAACCTGGTAACGGTTACCCTGTGCCTGATTGCCCTCATGTATCTATCCGTCAAGACCGGCATGGCCTTCTTCCTGGGCTACGCCTCTTTCGTCCTCGCCGGAATACTCCTGCCCATACGATTCCTCTTTCTAAAAAAACGAGGATAAAGACCGGGCGGTTACCGTCTCCGTCTCCTTACCCTGATCATCGCTTACGATAGAATCCGCGCAGATCTTCATAGGCATAGGCGATCGATCCGAAGAGTATCGGCTGGGTCAGAACTATGCCCACTCCCAGCAGAAAAACTCCCAGGATGGAGATCAGGGCCCCGATTAAAAGCAGCAGGGCCATGCGCCACCAGTTCCCCATCAGCATACGCCGGCTGGTCTCCATGGCATCCCAATAATTCATGTCCTGATCGATGATGACCGCAAAGGAAAATACCCAGGAAATCATGAGGTAGACGCCGGGAGCGATGAAGAAGAAGAATCCGATGGCGGTCAGCAGCCCGGAAACCATGCCGCAAAGCACCAGTTGGAGCAGGTGTATCTGAAATCCGCTGAAGATCTCCCGGATGGCGGGACTTTCCCCCCGGATATGCTTCAAATAAAACCGGTATAATCCCCCCATCAACGGAGCCCCGAGAAGGATGGAGAGCATGGAGGTCAGGAACACGGACAGGCTGCGTATCCCCATCATCTCCGTGGAAAGATTGCCTGCATCCTCCGCCCCCGAATCCATCTTGATCGAGAGGTACAGATCGGGCAATTGGATCAGAAATAGCAGCAAGGTAAAAAGGAAGGTACCCGCGACCAATCGATAGAAATTGCTTCGCAGGAGATCGAAACTGCGCTGCAGACAGTAGAACGGATCCAACTTTTCCGGAACCAGCCGAGTCATGCTATCGACAGGGAACGCTTGATCAGGGACCGCCGATACGGCATCCCCAGCCCCATGTGCCTGGACCTCAGGCTCTTCTTCCACCGGTAAGCTTTCCCAGACTTCGCCCAGTACCTCCCAGGACGTCTCGTTCTCGGCGCGAATGCGAGTGCCATCGTTTAACCTGCCTTCGCTTCGCCACTGCCTGAGGATCGTATAGGGTGCGGGACCATACTCCATTCCGTCTCCACCAATAATGTAATAGCGCAAGATCCTCATCCTCCTTTCAGAAACGAACAGGAATTCTCGGGTATTTTTCAGGGAATCTGATTGTGATGCCTTAAGCCCCTTGCTGTCAACCTGGATTTTCTTATGCTTAAAACGAATAAATCCCTTGACTTTTTCAGGAGTTAGGGCAAGATTAAAGGCTTCATTACTTGGGCTGTTTACACGAAAATATAGATAGTGCGGGGAAACACGACCGTAGAACATCGGCCGAAAGGCTGTTTATAATTCCCTGATTTCAACGCTTTTCAAGGAGATTTTCATGAATCATTGGTTGCAAACCCTATTCAAGTCGCCTAAAACCAGGCGCTGGTACTTGATCGGAATGATGCTTCTCTTCGCAGCCGCCTACTTCTGGACACCTGGATTTACTCAGGCACCGGCCGGCGAAGCAGTCCAGCATGGAGAAGAACATTTCGCCCTGTTCTCCATCTTCTCCGATCCTCGCTTCAGCAACATTGAAATCTATTGCTTATGGGCTGTCTTAGGTATAGCCATTGCCGGTTTACTGTACGCCATGCTCTTGTCGAAACAGGTGTATGCTGCCGACACCGGCACAAAAAAGATGCAGGAAATCGCCGATGCGGTGCGCGAAGGTTCCAACGCCTACCTCAATGCTCAGTTCCGGCGTATCGGGCCACTAATCATTATACTGACCATCCTGCTGTTTGTAACCTATAGCGGATCGGAATCCGCCTATCAATGGGGTCGTGCCGGAGCCTTCCTCATGGGTGCCATTTTCAGCAGTTTGGTGGGTTTTATCGGCATGCGCCTGGCCACTGCCGGTAACCTTCGTGTAGCAGCAGCCGCCCGCAGCAGCTATGGCGAAGCGATGCAGCTCGGATACCGCACCGGTACCGTAACCGGTATGCTTACCGACGGCCTGGGACTACTGGGCGGTACCATCATCTTTCTGGCTTACGGCCACAACGCCTATGAAGCCCTGCTCGGTTTCGGATTCGGCGGCACGCTTCTCGCTCTCTTCATGCGTGTCGGCGGCGGCATCTACACCAAGGCTGCCGACGTAGGCGCCGATCTGGTGGGCAAAATCGAAAAGGACATTCCTGAAGACGATCCCCGCAACGCGGCTACCATCGCCGACAACGTCGGTGACAACGTCGGCGATTGCGCCGGTATGGCCGCCGACATCTTCGAAAGCTATGAAGTGACCATCGTCGCCGCCATGATCCTGGGATTGGCCACCTTCGGACACAAAGGTGTCATCTTCCCGCTGCTCGTTCGCGGCATCGGCGTACTGGGATCGATCATCAGCACCTACACGGTCAAAGCCGGTCCTAACGACACCTCCGACACCGCGCTGAAGAGCGTGCATCGCGGATTCTGGATCGGATCCATGATCAGTGTAGTCGGTTTCTTTATTCTCGGTTTTTACTATCTGAATTTCGATGCCTCCTACATGCAGAGCAATCCCACGGCCGCGGCCGGATTTCCCGGCGGAGACCCGAGAAATTTGGGAGGTCTCTTCAATTTCGGAATCCCGGGACTTGATCTACGTCCGGCGCTGACCTGCTTGATCGGTGTATTCCTGGCTGTCTTCCTAAACAAGGTAACCAGCTACTATACCCACACCAGTCATGGACCGGTGAAGAGTCTTGCCAAATCCTGCACGACTGGTCATGCCACCAACATCATCCAGGGCTTTGCCGTCGGTTACGAAAGTGCGGTTGCGGCCACCATGGTTATCGCCGCTGCAATCCTCCTTTCCGTACTTTGTTATGCAGGAACACCTCCTACTTTTGTCTGCTACGGTATAGCGATGACAGGCATCGGTATGCTGACGTTGACCGGCAATACCATCTCCATGGACGTCTTCGGTCCCGTGGCCGATAACGCCAACGGCATCGGAGAAATGGGCTATGACGCCGAAGCCATGGAAAAGGAAAAACCCGGTTCCTACAAGCGTGCCCGCCAGATCCTGGCAGATCTGGACGCCGTGGGAAATACAACCAAGGCGGAAACCAAAGGTATTGCCATCGGTTCAGCCGTTATCGCCGCGGTTTCTCTGTTCTCCAGTTTCATCGCCGTGATCGCCGTCGGCAGCGAAGACAAGATCAGTATGATGAAAGTGGAACAATACATAACGGAAGCCGGCAAGTTGACCATAGCCGATCCCCACATCTTCATCGGCTTTCTGATCGGAGGCGTGGTCCCCTTCCTCTTCAGCAGCATGTTGATCCGAGCGGTGGGCCGTGCCGCCTATTATATTGTCAAAGAATGCCGTATTCAGTTCCGTGACCCGGAGATCTGGAAAGGGACCAAAAAACCCGATTACGGCCGTGTCGTCGATATCTGCACCAACACGGCGCAGAAGGAACTGGTCGGACCCGGCATGTTGGCCATCTGCGTTCCTTTACTGGTCGGTTTTCTACTTGGTCCTTATGCCTTAGGCGGTTTCCTCGGCGGCATGATCCTGGTCGGTCAGTTGCTGGCCGTTTTTATGTCCAACGCCGGTGGCGCCTGGGATAACGCCAAGAAGATGATCGAAGATGGGATCTATGGCGGAAAGGGTTCCGAGGCTCACAAGGCCGCGGTTACCGGCGACACCGTCGGTGACCCCCTGAAAGATACGGCCGGACCGGCGCTCAATCCCTTAATCAAGGTGATGAACATGGTCAGCCTGCTGATCCTGGGATTGGTCCTCAACTACAATATTCTGGCACCCAAATCAGGCAGCATCATGATCGGTGTGGTGGTCTCGATCTTTTGTATTGCCGCTCTCTTCTGGGCAGTCTGGCAAAGCAAGAAGGAAACTCCGGAATTGGATAAATTGGATTAATCTCCCTTTTCTCCCGTTTTTCCCGCGCGGCCGGATCCATACTCGATCCGGCCGCGCATTTTTTTAGGTAACGAACATCCGTGACGAGGTCGCAAAAAATCAATAACGATAGAAAAACGGATCGTGTTTGTAGTTCCGCCTT
>CAZTVS010000082.1:0-21046 GCA_964617125.1 uncultured Acidobacteriota bacterium
ATCATCTGGGCAGTACCCGGGTGGTAACCAATGCGAGCGGAGACGTAGTCGCCCGCCATGACTACTTCGCCTAACTATCCGACAGATGTCAAGATCTGTCCGCAAGTCGACTTCTCCACGTTCCATGGCACCGATTCAGATCCTATGTCAGGGCGGCAATCTTGATGCAACGTACGACATATTTGGAGTGCGGCGGCTTGACGCCGCTTTTCTCCGGGCCACCTCGGCGGCCCGGTCCCCGCGAGCCCAGGCTCGCTACACAAGGCGGTGCCGAGGCACCGCACTCCATAAAAAATGCATGCATGGCCGTGTAAATGAAGGCCTTTCCTCTCTACAAGGTAGAGGATGGGTTAAAATACACCCTCGATTTCGCCGGAGACAAACCGGTAAGCGAGTATCTGCAAAGGCAACGTGGAGGTGTGTCGGCGCAACGCCGCGACAGCCGCGTTCTCCTCTTCGCCGTGTAGCCACGCCGGCCAATCGTCAACCTGTTCCGACAGCGCCGGGTGGCGTCCCCTTATTTTCGGCAAGTCAGGGAAGGAAGGCCACGATGCGCACCGGAGAACCGGTCCCCCCTTCGATCTTCATGGGAAGGGCCATGACCCGGAATCCCCTGGCGGGGAGCCGGTCCATATTGGCTACGTTTTCCAGGGCACAGATCCCGGCCTGGAAAAGAATCTGATGCACTTCGAACAACCGGGATTGCCCGCGATCGATGCTGGCGGTGTCGATTCCTAAAATCGAAATTTTCCGGTTGTCTACAATCCACTTAGCCGCTGCGGGGCCAACTCCGGGAAAATGCAGTTCGGCCACAGCCTCTTGCCCTCGCCGGTCCGTGCCGAGATATTTTGCCCGCTGCAGATAGAATTGCCCCCAACCGGTCCTCAGCAACAGGATGCATCCGTCGGGAATTCGCCCGTTCGTCTGTTCCCATCGATGGAGATCGGCAACCTGGACCAGGTAGTCCCGATCCTTGGCCGCCTGTTCCCGAACATCGATCACGATCGCCGGCGCGAACAGCCGCTCCAGCGGTATCTGTTCGACGGTCGGCATCCCTTGGGCAAAGTGCCGGGGAGCGTCGAAATGCGTCCCGCCATGCTCGCCGGCGGCATAGCTGTTCGATGCGTAAAAATATCCCTTCTCCGTGATCCCATGGAAATCCTTTTTCAGCACAAATCCTTCCGCGTTCGGCCAGTAAATGGAATTGGCGGAAAAGGAATAGGTCAGATCGATCATCTTTCCGTCTTGTGCCTGCACGGCCAGGACTGCCGTCCAGAAAAGGAGAACCAAAACAAACCGTCTGAACATGAAACGCTCCTTGAAAAAGAAAAGGACACCCGAACCTTGCGGGTGTCCGGGTGTCCTTCTTTCCTTTTCCTTTTAAATCATGGATCACAGACAAGAATGTCTGTGTCACTCTTTAGTCTTCTCCACAGACAGGAATGTCTGTGTCACTTACTGCAGGCCTCTTCTCTTCAGGAGTGGCTCTATCTTGGGTTCGGCGCCGCGGAAGCGTTTGTAGAGGAGCATGGCGTCTTCGGTTCCGTTTACCGCCAGGATGTTCTTCCGGAAAGAGCCGGCCGTGGCACGATCGAAGAGGCCCTTCTCTTTGAAGGCCTCGAAGGCATCGGCATCGAGCACTTCGGCCCATATATAGCTGTAGTAACCGGCCGTATATCCGCCGGCAAAGATGTGATTGAAGTAGGTGGAGCGGTAACGGGGCAGGATCTCCCGGATCAGGCCTATTTTCTGCATCCATTCGGTTTCATATCGATTCACGTCGATGGAGGAGGCATCCGTCATGGTATGCCAGTTCATATCAAGGATGGAGGCGGCCAGATACTCGACGGTGGCAAATCCCTGATTGAAGAGAGAGCTCTTGTTGATCTTTTCTACCAGTGCCTCAGGGATCACCTCTCCCGTCTTATAGTGTCGGGCATAGAGCTTGAGCAGATCCGGTTCGGTGGCCCAATTTTCCATGATCTGCGAGGGAAGTTCCACCGAATCGCGGGGAACGTTTTTCGTCCGGTACAGGGTATCGGAGAAGAGGGTGTTCAGAGAATGGCCGAATTCATGGAAGAAGGTTTCCACCTCGTCGATACTCAATAAGGAAGGAGCATCGGCGGTCGGCCGGGTGAAGTTGCACACCAGATTGGAGAGAGGGGCCACCCGTTTGCCCTTCTCGTAGGATTGGCGACGGAATCCGCCGGACCAGGCCCCGCCCCGTTTTCCCGGTCGAGGGAAGAAATCCATGTAGAGAACACCGATGTGTCTGCCGTCGGCCTCCTGCACCTCATAGGTCTGCACGTCGGGATGGTAGACCGGAATGTCCTTGCGCTCCAGGAATTTGATACCGTACAGCTTTTCGCACAGGATGAAGATCCCTTCCCTCACGTTGTCCAGCTTGAAATAGGGTCGGATGGCGGCATCGTCCAGGGCATACTTTTCCTTGCGCAGCTTTTCGGCGTAATACCACCAGTCCCAGTGTTCCAAAGGGAAGCCCCCTTTTTCCCGGTCGATGATGGCCTGCATCTCCTTCACTTCCATTTTGGCCCGCTGCAGGGCCGGATCCCAAAGCTTCTTCAGGAAGGACTGTACGGCTTCGGGATTCTTGGCCATATTCTCTTCCAGGATGAAATGGGCCGGAGTGGCATACCCGAGCAGTTTGGCCCGCTCCAGTTTCAGGGCGACCAATTTCCTGATGATCTCCTTGTTGTCCTTTTCATTGTTGCGATCGCCCCGCATGCTGTAGGCCTTATGCAGCTTCTCGCGCAGGTCGCGGCGGGAGGAGTATTGCAGGAAGGGGGTCATGCTGGGGACCTGAACGGTATAAACCCACTTACCGGTCATGCCCAGCTGTTTGGCGGTATCCGCTCCCATGGCAATAACCGAATCGGGCAGACCGGCCAGATCCTCCCTGGTCTCCAGAACCAGCTTGAAATCGTTGGTTTCGGCCAGCAGATTGTTGCCGAACTTCAGAGACAGTAAGGAAATTTCTTTGTTGACTTCCCGGAGACGGGTTTTCTGCTTTTCATCGAGCAGGGCCCCGGAACGGACAAAATTCTTATAGGTGTTCTCCAGCATGTAGCTCTGGACCTTGTCCAATTTCAGCGTGGCACGCCGGTCGTAGACAGCCTTGATCCTGGCGAAGAGCGCGGGATTCAGGCTTATATTGTCCCGGTGAGCCGTCATCAGCGGGGAGACCTGTTCGCCGATCTTCTGCAGTTCCGGACTGGTATTGGCACTCTGCACGCCACCGAAGGCGGCATACACCAGGGAGAGAAGATTCCCGGTTTGATCCAGGGCCACCAGCGTGTTTTCGAAGGTGGGAGGATTGCCGTCCTTAAGGATGGCATCCACCTCGATCTGCTCCCGGCGGATCGCTTCCTCAATCGCCGGCAGATAGTGCTCGTTGCGTATGCGATCGAAAGGAGGAGTGGCAAAAGGGGTTCGATACGGCTGTAAAAGGGGATTATCTTCCATAGCGGCTTTCGCTTGGGCAACACTGGGAGAGTTGCCGGTGATAAGAAGCATCATGACCATGATACCGACCAAAACGAGGCTCTTCATGCGATTTCATCTCCTGTTCAGGTTTAGTTGGAGGACCGGCTGGTATTGTAGGCAAATACCAGTTTGGCTCCGATATGTTCCCCGGGGAAATCGTTGGGCAGCGGAGGGAAAGGCAACGATTCCAGAATGGAGTTCAGAGCCGCCCGATCCAAAAGAGCGATCCCGGATGGATTGACCACCCGCAAGCGGCTGATCTGACCGTCCTTCTCGATATAAAAGATCACGGTGGAGCGTCCGTTGGCGTTACGCACGCTTCCGGGGATCGACCAGTTCCGTTTGATCCGATCGATGACGTACTGGGAATAATCGGAGAATTCAAAACCCTTGGTATCGAAAAAGCCGCTGGCCTGTGGGGATTGCAGGGCGGAGGCTTCGTTGTCGAAGATCTGTACCTTCTGTTCTTCCAGGGTCTGCCGCAAAGGAGTGGGCGGCTTTTGCGCCTCCTCCTTCCTGGGCACGGCCGTACCGGCATCGACCACCGATGTCGGACTGCCCTGGGGATTGCCCTGTTTGTCCTTCTCGCTTTCCGTTTTCGCCGGCAAGAGCATGGCGGCCGAGTTTACCGCCGGATTGGAGGAGGGATCGCTGGCAAGCGGCGGCTTGCCCAGAGAGGCCACCGGCTCCTGTTTGACCGCCGGCACCTCCGCCTCTTTCTTGGCCTGAGATCCTTCCGTAGTAGGTTTCTTCACGATGTCGGTGATCGTCAACTCTTTGGTGGTTCCCCGGGAATAGGGCAGGCGGTTTCCATTCTGCCGAACCTGTGGCGGACGGCTGATGGCCGTTGTGGTTTGCGCCGAATAGAGATCCCCTTCGGGCTTACGCAGCACGGGAGCATACATCGGTCGGTTGTTGGCCAGGTAGGTAAGCACTCTGGCCTGGGCCGTATTGACCGGACTTTCTTCCTCCGAGGTAAAGATACCGGCCGGCAGAACATATTGCAGCGGATAAAAAAGCCAATGCGGATTTATGACCAGAATAACGATAACCACCACGTGGGTGACGATGGAAGTCAGGACGGACAGGTAGTCCAACGGCCCTCTGTGCCGTACGTCCTTGTAATGGGCCAGAAATTCCAAAGGTTCGTATTCCTTGGCCGTTTTTCCGACTGACTTCTTGCTTTCCATATGTACTACCATTGTACTACCATCAGATTTTCATGCCGTTTTCATAACCCGGATGACATGCAATGCCGTCTCCAGCGCGCGCAAGCCCTCCTCGCCGGTACAGGGATTCGTCCGCAGCCCTCTAACGGTGTCAATAAAGGCGGCCAACTCCAGCTGTAAAGGCAGCTCTGCGGGAGGAGCCTGTATCTTACAACGATCCAGCAGCGGAAAAGATCCCTTTTCCGCTGGGACCAGGCGAACGATTTCGCTTTCCCGCTTCAGGAAATCGATCGAGATGTAATCGGAGGGCTGAAAGAACCGTAATTTTCTCACTTTTTCGTCCGATACCCGACTGGCCGTCAGATTAGCCACACAGCCGTTTTGGAACTGTATCCTAGCATTGGCAATATCGATTTTGGGGGAAAGAACAGGAATACCGATCGCCTGTATGTTTTCGACTTTACTTGGAACCATCGACAGAACCAGGTCGAGATCATGTATCATCAGATCGAGCACAACGTCGATGTCCAGGCTTCTCGGCTGAAATACGCTCAACCGGTGTCCTTCGAAGAACCTCGGCTGGTGGATACGGTCGCGTACGGCGGCCACGGCAGGATTGAACCGCTCCAGATGTCCCACCTGTAATATCTTGTTTTCTCGTGCAGCGACAGACAGCAGATGCCGGCCTTCCTCGACGGTGGATGTGATCGGCTTCTCCACCAGAACATGGATCCCCTTACTCAGGAATAACTCGCCCAGTCGGGCATGTTCTATCGTAGGAGTAACCAGACTGACGGCATCGACCTTGCCCACAAGGTCCTCCGCTCTGGTCGTAAAGGGTACGCCCAGTTCGGCTGCGATATGGCTCCCCCTCTCTTCCCGCAAGTCACATACCGCTTCGAGCCGGACGTGTTCCATTTGGCGGTAGATACGGGCATGATGTTCACCCAGACTGCCCACTCCGATCACGGCCACGCGTATCATGACGGTACCTCCTGTCCAACGATGGTGATTTGGTATTGATCGGCCATCTCCAGAAGTTCCTTTTTATCCAGAAAGAGGGTTTTGCCGGCATCGACCGACAGGGCCGCAGCCCCCGATTCTTTCATGCTGCGAATGGTTTCCGGCCCGATGATCGGGACATCGAAGCGCATATCCTGTTTCGGTTTGCTCACCTTGACCACCACCAATCCCTGTTGGCCGCTGATCCTGCCGGCACGGCGGATGGTTTCATCGGTACCTTCCATGGCCTCCACCGCCACTACCGCCCGGTCGCGCACGAGAATGGTCTGCCCGATGTCCAGTCCGGCGATCGCCCTGGCGATAGGAAGTCCGAATTGAATATCGGCATTTTCCTCTTCCGTTGGGCCTCTACGGGTCATGGTTCCCTTCTCGGCCAACAGCGGTTGCAGAAAGGCCGTGGAGTCGACCAGGGTGATCCCCTGACCGGCGAGGTAATCGACCACGGCGCCGATGAGAGAATCGGTGTTCTTTCTGGCCAAACCGGCCAGGAGCTTGACCAGGTGCAGATCGGGGACGATCGAACTGAAGATCTGCTTGTGTTTGACCTGTCCGGCCATGATGGCACGGGATATTTCTTTCTGCCGGAACAGCTTGATGAGTTTTCCGAGCTGCCCCAAACTGAGCCAGTGCACCTCCGCCCCGGTTTGGTCAATCTCCGGACTGGCCTCTTCCTTGATGGCCGCCACCACCATGGGCACGCCCATGGAGCGGGCGGCTTCCAGAACCAGAAAAGGGAAACGGCCGTTTCCGGCAATCAGGCCGTAGGGCTGACTCATCGTATAAAACCCCGCTCCGAGGTCTCGATGAAATCGATCAGGTTCTGCACCTCCGGCAGATGAGGCCCTTCCGCCTTGAAGGCGGAGAACCGTTCTTCCCAGGTCTTTTTCCGGTCCAGTATCAGACGCCGATAGGCCCGCTGCAGGGCTTCGATCGCCGATTTCGGCATTTGTTTGCGTTCCAGACCGATGGTGTTCACGCCATAGGTTTTTGCATCGTTGCGGTCGCCGACCGTTTTCACAAACGGCAGGGCATCGCGTGTGATCACCGAATAACCGCCGATGAAAGCCTCTTTGCCTATGCGGCAGAACTGGTGGACACCGGTAGAAGCCCCGACCGTGGCTCCGTCTCCGACATCCACATGCCCGGCCAGAGTAGCGGCATTGGCCATGATCACACGAGAGCCTATCCGGCAGTCGTGGGCCACATGGGCATAGGCCATCAACAGATTCTCGTCCCCCAGGACCGTCACCTGATGCCCCCCCATGGTACCGCGATTGATGGTTACGAATTCGCGAATCTGGTTACGGGAACCGATGATCAGCCGGGTCGGTTCTCCCCGGTATTTCAGATCCTGAGGAGGAGTTCCGATACTGCAAAAAGGATAGAAGATATTGTCTTCCCCCAGGTCCGATGGACCTTCCAGGACCACGTGGGAAAGCAATCGTGTTCGCGCCCCCAGCCGGACGGCCGGTCCAACAATGCACTGCGGCCCGATCTCGACATTCTCTCCGATCACCGTATCGGGATGTACAATCGCCGTCGGATGAATTTTCATTGGATTCCTCGTCTTTTCAGCATGGATTCGATTCGGAGTGGCCGGTGGAACGTCGGCGCTCCCAGGGCTTTTCCCCGGAACATCACTTTTTCACCACCGCTGCCATCAGATCCGCCTCCGCTGCCAGTGTCCCATCGACAAAGGCTTCCCCGCGAAGTTTGCAAATGTTCCCCTTTCGCTTCACGATCGTTACTTCCATGCGCA
Organism: uncultured Acidobacteriota bacterium; assembly: GCA_964617125.1. GTDB lineage: Bacteria > Acidobacteriota > UBA6911 > CAINFC01 > CAINFC01 > CAZTVS01. Next base: position 7,456 of record CAZTVS010000082.1, read on the forward strand.
GCTGATCTCCCGGCCTCACCTGCCGGCGGAACCGGGCATTGTCGATGGCGGTAAAAAACACGATTTTGCTTTCCCGGTCGGGTTCGATCTCCATGAGATATGCCCCGCCAACCTGCGCCATGGCCTCGATGATCAGGACGCCCGGCATTACCGGATATCCCGGAAAATGTCCGGGGAAGAAAGGCTCATTGGCGGTCACGTTTTTCAGGCCGATGATCTTTCCGTCTTCCTTGATATCCAGGATACGATCCACCAGCAGGAACGGATATCGATGGGGCAGAATTTGCAATATATCATCGATCGTCCGGCTTTGGCCCTTGTCATTCATTCCAGCTTTCCTCCTTAGCTGCGTATGGCACTCATTCGCTTTCTCTATGCCGTAATTGCATGAAAAGCTGCCTCCGCAAAGCGTCGGCAGCTTTCAGTTTTCATCGAGCAGACAGTATCGATCCCGGTCTTATCCGACGGATATCTATTCCCTCTACCCTTATGAATCAGTTCTTCGGCTTGGCCGCAGCGGCGGCAACAGGGTATTTGGCATCATAACGTTTGATGATGACATCGGTCACATTCAAGGATTCATCGACATAGGCGTATATCTGCGGAGACCAGACAATCACCGAGCTGAGATTCTGCTCTTTGGCAAACTCCTGGATCAACGGCTGCATCTTTTGTCCGATCTTGGTGATGTTGGCGTTTTGCCGGCGTTCGATGTCCTTGGCCGTATCCTCCTGAAAACGGGCCAACCTGGTACGCTGCTCTTCAATCTCCCGCTGCAAGCCTGCTTTGGCATCGTCGCTGAGGGTGCTGGTCTGCGTACGAAGTTGATTTTCCTTGCGGGTGATGTCCCCCTGCATGGCTTCCAGTTCTTTATTCTTTTTATCGATATAACCCTGCAGTTCGCCGAAAAGCTGCTTTCCTTCCGCCACATCCGTCAATGCCCTTTCCAGATTGATAAACCCCAGACGGGCCGGGGCGGGATTGAAGGCAACGGTCGGGGTTGTGGTCGCCGGGACGGCGCTTTTCGCCTGGGGGTAAACCGAACCCGACAACAACAATAGAATCAACAACGCGATGGCCAGTATCTTCACATTCATGAATCACTCCTTACACTCGGCAGATCCTTAACGCCCCGGTTACACTTCGGCACATCAAGCGGCCGGGCGGCATACGATCAGAAGCTCCGTCCTATAGTAAATTTAATGTCCTTCTTCGGCTCCACATAGGGATACAGTTCATCCTTGCGCGTCAGGCGGTTGGGATTATACGCGAAGATCAGCCGGAAGGGGGCCTGTACGACCGGAAGAATAAACTGCAATTCCACGCCCGTCGAGCTGCGCATCACCTGGTTCGGTTCGTCGAGCAGTTTGGTAATGGTATCGGAATTTCCGAAAACCAAATCCTTACGCCTCAAGGTTTTAGTCACTCCAAAATCGAAGAAGGGAGAAATGGAAAGCGGACCGGCGATCGGCATTCGATATTCTATGTTTCCGACATAGTAGATATCTCCGCCGGACCAGCCGGGAGAAAAGGATGTCATCGGCATCCCCGTGTCCGGGTCAATAATGGGAACCCGATTGTCGTCGTACGAAAGGGTTCGACTGATGGTTAAAGGATAGATGGAGCGTATGTCGAAGCCGCGGATGGTGTTTTCGCCACCGATGTAGAACCGGTCCCAGAAAGGAACCGGAGTTCCCCTGAAACCGCCCAGATAACCGCCGAGGATACGGAAGGCGAACACGTTTTTGCCTCCGCTGATCCATTTATCCGCCTTGAAATAGCGATACTCCAGGCTGGGGCGGATCATGTTATAATCGCCGCCCATAACTCCGCCCGTCAGACCGAACGAGAGGGTGATATTGTGTCCTTTGGAAGGATTGTAATAATCGTTGGTATTGTTGTAGGTAAGTGTCGGCGTGATTTCGCTGCGGATGATCCCTTTCGTCTTCACCTTGGAAGTATCGCCGCCGGGTGTAAATCCGATCATCTGGCTCAAGGCGTAGTCTTCATAATCTTCGGCGATATCCGAGATACCGATACTCTGTATGGAATAACTGCCGCCAAAACGCCAGAAGTTGCTGAGAGGATAGCTGGCCGATAGGGTGATGCCGGTCGAAGTCCGGGTGAAGAGTTGCAGCGAATCCTTGATGTTGCCCCAGTAGATACCTAGCATACCGTAGGTGTCATACCTGTACCTCTGGTTAAAAACAGAAAGTCCCAGCGACCAACGGGAGCTGAAAACATAGGGCTCGGTGAAGCTGACCATAAAATTGCTGGTCCGGGTCCCTCCGGTGATATCGACATCGATCCGTTCTCCACGCCCCAAAAAGTTATTGGTACTGTAGTTCATACCGATGAAACTGCCGGAATAGCCGCTGACTCCGCCGGTCACTCCGATGGATTGCTGGCTCTTCTCTTTCACCCGCAGGGTCACATCCACTTCTTTGGTGTCTTCATTGGGGGTGATGTCATAATCCTTTTCTTCTATCTTGTCGAAGAAACCCAGCTGGTTGAGGCGGAGTACGCTCAGATCCATGAGATAGCCGCTGTAGGGGGATTTCTCGATCAGGAGGAATTCCCGGCGCAGAACCAGATCGCGGGTTTTGGTGTTACCCTGAAAATTGATCTGATTGACTGTGAATTGGGCTCCGGGAGTGATGTTGAAGGTCATGTTATAGAGCTTCTTCTCTTCATCCACATTCTGATTTGGCAGTATTTCGGCGTTGATGTATCCGTAGCTGTGATAGAACTTTTTAAGCTGCTCCAACCCGTTGCGCAGCTTGGTAAAGTTGACCACATCTCCGGACCGCATGCCGAAAAAGGCGACCGCGCCGGCGTTGTTGATCACCACCCGCTCACCCTGCTTGATCTCGGCATTTTCCGCCTTAATCTCTCCCACCTTGAACTGCGGACCGGCCTCGACCGGGATGTCGATGAAGAATTGCCGCTTGGTCTTTTTGAACAGAGGGATGATCCCCTGCGGTCCTTCCTTGATATGAACGGTCGGCTCACCGAAATTGGCCCGAACGTAACCGCTCTCCTGATAGACCTTCTTGGCGTTCTGCTCCAGATCGGCTTCCAGCATCATACGGGCATATTTATCACGGCCGCGAAAGACATTGATAAAATCTCTTTCCTGGACCAGCTTCATGTAGGAGGCAATCTTTTCGTCGCCGTATACCTTATTTCCCGAAAAGGTCAGACGGCCCACCCGGACCTTCTCTCCCTCCGTGATCACGAACTTGACGTTGACCCCCGCCAGGGCGACATCCTCCCTTTCCATCTTGATCTTTCCCAGGGGACGTCCGTTCTTCTCCAGTAGCTCCTTCAGAGCCCGCTCGGCGGCCTTGATCCGCCCCGGATCGAACTGCGAATCGACCGTCAGTCCGACCTTGCGTTCCTTGAAGTGCTCCAGGATATCCGATTCGGTAAAGGACTTATTGCCCTGATATTTGATGCTGCGGATCATGGGCTTTTCCTTCACCTGAAACGTCACGATCTTGCCGGAGACGCCGTCCTCGGAGATCAGATCGATCTGTTCGAAGATGTTGGTCTTGTTGACGGCCTGCCAATCGAGCCGCAGGCGGGCTTCATCATACGGATCCCCCTTGCGGGTCTGGATGTAAAAAATGATGTCTTCAAAGGTGATACGCCGATTACCGCGTATCCGTATTTCTTCGATGACGGGCGTCGCAGCCGCTTGTGTCGCGGTCGTTTGCGCCGACACCATGGCCGGTGCGAGGTTGGTCAACAACAGCAACAGCCAGGGCCAACTCGGTATCCAAGATCTTTTATATTTATTCGGCATAAAATCCCAATGAAAAATTTGCGCCATTAAGATATCAAAATTTAGGCCGGGATGCACCTATTAATGAAAAATTTCCTTCTCCCGGGAAAATTCGGGGTTTTCCTACATCTCAGATGTACTAGGAGATCATCAGGTTCATTCCGGATTTCTCGATATCGATACGCATAAAACACTCCTATGTTCCCGGGAAATCATGGATGCAGAATCCCGTTTTCCAATCGGAGAACCCTCCGGCAATATCGGGCCAGCCGATCGCTGTGGGTAACCAGCACGATCGTCAGCTTTCTACGTTTATGTATCTCCAGTAAAAGTTCCTCGATGGCACAGGCGGTTTTCCCGTCCAGGTTTCCGGTCGGTTCGTCGGCCAGCAGCAGCCGTGGCTGAGTCGCCAGCGCCCTGGCCAGAGCCACACGTTGCTGTTCTCCACCGGAAAGCTGTGCCGGCCGGTGATGAGCCCGCTTCTCCAGCCCTACTTCCCGCAGGAGCGAGAGTGCGGTTTCCATGGCCGCTCCCCGGGATTGATTCTGAATCAGCTGAGGGATGGCCACATTTTCCTGAGCGGTAAATTCAGGCAAGAGGTGATGGAATTGGAAAACGAATCCTACTTCACGGTTGCGAAAGGAGGCCAGTTCGCTGGAGTCGACGGAATAAATATCCTGACCTGTGAAAAATACCGAGCCCCTGTCCGGACGATCCATCCCTCCGAGAAGATGAAGCAGAGTGCTTTTTCCGGAACCGCTTTCTCCAATGACGGCAACGATATCTCCGGGAGGGACCTTCAGATGGAGACCATGAAGGACATCCACTCTCTGCCCGCCGGCCTGATAGGATTTCCAGAGGGATTCCGCTCTGAGCAGCTCATTCATAACGCAGGGCCTCCACCGGATTCAGGCGGGCCGCCGAGCGGGCCGGATAGAGAGTGGCCAGAAAGGAGATGAGCAATGCCGCAAAGCCCACCAGAAGTACATCTGTATACAGCACATGAAAGGGAACATAAGGGATGGCGTATACTTCCGGTTCCAGCCGGATCAAACGGTAATGGTCCAGAACTTGACTGATGCCGATCCCGCCCACAACTCCACAGACCACCCCGATCAAACCCAGTATGACCCCCTGAAGGATAAAAATCCTCAGGATGTTCTTCTCGGTGGCACCCATGGCATTCAAGATTCCGATATCCCTGCTTTTTTCCATAACCATCATGATCAGGGTGGTTACGATATTCAGGGCGGCGACCATGACAATCAGGCAAACAGTGATGAACATGGCCAGCTTCTCCAGCTTCATGGCGGAGAACAGGGGGCGATTCAGTTCAATCCAGTTGGTGGTGGTAAACCCGCTGCCTACCGATTCCAGGATCTTGGCTGACAGGGCTTCCACACCGTATATGTCCGTCACTCTCAACTCCAGCAAGCCGACTCCACCCTGTGGCAGCGAGAAGAACCGCCGGGCTGTGGGTAAAGAAACATAAGCCCAGTTCAGATCGTAATCCCAAAGACCGGAGAGGAAAATGCCCACCACCCGAAAGCTGCGCAGACCGGGAACCATCCCCATGGGGCTGAGCCTGCCCTTGACCGTATAGCCCCGGATGACATCGCCCAATTTCACACTGAGACTGTTGGCCAGTTCCTGACCCAGAATGATCCCTGCCTCCTTCCCCTCTTCCGAGGCAGCATCGACGGCCAGAGCTTGCAAACTTCCATGAACCATCTGATGGGCCAGTTCTCCGCTCTTTTCCTCCTGCCGGGGATCGATCCCTTTCAGGATGGCGCCATGCGAATTTCTACCCGAGGAGAGGAAAACCTGATCGTACATCACCGGAGAGACGTGTTTTACTTCCGGAAAAGCCTCGATCTTTTTCTGCAGAAGATCGTAATCGGTAATGGATTTGCCGTCGAGACGCATGAGATTGATATGGGAAGTGGCGAAGAGGATACGGCTTTGTATCTCTTCGCGAAAGCCCGTCGAGAGGGCCAGGGCAATGATCATGGCCATGACGCCGGCAGCGATCCCGGCTATAGCGATGAGAGAAATAACCGGCACGAGGGTCTGCTTGCGGCGCAACGTCAGGTAACGCCAGGCAATGAAGAATTCCAACCTCCAGTTCGGCTTCATAGGGTTTGCAGGCAGTCCGGTCAATTATTTCTGGCCGCCGGAATCCTTAGCGTTCTCTTCGGCGGCGCGGCCCTGCTCCGGTCGCATATGGGGAAAAAGGATGACGTCCCGGATGGAGCGGGAATCCGTCAGAAGCATGACCAGACGGTCGATTCCGATCCCCTCCCCCGCAGTCGGCGGCATGCCGTAAGCCAGAGCCCGCACATAATCTTCATCCATCTCGTGCGCCTCTTCATCCCCCTTGTCCCGATTGCGGACCTGTTCTTCAAAACGTCCGAATTGATCCAGGGGATCATTCAGCTCACTATAGGCGTTGGCCAGCTCGAATCCGCCGATATAGAGCTCGAAACGCTCGACAATCGAGGGATCGTCCGGACGTTTCTTGGAGAGAGGCGAGAGTTCTACCGGATAATCATAGATGAAAGTGGGTTGAATCAGCTGCCTTTCCGCCACCGTCTCGAAAAGCAGGCCGAGCAGCTCTCCGGCCGAGGAATCCTTGGGCACCGCCTCGCCATAGGCGTGCAGATACTGTTCAAGCTTGGCGCGGTCCTTCAGATCGCTCTCCTCCGGAACCGGACCCCGTCCGGTACACCAGAAGTGACGAATGGCCTCTTTCAGAGTGAAGCGATACCATTTTTCGAAAGAAATCGTGTTGCCGTTAAAAGGAAACTCTTTCGATCCGGTTATAGCTACCGCCAGCTGGGTCAGCATCTCCTCGGTCAGGGTCATCAGGTCGCGAAAATCGCTGTAGGCCTGATAAAATTCCACCATGGTAAATTCAGGATTATGCTGCGTGGACAGGCCCTCGTTGCGGAAATTGCGGTTGATTTCATACACCCGCTCCATTCCGCCTACAATCAGTCTTTTCAGATAAAGCTCCGGAGCGATACGCAGATAAAACGGCATCCCCAAGGCGTTGTGAAAGGTTTTAAACGGCTTGGCGGTTGCCCCTCCGGCGATGGGGTGCATCATCGGGGTCTCCACTTCGATATAGCGGCGATCATCCAGGAAACGTCGCAATTCCTGGATGATACGACTTCGTAGGAGGAAGGTTTTGCGCACCTCCGGATTCACCGTCAGGTCCAGATAACGCTGGCGATAGCGCAACTCGACATCCGTCAAGCCATGCCATTTTTCCGGCAGGGGAAGCAGGCCTTTGGCAAGCAGGACCAGTTTCTTGACCAGGATGGTCAGCTCGCCGGTTTTGGTGCGGAACAAGGGGCCTTCCACACCAAGGATATCTCCCACATCCAGCAGCTGAAAGATCTCGAAATCTTCCGGCGAGATCTGGTCCTTTTTGATGTAAACCTGAATACGTCCGCCCCCTTCGGCGATCTGGAGAAACGCGGCCTTCCCGAATCCCCTCATGGCCACAATGCGTCCGCAGGCGGCAACCTGTTTCTCCTGTTGCTGTTCCAGGGCGTGATGATCGAGGCTTTCATACTCTGCCGTCAGTTGCGCCAGGGTATGCGTATAGACGAATCTCCGTGGATAGGGATCTACACCACGGGCCCGCAGCTGTTCCAGTTTGGTCAATCGCTGGGTGATCAGCGGATTTTCTTCAAAAGGTAACTTCATATCTATATCCTTCCCAGTGTTATCCTATGATAAAGCTACTGATATTGACACACGGGTTTCCGGAAATGCAATGCAAACTTGACGGCAAACGAGAAAGCCCCGATTTGCGTTACAATAGTGACACAGGCATTCCTGCCTGTGAAGCCAATGGAAAACAATAAGATTCCGGTGAGACAAGCGCTGATGGATAAAACGAAGAGCTATTTGAAGGCCGATCTGAACAACCTGTCCGTCGTCCTGGTCGGGCCCCGACACCCGGGGAACATCGGGGCGGTGGCCCGGGCAATGAAGAATATGGGAGTCCGGGACCTGGCCATGGTGCGGCCCCATGCGGCCATAGACGAACAGAGTACGGCCATGGCTTGCGGCGCCGACGATATCCTGGAGAAGAGCCGCTCCTGCGAAACCCTGGCGGAAGCCATCGCCCGATCCTCGATCACGATAGCCACCTCCGCCCGCACCGGGCGCCGGCGCCGGGAAACCCTATCGCCGCGGGAAGCCGCCGAACTGCTGGCCCCCTTGACCTGGACCAATCAAATCGCCATGGTGTTCGGTACCGAGGCCTCCGGCCTTTCCAACGAGGATGTACACCGCTGCCAATACATGGTTTGTATTCCGACGGAAGAGGAATTCAGTTCTCTGAACCTGGCCCAGGCGGTCTTGCTTCTTTGTTATGAGATGAAGGCCGCCTCTTTCACCCGGCCTCCGCGCAAACGAGTCCTGGCGCCGCACAGCGAATTGGACGGGATGTACGATCACATCTGCAGATCATTGCATAAAATCGGATTTCTCCACCCTCAGAATCGACCGGACCAGATGATGGCCGTCCTGAAACGCATCTTTGCCCGTGCCGGTCTGGATAGTCGCGAGGCCCGCATCATCCGCGGCATCATGCGTCAGATCGACTGGTACCAGCGTGCCGGGGCGCCTGCCGCCGACCATCCGCGGGATCCCCTGGTGGTGGACCAAGGAGAGGACACAACATGCATCCAAGTGAACACATAAACCGACGGGCCGTTCCCGGCGTCCTTGCTTTTTTCCTAATAATACTTTTTCAGGGACTGCTGCCTCAGGGACAGCCACAGCCGGCAGATGCCTATGTCCTGAAACAGAATATCCTCTATCGGGACCAGGCCGTTTCCAGGCTGGACGAATACATGCTGGAGCGATGCCGTCTGGACCTATATTATCCCTCGGGCCTCAAGGGCTTTTCCACGGTGGTCTGGTTTCATGGCGGAGGGCTCACCTCCGGGGAAAAATCGATTCCCGCACCGCTGCAGAAAAAGGGCATGGCCGTTGTCGGAGTGAATTACCGGAAAAATCCGAAAGTCACCTGTCCGGCCTACATCGAAGATGCGGCGGCGGCGGTAGCCTGGACCTTCGCCCATATCGGCAAGTATGGCGGAAACCCGGATCGGATCTTCCTTTCCGGCGCCTCCGCCGGAGGTTACCTGACCTCGATGATCGGTCTGGATAAACGCTGGCTGGCCCACCACCAGATCGACGCCGACCGTATCGCCGGTCTGATCCCGTTCAGCGGACATACCGTCACTCACTTCACCATACGAAAAGAACGGGGGATCCCGGACACCCGTCCGATCGTGGATGAGTTTGCTCCGCTGTATCACGTGCGGGCGGATGCGCCCCTGCTGGTACTGATCACCGGAGATCGTGAACTGGAGATGCTCGGACGCTACGAAGAGAATGCCTATCTGTACCGGATGATGAAGGTGGCCGGTCACCGCAAAACCTTTCTCTATGAGCTGGACGGCTTCGATCACGGGGCAATGAGCACCCCGGCCTTTCACATCCTGTTACAGCATATGCAGCAGCGGGTACCTGATGAATAAACAAATTCCCTTTAAAGCAATTTTTTCCGGGAAAACCCGAAGGCAGGACCGGCTTTTGCTGCCCCGACATTCAGAGCGCCGTTCGTTGCGTTGCCGACGATTCCTCGGAACCTCCCCCACGGTGTTTCTTGCGGGGGCTTAGGAGGACATGGATTCATGAAATCATTTAAGAACATTCTTTATGTGGCAGAGGAAACGGTAGATCAAGAATCGGCCATCGCCCGCGCCGTGTCCATGGCGGAAAACCATCAGGCAGATCTGACCATTGTCGAGGTCATTCCGACACAAATGATCACGTCAGGTATCGGCCTGCTGACAGATGAATCCGTACCCGGCGAGCTGCGAGTCGCTGTAGAATCGGATCATCGCCGGGCACTGGAATCCATGCTGGATCCCTTCCGAGAACGTTGGCGACTCCGGCAGGAGGTATTGTTCGGACGAAAGTACCTTGAGGCAATACGGGCCGTATTGAAAAATGGATATGATCTGCTCATCAAGCCGGCGGAGAATCCATCCTGGACCCATAGGCTTTTCGGCAGTGACGACCTTCATCTTCTCCGGAAATGTCCCTGCCCGGTTTGGCTGATGAAGCTGCCGGAGAAACCGAATTACAGCAACGTTCTGGCGGCTGTTGATTTCGATCTGCCGGCTCCCCTCCCTTCCGAGCAGGATCTGAATCGCGAAATCTTGGAACTGGCCGCCTCATCGGCACTTGCCGACTCTGCCTCTCTGCACATCGTTCACGCCTGGGAAACCCATGCCGCAAAAACCATGGTATCCCGGGGTACTATGTCGTCAGAAGGCTTGGCTCATTACGTGGAAAGAGAACATGATCGCCACCGAAACGGGCTTTACCGGCTGGCTGAACAGTTGCATGGATGGATAGGTGGAGAAGCCTATGATTTCCTTTCTCCCGGACTTCACCTGCCTGAAGGACCGGCCAAAAAAGTGATCGCACCCTTGGCGGCGGAGTTACGGGCGGATCTTGTGGTTATGGGGACGGTCGCCCGTACCGGCATATCGGGAATGATCATAGGCAATACCGCCGAGGCCATTTTCGATCAACTGGCCTGTTCGGTACTGGCTGTAAAACCTCCTGGATTTAAGACGCCGGTGAAATTGGACGAATGACATGGTTTCCTATGGGGTTGAAATGCTGATGTGCTGGAGACAACCATGAATGAGCTGAATATTCTACTGACCTTTGCTGTTGGATTGGCGGGAGCACTTATCTTCGGTTATGTCGCCATTCGCCTGAAGTTATCCCCTATCATCGGCTACCTGATCGCCGGCATTATGGTTGGGCCATTCACGCCCGGCATTGTCGCCAACCGGTCGATCGCCGAGCAGTTTGCCGAAATCGGCGTGATCCTGCTTTTATTCGGAATCGGGTTGCGGTTTAATTTGCGCGAGCTGATCGCGGTATGGCGCATCGCCATTCCAGGCGCACTGATTCAGAGCACGCTTTCCACACTCGCCCTGGCGGCACTTTTACATCCGATGGGCTGGGATTGGACATCCGGCTTAATTCTAGGAATGGCCATTTCCGTGGCCAGCACCGTGGTGATGGCGCTGGTGCTGGCCGAATGGCATGATCTGCATGCCAAAATCGGCCATATTTCCCTTGGCTGGACGGTTGTGGAGGATATTCTCACCGTGGCGCTTCTGCTTCTGCTGCCGCTCCTTTTTTCCCAAGACGCGAATGGCGGACAAAGCATTGGATGGGTTCTGGGACTGGCCGGGATGAAAATCGCAGGGTTGGTTGTTCTTGTGATTGTGCTGGGGATCTGGGTGATTCCCTGGGCTCTGGATCGCATCGCAAAAACCCGATCGCGGGAGCTTTTCACGCTGGCGGTACTGGTTCTGGCAGTGGGTATCGCCGTCGGTTCCTCCAAGGTCTTTGGGGTTTCCATAGCCCTGGGCGCTTTTCTGGCAGGTTTGGCCGTCGGCCGTTCCGAGTTTGCCGCCAGGGCGGCGAATGACGCCCTGCCGATGCGCGACGCTTTTGCCGTGCTTTTCTTTGTTTCCGTCGGCATGCTGTTCGATCCGAAAAGCCTGATAGAGGTCCCCATGATCATCGCGATTGTTCTGTTCGTGGTGATCATTGTGAAACCCCTCGCCGCTACGCTGACCGTGCGTGTACTCGGCCAGCCGTTGGCTGCGGCTCTTCCGATTGGTGCCGCCTTCTCCCAGGTGGGAGAATTCAGCTTCATTCTTGGTACGGTCGCTCTCGATTTGGGATTAATCGACCATAGCGGATGGAATGCCCTGGTGGCCGCCTCCATCATCTCCATCTGTTTGAACCCATATATTTATGCCGGGGCCCGAAGACTTTCCTTGCCGAAAAAAGCCAAAATAGAGCCGGTTGCCGCAAACCATCGTCTACCGGTCAATCCCGCCCGCTATATCCTGGTCGGATACGGCCCGGTCGGAAAAATCGTGCATCGGCTCCTCCTGGACCGAGGAGCCGATGTCGTGGTCATCGATCTCAACCTCGAAACAATCCGCCGGTTGCGCGCCGAAGGGTATGAGGCGCTTTATGGCGACGTCCTTCGCCCGGGAACGCTCGACGACGCTGGCATTTCTAATGCCGGCAACCTGATTCTGAGCACAGACATAGAAGATGCCGCCGAAGTCATCAAACAGGCTCGCCGCGTCAACCCGGATCTGCATGTTCTGGTGCGTTGTGCCCACCTTCGGGATGCCGCTGCTTTGCGCCGGGCAGGTGCTACGGTTGTGGCCGCCGGAGAGGCTGAAGTCGGTGTCGCCCTGGCCGAGGTGGTGACGACCGGCGATGAGGTGGTCTGCGATTCGGCAGCGGATCATCGCCAAGCCATCCGGCGTATACTCTATGATTCACCGCCTCCACACCAAATCCGCCGACAGGCCCAACCTGGAGACGGGGATGACTCGTTACTTTAGAAATACGGGGAACAGGGGGCGCTACCCATATTTCACGCTCGTTTTGCGGTTTTCTTGGGGCGGCTGGCCTTGCATGGGCGAACGGTCCGGCCCAACATGGATTCCAGGGGGTTCAGGAACGTCGCGCTTCCTGACGGATGGCCTGTGGAAGTGTGTCGGCGCAACGCCGCGACGGCCGCTTCCTTCTCTTTGCCGCATAGCCACGCCGGCCAATCGTCAACCTGTTCCGACAGCACACCGGGATGTCGGCCAGCCACGGCTCGTACCTGAGGCCGCAATGCGCCGCCACACTCAACTATGGATGACGAAGCGGTAAAAAGTGGCACAGACATTTTTCTCTGTGACTGAAATGTGCGTCCAATGGGCATCTGGAAAAACCACGCGATATGATTTTCGACTTTTTACCGCTTCGTCATGGATATTCTTCGGCTCGCTGCGCCATACCCGCCCGCTCGGGATTGCGTTCGAAGTACAGCACCACGCTCTGCAAATGCGTCTCATCCAACCCGCACGAGAAGAATCGTCCCTGCCCCAGACGCCCGGAAAGACTTTCCGATATATATTGCATTAACTTATCTTTATTGCTATATTAGTGCAATGAAATGGCGGGTTTTACTTGAATTAGTAACGGATGAACCGGTGTTCTCCTCAGCCCTTCTGTTGTCGGGGAAGGTGTCGGCGTCTCAGGTGCGGCTGCAATTGTCCCGATGGGTGAAAGATGGTCGCTTGATTCAGCTTCGTCGTGGCTTATATGCCTTGGCTCCGGTCTGGCGAAAGATGGAACCGCATCCATTCCTGGTTGCCAATAGGCTGCAGCGAGGGTCTTATGTAAGCGCACAGTCGGCGCTGGCATTTCATGGCATGATTCCCGAGTATGTCCCAGTTGTAACCAGTGTCGGCCCCGGGCGCCCCGAAACAGTCCGGAATCCTTTGGGGGCTTTCCAGTTCAATCATCTGGCCAAGCAGCTTCTCTTCGGATACTCCCAGATTGAAGTTGCCCCGAAGCAGCTCGCTTTTGTGGCTTTCCCGGAAAAGGCGCTTCTGGATCTGATCCACCTGACGGCCGGTGCGGATTCCGAGAAATATCTCCGGCAACTGAGACTGCAGAATCCGGAAGCTCTCCAGATGACGGCTATGGCAGAATTTGCGAAACGCAGCAGTAAGCCGAAGCTGATTCGTGCAACACAGCTTGTCGGTCCTTTGCTTGCGGAAGAGAGTTGGGATTCCTTATGAAGGAGCATTTGCGCCAATTAGCTTCTACCGTGCATATTCCGGGCTTACTTGTCCACCGTTTCCGATGATAGTAATTATGCATTAA
>CAZTVS010000083.1:0-20934 GCA_964617125.1 uncultured Acidobacteriota bacterium
CAAAAAGTCCTGGGAGCGCCGGCGTTCCGCCGGCAAAAGCAATGGAATCAACACGGAATTTACAAAAAGAAACGGAATAAAGACTTTTTACCGCTTCGTCAAGGCTCAGTGGTTTTCTTTTCCTGCGACTCCCCGAATGCCTGAGGTGCCTGTTATCTGGATCGGCATCCCGAAGGGATAGGCTTCAGCCCAGATGGGATGGGCGGCGGTATAAGGTCCCAGAGTTTCAAATTGGAAACCAAAGAGGTTTTGCCGTACCAGAATCGCCTCCTGATCCCATACGGGAGTCATGTCCAGGCGTCCTGCATGGTGTTGGAAGTAAGTCGCAGTCGCCCCGAGGATTTGCGAGAGAGGAAGATCGGTGAAGCAGGCATAGGCAAGAGTAGGAAGGGAAAAAAGTCCGCAATCTTCCATGCCGGCAAACATGGTCATATGGCCATCTTCCGCAGGTACGACCGAATAGCTGCCCCCGTAAGAATCGAGAAAGCTGATCAGAACCAGGCGGGAATCGCTGATGGTGCTTAAGGCAAAGAAATTGTCGATACTCAACTTTTTAGGAAGAATCACCTCGAAAAGGGCCGTGGTCCCATCCAGAAGCGTTTCCGTCGTCCAGGGTGGCCCCAGCGGTTCTCCCAGAAAACTGATCGCTTTGCGGCAGACAGGAAGGAAGCTATAGGAATTACCTTTACGGCTGTCGGCCAGAACGATACTGCCGCTCAAATGATTGAAGGCGATGGCTGCCTGAGAGGTGATCGATCCGCTCTGGGTTGGAGTCACGAAGATCAACCCCTTCATTCCCAGCAGATCGGTGGTCGCTCCCTTGCCGTTCAGAACGAAGTTTCTCAGGTCATAACGCTTGCTGCAGCGACTCTCAATCCGGATGGAAAAGTTAAACATCTCGTAACAGTCGCTCCCCAGAAGCTGCATGTGTAATGAAACCCCATGCGGACCGTTATTGACGATGGTCATATAGCCGGTATCATTCCGGATCAAATCGAAATAATAGATCAGTTGTCCGCCGAACTCCGCTCGTGGAGATTGTATGAATGGTCCGATAGTCAAGGCCCCCGGTGTTTCCTGGGCATACAGCCCGCATAGCGACAGCAGAATCCAGAGAATGAATAGTTTGCTTTTCATCATAATTTCCTTATTTTACCTGGCCATGCCTAATAGACGCTTATACCAGACGTAAGGTCGGTTTGTTCCCGATCCCTTTGGGTTCGAGAAAATCCTGCAATATTTCATTCGATATAATCTGGGCTTTTTCGACCAGGCGCAAGGCCCCCGCATGCATCTCCAACATACCACTGTCCAGATAGGAATCGATGATTTCCGCATATCTCTCCTCGAAAGAGAAGCCATAACGTTTACGAAAATCTTCCAGATGGATCCCCTGGCGAAGCCGAAAAGCGGTGATAGCATAGTTGACAAGCCAGGTGGCTTCGTCGAGCAGGACGGATTTTCTGGCCACTTCCCCGGATGCCTCCAACGGCATCAGATAATCTTCCAGATTGTCCGGATTTTCAAAACGCCATCGGCCGATGGAATAGTGGCTGGAGAGGCCGAAACCAAGAATCGGTAGGCTTTTCCAGTACTTGCCATTGTGCCGGGAAGCGCGGCCGGGCCGGCAGAAATTGGATATCTCGTACTGTTCGAAGCCTGCTTCTTTGCAACGCTCCAGGGTGTTCTTGTAGATGGAGACGATACTCTTCTCCGAAGGAAGTCTCTTTCCTTTTTGCGCCAATTGTATGTCCAGGGGCGTCCCCAGATGCACTTCCAGCAGATAGAGAGAGATGTGTTCCGGGTTCAGGCTCAGGACTTTCTCCAGGTTGGCTTGCCACTTTTTCAGTGTTTGTCCAGGAATTCCGCCGATTAGATCGCAGGAGACGTTTTCGAATCCGGCCTGACGTATTCTCCGGAAAGCCTCCACGGCCTGTTCCGATGTGTGCGGGCGCCCGAGGAGGCTCAGCTCTTGCGCATTGAAGGATTGGATCCCCAAACTGAGGCGATTGACGCCCAACCTTTTGTAGGCATGCAGATTTTCCGAGTGAACACTTTCCGGGTTCATCTCCAGAGTGATCTCTGCATCGGCGGCGATGGGAAAACGCTTGTGCAGGGCATTCAATAGATAGGCCAGGTCACGGGGAGGGATCAGGGAAGGGGTTCCGCCGCCGAAATAGATGGTTTCATACACACAGGGGGCATAGGGCGCGGGTATGCTGCTGTGGCTGATCTCTCTTATCAAGGCCTGCAGGTATTGTCGAATCAGATCAGGTTCGGCTGCACCGTAGGAATGGAAGTGACAATAGGAGCAGCGCGAGACGCAGAACGGCCAATGCAGGTAAATTCCCGCCGGTCCCGTCTCTTCCGCCGGCAAGGTATCTTCACGGGATGGCTCCGGTTTATCGTTCCGATAAACGATCTTCCATTTCTCTTCCTTCACCTCTATCCGGTCCTTTGTACCTCATTGGCAGCGGTTGCTTAACCCTGCCGATTTCGATAACATGTATCGATCTTGAAAAGACTACTGACTACTGGCGATATGGATTCTATCTTCAAAGAAGAAATTTCGGAAAGTAAATTGGGTCCCGGGAAAGGAAATAGAAATCGATGTCTGAAAAGCCGGCTCATCTGAATCGCAGTCTCGGTTTGCTGGAATTGATGGTGATGGGCATTATCATGGTTCAGCCTACGGCCCCCATGCCGCCATTTGGAGCGATCAGTGCGGGGGCCAATGGTCACGTGGTGACCACCGTCCTGCTGGCTATGTTTGCCATGATGCTGACCGCCATCGGATACGGACGTATGGCCCGGGCTTACCC
Source organism: uncultured Acidobacteriota bacterium (assembly GCA_964617125.1). GTDB lineage: Bacteria > Acidobacteriota > UBA6911 > CAINFC01 > CAINFC01 > CAZTVS01. The sequence continues at coordinate 2,823 of CAZTVS010000083.1, forward strand.
CAGTGCCGGTTCTGCCTACACCTATGTCGCGCAGGAGATTCATCCTTCTCTGGGGTATATCACCGGCTGGTGCATGCTGCTCGATTATGTGGTCAATCCCCTGATATGCACGATATGGTGTTCCAAGGCGCTCATCGGCCTTTTCCCGGGCACTCCCTTCGCCGTCTGGGCCATCTTTTTTGCCATTTTATTCGTTATGCTGAACCTGCGGGGAATACGCGCTTCGGCCCGTACCAACCAGCTTCTTACGGTGGCCATGGGTTTGGTCATTCTATGGATGTTGTGGGCCGTCGTCCGTTACCTGTTGCAACTGAACGAATGGAACAGTGCCATGTTTGTTCGACCCTTTTATGATCCGGAACGATTCTCCTGGTCTTCTATCTCCAACGGGGCTTCCATCGCCGTTTTGACCTATATCGGTTTTGACGGCATCTCCACCCTGTCCGAAGAGGTGCGAAATCCGCGCCGGAATATATTGCTGGCTACGGTCGGGACCTGCCTGGTGATCGGCATTTTATCTGCTGTCGAGGTCTATGCCGCTCAGCTGGTCTGGCCCGCCTCCGAGGCTTACCCGGATATCGATACCGCCTACAACCATATCGCCCGGCGGGCTGGGGGCGAGATACTCTTCCAGACCATATCCTGGACGCTGGTGGTGGCCACCATCGGTTCCGCAACCGGGGCCATGCTGGCCGGCGCTCGTCTGCTCTACGGCATGGGTCGGGACGGGGCTATACCAAAATCCTTTTTCGGCTATATTCATCCAATTCGCCGTATCCCCAGCCGGAATGTCCTTTTGATCGGATCCGTCTGTCTGGTGGGTGCCTTCCTGATCTCCTATCAGGTGGGGGCGGAGCTGCTCAATTTCGGGGCGCTTATCGGATTCATGGGGGTCAATATCAGCTCCTTTCTTCACTACTGGGTCCGTGGACGCGATCGCCGTTGGTCTTTTTGTGTCATTCCCCTGATTGGATTTCTCGTCTGTTTTTACCTCTGGTTGAGTTTGAGTCTGATCGCCAAGATAGTCGGGGTGATATGGATGGTGGTCGGCCTCTCCTATGGTGCCTATAAAACTCACGGCTTTAAAAAAGATTTGATCCGTTTCGAGAGCCCGGAGGAAGAATGAAGGCAAAAAACCATGGCTCCTAAAAAATGGAATCTCCTGACCGATGCTCAGTTGGCATCCGAACTTTCCCGATGCGAATACTGTCGGGAAAAGCCCTGTAAGGAGGCATGCCCGGCGGATTGTTCTCCGGCCGATTTCATCATGGCGGCCAGAAAGGGTGATCGTTCGGATTTTCAACGGGCAGCCAACCTCATCTTGAGCGCCAATCCTTTGGGAGGAATTTGTGGGGCCGTGTGTCCGGACTCCTTCTGTGTACAAGCCTGTGCCCGACGAACCTTCGATCAGCCAATCCAGATTCCTGCCGTACAGGCTGCCATCATCGCCCGATCCAAACAGGCTCACGCTGCTGACTTTCCGGCGAATCCGCCGGTGGAAAAATCCATCGCCGTCATCGGAGCCGGTCCAGCCGGTCTGGCGGCCGCCGCTCTGTTGGCCCAGAAAGGCTACCGGGTGAGCGTTTACGAAAAGAGTAGCACTGCCGGAGGCATGTGCCGGCTGATCCCCGATTTTCGCCTGGACAAGCGAATCCTGAGGCGAGATATCGAGACCCTCCGTCGCATGGGTTGTATCGCCTTTCGGTTCCGCCGGAACATCGAGGATCCCCGGTCCCTCCTTTCGGACCATGCAGCCGTCGTCGTGGCCGTCGGTCTGGATCAGCCGATTCCGCTGTCCGTTCCCGGTGAAGAGAAGGCCGTGTCCTGGGTCGATTGTCTTTCCGGCGCTCGTAATCAATACTATCGCGGGAAGCGGATGGCCATAGTCGGCGGAGGAGCGATCGCCGTAGACTGTGCCGTAACAGCCCGCAGGTATGGAGCCTCAGCCGTCGATCTGCTCTATCGCCGCAAACAGCAGAACATGCCGTTGACGGCCTCCGAGCGGAATTCCCTCCTGGAATATGGAATCGATGTTCTGCCGTGTGTGCGGGTAAAACGTATTTGTGTGGAGGGCCGGAAGGTGACGGGAGTGGAACTGCTTCCCCTGATACTTCCGAAAGGAAAAGAGGCCATTCCGGCCAATTTCATCGTCGATCCCGCCGCCAAGGCGTTTCGGCGAAGCTATGATGGCGTTGTCGTCGCCATCGGAAGCGGCAGTGGGGATACGGATATCGTGGCTCCCGGCATCTTTTATGCAGGCGACAGGATTCATGGTGCAACCTCCGTGGTCGAAGCGGTCGCTTCCGGCAAAAATGCTGCCTTGGCCGTGGACGCTTTTCTGCGGCAGCGAGGAAAACCCAGGCCGGAAAAGAGGCTGAAGAGCCGTGCCATTCTGCCCGGCCGCCGGATGGTTCCAGTCCCCCTGGAGACGGAATTTTTCGGGCGTACCATCGCTTCCCCCTTTTTACTGTCGGCCGCGCCGCATACCGATGGGTACCGGCAGATGGCCGAGGCATACCGCCAGGGCTGGCCGGGTGGAGTGATGAAAACCGCGTTCGACAATCTGCCGATACATATCCCCGGTGGCTATATGTTCGTCATGAATGAACGGACGTATGGCAATTGCGACAACGTCTCCGCTCACCCTCTGGACCGTGTCTGCAGGGAAGTCGAGCGTCTGGTCAGAGAGTTTCCGGACCGGATGACCATGGCTTCCACCGGCGGACCCATCACCGGTAATGATACGGAAGATTGCCGCATATGGCAGTCGAATACGGGAAAACTGGAGGCCGCGGGTGTCATGGGGATCGAGTACAGTTTGTCCTGTCCTCAGGGCGGTGACGGCATGAAGGGTGATATCGTATCGCAGGATCCGGAGGCGACGGCTAAGGTTATCGAATGGGTCCTCCAGCGCGGGGACGGGAATGTTCCCAAACTGTTTAAACTGACCGGTGCGGTTACCTCGATTCGAGCCGTTCTGCTGGCGGTGAAAAATATCCTGCGGAAATATCCCGATAAGAAAGCGGGAGTGACCCTGGCCAACAGCTTTCCGACTCTGGCCTTTCGTACCGGAGGCGGAGGTAACTGGGACCAGGGAGTTGTCGTCGGTATGTCGGGAGAAGGAGTTCTGCCTATCAGCAACCTGACCCTGGCGAAGGCAGCGGGACTGGGGGTGATCATCTCAGGCAACGGCGGTCCCATGGATTACCGGTCGGCAGCCGGTTTCCTGGCCCTGGGTGCGGAAACCGTCCAATTTTGTACCGTGGTGATGAAATATGGGTTGTCGATCGTAGATGAGCTGCATTCCGGATTGAGCTGGCTGCTATGGGAAACAGGAAAAAAATCCGTAAGGGAACTGATCGGTTCCGCTCTTCCCCGTCCGATCACGCCCTTCGAACAGCTTTCTGCGGCAAAACCAATCCCTGACGTTGAGCGGAATCTCTGTCAAAGTTGCGGCAACTGTGTCCATTGTCCCTACATGGCGGTCCGCCTCAGCCGCAGAGGCTATCCGGCTTTCGATGCCTCGCGATGCGTCGGTTGCTCCCTCTGCGTACAGAAATGCTTCGCCGGAGCACTTCGCCTGCGGCATCGGACCTCTCGGGAACAATCGGCCTATGAGGAACAGGAGAGGCATGGAGCCTAAAACGCTGCTTATTCGCCATGGTACGGTCCTGACTCTGGGGCAAAAGCCGAAAGTATTGCCGGCCACCTCCATCCTGGTGCGGGACGGGCTGATCATACGCATGGCAGCCGATGAGGAAATCGGCCGTTTTTCCGGTCGCATTCTGGATGCTTCCGGTATGGTCGTTATGCCCGGTTTCATCAATGCCCATACTCATTTTTATAGTGCCATGGCTTGCGGAATCGGTGGTGTCCCTCCTGCCGGTGATTTTTCCGCCGTGCTTCGGAATCTATGGTGGCCGCTGGACCGCTCCCTGACCCTGGACCATATCTATTACAGCACCCTGACCACCCTGCTTCAGGCCATTCGTCATGGAGTGACTGCGGTCATCGACCACCATGCCGGGGCCGGGGCCATCTCCGGATCGCTCGACCGCATCGCCTCCGCCGTGGAAAAAACCGGAGTGCGGGCCTGTCTCTGTTATGAGGTTTCCGACCGCGACGGAGAGGCGATCGCCAGAAAGGGATTGGAAGAGAATGTAGAATTTCTGAAGAAATGCCGAAGGGCAAAGGATTCGCCTGTTCGGGGCCTATTCGGGCTCCATGCCTCCTTCACCCTGTCGGATTCGACGCTGAAACAGGCCTCCAGATTGGGACAAGACCTGCAGAGCGGATTTCATATCCATGCAGCCGAATCCGTCTGCGATCAGGACCTGACTCTCGAAAAATATGGATGCCGGGTCATAGAGCGTCTGCATCGATATGGAATCCTCGGCCCCCAGAGCCTTGTGGCCCACTGCGTACATATAGACGAAAACGAGAAAAGACGGCTGGCGGACAGCCGGACCATGGCGGTCCATAATCCGCAATCCAATTTGAATAACGCGGTCGGCATATGCGATCTGGTCGGCATGCAGCAGGCCGGAATTCTGATCGGACTGGGTACCGACGGCATGACGATGAATATGACCGAGGAGATGCGTGTGGCCCTCTGGGCGCAGCGCCTCCATCGTGCCGATCCCTCTGCAGGATTTACCGAGGTAGTGCAGACTCTCCTGCAAAATAATGCACTCATCGCCCGACGGATATGGGGTGTGCCCCTGGGTGAACTGACCCAGGGTGCTTCCGCAGATATCATCTGTGTTCCCTATCAGCCGGTGACACCGCTTACCAGCGAGAATCTTTACGGGCATATTCTTTATGGCCTCTCCCAGATGCCGGTGGATACGACTATCGTCGATGGAACGGTGCTGATGCATCGCCGAAAGATGGAAATCGACCTCGGGGAAGAGGAGACGACGGCCCGTTCCCGGGAACTGGCTGAGGTTTTGTGGAAACGGATGCAAGCGACATATAAGTGACAAGGGAGAATATTATGAAGGAAATCTATACGGAGATACAAAGACGGGCCAAACAGATGGAACCGGACATCGTCCGTTTTTTATGCGAATTGATCCGGACCCCGTCCTTTTCCGGAAAGGAAAAGGAGGTCGTGTCGGTGATTGCCCGCGAAATGCAGGCCGTCGGGATGGAAGAGGTTCGCATCGACGGGCTCGGCAGCATCATCGGTCGAATCGGCAGTGGTCCTAAAGTCATCGCCTTTGATGCGCACATCGACACGGTCTATCCCGGAGATCTGGAACAATGGTCCTTCCCTCCCTTTTCTCCGAAAGTGGAAAACGGCAAAGTCTGGGGGCGGGGGGCCTCCGATCAGAAGGGCGGACTGGCCTCCATGATCCATGCCGCCAGGCTCATGCGCGAGATGGATCTGAATCGGGAATATACGGTCCTTTTTACCGGTACGGTCATGGAAGAGGATTGCGACGGCCTCTGCTGGCAGCATCTGATACGGGAAGAGAAGATCCGCCCGGAATTGGTGGTCATCACCGAACCGACCAGTCTGGCCATCTATCGCGGACAGCGTGGCCGGATGGAGATCCGTGTGGAAATCAAGGGGAGAAGCTGTCACGGATCGGCGCCGGAGCGCGGCGACAATGCCATCTATAAAATGGCCCGCATCGCCCTGGAAATGGAGAAACTCAACGAGCGCTTGTCTCGGGATCCGTTTTTAGGCAAAGGGACGATTACGGTGACGGAAATACGGTCTTCTTCGCCATCGCTCTGTGCCGTAGCGGATGGAAGCGGAATCCATCTGGACCGTCGATTGACTCTCGGGGAGACGAAGGAGACTGCCTTGGCCGAGATCCGTGCAGCGGCTGAGCGGGCCGGATACACGGAGGCTATCGCGACCGTCCCCATGTATGAAGAGCCAGCATACACCGGGAAGGTATATACTACGGAAAAATATTTTCCAACATGGGTGCTTCCGGAAGATTCTCCCTATCTGAAATTGGCACAGGAATCCTATCGGGCCGTCTTTGACCGGGAACCGCTGATCGATAAATGGACCTTCAGTACCAACGCCGTTGCCATCGCCGGGATGTATGGAATACCCTGTCTGGGACTGGGACCGGGGGATGAGCCGCAGGCGCATGCGCCCAATGAATCCTGTGCGGTAGATCATCTCAGTTCGGCCACCGCTTTTTATGCCGCCCTGGTGGCTCGTATGAACAACCGGTAGCGCCCGGTATCGTCGGGATAGATTTCAGCCGAGGGCAGGAGAACGGAATGAATACCTCCTTTTATTATCGCTGTGAGCAGTGCGGACGGAACTACCGGAGGGAGGAAGTTCTTTATCTTTGTCCCGATTGTTCGCGATCCTATCGGCCTGGCCTTCCTCTTTGCGGCGTTCTTGCGGCGATTTTCGATACCGGTTTTATTGCCGCTCATTTTAACCGTACCTGTCCCGATTGGCAGCTTTTCTCCGCGGTGGAATCCGAATTTTATCCTCCCTATGCAGTCGGAAACACTCCTTTTTTCCGGGTGGACCGGCTGGGCCGATATTTCGGAATGGAGGACCTGTGGATCAAGAATGACAGTCTGAATCCGAGTGGTTCTCTGAAAGATCGGGCTTCCTTCCTGGTGGTGGCCGAAGCCGTGCGTCGAAGAGAGGAGACGGTGGTGACCGCTTCCACCGGCAATGCCGCCGCCGCCCTGGCCGCGGTCTGTGCCGCCGCCGGCAAAAAAGCCGTCATCTATGTTCCGGCGACAGCCCCAGTCGCCAAACTGCTGCAGATGAGGGTTTACGGCGCCGAGATCATCGCGGTACAGGGCAATTATGACGATGCCTTCGCTCTGTCTTTGCAGCACACCCAAACTCGAGGAGGCTTGAATCGCAACACGGCTTATCACCCCCTGACCATTGAAGGGAAAAAGACGGTCGGTCTGGAGATCCTGCAACAGAATGGATGGAAAACGCCGGACACGATTCTTGTGCCCGTGGGCGATGGGGTCATTCTTGCCGGTGTCTTCAAAGCTTTTTCCGATCTGAAGGCTGCCGGACTGGTGCAGCGGTTGCCACGGCTGATCTGCGTACAGGCCCAATCTTCCGATGCCCTGCACCGGTACATCACCACCGGGAAATACCAGGATGCGGTACATCCGACAACGTGTGCCGATTCCATATCGGTGCGTACTCCGAGCAATGCCCATATGGCCCGGCGGGCCGTTCTCGAAACCGGCGGTACCTCGGTAACCGTCACCGACGAAGAGATCCTGTCCTCCCTGATTCGATTGGGCCGCCTTACCGGAATTTTTGCCGAACCGGCTGCGGCCTCTGTCGTCGCTGCCCTGCCTTATTTATTGAAGCACGGACAAATAGACCCTCAGGAACAGGTGGTACTGCTGGTGACCGGTCACGGTCTGAAGGACATTGTTTCTATACGGAATTCTATGGACCGACTGGAACCGCCGGCTGCAAAAGGAAACAGCGCAGATGCGACTGCTGATTGAAAATGGAACCATATGCCGGCCGGAAGGACTTTTTTCCGGCGAGATCGCCGTTGAGGGATCGATCCTGGTCGCGATCGGAAGGGCTCCTCGCGATTTCCATCCGGGACAGGTCATCGACGCTCAGGGAGGATTTATTCTTCCGGGTTTTCTGGACATACATACTCATCTGGAGGACAGGATTGGGTCGTTCGAACTGGCCGACACCTATCGAAGCGCCAGCGAAATTGCCGTCTGCAATGGAATCACTACGGTTTATAACTTTGTTACTCAGAAACCGGAGCAGAGCCTGGATGAGGCGGTTGAGGAGGCCCAGCGGAAAGCGGCCGGCAACTGTCATTGCCATATCGGCTGGCACCTGACGCCCACCCGGTTTCTCGCAGAGGATTGGCGGGCGATCCATCGTAAAATCGAACAGGGATATAAGACCTTCAAGTGGTATACGACGTATCGCCAGGCAGGTTTGTATCGTACCTATGAGGAACTGGAAGAAATCTTCGTCCGGCTGGCTACCTCCCAGGTACGCTCTCTGGTGCATTGCGAGGACCAGCCGATGCTCGATTCGATCTCCTCGACCAGCGAGGTGGATGTAACCGATCCGTTTTCTCATACCCTTCTCCGGCCGCCGGCCGTGGAAACGGAGGCCATACGGCGGGTTCTGGAGATTGCCGGGAGAACCAAAATGCCCCTGCACGTTGTCCATCTCTCCACCGCCGATGGCTTGAGGCTCATCAATCAGGCCAGGCCGGCTATGGATGTTACCTGCGAGACGGCACCGCAGTACCTTTTTCTAAGCGAAGAACAATTGCGCCGCGAGAATGGACATCGCTGGTTATGTTCTCCGCCGTTACGTTCCAAAGAAAACCGGCGCCGGTTGGCTGCGGCCGTCTGTGCCGGGGAGATGGATGCCCTTGCTACCGATCATTGCCCGTTTCGAAAAGAAGACAAGGACAAGGGGCTGACCGATATTCGCAAGACACCCAATGGAGTTGCCGGTTTGGGTGCGCTTCCCCATCTGGCGCAGAGATTGTTCCCATTGTCTTTTCCGGAATCGCTCCCCCCGTTGATGCGATGTTTGTCGGAGAATCCCGCTCGTATTGTCGGGCTGTATCCGCGGAAAGGTGTGCTGGATGTGGGTTCCGATGCCGATCTGATCGTCATCCGACCGGCTGTCGGAGAGGATCCCGTCTGCTCTACGCTAAGGGACGTGCAGGAAACCTACATGGGCTATCACAAAACCATCGATATTCGCACGGTTCTCGTCCATGGCCGGGAGGTTGTCCGGGAAGGGAAACTGCTTTCACCGGACACCCCTGCCGGTATTAGTGTCCATCAGCAAGAGGAAAATGGCCCTTTTGGCCATAAGTCGAGAGTACTGACGACGATGCTGGTTTTCCTTTTGACTCTTGTCTCCAGCCTCTTTGGGACAGACACTCTTCAGCGGGAGGCAGTGATGAATCATCGATGGTTCAATTCCATCGATGACGGATTGGCCCACCAGGTGGTCCGGGACATAGCCCGAACAGAGGATGGTGTCATATGGCTGGCAACCGGAGGCGGCGGGTTGTCCCGTTACGACGGTTTGGAATGGCGTACCTTTACGGCCGAGAACACGGGAAACGGTCTGGTGGCGAATTATATCCGTTGTCTGGCCGTAGATTCGCGCGGAGGGTTGTGGGTGGGGACCGTGAATGGAATCAGTTATTACCACGATAATAAGTGGTATCCGTTCACCTCGCAAAACACACCGATACTCACCCGGCCTTCGGTTTTCAGTATACTCATACGAAAAGACGGGACCGTTCTTTTCGGAATGGCCGACGGTTCCATTTTTCTTTATGACGGAACGGTGGCCGTCCCGTCCCGCTGGCGCCTGCTTTACCCGACGGAGACCTTCCGGGCCGAGGCGGTGCGCAGCCTGATGGAATCGTCCGATGGAGATCTGTGGGTAGGTATGCAGTTCGGCCTGTTTCGCATTCACGGCACCCGGGTCGAAAAAATCTTATCCTCCCAAAGGGTGTTTTCGGTCGTAGAGTCGGGCACCGGGCAGATCTGGGCCAGCGGGATGCTGAACATTTTTCGATGGGACCAGGGCCGGCTGCTGAGTCTGGACGTTCCTAACCGTGAGTCGGTTCAGAGTATTGCCGCCGTGGAAGACGGATCTGTCTACGTCGGTACTAGTGTGGGTGTTTTCCACTATAAAGACGATCACTGGACCCGGATCACGCTGAGTGAAAGCACCTCGGAATCCTTTGTCGAGATTATACGGAGTTTTCAAGACGACACCATCTGGATCGGGACCAGGTCCGGAGTTTTTCTTCTCCGTCCGTCGAATTTCACCATTCACCATTCATCAAAAAACGATTGCCAAGCCTCCTGTCTGGCACCGGACTTCTCCATCGTATCCCTACGAAGCAGCGGGCAGGTGGAAAGACACCAGAAGGGGATTTGGACCAGGATCGGGACGGTCGCAGAATGCCTCCAGAACTGTCCTGTCGTTTCCTGGAGTAACGGCCGGCTGGCCGTCCATTATCCGGAGGCCCTGATCGAATATTCCGACTCATCTTTTTCCGTGCTCCGGAAAATCCCGATTCCGAAAGCGGAGGATCACTATAAAGTCTACCAGTCGCGCGATGGACAATTCTGGATGTATGGCTACAACACGTTGTATCGCTACGATGGGGAGAGGTGGAAAGAAGAATGGCGGGAGAAGCCGATCCATCTTTTCAAGGAAACTCAGGATGGATATCAATGGCTGGCCTTTGACGACGGTCTGCAAAAACGGCCGATCGGACATACCGTTTGGGAGAAGGTGGCCATTCCCAGTTTCCAGCAACACCGTATCAACGATATCTGCGTTTCCCGGGACGGCATGATATGGATTGCCACCAGCGGTTCCGGACTGTTTGCCCTCGGCGGAAAATCATCGGTCATTTATACGACGAAGAATGGCCTGCCCAGTAATTGGATCCATCGCGTCTTCGAGGCGACGGATGGGGCCATTTGGGTCGGACTCGACGATTCCCGAATCGCTTCTTTTCGGGAAGGCCGATGGATCACTTTTACCAAAAAGGAATTGAGGCTGGAAGGTTCCATACTCGATATCGAACAGGACAGCGAAGGTTCTTTATGGTTCCAGGTCAGCCGCTCCGGTCTGGTGCAACATCGTATCGCCTACAATCCGCCTGATACCAAAATATTAAATGGACCTGCCGAACTGGTCCCTATGGGTAGAGGTCTTTTCTCCTTTATCGGACATGATACCTGGCAGGCAACTCTGACCGAGGAGCTGGTCTATTCCTGGCGGATCAACAAAAGGGGAGAGAATCAGGCCCCATCTGCCTGGGGTCCGTTCCAGACGGACGATACCGTCAGCACCGAACCGTTATCGCCGGGAGATTACGTGTTTGAAGTGCGGGCGGCCGATAAGGAGAGAAACGTCGACTCCACTCCGGCGACGCTCACGTTTTCTGTAGAGCCTTATCTCTTCCTGCGACCCGGTTTCCTGATGCCCGTTTCCTTGTTCCTTTTGGCGACCACGATTTCCTTGGTAGCTCTCATTCATAAACAGCGGGATCTGCGCATCAATCAAGCGGCACTGGAAGTTGCCAAAGAGCATGCCGAAAGGAATGCCGCCGAGGCCCGGCAGGCGGATTTGGCCAAAAGCGAGTTTCTGGCGAATATGAGTCACGAAATTCGCACTCCCTTGAACGCTATCATCGGCCTTACTCATTTGTCCCTGCAATCGGATCTGTCGGGACAGCAGAGGGAAAATGCCAGAATGATCCAGTCTGCCTCTCAATCGCTTTTGGGTGTCATCAACGATATTCTGGATTTCAGTAAAATCGAATCCGGAAAGCTGGAGATGGAGGAGGTTCCTTTTTACCTGGCAGATGTACTGAATCATGTTTGTGATGTACTCGGCATCCGGGCCGAAGAAAAGGGTCTGGATCTGGTACTGGATGTTGCCGAGGATGTACCGTCTTCCCTGATAGGCGATCCCTTGCGCCTGGGTCAGATCCTTCTCAATCTGGTTTCCAATGCCGTCAAATTTACGGAAAAGGGAAGGATCGTGGTTCGGGTAAAGGTATTGCCACCGGCCGATCCGGAAGGCCCGCAGGAGGTGCGACTTCAGTTCTCGGTGGAGGACACCGGGATTGGTATCCATCCGGATAAAGTAGAAAAATTGTTTCAGAGTTTTACCCAGGCGGACGGTTCCACCACCCGTAAATACGGCGGAACGGGACTGGGGCTGGCCATAAGCAAGAGATTGGTGGAAATGTTCGGCGGATCGATCCGGGTAGAGAGCGCCTGGAACCAGGGAAGCATCTTCACCTTTACGGTCCGCCTGAAAGCGGCACAAAAGCCTGACAGATATTCCGACGATCCGGAATTTCTTCTTACACAGGGAGCCTCTCTTCCTCCAGAGGCTTCTGCTTCCATCCAGTTCAAGGATCAACGGATCTTTCAGGGCATTCACATCCTTTTGGCGGAAGATAACCTGATGAATCGGCAGATCGCCGTGGAATTCCTGAAAAAAGTGGGCGCAGAAGTCACCGTCGCCCAAGACGGACGGGAAACCTTGCAGACCTACCGCGCGAATCCCGAGAAGTGGGACGCGGTGCTGATGGATATTCAAATGCCGGATATGGATGGGTTCGAGACAACCAAGGAACTACGCCGATTGGAAGGACAGCTTTCTAAAAGAAACGGGCGCCTTCCGATCATCGCCATAACCGCACATGCCTTCCGGGAGGAGCGGCAGAAGTGTATCTCTGTGGGAATGGATGACCATATCGCCAAGCCGTTCAGCCCTCGGACCCTCTATGAAACCCTGGCCCGATGGGTGAAACCGCACACGGGAGTAGTCGATGCCGTCACCGGTCTTTTCCATAAGGGAGAAATGCCCGGGCCGATGGTCTTCTCCATTCCAAGCCTGAATTCCGAGGAAGCGATCGTGCGTTTGGAAGGGAACGGATACATTTACACCCAGATGTTGGACGCGTTTTACGAACAATACCGCGACAAAGGGGCGTCTATCCGGCAGGCGTGGGATCGAGGCGATCTGGATTTTGCCCGAAGAATGGTTCACACCCTGAAAGGGCTGGCCGGAAATATCGGGTGTAAAACCTTGGCTGAACTTTGCCAGGAAGTGGAGACAGTCATCCATTCGGCGGACACCAATGTCGGGGCCAAGGCCCTCGATGGTTTGTTCCCCAGTCTAGGTCGGGTGGTAGATGATATTGAAGAATGGAAAAAGAAACAGGAAACGACGCCGGCATCTGCGGACGGAGAAAAGTCCCGTGCCTGCGACCATGAAATCCTGACCGCCGGACTACAGAAACTCGACCAGATCCTGGCGGATGGGAAGTACGAGTCGCTGGATCAATGGAGAGAGCTGAAAAAACGGATACCGGAAGATTTGCTATCCGTACCGATGCAAAAATTGGAAGAATCCATCCAGAAATTCGATTTTCCAGAGGCCCGCAATCTGCTGAAAGAGATATCGGACCTGCTGCTTTCTTAGAGAAAATCCGGTTGTCCGCTGGAAGGCGCCGTCGATCCTTTTACCGTCACCATGCAATTTTCCGACCGGGCCATGGGCGTGCGGTTTTTTCCCTTGAGGCGGGAACGGCCGGTCTTCTGATCGATGGTACCGGTCCTTTTAGGACAGAACGGACCGGTCGATTCCCGCACGATCAACTCCGGTTCTATGATCGTTTCCGCCCCGACCAGAGGAGTAGAATTGGTATCCAGGGACAGATAGGAGAAAATCAGGTTTCCGATTTTGGATCGGGGTATGTCGGCTGTAGTGAGCGCCGGGCAGGTGTATTCCGAAAGGCGTATGTTGTCGAATCCGGTGACGGAGACATCCTCCGGGACGGAAAGACCACGATTCTGCAGTTCCCGCAAAACTCCGACAGCCATAAAGTCGTTGATGCATACAATAGCGCTTGGGTTGAATCCCGACTCGAACAGGGTGGCGGTCGCCTGGCGTCCTCCCTGGGGACTGTCGGATGCAGCCAGGGTGGTGTATTCGATGGAAGAGGGAGAATTGTGCATCACTTCGAGGAAGGCATGTTTCCGGCTGTTAAGCGGTTCCAGGGCCACGTGATGGCCGATGAAGGCGATACGCTTGTGACCCAGATCCCGTAGATATTCGACAATGCGCTGAATCCCTTTTCGATAGTGGACGCGGATGTTGGCGATGTGGCCCTTCGGTGTCCCTACAGAATAAAAGACGACGGGCAGTTTGGTCTTCTCCAACTCTTCGATCAGCGAAGGTTCCATCTCGGAAACGATGACCGCCAAACCGGCCACCCGTCGCCCGATCATGAGGTGTACGTTTCTTACCAACTGATCGCGATTGTAATTGGTATTGGCCACCAGAATTTCATACCCTTGACGATTGGCAGTCGTTTCCAGGGTGCGGAAGATGTCGAGAAAGAAAGGGTTCGCCAGATTGGAGACGATCATTCCGATGGTCTGGCTTTTCCCGCCGGCCAGAGAACGGGCATGCAGGTTGGGGTGATAATTCAATGCTTTGATTACCCGAAGCACCCGGTCCCGGGTCTCAGGTCGAACCACATCGACATTATTCAAAACACGCGACACCGTGGCGGTGGAAACCTTTGCCTTACGGGCAACATCCTCAAGATCCATAATCACTTTCTCTGGATGGGAAGTTATTCCCATCGGAATTCCCTACGTTCGGAAAAAAAGCAAGACGTATTTTTTCACGAACGGAGAACGATAGCAAGTAAAATTACTTTCATGATGTAAAGCTGCATTTTATACCGAAAAACCGAGAGTTGCGATAATATAGCCAAGGCGTGGGTAAAGGCAGGAGATGAAACAGCAACCGGAGAGAAGGATGGGAAGAGGGGTCAGAGGTGGGGCCTCTTCCTTTGGGGAAGGGGATCATGACGGCTGTCTGCTGGCGTAACGATGCCGTAAGCAAGGTGACCGGATCGGCCCGATATGCCGATGATCTGAAGTTTCGCCATATGGCTCATTCGGTTCCGGTGTATGCCGATTTTATCCATGCCCGGATTTTGGCCATCAGGACCTCGGAAGCAGAAGAATTGCCGGGTGTCCTGCGCATCGTCACGGCCCGGGATGTGCCGGGCTCCAATCGACACGGTCAAATCGTCAAAGATCTTCGAATTCTGGCAGACGATAAAATCCGCTATCATGGAGATGTGGTGGCCGTCGTCGTAGCGGAAAGTCGCTCTCAGGCGATCGCCGCTGCCGCAAAGATCGAGGTGGACGCAGAACCTCTGCCGGCAGTGCTGGATCCGGAAGAAGCCATGCGTCCGGATTCTGTGCTGGTTCACGAGGACCTGGGTACGAATGTCGTCCATACGCACCGCGTCCGGCGTGGGGATGTGGATGCCGGTTTTGCCGCTTCCGACATCGTTATCGAACATCAGTTCCAGACCGAGCATGTGGAACATGCCTACCTCGAACCGGAATCCGCTGTGTGCGTGCCGCGTCCCGACGGGGTCATGGAGGTCTATGGGAGCATGCAGCATCCCTTCAGTACCCGCCGGTTCGTGTCTGCCTTTCTCGGGGTGCCTCTTACCGATGTGGAAATTATCGGGACCCCCATGGGAGGAGGCTTCGGCGGGAAGGACGACACGGCGGCCATCGTATGTGCACGAACGGCGCTGGCCGCCCGCCTGTTGGGCCGACCGGTAAAAATGACCTATCGACGGGAGTGGTCCATACGCGAAAGCTACAAGCGGCACCCCTATCGTATCCATTACAAAATGGGTATCGACAGGCAAGGGATCATCCGGGCGGTACAGTGTCGGATTATCGCCGATGGAGGTGCTTATTGCTCGGTGACTCCCTGGGTGACCTGGAGATCGACGGTGCAGTGTTGCGGGCCCTACGTCGTGGAGAATGTCCGCTGTGATACTTTCGGCGTCTATACCAACCAGGTATACAGCGGTGCCATGCGCGGTTTCGGTTCTCCCCAGATCAATTTTGCTGTGGAACAGATGGTGGAGATAGCCGCGGAAAAACTGGCGATGGATCCGGTCGAATTCCGAAGGAAGAATATGGTGCGGCAGGGAAGCGTGACCATCACCGGACAGAAACTGGATACGCATGTTGTCGCCATGGAACAGGTTCTGGATCGGGTGTTGCAGGAAATCGATTACCATGGGAAACTGCCCCGATCGTCTCATGGCAGAGCGGACCATGGAGAGCTCTACGGCATCGGATTGGCGATGAGTTATCGCGGAGTCAGTCTGGGAGCGGAAGGGGTGGATTTCGTTGCGGCGATCGTCAATGTCCAGGCCGATGGCTCCATCCTGCTGGATGTCGGGGTTCATGAAAATGGACAGGGTGCGGAAAGTGCCATGATCCTGATCCTGGCGGAAGAACTGGGGGTACATCGGGACCGCATAAGATGGCGCCGCTCTTCCACATCCAACATCCCCGATAGCGGAACCACTGTGGCTTCCCGCGGAACCATCATGGGTGGCGGTGCCGTGACCCTGGCCGCCCGCGAGCTGAAAACGAAGATAGCCGGGGTTCTTGCCGGGCGATTCGGTTGTCCGGTTCAGGAGATTCGTTTCGAAAACGACCGGATTCTTTGCACCTCGTTTTCCATCCCCTTCGAACAGGCCATGGCCTACATGTATCAGGCCCGGGTTTTTCCCTATGCCTTTGGGGTCTTTCAGGCACCCAAGGTGAGTTGGAATGAACATAACGGGCAGGGAGATGCTTACTTTACCTGGGTGTACGGCTGCCAGGCGGTGGAACTTACCATCGATGCCAGGAGCGGTAAAATCAGATTGAGAAATGCCGTCGCCGCTCACGATGTGGGACGGGCCATTCATCGGGAGATGCTGCATGGCCAGTTCTACGGAGGAATGGCCATGGGTGCGGGGTACGCCCTGCAGGAGACGTTGCATTGCCAGGGAGGGAAGATAGAAAACTTGAATTTTCACACCTATCGGATCTTGCGTAGCCAGGACCTTCCCCCCATGAAAGCCATCCTGATCGAAAATCCCGATCCCCAATCGCCCTCGGGTGCCAAGAGCATCGGAGAACCGACCAATGAACTCATGGCACCGGCCATTGCCAATGCGGTATATCAGGCGACGGGGATACGGCCTTTTCACATCCCCATCCTCGATCCTCTGCAGCGGAACCGGCCGGTAACTCCTGATGCCGTGAGGCAGTAAAGCGAATCTCTATGACGATCACGGTCAATCGTAAAAGGCTGCAGGTGCCGGCGTCCCATCATGAGATGAGTCTGATCGATTACCTGCGCGAAGAACTGGATTTGACCGGGGTGAAAAATTCCTGCGGGATCGGTGTCTGCGGCGCCTGTACGGTGCTGGCGGACGACAGGCCGGTTAAGGCCTGCCGGTTGCAGGTGAAGGATGTTCTGGAAAAATGTATCCTGACTATCGAAGGCATGGCCGCCGAAGACGGCAGCCTGCATCCGCTGCAGACCGCCTTTCTGCAGGCAGGCGCCATTCAATGCGGTTTCTGCACCCCCGGGATGGTGCTTACGGCCCATGCCCTGCTGCTGCGAAACAGTTCACCGACGCGGGAAGAAATCCGGCATGCACTGCAGGGCAATCTGTGTCGCTGTACCGGATATCAACAAATAATCGATGCTGTAGAAATGGCCGCCGCCCATTATTGAAAGGAAAATAGAAAGAACGATGATGAAAGAATGGCTTGATTCTCTGGAGACCCTGTCTGGCAAATCCTACAATGGTGACTTTCTTCTGACATGGGATCATTCCCTGAAGGAGATCCGGGGAGTGTTGACCATGGCCCGATTGCTCAAGGAACTGCACCATTCCGGCCGGCCTTTTCGGGTTTTCGAGACGGGATTGGCCGTGTCTGTCTTCCGCGACAACTCCACCCGTACTCGATTCAGTTTTGCTTCCGCAGTGAATGCTTTGGGCTTGGGTTTATCGGAACTGGATGAAGTCAAATCGCAGATTGCCCATGGAGAGACCGTCCGCGAAACCGCCAATATGATTTCTTTTCTCGCACAGGTGATCGGCATCCGTGACGACATGTACCTTGGTGAAGGGCATCGCTACATGTGTGAAGTCGCTTCTGCCCTGCAGGAGGGATACGAGCAAGGCGTCTTGCATCAGCGTCCTGCCGTCATCAATCTGCAGTGCGACATCGATCACCCCACGCAGACTTTGGCCGATCTTGCCCATCTGGAACAGTATTTCGGCTCTCTGGAGAATTTGCGCGGTAAAAAAATCGCCATGTCGTGGGCCTATTCGCCCAGTTACGGGAAACCTCTGTCCGTTCCCCAGGGGATCATCGGGCTGATGAGCCGTCTGGGAATGCATGTTGTTCTGGCATCTCCGGAGGGATATGGCCTTCTGCCGGATGTTGTCCGGCTGGCGGAGCAGCAAAGCCAGGCCAGCGGCGGCTCCCTGAAAATCGTTGAAACCATGGAGGAGGCCTTCCAGGATGCCGACATTGTCTACCCCAAATCCTGGGCTCCGTTTCAGGTCATGGAACGGCGTACGGAGCTGCTGAAACAAAAGAACCAGGAGAGCCTGCATTCTCTGGAAAAAGAGTGCCTGGCCAACAATGCCCGCCACCTGGATTGGGAATGCAACGAATCCATTCTGGCGCAGACCAA
>CAZTVS010000084.1:0-19493 GCA_964617125.1 uncultured Acidobacteriota bacterium
CGGATCGTGTTTGTAGTTCCGCCTTTAGGCGGTGCCGCGTAAATACAGGCTTTCACGGATCTATGGGATGCCGCGCAAACGCGGAACTACAAACCTCCGGACTTCTTAGCGCTTCGTCGGCGCGGATACCCCCGCAAAACATCCCATATTAAACCATTCCTACATGAACTCCCATAATTCGGGGAGGATGGGTCGTCCGATTCTTCCCTGGAAAAGGGAAACTTGTTGACAAGGTTCCCCTGATCCTTCTATATTTCCTTTCATAAAAAGTGGAACGCCGGCCCGGCCCGGACACGAAAATCTTCTTTCGTCGACAACGATGCTGATTCCAATTGGGAAAGGACTGCGAAATGGCACGCACACGCAAACGAAACGGTATCCCGCGAAGGGAATTCCTGAAGACATCCACCCTATCGGCCGGCGCTGCCGGAAGCTTTACCGCCACGGCGATGGCCGAGCCTCAGCCGCCCGTCGCTTCCCCGGGAAAACCTCTGCCGGCCGCTCGGCGCCGCGCCTATAACGGCGAGTACGTGGGCCGGAACCTGAACCGGATCGCCTTTCCCATGGGGGGAATAGGGGCAGGGATGATTTGCCTGGAAGGGACCGGGGCCCTTTCCCACGTATCGCTGCGCCATAAACCTGAGATCTTCCATGAGCCCTGCACCTTCGCCGCCGTAAGCATACGCGGAGGCGCCCGGCTGGCCAGGATCCTGGAAGGGCCGGTTCCGGAATGGAAGCTCTTCGGATCGCCCGGAACAGGCAATGGGGCCTCCGGTTCTTCCTTTGGGCTCCCCCGCTTTTCTTCGGCCACCTTTCGGGCGCATTTTCCGTTCGCCACCGTGAACTTACGCGAACGGGGCATCGGCCTGCAGGTGGCCGTGACCGGCTGGAGTCCGTTCGAACCCGGCAATGCTGATCATTCTTCGCTCCCGGTGGCCGCATTGGAGTATTGTTTTACCAACCACTCGACGAAGAGCATGGATGGCGTATTCTCCTTCCATGCGAAAAATTTCATGGCGATGGGAAAGAACCCTCAGGCTGTACGTTCCCTGCCCGGAGGATTTCAGCTTTGGGGCGGTGCCGCCCAGGACAAACCGAACGAAGAAGGCTCCTTTGCCGCTGTGGTTGCCGATCCGGAGGTCAAGGTCAATCATGCCTGGTTTCGTGGCGGGTGGTTCGATTCGCTTACCATGGTCTGGCGCGATATCGCCGCAGGGGCCTGTTACGAGAGGCATCCGATCCAGGAAGGGGATGCGGCTCCCGGGGCCAGCCTGTTTGTTCCCTTTCATCTCGAGCCGGGTGCCTCCAAGACAATCCCGTTGCTGCTGGCCTGGTATGTAGGATTGACCAGTCTGCGATTAGGGAAAGACCCCGCGGAAAAGGCCGCGGGAGAAGGGAAAACGGTTCCCACCTATCAGCCCTGGTATACCGGCCGGTTCGGAGACATCGGCGACCTGATTGCGTATTGGCGCGAACACTACACGGAGCTGCGGCAGAGTACGGAGACGTTTCGCCGCTGTCTGTATGATTCCACTCTGCCGGAAGAGGTAACGGAGGCGGTTGCGGCGAATCTGACCATCCTGAAATCCCCGACCGTTCTGCGGCAATCCGACGGGAGACTGTGGGGGTGGGAGGGTTGCTCCGACAACGCCGGCTGCTGTTCCGGATCCTGCACCCACGTCTGGAATTACGCCCAGGCGATTCCCCATCTGTTTCCGGCATTGGAGCGCACACTACGCGAGACGGAATTCGGCCCTTCGCAGGACGAAGCCGGCCATCAGACCTTCCGCAGCGCCCTGCCGATCCGCGAGGTGGGGCATGATTTTCATGCCGCGGCTGACGGCCAGCTCGGTGGCATCATGAAGGTTTATCGAGAATGGCGGATCAGCGGAGATACCGAATGGCTAGGCAAGCTGTGGCCGAAGATACGAAAAAGCCTCGACTATTGCATCGAGACATGGGATCCGCAACACAAGGGCATTGTCGAGGAGCCGCATCACAACACCTACGACATCGAATTTTGGGGCCCCGACGGTATGTGCTCCAGTTTTTACCTGGGCGCCCTGCTGGCCGCCGGTCACATGGGAGCTGCGCTGGGCAAGAAGGTTCCGCTCTATGTGGAGTTGTATGCCAAAGGAACGAAGTACGTGGAATCGGAACTCTTCGACGGGGACTACTTTATCCAGAAGATCGAGTATAAAAATCTGAAGGCGAACAGTCCGCTGGAAAACAAGAGCATGGTCGGCAGCTATTCGCCGGAGGCGGTGGCCCTCTTCCAAAAGGAGGGCCCGAAATACCAGTATGGAAAAGGCTGTCTCTCCGACGGTGTTCTCGGGTCCTGGCTGGCGCTGGTGTGCGGTGTCGGTCAGGTGCTTGACCGGGAGAAGATACGCAGTCATCTGCGTTCGGTCCATCGCCACAATCTACGCCGGGATCTCACCGATCATCCCAATCCCCAGCGTCCATCGTATGCCTGCGGAAAGGAAGGAGGACTACTGCTGTGTACCTGGCCCAAGGGAGGTGCCCTGGCTCTACCCTTCGTTTATTCCAACGAGGTATGGACCGGAATTGAATACCAGGTGGCCGCGCATCTGATGGCCATGGGACTGGTGGAGGAGGGACTGGAGATCGTACGCATCTGTCGTGACCGCTATGACGGACGTGTTCGCAACCCGTTCAACGAATATGAATGCGGCCACTGGTATGCCCGGGCCATGTCCTCTTACGCTTTGCTGCAGGGCCTGACCGGGGCCCGCTACGATGCCATCGAAAAGGTCCTCTACCTTCAGCCGACCATATCCGGCGATTTCCGGAGCTTTCTGGCCACGGAGAAGGGATACGGTACGGTCGGAGTCAAAGACGGGAAGCCGTTTTTTCATCCGGTGGCGGGGCAGGTGGAGATCCGGGAGATACGCTATCGGCCATTCGGCCCCAGTCAGGATGCGTAAAGCCGGATGTCAGGGCTATGTTTGCGGGCGAGCTCAGGTGGAAATCGACCTTCCCGATTGGCGCGATGTGCCGGGGTTCCGTTCGCAGGCGGGCTCAGGCCATTCGTGTAGGGGCAACCCTCGCGGTTGCCCCTATTTTGCCCCGCATGGTACGCGGGGCGGCTAGGCCAGTTTTCCCAGATAGCCGCTGTAGGCGGCCAGAAAAGCGGAGATGATCAACAACACCAATCCGCAGGACAACAGCGTGCGTGTCTTGCCGCTGGTTCCCCCCCATTCCCCCAGAAAGATACCCAGCAGGGTACTGAAGAGGATGGAACTGGCCATGAGGATGGCCCATCCGATGTAGGCCATGTCGCCCATGGCCGGCTCCGCCGTTTTGAGAAAGATAAACTGGGAGCACCATACGACGCCCGCCAGGCCGGCAAACAGCAGGTTGCCGGCGACGGGAGTGTTCGACTTCAGGTAATCCCCGGCGGTCCGATTCTTCAGATTCAGGTAAAGACACCAGAGGAAATTGACCAGGAATCCGCCGAAGAGGACCACGACCAGGACAGGCATCCCTCTCCAGGTGGGGCTGGTGACCGGCGCCATGGTGGAGGTGAGTTGTTCGATATCCTTTCCACCCTGCAGGCCGAAGTTCATGGCCGAACTCATCACTCCGGAAAAGATGGCCACCAGGATACCCTTCTTGAAATCGTATTCGGCGACCGCCTTCTTCTTCTGTTCCTCGGGCAGTTCGCCCTCCTTGGACATGCCGGCCATGCCCACCAGTACAATCCCCAGGAGGGAGACGAAAACGCCGGCCAGAGAGGCATTGGCGGCGGAAGTGCCATAGAGTTTCCCCAGATTGCCCTCGATGATCGGTGGTATCAGGGTTCCCGCGGCCGAACAGAGACCGCACCCGATGGCCAGGCCGAGGCCGACGCCCAGGTATCGTATCATCAGCCCCCAGGTGAGTCCGCCGATTCCCCACATGGCTCCGCAGGCCACACAGTAGAAGATCGTACCCGTAGAAACGCTTTGCAGTACGCTCAGAACATTAGGTGCGGTGAACCAGGTCAGAATCCACGGGGCCAGGACCAGGCCGAAAACGGCGTAGATCATCCAGTAACTCTCCCAGGCCCAATTCCTCACCTTTTTGAAAAAGAGGTAGAATACGGCGCCGGCGAGCCCGCCGAGCATGAACAGAACAACACCCAGGGCCGGATTGGAAGTGGCTTGTAACGTTGGTTCCATTGCGTTGACTCCTGTTTAGAACGGGCCTTTACCGTTGGGAAAGCACATCTTTTTCGTACTGTTTGACTTCCGTCAACCAGGAACTCCCTACCGGGACTCCCGCCGTGTGGCAATGATAATCCCAGACTGCGGCAAAGGGCAGGCTCTTGGCCTCTTCCATCCAGACCAGGCGTGAGGTGTAGTCCCCTTCCAGCTCCGCCTTTTTCATGGTGGCGATAGGCGCCAATAAGGCCAGCAGTAAGGCTTTCAGCATATTGCGGGTCCCGATGACCCAGGCGGCCACGCGATTGATGCTGGCATCGAAATAGTCAAGTCCGATGCATACGCGATCGGTGTAACCTCCCCATACGATCTCCTGGGCAATCGCCTGCAGGTCGTCGGTCAGGGTGACCACATGATCGCTGTCCCAGCGCACGCCGCGGCTGACATGCAGGGCGATCTTGGGCAGAAAGCACATCATCGAGGAGATCTTGTCCCCGATCCCTTCCGTGGGATGAAAATGACCGGAATCCAGGGTGAGCAGGATCTTACGGCTGACGGCGTAGCCCATATAAAATTCATGAGAACCGGGGGTATAGCTTTCGGCGCCGATGCCGAACAGCTTGGATTCTACGGAATCGATATTGTATTTGGCGTCGATCTTCTTTTCGAAAATGGCGTCCAGCGAGCTGACCAGGCGCTCCCGGGGACCCTTGCGATCGGCCGGTGTATCCTTCATCCCATCCGGAATCCAGAGGTTGGTCAGGCATGTCTTACCCAGCGATTTACCGATGGCCGCCCCGATTTCCCGGCAGCGGATGCCGTGTTCGATCCAGAACTTGCGTATGTTCTTGTTGGGGTGGGTCAGAGTCAGGCCACGATCCACTTTGGGGTGGGAAAAATAGGTCTGATTGAAATCCAGACCGATCTTCATGGACCTGGCCCAGGCGATCCAGTTTTTGAACTGTTCGGGACCCAGCTGATCGCGGTCCACCTTTTTACCGCTCATCTCCGCATAGGAGGCATGAACGTTCAGGCGATGTTTTCCCGGAATCAGGGAGACCGCTTTACAGTAATCGCCCCGCAATTCCTCCGGCGTGCGCGCCTTTCCCGGATAATTGCCGGTTACGGCAAGACCGTCTCCGAGCGAACTCTCCGCATTTTCGAAGCCGCCGACATCGTCTGCCTGCCAGCATTGCATGGAGATGGAAATGGCGGAAAGCCTTTTCAGAGCGGAATCGACGGAAACACCGGCCTCCGCATAACGTTCTTTGGCCAGTTGATACGCATTTTCAATGTCTTTTGTTTTCATAGGATCCTGCCGTCTCTTTAAAAAATTGGATTGTTGTATACCATCCGACTGTTGTCTGGGATTTTACTATACTCCCTCTTGCATAAGAATCGGAATGTCCGGAAAGGTTTTCCCGGCGGCCTCTTCGAGAAGTCGTTTCCAGCAGCCCCGGCGAGTGGGAAGGTGCAGGGCTTCGGAGAGAAGCTGCAGATATCGATCGCGGGAGATTTCCCGTGCACCCAGCCGGGAGAGATGGGCCGTATGCATCTGGCAATCGATGAAGGAAAAATTCCACATCCGGCATAGCCTCGCCAACAGATAGAAGGCGGCTTTGGAGGCGTTGTCGACCAGGGAGAACATCGATTCTCCGAAAAAGGCGCCTCCAAGAGAAACGCCGTAAAGTCCCCCGGCCAGATTGTCCTCACACCAGACTTCTATGGAATGGGCCCACCCGGCCTCGTGCAGGGCGCAATAGGCCCGGATCATGTCCCGCACAATCCAGGTACCGCGCTCCTGCGGCCGCGGCGACTGCGCACAGCCCCGGATAACGGCGGGAAAGGCCGTATCGGCGGTAAAGCGAAAACGGCCGGAGCGAAGGATCCGGCCCATGGTGCGCGAGAGGTGGAATTCCCCGGGAAACAGGACCATACGCGGATCGGGAGACCACCAGAGGATCGGCTTGCGCCGGGAATACCAGGGGAAGATGCCATGGGCATAGGCCGCCAGCAGGCGCTCGATCGATAAGTCTCCGCCGACAGCCAGCAGTCCGTCGGCTTCGGCGAGGTCCGGGTGGGGAAAGTGAATTTCTTCCGGCAGCTGGAATACCGGCACGGTCAATCCTCGTCGGCTTCAAATACGATTTTGTCGCCCGTGAGCAGGGCACGCACCTTGCCGCCGTTGCTCAGCCGGCCGAACAGGATTTCTTCCGACAGGGGGTCCTTCAATTCCTTCTGGATGACCCGCTCCAGCGGCCGGGCGCCGAAAACCGGATCGAAGCCCATATCGGCCAGTCGATTACGGACCTCGTCGGACACCTTGAGCTGCACCTTTTTCCGGGAAAGGTATCCGTCCAGGAGTCCCAGGAACTTGTCCACCACCTGCAGCATGACCGACCGGTCGAGGGCGGCAAAAGTGACCGTCTCGTCCAGACGATTGCGGAATTCCGGAGAGAAAAGAGTCTCCAGGGCCTTTTTGCTTCTGTCGGGAGAACCGGAGTTGGGATCCCCGAAGCCGATGGTTCGCTGGGCCATCTCCCGGGAACCGACATTGCTGGTCATGATCAGAATTACATTGCGAAAATCGGCCTTGCGCCCGTTGTTGTCGGTCAAGGTGGCATGATCCATGATCTGCAGCAGGATGTTGAAGATATCCGGATGGGCCTTTTCGATTTCGTCAAGAAGTAACACGCTATGAGGGTGGCGGCGGATCTCCTCCGTCAACAGCCCCCCCTGTTCGAAACCGACATAGCCTGGGGGTGCCCCCACTAGACGGGAAACGGCGTGTTTCTCCATGTATTCGCTCATGTCGAATCGGTGAAAAGTCACTCCCAGGGCCAGAGCCAGCTGGCGGGAGACTTCGGTTTTGCCCACCCCCGTAGGCCCGGTGAAGAGAAAACAGCCGACCGGCTTTTCCGGATTCCCGAGTCCGGCAAAGGAGCGCTTCAGTGAACGGGTCAGCGTTTCGATGGCCGCCGATTGTCCGAAGACCGTACTCTTCAATCTTTCTTCCAGCTGTTCCAGCCTTTTCCGCTCTCCGCCGGACATGGCCGCCACCGGGACCCGCGCGATCATCGCCACCACCTTTTCGATATCGGCCGGCAGGACCTTGCGACGCCTCTTTTTTTGCGTCATCTGCATATGGAGCCCGGCGGCGGCCTCATCGACCACATCCATGGCCTTGTCGGGAAGATAGCGTTCGTTGATGTAGCGCGCCGACAGCTCCGCCGCGCTGCGGAGGGCCGAATCGGTAATCTGTACTCCGTGGTGCTCTTCGTAGCGCGATTTCAATCCGCGGAGAATGGCCACCGTCTCTTCAATAGACGGCTCCTGAATGACGATCTTTTGAAAGCGGCGGGACAGGGCCCGGTCTTTTTCGAAATAGAGGCGATATTCTTCGTGCGTGGT
Organism: uncultured Acidobacteriota bacterium; assembly: GCA_964617125.1. GTDB lineage: Bacteria > Acidobacteriota > UBA6911 > CAINFC01 > CAINFC01 > CAZTVS01. The sequence continues at coordinate 7,578 of CAZTVS010000084.1, forward strand.
CGAACCGAGAAAACGGATTTCTCCGGAGGCCAGGAAGGGCTTCAGAATATTGGAGGCGTCCATGGAACCTCCGCTGGTGGCCCCGGCGCCGACGATGGTGTGCAGCTCGTCGATGAACAGAATGGCGCGACCGTCATGCAGCAGTTCGGCGATCACTCCTTTCAGACGTTCTTCGAACTGGCCGCGAAATTTGGCGCCCGCCAGCACCGCGCCCATATCCAGGGAATAGAGCTTCATGCCCGCCAGGATCTCGGGAACCTCGCCCTTGCCTATGGCCAGGGCCAGTCCTTCCGCCATGGCGGTTTTTCCCACGCCCGGCTCGCCCACGAATACCGGATTGTTTTTTGTGCGACGACACAGGACCTGCATGGTGCGCTTCAGTTCCAGCTCCCGTCCGACCAGCGGGTCCAGTTTTCCTTCCTGGGCCTTGGCCGTCAGATCGATGCAATACCGCGCCACATTGCTCCTGGGGCGTTCCGATTTCTTTTTCCGGGTCGAGGGTCCGGTCTCCTCCTCCCCCTCCTCTTCCGACCACAGGCCGCTGCCTTCCCGGCCCGCCCGGTCCTCGTCGGGCGCCGGTCCGGTCTCTCCCAGTCCGTGAGAGATGCAGCGCAGGATATCCAATCGGGAGATGCCCTGCTCTTGCAGGAAGAAGGAGGCCGGAGCCTTTTCCTCCAGCAGCAGCGAGGCCAGCAGATCACCGGCATCGATCTCTTCCTTTTCCGCCGATTGCACGGAGGCTACCGCCCTCTGCAGGACTCTCTGGAAAGCCAAGGTCTCCATCGGTTCCGATTCTTCCGCCCCTGGAAGTATTTTCTCGATACGCTCCTGGAAAAACTGTTCCAGCCTTTTCCGCAGGGCATCCTGGTCGGCGCCGCAGACGGAAAGCACTTTGGATCCGAGTTCATTGTAGGTCAGGGCAAAGAGCAGGTGCTCCAAGGTGAGGAAGGCATGGGAGCGGTTTTTGGCCTCCCGGTAGGCCGCCAATAAGGTCAGTTGTACATCCCGACTGGACATGGATCACACTTCTTCCATGGTGCACAGCAGCGGGTATCCCCGTTCTTTGGCATAATGTTCGACGACACGGACCCGCGTTTCGGCGATCTCGTGGGAATAGACGCCGCAGATGCCGGTCCCGGTTTTATGTACCGCCAGCATGATGGCGGTGGCCTCGGAAGCCGATTTGTGAAAGATCTTCTCCAGGATCTCGATGACGAATTCCATGGTTGTGAAGTTGTCGTTATGCAGAAGTACCCGGTAGAGCGGCGGCTCTTTCAAGACCGTTCCGGTATCGGACTGGAACTCTTCCTGGTGTCGTGTGGAATCCGTCATGGCTCCTTCTCCCTAGAATCCCACACGGAGAACGGTTGACACATGTTCGATCCCAGGCACGGAAGGCAACGCCTCGACGGCCCGGTTCTTGTCTTTTTCCATTGCCTGGTCGGTCAGCAGGATCAGTTCTTTCCCTGAGGCTTGATCGGTCAGGACCGCTTCCCGCAGCCCGATGTGGTGCGCCGCAAAGATTCTGCCGACCTCGGCGATAGCGGTCTTGGAATCGGCCACGGCGAGACGCATATAGTAGCGGGACAGGATCTCTTCCGCGGGCAACAATTCGGCGGTGTGCAGCGGAGGCGGACGGTAGGCCGTCCGGTTAGCCAGGGATAAAATGTCGGCCCAGACGGAGGAGGCGGTTGGAACCCCTCCGGCGCCGCGGCCATAGAACATGGATTCTCCCACGCAATCTCCCTGCAGATAGACGGCATTGAATACATCTTTGACCGCAGCCAGCGGATGGTTCTTATCCAAAACAACCGGGTGGACCCGTAGTTCCAACCGGGCGCCGATAGGCCTGGCTATGGCGATCAGCCTGACGGTCTGTCCGCGCTCTTTCAGGAAACGGATATCTTCCCCATCGATTCCGGTAATACCTTCCCGCAATACTTCCTGCAGAGGGATGTTGGCCTGAAACGTCATGGCGCAGAGCACGCAGAGCTTATACAGGCTGTCGAAGCCCTCTACATCCGATGTGGGATCGGCCTCGGCATATCCGTATTCTTGGGCTTCCTTTAAAACGGTCTGGTAGTCCGCACCCTGATCGATCATCCTGGTTAGGATGTAATTGGTCGTACCGTTGAGAATCCCATAGATGCCCTGAACGCGATTGGGGAGCAGGGTGCTTCCCAGAGGAGCGATGAGCGGTATGGCGCCGCCGACGGCAGCCTCGAAAAGCAGGGACACGCCATTGGCAGCCGCCAGATTCCACAGGGCCATGCCGTGTTTGGCCAGGACCAGTTTGTTGGCGGTAACGACATGCTTGCCGGCTTGCAACGAGGCCTCGATGATCGAGCGGGCGGGCTCTTCACCTCCGATCAGCTCAACGACGATCCCGATCCGGGGATCGTCGACCATGCTTCGCCAGTTTCCGGTTTGGCGCAGACCGCTGAGATCGGCCGAAGAGCGGGTAAAATCGAGATCGCAGACCGCTTCCAACCGCAGGGGTACGGAGGATCCGGCGAGCAGCCGCTCGCGGTTTTCCCGATAGATATGCATCACTCCGGAACCGACCGTACCCAGGCCGATGACCCCGATGCCTATGTTTTCTTCTTTCATGCTTACGATATCACTCTGCGAATAAACGTCTTCCGGATTGCCCGGTTCCGTGGTCGATTTGTCTGCGTCCTCGAAAACCTTAATTATATCCCGCCTGGAAACGAAACTACGAACCCAGCCCCATTCGTCCAATGGGAAAGACTTACACCGGATTTCTTAATGCTGTCGTCATATTTGGCCGCGATCATAGAAAGGGTTGTCAAGTCTGTAGGAGTTGAAGCGGCTGCCGGGAATATCTTGATTCCTTCGATACGAGCCTTACGCCGGCGACAAAATCGGCGATAACTCTACGACTCCTGCCGGATTATCCGGCCTTTGAAATCATGTCTCCCTCGATATACCGGTGTATGGGACCCGATATGAGAGTCTGATAGGGAATGCCCATCTCCAGGGCTTTTTTCTGGATACTCCGGTGGTCATGTTCGTAAAGGCGTATGGTGATCCTTTTATTTTTCACCATGGCCTTTTGAGCGGTGGCTTTGATTGCTTCCACTTCTTTCTTGGAAGGGGTGGACAAAGACATCTTGCCCTTGTTGTATGCTTCAAGAATGGTTTTCTCTTCCTTGTCGTAATTCATATGGCTTACTCCTTCTGCTCGTGCTCATGTTTGTAGTCTCGGGTTGCCTTTCAATTCGGGATAATCGTCTTGAGGAATACGTGATCCGTCGCAATAACGGAAACAATATTTTTTGCGACTTCATCTTGGCTGACGAGGTCGCAAAAAATCCAAGGTTTGTAGTTCCGCGTTTACGCGGCATCCCATGGATCCGTGAAAGTCCGTATTTACGCGGCACCGCCTAAAGACTTCTGAGCTGGTGCGTCAAGCGTTTACGTATGGATATTTGCCTATATCGCTCCTCCGGAGCTTTCTGATAGGGCGGGACATGCAATTCTATAAACATGCCGCGCCTCCGGCGCTGTCAGAGACGGCCGGAAAATCCGGGAATAGGTACATTTCCGTTTCATCAGGAGCTTTTCCTCCTCAGCCGCGGAGCGGCGACATGTTCCTAGTGAAACGGCCTTGAAAATGTCACCAAACTGCAGAGCAGCGACATAGGCTCGGGCACCGCCTAAGGCGGAACGCGATCCGTTTTTCTATCAGGATCTACTCTTTTGCACGTTCCTCTTGCATAGGGACCTCTGGTGCAATCCATATGCCGCCCTACTCATTCTGGCTTCTGGCTCCTGACTTCTGTTTTACGCGGCACCGCCTAAAGCGGAACTACAAACCCGTCCCGTTTTTGCTCGAATTCCGACTTTTTGCGAGGCTGTCTTGGCTGACAGCTCCATAAAACGTACTCCTTGTCTTGTTGCTGTAATAGCGGGTGCCGAATCCGTTGCGCGACATAAGCGACTGTTGCTGGAAAAGTCCGAGAGATTGAAATACTTAAAATGGCGATCCACAGGAGCGGTCATTCGGATTGGAATCCATCCGGCGACTACCGAAATTCTTGATCGTTTTCGGTTAAGGTTTCGCAGAGAATTCGACGGAGGGCATACGCCAGGTGACCTTTTCTCCGGTCATCTGCCTTTTATAGTTGATGACTTCCAGTCTCTCCGGGATGACCTTGATCAGCAGCAGATATTTCCAATCCGGGAAAGCTTGTGTCCAGTATTCCCTCTTGCGTTTCTGCTTTTCGGCCATATCGTCCACCAATATGGCCCTGCCTGAGATGGCCACATAGCCGGTAGCCTGGCTGTGGTCGGCATAGTAGAGCGTGACTTGCGGGTTTTTACGGATCTCCTCCACCTTTCGGCTACGGCTGTTGGTCGCCATCCAGACACTCATGTCCTCTTCCGGCGGAAAGGGATTCATGGTCCGCGCCTGAGGTTTTCCGGAGAAGTCCAAGGTAATCAGCGCGCAATACTTCTGCTGACCGATGATCTCCCGGGCTGCTTCCAGAATCGCTTCGCGACTATGTCCTGCAGCCGGGACTTCCTTTTCTTGGGCTGGCAGGATGGGACAAACCGCAGCAAGAATCAGTGGCAGCATCGGCATATAGAACCATTTTCTCGTCTGCAGAGATAACCTAAAAAAATATTTCTTTTTCATCTTTCCCTCTAAGGAGAATGTCGGGTCCCGGGAAATATCTGCGAATTCCACTCACAGGTCTTCGAGGGAGCGGACGATCTGGTCTATCTCCTGGAACGTGGTCTTCGGATTGAAAAAGACGGCCTTCCAGGCGGGGAGTTTCACGCCATGGGGCGCGAACCCGGTGTGGGTGGTGAAACTCAGCCGGGCGTCGAGTTGGGGGTTGAGATTCACGTTGCGCCGGTCGAAGAGGTGACGAATCTCGTTGAAATAGCGTTGCGCCTCGGCTTCAGGCAGGTCTCCGGCCAGAAGCCTGCGGTAGATAGCCTGGGCATCGCGCCCTTTTGGCAGGACCCACCAAAGGACATGCGGGCCGCAGTTCTCCGGATTGAGCACCCGGCAGTAGTCCAGCCGGGAAAGCTGGGCTTTGAGGTAGTGCGCCAGTTCCAGAGCGTGTGCCACCAGAACCTGATAGCCCTGGAGCCCGATGCCGTTCAGGCTTGCCATCACGGTATAGGGCCCGATGGCCGGGCGCGAACATTCCAGGGTGAAGAGCGCCGGATCGCGCCGGTATTCGGCCTCACAGAAATAGGGAGTGATCGATTTGTCACGGAAAAGATAGGCCAGGTTGTCGCGGTGATTGACGATAAAGGCCGAGGAAGGATAATGTCCCCAACCCATTTTATGGAAGTCGATGGTTACCGAATCGGCTACCTGAAACCCTTCGGCCACCTGCTGAGCCTGGCGAATGACCGGAAGGGTGGAATCGTTGACCTGCAGCGGATTGGTCTGGGTGTCATACTCGGTAAAAAAGCACAAAACCCACCCGACGGCGGCATCCACGTGCAGGTGAGGAGTCGTGACGCCAAATTCCTGGGAAAGGGAATCGAGGATTTTTCGGATGGCAGCCGTATCGTCCACGCCAAAGGCATCGGTGGAGCCTACCGTGGCAATGACAAAGGCGACCTTCCGTCCGCTGGAATAGAGTTTGCGTATGTGTTCCTCCAGGAGATCCAGACGCATACTGAAGGAATGGTCTACCGGCACCGAAATCAGATTGTCGGTGCCGATGCCCAGCCAGCCGGCCAGAGTCAGATTCGAGTAATGAGCGGCGGTTGAGACGATACCCACCGGCAGGTCGGACAAACCTTTGGCCATCGTTCCCGGACATACCTTTTCGATTCCGATCTTGCCCGCGTAGAGATTGGAAATAGTACCGCCCATGGTAAAGATTCCCCAGGGAGAATGGGTGTGGTAGAAGATGAGGTTGGCCAGGGCGGTGATGGCCTTGACTTCCAGCTCATTGGAACGTTGGCTGTAGGTATCGACACAGAGGTTGGGATTTTTGAGGAGGCAGGCGATCGAACCGATCAGCGAGGCATAATTGGCCGGACCCTTGACGTTTTCCAGGTGAAGAGGGCTGAACCAGTCATCCGTTCCCCAGAAGAAGGGGAAGACGGCATCGCGGGCATCTTTCAGATTACCGGGAAGGAGGTGTATCTCCGGATTGGCCTGGGCGGTTTCGTAATTGCGCGACATCAGCCCGCCGGAGGCCAGGTTGGAGTCTACCTGCATTACCTGAAGAAGTTCGAGAAACAGGCGGGTCAGCTCTTCCGGTTTGCAGGTGAAAAAATCGCGAATCAGGTTGTTGACCGAGGTTTCATTCATACCGATTCCCATCAAGCCTTGCTGGCGGAAAAGCGACGTTGCCGCAGCACCTCATAGAGAATCACGGATGCGGCGGCGGAAACGTTTAACGATTCGATGTGTCCCAGCATCGGGATTTTTACCAGTTCATCGCAGTTACGGCGGACCAGGGGGCGCAGCCCATGCCCTTCGTTGCCCAGGACCAGGACCGTGGGACAAGAGTAGTCATAATCGGTCCAGAGTTTGTCCGTGTGCACATCCAGTCCCACCGTCCAATAACCGTTTTCCTTCAGGATCTGCAGTGTGCGATTGAGGTTGGTTTCCCGGACGATCGGCAGGTGGAGCGCCGCTCCGGCGGAGGCCTTGATCACCGCCGGGGTGATGCTCACCGAGTTGTGTTTGGGCAAGAAGATGCCGGATACGCCGGCCCCGTCGGCGGAACGCAGGATGGCGCCCAGGTTTTGCGGGTCCTGGATTTCATCCAGCACCAGCAGCAGTCCGGGATGGGCGGCCGCGGCGATCACCGCTTCCGCCGGGCGGTACTGAAAATCCAGGATTCGGGCGACAACCCCCTGATGATGAGGACTTCCGGCCATACGCTGCAGCGCCTCCTCCGGGGCCTGATGCACCGGAATGTTTTGTTCGTCGGCCATGCGCTGCAAATCCCGCAGCCGGGGGTTGGCCGGGTTCGCGGCGAAATAGCATTGCTGTACGCTTTGCGCCGAATGGCGCAGGGCTTCGCGCACGGGTTGGATGCCGAAGAGAACCGCCATGAGGATTTCCGTTTACAGAAATACTACCGACTGCAGGGAGGTGACTTCAATCTTGGCGCCACATCGCGGCGTCTTACACAACAGCTGATCGTCCAGGCGCACCATATAGTCTCTGGCCTTGGAAAAACGCCGTCTGTCTTCTTCCGTAGCTCGCCCGGGAAGTGCCTGCTTTCTGGTCCGGCACAGCCAGCGAATGGCATACTTGTTGCTGCGGCGGCATTTGGGACAATAGATTTCGGCTTCTTTGGTTTCGGTCTTTTCGTTGAAAAAATCTCTCTCTTCCATAGGACCCCGCCTGTGATAAATATAATGATTCTATCATGCGAAGGAAGGTGTCATGCAGAGAGTGCGTTTTCCAACATCCAGGCCGGTCTTAGCCGGCAAAGAAGAACAGTATGTTCTCGAGGCCCTGCATTCCGGCTGGATCAGCGGCCACGGACCTTTCACCCGGCGCTTCGAGAAAGCGGTCGGCGATTTTCTCGACCTGCCGGATGGGATTGCCGTCAACAGCGGAACGGCGGCCCTGCAGCTGGCCCTGCGCTGCCTGGAGGTCGGACCGGAAAGCGAGGTGATCGTTCCCGCCTTGACCTTTGTCGCCTGCCCCAATGCCGTACATTATTGCGGGGGAACCCCCGTCTTTGCCGATTGTCATCCCTTGACCCGCAACCTTACGCCGGAGACCATCGAGGCAGCCCTGACTCCCAAGACCCGGGGGGTCCTTTTTGTCCATCTGTTCGGACTGTCCGACCCCATCGACGAGGTGGCGCGGTTCTGTCGGGAGAAGGGTCTATGGCTGCTGGAAGACTGCGCTCACAGCCTGGGGGCAAGGCAGGAGGGAAAGTTGGCCGGTACCTTCGGAGATGCAGCCATCTTCAGTTTTTATGGAAACAAGATCCTTTCCACCGGAGAAGGGGGAATGGTCTTCCTCCGGGATCCGGAAAAGAGGGCCCTGGCGCTTTGTCTCCGGGAACAAGGGATGGATCCGGCACGCCGCCACTGGCACACCCAACAGGGATACAACTTTCGTATGCCCAATCTTTCCGCGGCGATCGGCTGCGGCCAGATGGAGATGATCGATTATCATATCGGGGAACGCCGGCGGATCGGCCGGCGCTATGAGGGCAACCTGCAATCGTTGCAGGAAAAGAAAATCCTTCGGTTGCCGGCGGAACCGGAGGGCTCCTTTTCCGTCTATTGGTTGTTCAGCATCGTTCTCCTGCGGGGAGGGGCGACCTTACGGGAAAAGATACAGCAGCGGCTGCTGCAGGAGTTCGGCGTACAGACCAGACCCTTCTATGTCCCCATGCATCAACTTCCCATCTACCGAAAAGAGATTTGTCTTCCCCATGCCGAATACCTGAGCCGGCATGGAATCGTCCTGCCGACCTATAGCGGTTTGCAGGATGAGGAGGTGGACGAGATTTGCGACGCCCTGAAGACCTGCCTGTCGGAGCTGAACGAATGATCGGAGAAGGAATGAAAGTCGAAAGCCTGGAGCAGCTGCAGTGGTGTCTGCAAAATCCCTCGGCTGAGAAAAAATGGGTTTTAAAGGCAGGGCTCCATGAGGTGCAGCAGACGCTGCTTCTGACCCGCCCCGATGTCGAGATCTGTGGAGAGCGTGGAAACGGTTCCCTCCGTACCGTGTTGCAACGCGGCCGGCTGCCGGACGGGTCCCTGTTTTCCGGTGCTCTCCTCAAGGGAGAAGGCGTCCGGAATTTGTTCCTGCATGACATCCTGGTGGATGGATGCCGCTGGGAGAAATCGGATCATGGAATGAAGGACCACCGGCACCCTGTGACCGTCGATAAGAGTTCCCGGGCCTATCTCAAAGCGACTCCGAATCGAGGGGACCGGTGGGAGTTTTCAGAAGAGGATCACTACACCCCGTTTGAAACCGATCTCCTGTTTTTCGGCGGCGAGCGGATCACCTTGCAGTCCATGGTATTCCGCGATCCGATCAAATTTGCCGTCGGATTCGGCGATGGCGTCCGGGGGGCAGTCGTGGAAGATGTGGAAATTCACAACGGAGGAGAAGGCGGTTTGTGGTGCGGTCTGGCTTTGCTGGATGCCACGGTTCCTCTGCCTCTGCCTGAGTATGGCAAGCGGAAATTACCGCGTGAGATCTCTCTACGGCATTGCCGCGTGGAAAACTGCGGCGGGCCGGGGATCTATCTCGACGCCGCCGCTGTCACGATGGAGGATTGCCTGTTACAGGGGAATCACTCCGATTTTCCCCATAATCATGACGGAGGGCAGCTGGAGATTACCTACCGGTCCGAGGAGGTGCTGGTCCGTAACTGCGCGATTCTGAACGCCCCCTCATTACGGCGTACCCTCTATGAACCGGGCAGGGAGGCATATCGAGCTGAAGGGCGGACGCGAATCCTGCGCGCGGTCGGTATCGAGGCCTTCGGCCGTCGTCTTCGTCTCGAAGACAACCGGCTGGAGGGCAATTCCCACGAGGGATTGCTGCTGAACGGGGCCTCGGATGTCCGTATATACGGTTCCCGTACTCGTATCGCCGCCAACCATACCGCCGCAGAACTGTTTCCCGAGTTGCGGAAGGAACCGCAGCAAAATATCTCGGTGACCACCCTGGCGGCCCAGGCAGCCCTCGGTGCGGTGGCCGGCGACATAGCGGTGGAGGGGATTCGTTGTGAAAACGGCCTGATGTTCTGGAGTGACGGATCCGTCCCCGATCTCCACTTTCATGGAATTACTGTCCGCGATTGTGACCTACGTGGCAAGGCAGGAAGCGGCCTTTTCGTCGGCAACAATGCCGCCGGCCGGTCCCTGCGCGGGCAAGACTGGCGTATCGAGTCCAACCTGCTTTAGGCAGAAAGGTTCGTGTCACTTCCCCAGGGAGATAAAAAACGCGGAATGGTTCGCAGGCAGCTGCAGCTGAAACCGGGTTACGCCTGCCGAGTCTCCACCGGTATCGGGTCCGGCCTTAAGCACCTTTACACCGGTGGTCTTTCCGGTGTGAGGATCCCAACGCTGCAGCCGGTGCCTTCCACGCAGACGCACCATGGTCTGAACGGTCTGGTCGGCAGAATTGGCGAAAAAGTAAAGATCTCTTCCTGCCACTACCTTATGAATATAAGAGAGGTTTCCGCCGGTAAGCCGTAATTCCTTTTCCCAATCGACATCCGGAACCGGTAGAGTTTCCTTGAGAATCGCTCGTAGCGAGGAAGCCTGTAGCGAGGCCAGGAAACAGGCCCTGCCGCCATTGGGCCCGGTCCGGAACAGGTTTTCCTTTTCCCGGTAAGTACCGTCCTCGGGCAGGCCGAACATTTCCGCTATGGTTTGCCGTACTTCCCGGTCTTTGCCGAATTCCGCCGAATGGCGAGGCAACATGGTTGTGGCGATGACGGTCCCGCCTTGATCGAAAAACCGCCGTATCTTCTGCAGACTGCGCCAGGAAATGGCCCTGGCTCCGGGCAAAAAGATCACCTTGTACCTTTGATCGTGCAGCCGGTTGCGGAGGTGCAGCTCCTTACCGTCAACCGTGCAGTTCTCTTCCAGGACTTCGGGGTGGAGGAAGGTGAAATCGTGGCGTACTTCCAGAGAAAGAAGCTCACCAAGGTCCATATAATCGGCCTCGGGAGGGATGACCCCTCCGTCATAGGGCTTGCCCGGGCCAAAATAGTATCCGGCCTGCAGGCCGGCGATGGGGTAGAGGACGGCGATATCGGCGACGTGCCGTCCCTCCTGGAGCAGGCGTTGCAGCCGTCCGATATAGCGGTTGTAATCCTCCAGATGCGGTCCATAGACGGGATTGCCGGGAGAGAGGTCCGGAGGGTAGATGACCTTTTCGGAATCGTACCACACGGCATGAGGGACCATCACGTTGATACCCTTGGCGAACTGGTCCATGGCCTCCTTGTAAAGAAGGACCGGCGGCATATCCTTGACGGCGCCGTAACATTCACTCATGACCAGCTGCCGGTCGTAGTTATAGGCGACCGAACTGACGATCTTGTAGACCTTGGAGGCGCGTCCATAGCGAAAGATCTGATCGATACCGGGAATATCCTGATGACGTAAGGCCTTCATCAGATCGCCGCAAAGTCCGACAGGATTGACCACCTCTTCCTGGTCCACGTGACCGGTCAGCTGCAGTCGATGCTGGTGGCACCAGTCGGTCAAGGATTTGGGGAAACCGGCAGCATAAAGCTCTGCCCGGAATCCGAACAGGGCGTTGCGGGCGGCGGCCGTTTCCGGTCCGATATCGAACCAGAGGGCGGGATAATAGAGGATCGGATGATAGCCGTATTTCTCCTGGAACCTGGCATTGAATTGATCGGTCCAGGCGCGTCCGCCCTGTACCCAGTGAAAGGTGGGTTCATCATAGAACGCGCTGTCGATGGTGGTACCGAAATGCGAAGGGAAATGCCGGTAATAAGTTTCGTAGGTGAGCTCGATGAAGCGCCGCACCGCATCGGGATTCAGATAATCGACCAGTCCTTTGGCTCCGTCCTGAACACAGGAGAAGAAAAGAATCTTCCAGTTCCCCGAAGGGGCCTCCCAGCGGAGATATCCCTCGCGGATCCGGCCGGAAAGATCGACCCTTTGCCGGTCGGCGGAATGCATGGCGACGATCCCCATCAGGGTCCCATCCTTCGGCAGGGGGTGGGTCACCACCTGCGGGCCTTCGATTTCCAGGATCTGCATGTCCAGCCGCCGGCTCAGGGCTTCGGGGTATCGGCGGGACAGCAGATCCCCGGCGGAGCCACTGGGAAACCAGTATTCGTCATAGAGGCACAGTTTCATTCCCAGTCGGGCGGCCTGTTCGACGGCGATACGGTACTGGTCCAGGAATTCCGCACTCATGAAGGAGGGGGACATGTGGCG
>CAZTVS010000084.1:19593-20695 GCA_964617125.1 uncultured Acidobacteriota bacterium
TACAACACTCTCAAAGGGGGATTCGACATGAGCGAACAATCCGATGCAAAAACTGTCGAGTACAATCGACGTTCTTTCCTGGGAACAGGTTTGACATTAGCCGCGGCGGCAGGCTCTCTGCCGGCGCAAGATCAGCCACCGGCGGTTCCGGCGCAAGCGGCCAGGTATACGCTTCCTTTCCATGCGGGAACACAAAAGGCCATGCCCATGAACAATCTGGGCAAGACGGGGTATCGCGTCGGCATTCTCAGCCTGGGAGGGCAGGCCACGCTGGAAATCCCGGGGAAAGAGGCCGAATCGGAAGCCATTCTCCACCACGCCATCGATCTGGGTATCAATTACATCGATTCCGCCGCAGGTTACGGCAAGGGCACCAGTGAAAAACATATCGGAATGGTGCTGAAGAGCAGGCGAAAAGAGGTTTTTGTCACCAGCAAGACGGCGGACCGTACCTATGACGGATCGATGCGCATCCTGGAACAAACCTTGCGCAACATGAATACCGATCATCTGGATCTTTGGCAGATCCATAATCTTCAGACCAAAGAACAGCTGGAACAGATATTCGCCAAGGATGGCGCCGTGCGGGCACTGGCAAGAGCACGCGAGCAGGGAATGACGGGCTTCCTGGGGGTCACCGGTCATTATGAACCCAACGTGCTGGCGGAGGCCATCCGGCGTTACCCCTTCGATACGATCCTGATGGCGGTGAATGCCGCCGACCGGCACTACCTCAGCTTCATCGAACATCTCCTGCCGCAGGCATTGGAACAGAAACTGGGTATCATCGGTATGAAGGTGGCCACCCGGGGGCGTGTCCTCTCTTCCTGGACCCCTCCCCCCTTGGAGCAGCAGAACGAACGCATGCGGACCTCCTTGCCGGGGACTCTGACTATCCAGGAGGCACTATCCTACAACCTATCTTTACCGGTAAGCACCACGATCATCGGTGTGGATTCGGTTGCCCAGATAGAGCAGAATGTGGCTTTTGCCTCCACGTTCACCCCGCTGAGCGAAACCCGCATGCGGGAGCTGGAGAAGCGCACGCTTCCGATCGCAAGGCAGGCCCTCTATTTTCGCAGATGGGATCTGGGCGCCTGAA
>CAZTVS010000085.1:0-17693 GCA_964617125.1 uncultured Acidobacteriota bacterium
GTCACATTACAGCGATCTTTCAACGATTGCGGGCCCACCGCGCTGAAAATGGTGTTGGACTATTATGGCATTACCGCTAGCGGTGAAGGTCTTGCCAAAGAAATGAACCTATCGCGAAAAGGTGTCACCCTGCGTCATCTGCAGAAAACAGCGCGTACCAAAGGCCTGCCTTGTGAAGCCAAAGAGATAACTTTTACACTTTTACGCCGCTGCAAGGAGCCGACGATCGTACTACAACGGAATTCCCACTTTGTTGTTGTCGACCGTATTGATCAAGCAGGTTATGTCTATGTCCGAGATCCTTCGCTCGGCCATCTCAAATATTCCGAAAAAGTATTCACTAAAAGATGGACGGGTCTGGCTTTGCTTTTCCACCACCCGACAAACCGAACTGTCGACACTCTGGACGTTTTATGCGACCGGCGATCGGCGAAATGGATATGGTTTCCGTCAGCCGATACGCCCTCTATTCTATAGGAGGATATATGCTAAAACGTAAACGCATTGTTGTCGTTCTCTTGGTATTTTCCATCCTGGCCATTCCAGTTATCCTGGATACCAACTTGCATGGCGACTTTACCCCTACTCTGGACACTCCTGGTGGTAATTTTTGGGAGGGGCTAGCCTGCGGATTAGCAGCTGGAGCGGCTGCTGCAGCTGGATTAGCAATCATTGCCGGTTCAAGCGGTATGGCTGCACCATTTGTATTTTCAGCTGGGATGCACATTACGGCGGTTTGCTTTTTAGTTTAGTCAACCGACTTAACATAAATGCGAGGTAAATATGAAAACCACACCCTTTCGAGTAAAACTACTTATGATTTTTTTTATTTTCTACATTGCTATTGCTCCAGCCTTGAATGCAATTTCAATAAACCATTCTCCATCACCCGACATTGAACGTTCCTATGGTGGTAGTATATGGTCAGATCCTTGCACGCATGATGGTTTTCTAGTTGGCTTAAGTCTTGTGTTTCATGGGTGGATTACCGCCACTGGTGCTATGATGAAAGCAATATATCTCGATAATTGCTTTAACTAATCCATTAAACCTGACAGACCAGCAACTCCACATGCACTTTATCAGCGGGTGTTAAATGCACCCGCTCCCATTAGAAAAATATTATGATTAGATATATTCTTTTTTATCGATACTTGCATGACCTAAGAGTTATCTCTACCCGTAATCCTTTGTTGATTAAAAACTTCATTCTTGGGTTGTTGTTTCTATTAATGATCCCTTTGCTGATTAGTATGTTTTTTCAGTTCTTTCTCGCCTTCCAATCTCAACATATTAATGCTGTCCGCCTTGATTCCATTCCTCTCCCCCTCCAACTAGCGACTCTTCTTTTATCAATTCTACAGATGACCGCTTTCCTTACCGAATTCTCACGAAGTTTTACTACTTGTAGCGAGTTAAAATTATTCGAACTCGCAAATGTACCTCCACTGACTACTATTTCATACCTGGTATTGCGTAGTTCCATAAGAAGCCTTCCAACAATCTTATTTCTATCAAGCTTTACTCCATTACTGTTATGGAAATTGGAACGTCCTCTTGGCATTGTATTATTGTCAATTACCTTGGAAATACCCTTTATAATAGCGATTATCGGTTTTGTGTTGGTAATTTTCATTCACTTAATGGAGTACTCTTCAAGATGGGGTCTATCGGAAAAATCACTCGCTGTTATTCTCAATGTTCCAATGATCATTATTAGCATTTGTGTTTTTAGCTTTTTCACTCCGGGGTTTTGTACCCACTTAAACATCCACCTTCCTTCAGAACATCTCATTTCCGTTCTATGGTCAAATCTCTCCATATCTTCTTCACTAATAGAAAATACAGCTTCAGGGATAACTCGATCTATTTGTCTCGCAATAATTTATGTTGTTATTTCACTCGGGGTTGCATGCTTATTTATAAATCGACGATGGAAGATTACTGCCTGGGATTACAACATTTACCGTGCTGAATGTGTTCAAAGTGATGCAAGAACAAAAGGGAGAATATGGTCTTCGGAAAGCATGTATTTTTCTGTGATAGAAAAAGATTTCAAACAGATCCAAAGAGATCAGGCAAGTAGGGCTGCTTTGAGTTGCGTGGCACTGTTTGTAGCAATAATGGTTATAGTACGTAGTATTGCTGTTTTTAATGAAAGTTTTCAAATATCAATGGTTGGACCCATCCGTATGACCCTCTCTTTCTTATTAATACCTTTGGCTTTATCAACGCGAGCAATGGTACAAGAGATTGATAATTGGGATATTTACAGATTATCAATTTCCGATCCATGGATTTTAATAATGATTAAAGTACGATTCCATTCATTGATAAATTTGTTATGTGGATTCCTGCTAGCACTAGTGAGCTTTCTACTTACAAACCATCCATTACCAATCGAAATCGTACTAATTTTGCCGGCAGTAGTAGTGATTTTTTCTCCGCTTATGACCAGTCTGGCGATCGCTATAGGTATACTTTTTCCGGATCGTACTGGAGTTCGAAGTCTTTTTGGTGTTCAAATAAAAGGAATTATTATTTATGGTTTTGTTTATTTATTTACTTACGCCATCACCTCCTTTGTCTTTGAATTGTTGATTAGCGGGAAAACTACCCAAGCATTATCATATTTTTCTATAGGATTAGGACTGGCGATGTCCGGACCAGTGGCTTTGGTGGTTGCTAGACATCGACTCCTTCATTCTTATCGATAGGAGCTTTTAATTATGATTACTATTAAAAACCTTGTTAAATCGTATGGAAAGAAGCAGGCTTTGCGAAATGTAGCTTTCTCCATCCACAGGGGAGAGGCCCTGGCTCTCCTCGGACACAACGGAGCTGGGAAAACGACCACTCTACGCCTGTTGTGCGGGCTGCTGCTGCCCGATAGCGGTAGGATCGAGAGCAGTGATTCCATGGCCCCGCCAGCTAATAAAGACGATCTGGGATTCGTGTCTGATGAGCCAATCCTGTTCGATTATCTGACCGGAAACGAGATGGTTCATTTCGTGGGAACACTCTATCGCCAGACACGGAAGGAGATCGATGAAAGAGCGGCGCGGTACTTCCAGTTTTTCGAGATGAACGGTACGCGGAACGGCCTGATACGCAGTTACTCCCGGGGCATGCGGCAGAAAACGGCCCTCATCGCCTCGCTGATCCACGATCCGCATTACTGGTTTCTGGACGAGCCGGACCGGGCCCTCGACCCGGTAGCCATGAAAACCCTCAAGGACCTGATCCAGCAATTCAAATCGGAAAACAAGGCGGTGGTCATCTCCACCCATCGGCTGGATGTGGCGGAAAGTGTGTGTGACCGGATGGCCATTCTCAACGAAGGCACCACTCTTTTCGAAGGGGACATGAAGGAACTCCGCACGATGACCGGCATGGAATGTTCCACGCTGGAAGAGATATATGTTCGTTTACTGGCTTGTTAAGGATCTTCAGGCTTAAGGAATTCTGGGTATGAAAGGATATGATTGCATGCTGCCCGCTCTGCCCGGCCGTCTTCGGGAATCCTGGCACAATCTGTGGGCCATTCTCTGGAACCCGAGCGAGGTGTTCGACCGGCTGAGAGAAAATCCGAGTTACCTGCTCCCCCTGGTCTTTGTCGCCTTCGGCGGCATTCTGCTGGAAATGGATACCCGGCCGATGATCGAGCTGCTGCTGGTGCGCACGGCCCCCAAGGATATCCCCGTGGAGCAGCTGGAGCAGGGTCTGGTCTATTTCAAGAAGATGCACCTTTTTGGTTTGATCGCATCCCCGCTGTTGCTGCTGCTGAAATGGGCGGCCACGGCACTGCTGCTGTTTCTGATCACGGTACTCATCGAAGGGCGCGGGACCTACCGCAAAGCCCTCTCCCTGGTTTCCTTTTCCTCGGTGATTCTGCTGCTGCAGGCATGGTACAGCCGTATGATTGTGCACCTGAAAGGGATGGAGGCCCTGAAAACACCGTGGGACCTGGATCCGCCCATCGGCCTTTCCCTCCTGCTGCCGGGCCTGAATCCCGGTTGGTCCACTTTTTTCAACACCTTCAATCTCTTCGAGGTCTGGTTTGTTTTCCTGCTGATACTCGGACTGTCGAGCATGGAGAACATCTCCAGGAAAAAGGCGGCCATGGCGGTGATCCCCCTGTGGTTTTTGCTGACCGGCCTCAGGGCGGGCCTTGCGGCCTGGAGCGGAAACGCCGGGTGATACAGCCGTAGGACTGCTTTATTCGCCGGGAATGGGCCCGGGAGAAATGTCGAGCGTACCGAACCGGCCGGTGTTCCTGTCGCGCACCACAATCCGGATGGAAACCGTTCCCGGCAAAGGCTTGAAAACCGTGCGAAAAAGGCATGAGCCGGGGGCGTTGGCGGAAGGCTCGGCGGCTTTGCAGGGGATGCTCCCGGCCCCTTGATGGAAACTCAGAGTGCCGGAGGGACCTCTTTCGGCGATACCGATTTCGTATTCCACCACGGACTTCCCTTTGTCGGTTCGAAAAGAGAGCTGGGACGGATCCAGCCGCACGAGAAGAGCCACGGTCCCCATTTCCTTCTCGGTGACCGTTTCCCATTGTGCGTCCAGGGAGAGGGCGGTGGACGTAATAGGGTTATGAATCGCCGATCGCCATTGGTCAGCGGACCACTCGGCGGCGACCGCTACCGGCGGAGACGCCAGATATCCCTGTCGACAGCGGATATGCACCCCGGAGCGCAGGGATTTCACCTTCCATTTGTGCCATTTTCCATCCGGTTCATTCTCTGAGTAGAAAGCCGCCGAGTAGGCGCCCAGTAAATCCTGGGATGCGATCTCCATTCCCTCGGATGCCTGGTTGGTATTGGTAACCACCCGACCTCCGGTAATGTCGGCCATCCTGTAGGCGGCCGGCAGGGGATCGGCGCTGGTCGCCTCCGCTTCCAATTGCGGGGCAAAACGGCCACGACCGCGGACCGGCATCGGCGATCGGGTCGGCTCCGACGGATCCCTGGTATCATTGAGCGGCCGTGCGTCCACAACGTAAAGAACGATATCCTTCTGGGCCAGGGACTGAGCCGTAGCGCGTATCTTCTCCTCATGGCTGACAAAACCGCCGTGAGGTCCGGAACCCATGGCACCGGTAACACTCAGGGTCGAGATTCCGCCGCTGATCCAGATGAGATTCTTGCGGCCGGGAATTCCGGCCAGGTGCTGTCCCAGTGTTTCCAACGCCGCAAGCGTATCATCCACCCGGCGTTTACGCACCTCCGCATTGTACATCCCCTCCATCTCGATGTGATCGCGCAGCATCTTTTCCAGCAGCGGATTGTCTGTCATAGCGATCATGATCTCCGCGTCCCTTGCCAGAGCGCTGATGTCGCTTTCCGTCCGCACCGGCGTGGGCAGCGACAGCTTCTGGATCCGATGCCGGAGGGATTCCAGGTCGTCCCCAAAATCATGCAGAACCATCAGCTGCGGACCCAGCAGATACAGGGCCACCCGTGTCTGGGGAGCCAGCTTGCGCAGGTAGCGAGTCACCTCCGCTCGTACGTTGAGCATGTCGGTTGGGCGGGTATTCAAAGTGTCCAGCACCAGGGCGGAGACATTGCGCGCCGGTCCCGGAATATACTCCACCCGATTGGAGAAGGTACCTGCCGGGAGAGGTTCCGTTTGTCGGGTGGGTGGGACGGATCCCTCAAAGCGAAAGAAGGCAGGGTCCTTCCACCGTCCGTTTTCGAAGATCTGAACTTCTTCCGGAAGGAGATCGGTGACTGCTTTGCCCTTTTTGTCCAGGGCTACGAAAGTGAATTCGACCAGCTGGGTCGTGGCGCGAAAGACGGGTTTCTCCCCCTGGCCGAAAGTGACGACCGAGGTCAAAAGCAGGACGGCGAGCAGAGGGAAGACAATCGATCCATTCTGATTTCCATTCATTGGATGATTATAGCCAGAAAACCATGGAACACCCAACCAAATTTATTGGAAGGAAAACCATGGGGCCATCAAGTCAGATGAGGTCGCAAAAAATCGATTTTTCCTTTTTAGAATCCCGAAGGGATTCCGTAATATAGCCCGGGGTAGCGCCACTGGCGCTACCCCGGGGTGTAGGTGCAAACCCATACCAACCCTGAAAGGGTTGCGTCAAGGCTTGGCACAGGCGATTTTGACTCAACCCCTTCAGGGTTGACCTCTTCTGACGACGCTACCCGGGGTAGGCGCTACGCGCCAACCCCGGGCTCTATGACGCTTCCCCTTCGGGGAAGGAGATTTTCTTGCGAGGCCGTCAAGTAAAGTCTTATGCGGTTGTCTGCGCCCTGTTTACATACCTGCTGTCCTGTCCGCTTATCCCTTTCCGGATTGGCGGTAGTGTTCGCGTATCCGGCGGATCTCCTCCTCGGGTAAGCCAAGCGATTCGAGGAAATCCTGGTGGGCCTCCGGAGAAGAGAGTTCGAATTCGGTGTGCCATCGTTCCATTTCGGCTTCACTCATTCCGGCCTTCTTCAGGCAGGCAATCCATTTTTCCCTGGTGAGTATGCGCGTGGTATCGGCAATCTCCTTTTCGCCGATAAGTTCCAGGATCACCCGTTGTTGATCCCGGAGTTGGCGAATTTCCCGATTGATATCCTGCAGCCTGCGCCTCAGCGCTTCTACCCGTCGATAGCGTCCGGAGGAGCCAAGTGCCTGTTTAATCTCCTGTAGAGGGATTCCGGCGTTGCGCAGGCGGCAGACCTCTTCCATCTGGATGAGATCCTTCTCCTGGTAGAAGCGGTAGTTGTTACCGGATTTTCGCCGCGGGCGAAGGAGCCCAATGGCATCGTAATAGAGAAGTGTACTCCGTGAAAGTCCGTACTTTCTGGCTACCTGGGTGATTGTCCAGTTCATAATTCCTTGGCGCTTGCGGTCCCATCCACACCGATGGGTGTGGATGGGACCATAACGTTTATTTGGATTTTTCTCGTATCTTGGAAATCGTAGCCGCATCGATACCCAGCCATTCCAGAAACGCCTGATGCGCCTGGGGATGTCTGGCTTCAAACAGTCGGTGCCACTTCAGCATATCGGCCTCCTTCAAGCCGATCTCCTGAAACATCTCTTTCCATTGTTCCACGTTTAACTGACTCATACTACTCCTTTCCTGTAGAGGATTAAAAATGTTTGTTCGGTCACAGCCATGACATAATGACCATAAAGTGTGAAGCGGTAGACGGGTCAAGCCCTCTTCACCACTTTTATAAAAATTCTGTGGAGAGCCGGTGGCGGTAAACTGGAAAGGGCGACCGCAAGGGTCGCCCCTACTTTTCGAGCTCAGCGAAAGATGCCGAGCATAGGGTGATGCAGGTAGACGGTACTCCAGGAATCGCCTGTCTGATGGAAATCCTTCTGGATGGTTTCTGCCGGAAGAAAAAACCACCGGCCATCAAGAGACCAGGCCCAGGGGGGATGCGCTGCATTGGGCCGACCGTCATTGCCACACAAAGAAGACCCGGCCCTGAATGTCGACCGGGGAGCAGGTCGATTCCCGCGATCGGAGGAACTTGCCACCGAGAAGGGTCCATAACTCCGAAACTGACAGTAGGTGCGGCCGGACGTGGACCCGCCCTGGGCACGCTCCCATAAGGTGGAGGAGAGCGGCAGGAGTTCGTAACCGACATGATTCAATCCGCTCCTGGCCGGGTGTTCCCCCTGTTTTTTCTGGCGATAAACGACAAACTTGCCCGGCTGGTTGAGCAGGGCATGAAGCCCGTCCGACAGTCCGTGAATGCCGTGTCCCCGTTGTTCAATGAAAACCATGGGATGGTTCCCCTCCATCAGGAACTTTCCCATGGAACCGGGAATGTGGGGCGCCAGGGCCGGGTTGTGATATTTCAAAAATACGTTGTGGGAAAGGGTCTCCAGGAAAACCGGCCGTCCGAGAGAAGAGGCCGCAGACCGGCTCTTTTCCACCGCCACCAGAACTCCCTCCAGGTCGTTTTCATGGATCGAGCCCCAGTCCCGCGGGTGAAAGACGGCATAGTGCAAATAGTAGTGAGTTTCCGTCTCCACGGCATGGAAATAGACGGCAGCGCGAAAATCGGCCTTGGAGGATTCGAAGTTCTTCCAGTTGTCGTCGGCTGTCCAGTTTCCGTCGAAATCATAGCGGGTAATGTAATCGGCATGAGCGGCCGGAGTATTGACAGAGGGAACATATCCGGTCGGAACCGAGAGTCCGGCGATGGGGGGACCGAAATCCTGACAGAAAACCGGGGCGAATTCCCTGGCATAAGCCCAATCCCGCGCCGACAAGGCGGAAGAAAGATTCGCCGAATCGGAAGGTTTCGCCTCCACCGGCCGGGGTAGAGTGTGCCGGCTATCCGACCTTGCCGTTCGCGAGGAAGGATCTTCGATAAGCTGAGCTCCGGCAAGGGAAACCGGCAGTATGCAAAGAATAAAAAGAAGTACTGGCCTGCGCATGCTCATCATCCGATACTCCCCTGAGTGAATGCAAAATGGACCGAGTCGCTTTCAAAAAAAAACCCAGCCGGTTTTCGAATGGCCCAAGTTCATGTTTCTGACTGATTCTAGACACTCGACCGAAGAGTGTCAATATGGGAATATTATTGATTTCATGGAAACCTGATGCGAACAGATCGGATTGGGATAGCGGGATAGAATAGAAATAGTAAGGGATGAAACATGAACCAGGATCAATGGATACGGGAACTACATCGCGGTGAGATCTCCTTCTTGAAATCTTTGAGAAAACCGGAACGGATACAGCGTTGCCTGGACGAACAGATCGCCTATAACAAGGAGAAGGAGGGGGAAACCTGTCGTTCCGTTCGCCGGGTGATACGAGACCGGACGGCTCATTGCCTGGAAGGCGCCTTCCTGGCGGCGGCGGCTTTGCGCCTACAGGGATATCCGCCGCTGCTGCTGGATCTGGAGGCAACGCGCGACGACGATCATGTCCTGGCGATCTACCGAAAGAAGGGGCACTGGGGAGCCATCGCCAAATCCAATTACTCCGGACTTCGTTATCGGGAACCGGTCTATCGCACCTTGCGGGAACTGGCCATGAGCTATTTCGAGCATTATTACAACCCGGAAGGAGAAAAAACCCTGCGTCGTTATTCGGTGGCCATTCACCTGGAACGCATGGATTCCATGGGATGGATGACGGCGGAAAAGGACGTATGGGACATTCCCGAACAGATTGCCCGGGCCAGGCACTATCCCTTGCTGGATCCCTTTCAGATCCGGCAGTTAAGCCAGATAGACCGTCGGCTTTATCATGCCGGACGCCTGGGCATGGCGGAATAGTAAGAATCGTGCCCCTATGGATTATTCTATCTGAGGGTGAACAAGGATTCTGGCCAGGGATAGCTTCCCGGCTTGAGGATAAGTTGCGGCGCCGGACCGGCAAGAGAACGCAATCGTACGACCCCGGCGGCAAGCTCTTCTTCCGGTTCGAAAGACCGCCAGTCCATGGCCTGGAAGACAGCCGATGCAGTGGCCCCGCCTTCCACCCATAATTCCTCCAAGATATTTTCCCGGAGTAGCCCTTGCAGAAGATCGGCCAAAGCGAGCGCCGTGCTTCGGGCTGCCTCTTTTCCGGGAACCGTCGGCGAAGCTATCCCAAGGAGCACCATGGGAGCGGCAGACAAGGATTGCAGCAGTTTTTCCTGGTTCGAGAGAAAATCCGCCCTCTCCTCTGATTTTTGCCCGGTACGGGGACTGATTTCGACCATCGGCACAGATCCGGCCAAGGCTCTTTGCCTCCAGTGCCGGCTGTAATCGGATGTCGAACCGCATAAAACCAGGGTTCGTTTACCTCTACTCTGGCGTGGCTCATTCAAGCTCGCCCGATAACTAAAACCGTGATTCTCGAGCCAGGCGGAAAAGAGATCGGCGCCTCCGGCCAAGAGAGTGGATCCGGTACATTGCTTGGCCCATTGATGCAGATCTTCATCCGTCCGGGCTTCGCCTATGGCAATTCCGGCCTCCGGTAAAGGTTTTCCGCAGGGAACAAAAGAGAGGGGAAGGCATCCGGGTCCTGCCAGTTGCATTACATCGTCAGTCGTTCGGGGAAATTCCGGATCATGGACAAACTCGGTTTGAGATAGAGGTCGGCCATGGATAAAATACCTCCCATGGCAGATGGTCCGCTCAAGGGATGGATTGGCCGGAATCCACAGGGAGGATTGTTTCCCTGAAACCGAGAGAAATGTTTCTATATCGACACGTGGATGACCGCGCAACACGGAATCAGTCTTAAGATAGAGATTGGCCGCTCTTGGCCAGGAAGCGACGCGTCTGGCCAGATCTCCCAACGACTGCCGGGCGACCTCATCGGAGACAGACCGCGATTTGCTATCGATTACCATCAAATCAGCATCGGTATCCGTCTCCGGGAGGATATCGAGTCGTGTGCGCAGGCCATAGCGCACGCCAATGCCGGCAATCTCGGCCGCTCCGGTCAGATCATCGGCAATCACCAGCATTTTCATAAAGTGTAAGGATTATTTTTAAGGGGTGGGGATGTGTAGCTGATCGCCTTTTTCCCGGGCTACCCGCTTCAGCCATTCCTGGTTGTAGCCGATTCCTTTCGGCTCTCCTTTCAACTCATTGATATAGCCGTCGTTATGACGGGTCAGGATATTGGCCGTAAGTTCCTTCCATCGCATCACCGATTCATTTCCGGAGACATGAGAGATGCGCGTAAGAAAATCGACGGCATCCGCTGGAGAGGACTCGAACAGCGCTGTCGCCGTACGGTCGATGGAAGACTGGGCTTGAAGAAAACCTTTCTCCAGTTCCGTCTGTACCTTCTGTACATCGGGAAGGATACGGGAATATCGATCGTACGTCAGGTTGGAAACCAGGTTAAAGATCCACCAGGCCGAATCGAGGGAAAAGCGGTTCAGATCACCCTGGGTGTAGGGTGCAGGAAGGGAGCGGATACTGCAATGGAAAGGAACGAAGCAGGAAGTGTAAGCGTCGTCCGGGGTAAACCAGTAGATTCCTCCCACCGGATCAGGAAGCCAGTCGCGGCTCTGGGCCAGCATGACAAATCCGGCCTGCTGCGAGGAGATGGGCCGTTCCCAGGCATAGGTTTGTTCGTCGACCTTCCAGGTAAGGCCGCGAAAACGGTAGGGAGAAGCAAAAGGGCCGGCATCGATGCCTTGGGTCATGTCATAGGGTGTCCCTTCGTAGTGGTCGCGCATGAGACTCATGACGTCGGCAGCCGAGAGTTTTTTGTCCGGTTTGATAAAGAGCGGATAGTCCTCCGCTCCGCTCACCCCGCGATGAAAATCGTCGGAGAAGCTCTGGCTGGGGGCGGAACGCCGGTAAATGCTCCAGACACGCGTTCCGCAAACCCGCCGGGAAACGACCGACTGGTCCGGATGATAGGCATCGCGGAAACTGAAGGGCTTCCCCGATTCCTTCTTATAAAAACCCTTGGCGACGGCAAAATCGATGACATCCGGAGAATAGAGCCAGTTCTCCGGATCGTGTAAAGGAAAGGTGGTAATCCGGCTCATATTGGCATGGGCCGAAAGATAGCCGTCGGGAACGCGGGCAGCGACCCAGACGATCCCCTTATTTCCAGGCCCCTTGCCGATGATCTCCATCAGCCAGACTTCCTTCTTGTCGGCGATGGACAGGCTTTCGCCGGTACTTTTATATCCATAGGTAGAACAGAGTTGGTCGATCTGGCGAATCGCCTCCCGGGCGCTGGAGGAACGTCTGAGAGCCAGAAGCATCAAAGGATCGTAACTCAACAGCCCCTGAGGGTTCTGCAGCTCTTCCCGTCCCCCGGTGGTGGTCTCTCCTATCGACACCTGGTGTTCGTTGATCAGCCCGACGGTCCCGAATTCATGAGGCAACGCCGGTATTTGACCATGCGATTGGCCGTCTTCCAGACTCAGGAGATCGACCTTGTCCCCGGCTTTGAAATCCATAGGGGGAAGGACCAGAAAACGGGGCATAAAAGGGGCATCGGCCGAGTAGGTGATCATCACCGAACCATCGCTGGAGGCCCCGCGGCTGACCAGGATGCTGGTACAGGCCACCAGGGGAGAAGACAACGAAGAAACGAACCACATTCCCAGGAGTAGACACCCCAGGACACTTTTCATCTGTTTACAGTTTTTCATGAACCAAATTCCTTTCAAGGGCTGCCTGCAGGAGGCGCGGCATAGATTATAACCGCCGGATGGAGTGTCAGGCGACGATTTTGCCGATATCGAGCAGGTAGAGCTGCCTGCCGCCCCAGTGTGGGGAATCGATGGTGATCTTCTTTCCGTCGGGACTGACCCGCGGATGCAGATCGCAGCGCCATTCTCCGGTATATTCCCTGGGTAAAAGGAAATGCCCCAGCGGATACAGCTCCCGGCTCGGGAGATGCAGCAAATAGGGATTCTGATTGCGGTTCTTGTCCGGATAGGTATCGCAGACGATCCACTGATTTCCGGGCAGATAGACACAATGTCCGTCCGACGGAAGCATGCCTTCCACGACTTCGGTGCGATCGGTGCGATCCTGGAACACCTGAAAACGCCACTCCTTCTCACCCCAGCCGGCATAGGCCAGGATGTGTTCCGCATCGCGCCATATGAAATGGGACACCCTCCCGCTGGCATTCAGCAGATAGAGATCGCGGCCGTCGGCACCCATGGTAAACATGCGCGTTTTCCAGCTTTTCCCTTCCGCTTCCCCGCGCCAGCGATGGAGGAAGGTCAACCGCTTGCCGTCCGGCGCTACCAGCAGATGATTGAACCAGTGTTTGGCCCCGGGGGAAAAACCTCCGGCCTGGGACACCTGGGTGGCATCGGCGAAGGAGAAAAGCAACGATTGTTTCCCGGACTGCAGATCCATCTTCCATATACCTGCATCCTCGGGACTCTGCCGGCCGGCATTCGGATCCGGAATACCGGCATAGCCGTATCCCGGGCGACAATCATTCAGCCGGCGGAAATCGGGGAAAACCGCCCAAAGACCGTCCGGACTGAGCGCGTAGACAGGCGCGGGCAAAGTACGTTTCCTGCCGCTTCGCACATCGAGCACATGGCTGACAAAGCGATCTCCTTCGCGATCGTTCCAGATGACCTCCCGATCCGATCCCGGGATCCACTGCAACATGGCCCCCTGTTGCCAGTTCCAGGCTCGTGAGCGTCCCAGTTCGATCCACTTGTCCCCCTTTCGCGTATCCACCATACCGACACGGATTTCGTCATCGGCAAGGGGAGAGCGGTGTTCGAAATCCACCTCGTGACAGAGGATAAAGCGTCCTGTAGGATCGAACTGCAATTTATCGTAATAAGCAAACCAGTGGAATTTCGGCCCGCGGGTCAGTTGCCGAACCCGCGGCAGCGGATGGCCCTTTTCCTTGCCGAAGGACTCGACCGAGGCTCCGGAAAATAGAGGGGTGACTCCGGGCAAAGATGCGGTCAGTGTTGCTAAAAAATCCCGTCGATGGGCTGCTCTGTTGCGTATTTGTCTCATTCGCTTTCCTTTTGCGGTTTTCTTTTGTTTTCCATTTGCTTTTCCTGTGGCCTTTCGCGCGGCCTTTCTTGTTGCTTATCTCGTGGCTTTTCTCGCTGATTTTCGCGTTGATTTTCTTTTTGCTTTTTCTTTGTTTTCTATTTGCTTTCACAGACAGGAATGTCTGTGTCACCTTGGTTGCTTGGCGGTCGGCAGGAATTGTTCTGCCGCCGGCCAATAGACAAGATTGGAGATGGGGGACCAGACACCCGCGGCATCCTGCGTTTTCAAGGCGAAATAGGTCCTGCCCGGCCTGTAGGGAACGATCGCCGTGTAGCTGCCCAGTTCCCCCGAAAGATTTCCGGTCAGCAGGACCGACTGGGACCAATTCGATTCGGTTATCGGCACGCCGGCATAGCGGATCATCGTGGCTTTGGCCCCTGCCGCAGCGGTCCAGCTCAAATAGGCCCATACCTGGCCGGCCGATCTTTGTGCACTTTTGATCTGCAGATCCTCCACGGTAGCCGCAGCAGAGGTGATGCGAAAAACATGAAGGAGCGGATCTTCCCCTCCATATTCGTAAATATAGATCAATCCTCGCTGTCGATCATAAGCAACGCCTCTCAGGGTCACCTGGTCCATATAAAAATACCGGCTGACATCCAGCATGGCATACGGCTGCGGTTCACACGCCTTTTTCTTACCGCCGGCCACCGCAGCCAAATCGGCCGGATCGTAAAAGAGAAACACCGGCCAGTCCAGAGATGGAGTGTATCCGCCGCAATAGGAAACCTCGCCGGTGGTCTTGTTGCCCACCAGCAGGATCGCCTCCTTGCCGCTCCGGGTAATCCAGGCACCGCCATGAAATGCATCGGTCACTTCCCGCCCGTCCTGGGTGTCGACACCGCTCACCTGCCCATATTCCACCAAGGTCTTGTAACTCAGCCCCGCCTCATAAGCAGGCGGATTGCCGTCCTGCCAGGGGGCTACGGCAAACATGGCCGTGCCGAAACCGTTGTACGCCCCGCTGCGGGTGCCTCCGACCAGCAGCATCTTCCCACCGGCATGGAGATCGGCCCAAACCTTGGGTATCTCGAACATATAAAAAGCCGTGCTGTAATAAGGGGGATGCCCGTCGGCCGGGCCTACAAACCACCATCCCTGGGTTTGCGACTGGGCCAGGTTGAGCTCACCGGCACTGAGGACAGGGATCTTGCTCCAGTTGTAATTGCTCCCCCATTGGTAGTAGAGCTTGTCGGTCAGCTGACTCCCTTGCTTGGACAGATAGGCCATACTGCCGATAGGGATGGTTAGAGAGGGATGAGAAAAGGTATCCACCTTGGTAAAGGGTTGTAGGGTCACTGCTGTGGGGAGCTCCTCCCGGTTCTTGCCGATGGATATTTTCGGGGCCGGGATGCCTATTTCCGACACGGCCCAGTTATAGACATGTCCGCGGCCGAAAAGAGACCCGGGATATCCGTCATCGGCCCCTGACGGATCGCCCGACGGACAATAAGCCAGACCATAGCCGCCATAACCCCATCGACCGTACTCCAGACTCCTCGAGGGACCGGGAAGCTGAAAAGCTCCCACATAGACGATCTCAACGAACGGGTTGACCAGCATCTTCCCCGCTGCAAACGGTTGCGTGGTCGCCTGGATCACCTGGGAACGGCCGCTCTCATTGCCATGCTCGTCTACGGCAGCGACGGAAAAGGAATAAGCGGTGGCCGGAGCAAGAAGCGCCACCGTATAGGTATTGATCTGGAAATCGGACGGGGTGTAATACGTTTTCTGGGAAACGCCAATTACGAAATCCCGCTGGTCATAGATACGGTATTTGACGACGGCCACATTGTCGGTGGAAAGGTCCCAGCGGAGGCGTATCTTGGTATCGGAAAGCACGAGTGCCTGCAGGTTCTGCGGCGTGGAAGGCAGGATACTGTCGACAAGGGCCGCCGAAGAACAGGTCGTTCCGCTGACCGGATTTCCGCAATCGATCGAACCGCGCCCGTAGTTGGCCGTCTGATCCGTTTCCATGCGATCGGCCGGAGCGGTGAGCGTCCCATCTTCGCGCCGGCATTCCGCCCCTCCGTTTTGCGGCGACGGATTGTTGCAAATTCGAATACGCTTCCGGATTCCCCACCCTTCATAGTCCTTGCACCCCTTGGAGCAGGGAGTCCAGTACCAGTAACTCCAGCCGCCATCCACCGCCGCTGCCGCTACAACCGCCTTTCCGCCGGATGCGACCGGTTGCGGAAAGAGAAAAAACGGGAGAATTCCCAGGAGGAAAACATAACGGGACCGCCGTGAAATCGGATCCCGCCTATCGCGCGGTTTTTTTTCGTCGGTTCCGCCGGCCATCCCTGTCGTTCGGATAATAAGCAAGTCCGTTACCTCTTTTGTGCCGGCAAAAAGAGTTCTCCGACCGGCCAGGAGGCGATATTGGACAGATCGGACCAGACACCGGCGCTGTTCTGCGATTTGTAGGCGAAGTAGAGCTTCCCTCTTATATACGGTAGAACAGCAACATGGTCGGCAGAGGTCGCCGAAACGCCGGTCAGATAGACAGCGGTGCTCCAATTCGATTCCACGATCGGGGCCGGGGAATAACGAAGGACCGCCGATGCCGCTCCGGGCGGCGGCGTCCATCGCAGAGTGACGGCGACGGTTCCCGGACCGATGACCGCCTCGGTCACTCGCAGGTCGTGGACAGATTGTGGCTTTTCCACACCGTATTCGTCCGCTCCGACATCGGAGGCAATACCGATCGGACGCGATTGACCGTCGATATCTTCGGTCACTCCGCTGGGGGCACTCACCCGGTCGATGACATCCACCGCAGCTGCAGTCAGATGTAGATCTCCGGCCCCGGAATTTGTCATCCATGCGGCCCGGGCATTGGTTAGGTTGCCCGACTGACTGGCGGTGGCGCCGTCACGTTGCCGCATGGTATGGTTGACCAGGTTGTTGATGATTTGGGCATTGGTGTTACTGAAGCGCCACTCCAGGGAAGAAAAGGTGTGTGCCGTATCGGCCGTAAACACCGTATTGTGCCATGCCTTGGCGTTACAGGCATTCCAGAAACAGATACCGCAATCAAATCCGTATTCGGAAGCAAACAGGGCGGAGGAAGAGGCTGAAACGAAATTGTTGCGGACCGTGGAGCCCCAATCGTCGGCATACCCGCTGACGGCCGGACATGGCGTGTCGCTGTAGGTCCGGCCTCCGCTGCCGGTCACCAGCCCCAAGCCAATCCCCCGGGCATTGTTATGCAGCCGGTTCCTCTCGATGGTCGTATCGCGGCAACCGCGCCACATGTGGATACCATGTTCGGAAAGATCGCTGGAGCACCAGAAACCTTCTATGCTGTTGTCGCGTATGGTCCAGCCGCGGGCCTGATGGGCATCGATCCCGCCGGTATAACAGCTGCCGTTGATCTTCCACACCTGGCTGCGACCGGCATCGGTCAGCTCCATGCGGGAGCAGGCGATCAGTCCCTGATCTGGAAAACGATTCGGATATTCGGACAGATTCGGATTGATCTTGATGGCCTGTTGCCCCGGATCGATCAGGTGTACGTTGTAGATCAAGGTATTCAGCGTATCGTTGCCGGAAACGGTTACGTGAATGGGATGAGTGCCGGCATTTCGTAAAGTGACATCGGCAATGGTCACATTGGATGCCGCAACAGTGACAATCTCGGTGGTCCGGTAGTTGCCGTCTAGGATCACCGCCTCGCGATTTCCGCCGGCCGAACGCAGAGTCACATTCGGGACATCAAACCACAGATATCGTCCGTTCAGGTCATAAACACCGTCGGCGACCAGGATGGTCGTACCGGCCACGGCGACATTGACTGCACTCTCCAATTCAGCAGCCGTCGAGACACGCACTATCATCCCTGTGGCTGCGGGAAGTGTGGCACATCCCGATCCTGCATGGGCTATTGCGAACAGCTCTGTAAAATCCTTCCCCTGTTTCAAACCAGAATCTATACTCTGGCCTGCCATCCTCAGGGGCATCAGCCAGAAAACAAAGAGGAAAAGGAGATGAATCACTGCAGGTTTCATGACAGAAATATCCTTATCGAGTTACACAAGGTGTGCTCTCCGAAGAGCGGCATAGGATTTCTTTTGTTGCACCAGGAGCCTACTGCGATCGTATATATTATTTTGGTTTTTCGGCATCCGTTTTCCGGCTCATGTCCGCATCGTTACGACGCAGGAGTACCAGGGTCATATCGTCGGCTTGCGGCCCCTTACCCT
>CAZTVS010000085.1:17793-20611 GCA_964617125.1 uncultured Acidobacteriota bacterium
TCGTTACGACGCAGGAGTACCAGGGTCATATCGTCGGCTTGCGGCCCCTTACCCTGAAACTGCATCACCTGCTGGATGAGATGATGTTGCACGTCCTGCAGCCGAAAAGATCCGAATTGCCCGATGGCAGAAATCAGACGTTCGACGCCGAATTCCTCCGCCTGCTCGTTGGCCGCCTCGCTGATACCATCGGTATACAACACCAGACAGTCGCCTGCCTGCAAGTCCACCTGTGCTTCCTGGTAGAACTGTTCCTTCATCAATCCCAGTACGATACCACCTGTTGACAGAACCTCGGAGGAAACCGCCTTGCGGGATATAAGCTGGGGAGGATTATGCCCGGCATTGCAGTAGCGGAAGGTATGGCCAACCGGATCCAGTTCTCCATAGAAAAAGGTAACAAAGCGATTCGGACTTCGGCTTTTACACAAAAAATGATTCAGCCTGGCCATCATCTCGGCGATCGGCAGCTGCAGTTCCACCAAGGAGATCAGAGAGGCGCGCAGCGAGGCCATCAACAGCGAAGCGGAAATGCCTTTTCCGGAAACATCCCCAATGGCGATACCTATCCGTCCGGAAGGGAGAGGAATGAAATCATAGTAATCCCCGCCGACACAGTAGGTCGGGGAGGTAAAACCGGTCAATTCGTATCCGGGTATGGACGGAGGAGACTCAGGAAGGAGACTGGACTGAATATCGCCGGCCAGGGCCAATTCCTCGTCCATGCGCTGCTTTTCCATGGCCGCTTCCAAAAGCCGTGTATTCTCGATCTTGATGGCGGCAACGTTGGCCAGAGAGGTTAAAACCTTCAGGTTATCGTTGGTAAAACCCAACATGGAATGGCGGGAGTCGACGTAAATCAAACCGATGACTTTGTTTTCCTCCCAAAGAGGAGCACACATGGCGGATAGAACACCCTGCATGATGATGCTCTGCTGCTGACGGAGCTGGTCGTCCAACCGGGTATCGGTGATCAGGATCGAGGCCTTCTCTTCCAGAACCCGGCGTGTGATACTCCGGCTGATCTGAATGGAATGGGCCGCATTGCTGTTCGATACACGATCCCAGACTACACGGGGGACCAGCTGTCCGGTCTTCTCTTCATGAAGCATGAGAAACCCACGCTCGGCCGGAATGGCATCGAAGACCAGATTCATGATCAGCTCCAGCAGTTCATTTAACGGCTTGAAGGTAATCAGTGCCCCGGCTGCCTGATTCAACACCGATAAACAATGTGCGTTCTGTTGCTGATCTTCAGAATCTCCGGAGGGTTCCTTGCATCGCAACGCCAGATCATCCGAGGGAAATACCGAGGTGACGAAAGACGGATCTGCCTCTTCCTGAAATTCGATGCAGGTGGCGGGAGTGGATATCGGTTCCAGGGAAACCGGATGGGAAGGCAACAAGAAAAGGACTTCCGTTTCGCCGGCCAGTATCACGTCTTCGGATTGTATTCTTACCGGTTCGCTGACCAGACGTTCGTTGAGAAAAGTCCCGTTATAGCTCCCAAGGTCATATAAATAATAATGGTTTCCCTGGCGCCGGATATCGGCATGAAAACGGGAGAGGGTATCGTCGGAAACCGGAACGTCATTCTTCATGGAACGCCCCAGATGGATGACCGGCTGGTCGTCAGGAAATATCCATTCTTTTGTTTCCTTCCTCGGATCCTTGACTCGAAGGGTAATCATGATCGAAAAAGAGGAATAGCAGATATTTTTCGCTCACCGGATGGCCTTCCGGGAATGATGTCCCCGGGCAGATGGCCGATTGGGTCCCGAATCAGGCAAGTCCACTGTATACTTTGGGTGTATTCTGTGTCGTAGTTTTCGACCCGTAACCCACATAACCGATCAAAGATTCCACACTCGGTCCGGGATTGGCCGACTCGACAAGGTTGTTCATGCTTTCGATGGAGCGTTCCGCCTGTGTGGTAACGGACTCGGTCAGCCGGCTGACAAACTGCCTTACCGTCTCTAAATCCAATCCCAACTGCACGGCGATTTGCTCAAGGCTCCGACCTTGCTGATAGAGGGACCGGGCCTGGCCCGAATTGGAAATAGTCACCATATCGGCATTGGATGTATAGCTCGCATTCGGGAAACCTTGGGAGGTGGAAGAGTAAGTCTGGTTGGCATAGCTTTGCGCAACCCCCGACGGAGTGACTGCACCTACCCGGGATAAAGAGGTTGAGGCCGGCGTTGCCATTGGATTCCTTTACCTGCTCGCTTAACTTTCTATGTTATCACAATCCATTGAATTCACCTATCAGTTGATCGAACAGGACCACCTCTTCCTGAAATCGTGTTCTCCAGTACTCCGGTTCCCATTGCGCCTGGATTTCCGCGTACGTCTTTCCCTGTTGTTCCACCCAGGTATAGTATTTTAGATTATGGACAGCCCGGCGATCGGGGAGGTTCCACTCCTTGAAATAATCGATCCCCTGATGCAGGATCGGACCTTCCCTGTCTCTGAGCGCCTGTTCCCGATGATAGACACCCTGCTCGTCCGTCATCTCCCGCAGGCGGGAATGGTATAAGTCCGCCGAATCGGTGAAGACGGTAACTAGAACGTCCTTTTCTCCCAGACCGTAATATTTTGCTGTCTTGATAGCCGCCAGGAGGTTGCAGATACCCGAAATACCCAACAGGGAAAGGTGTTCACACGTTGTAGAAGAGATCCCCTGGCCGAAAAGGAACTCTTTCCCTTCCGGCTCGTTGAAAAGACGGAAGAGACGCAGACAATCCTCATCGTCTATTGCTGCCACCCCATCGGTGTTACGGACATTGTGGACCCAGGGTACATGCTTATCGCCGAT
>CAZTVS010000086.1:0-20405 GCA_964617125.1 uncultured Acidobacteriota bacterium
GGGCATTTTCCTGTTGATGTGGGGAGCCAAGGCCCACGGCTACGCCGAGGATTGACAAACCTACCAGAACAGGGCGACCGCAAGCAGGGCGACCGCAAGGGTCGCCCCTACCTTTTAACGGGGTATCAAGCAGGAGGTTGGTAGTCCCGCGTTTACGCGGCACAAACTCAAAAAGAACCATTCCGGTTACGGCAGCACCGCCTAAAGGCGGGGCTAAAAATACGATCCGCTTTTCTATCATGATCGCTTTTCAATGATTTCTATATTCACTCCAAAAATTTTGGAGTAGGGGCACGGCGTGCCGTGCCCTGGCGACCGTAGGATGGGGGTTGCCTTCGGGCACGGCACGCCGTGCCCCGACGGCTGATACAATATTCTATGGGATGCTTTTTTTTTCGAGGGCATCCTACTTGAGGCGGTAAAAAGCCCTGATACCGCCGGCGTCCCGCCGGCAAAAGCAATGGAATCAATACGGAACTTACGAAAAGACCACAAGAACAGGCAACCGCAAGGGTCGCCCTTACTTGAGGGGGACGGCATTTTTTTGGATGTACTCGCTCAAGGCCGATGAACCCGGCGTCCGTTGATCCACATAGTGAAATGCCTCGGCATAGCGCAGCCCATATGGCTTCCCCAGCTCTTCATCGTCTTTCAGCAGGAAGTGGCGTACATACTGTACATTGGCGGTTTCATCGTCGTCGCCCAGGATGGGCAGCCGCAGGTTTTGCGCGGCCAATCGCGCCCGCAGTCTGGCACCGGCATCTCCGGCCGGTCCCTGGGTCTTGTTGGCGATGTTGGCCGCGATCTTTTTGTCGATATGGGAGCTTATATCCACGATGCGGTTGATCAGCTGAGGTCCGCGGGCATAATAGTATCTTTCTTTGACGCTGTGGGGTGCGATGCCGGCATCGAGATGCTCGGGATAATCTTTATCCATGCCGGCCATCCAGCAGGCCGATTCCACCGCCTGGGCGGTGACGTAGTGGTCCGGATTTTCCTCGTAATGCCCCCAGGGATCGAAAGAGAGGACGGTATCGATCTTCAACAGGCGGAAAAGGAAGATCAGACGCCCTCTGATCTCCAAAGGGGAGATCCCATCCAGGCGATGATTACGATAGCCGAAAAAGAAGACCTTCCGCAGTCCGAGGATGCGGGCAATATTTTGCGAATCCTTTTCGTTTCCCAGTACGGCCTCTCCCGCCGTTCCCGGACCGCATTTTTCATCGTTGCTGATGCGGATCAGATAACCGGTATAACCCTCGTGTATCAGTTTGGCCACGGTTCCGCTGCAGAAAATGGATGTGTCGTCGGAGTGGGGTTCGATCACCGCCAGGACTTTTCCGGCGTGGGGTTTGCCGCTCAGGTCCCTCTCGATGACCACTTCCTTCGCAGTGCCTCTTTCCGGAGCCTGTTGGACTTTTTGCCTGGTTGCCGAAGGTGAACTCTCTTCGAAGGCAAAAGTTCCGGCTAACGACCAGTCGAGAAAATCACGTCGGTACATAGTGTATCCTCCCAATTCTTGTTGACGAGTATATGGTTTCCCGCCGCAGGATGTCAAAGAAAAGACCCTACCCGTAGTAACTTCCTCCGGATGGACCTTATTGACACCCGACTTCGAATACTGCAGAATTGTCTCGTCGCATCGGCTTCTTCCCAAAAACCACTGCATTCATAAAATAAAAACAGAATGAACCAATCTCCCGATCCTCGTTTCGCCGACGGTTTCAAGTGGATTGTCTGTGCCCTTCTTTTTCTCGCCGTCACCATCCTTTACATGGACCGCCAGCTGCTTTCCATCCTGGCCCCCCAGCTGACGCAGGATTATGGCTGGTCGGAGACCGATTATGGCCATATCGTGGCCGCTTACCAGTTCGCCTATGCCGCCGGTGTATTGATCGCCGGCCGGCTGATCGACAGGCTGGGTAACCGTTTCGGTTTCACCCTGTTTATCGTACTTTGGAGCCTGATGACCGCGGCCCACGGCTGGGCTGTGTCCGTCACGGCCTTTATAGCAGTACGTTTTGCTCTCGGTTTGACCCAGGCCGGCTGCTTTCCCTGTGCCATCAAGGCCACGGCCGAGTGGTTTCCCAAAGAGGAACGGGCTTTCGCCACCGGTATCTTCAACAGCGGTTCCATGGTCGGTCCGATCCTCGCGCCGTTGGCCATTCTTTTCCTTTATACCAACAGCGGCTGGCTGCTGACCTGCATGGTACTGGCCCTTTTGGGCGTTCTCTGGGGAGGTGCATGGCTGGTCCTGTATCGTACCCCTGCGGACCATCCGGATGCCGGACCCGACCTCCAGAACATTCCAACAGACCAGCCTATGCCGTTCACGAAGCTTTTTCGCTATCGCACTACCTGGGCTTTCTTTTTCGGTAAACTGCTGAGCGATCCGATATGGTGGTTCTTTCTATTCTGGCTGCCCAAATTCCTGCATGACAAGCATGGGGTAAAGCTGACCCAGCTCGGCCTGCCGCTGGTCATCATATACTCCATCACCATTCTGGGCAGCATCGGGGCCGGCTGGCTTACCAAACGGCTGGCCTGCCGGGGCATGAGCGTACGCCGGGCACGGAAGACGGTCATGCTGATCTGCGCCCTGCTTCCGGTACCGGTACTCATCGCCGCCATCACACCGGACATATGGCTTGCGGTCCTACTGATCGGCCTGGCCACTGCCGGTCATTCGGGATGGATGACCAATCTATTCTCCCTGGTGTCGGACTCATTTCCCAAGAACGCCGTGGCTTCAGTCACCGGTATCGGGACCATGGCCGGTGCCCTCGGCGCCATCTTCATGGCCGGTTTCGCCGGCTGGGTACTGGATGCCACCGGCAGCTACTGGTCTCTTTTTGTTCTGTCCGCTTTCTCCTATGTGGCGGCATGGATACTGGTACAATGGCTTCTGCCGAAAAAGCATAGCGAAGGATAAACAGAGGAAAATCGTTCTCCCGATCTGTAAATACCTTCTTCGGGCAATCAGGTAAACAAGCAACATCCTAATGAGATAACAGGGATGGAGAACGGCCATCTCACCCACATTTTTGCCGCCTTGTCGGGAGGAAAATAGGCGCCCGCTTTCGAACTTAAATGGAAGAAATTCGACGGTCTCGCGAAAAGTCAGGAGGTTGGTAGTTCCGCGTTTACGCGGCATCCCATGGATCCATGAAAACCTGTATTTACGCGGCACCGCCCATAAGGCGAAAAATAATCAGCAAAAGTGGCACAGACATTCTTGTCTGTGATTCAATCGTGTGTCCTATGGGCATCTGGAAAAACTACACATAATGATTTTCGACTATTTACCTCTTCCTCATAGAAGGCAAATCCGCCGAAAAAGATACATTGTGAATTTTTTTCGAAAATTTCCTGCTGATTCCAGTGCTTTTACCGGCAAGATGCCGGCGCTCCCGACATTTATTGCGACCTCATACTCATTGGAAGGGCCTGAAAACGGATGTCCCCAGGGGAATCTCGTAAGGTGGTGACTCCCTTTGGGCACGGCGCGCCGTGCCCCTCCAAAGGCTGATACAATATTCTATGCTTATCGTGGGCTCCTGCCGGACACTGCATGTCGTACCTCTATAACGCTGCGTCTATCAGGTCAACGGCGGAATTGCGGATGGCCTCCTGATCGCCGAAACCGGCAAGCCAATGCACATCCGCATTGGCTCGAAACCATGTCCATTGCCGCTTGGCATACTGCCGGGTAGCGATCTGTATCTGCTCCACCATCTGTTCCATGGAGATCTTCCTTTCCAGATACTCGACGATCCTCCGGTATCCCAAGGCGGAAAACGCCTGACAATCGGGCCGGACTCCCTGCGCCAGAAGACCCTGTACTTCCTCCACCCAGCCGGCAGCCAGCATCTTCCCCACCCGTTCCTCGATTCGCCGGTACAACTCCTGCCTGGACGGATCGAGCCCGATCCAAAGGGGAGAGTATCCCTCCAGCGGTCTATGAGCCTTTTTAAAATGGTCGCTGAGGGGGATTCCCGTTAGCAGATAGACCTCCAGGGCCCGCACGATGCGCAATCGGTCTCGAGGCATAATCCTGGCTCCGGATTCCGGATCGACTCGAGCGAGCCAGGAATACAGCCTGCCTAATCTCTGCGCATCGGCCATCCGATGTAGTCTTCGCCTGATGGCCTCGTTACCTGGAGGACCCTCGAAGAGTCCATGCAGCAAGGCTTTCAGGTAAAGCCCGGTCCCTCCGGTCAGAATCGGCAGGCGATTCCTTCGAGAGATTTCCGGTAACAGGGCACGAACCCTCTGTATGTAGTCTCCAACCGAGAATTTTTCATCGGGTTCGACAATATCCAGAAGGTGATGCGGGATATCTCCTTGTTCCTCCGGAGTCAGTTTCCCTGTACCGATGTCCACGCCCCGGTACAATTGCATGGAATCGCAATTGATCACTTCCCCCTGAAAACGCTTTGCCAGGAAAAGGCTCAGGACCGATTTACCGGACCCGGTAGGACCGACAAGGATCAGCAAAAGCGGCTTTTTCATGAAAACAGCGAGCGGATCAGGGCTGCAAGCAGAAGTAGGGCTAACAGCAACACCAATCCGAGAAGTTGACTGGGCTGGAAACGACTCATGACTATGACGGTTCAAAAAGTGATGTCAATCCATCCAATGGTTTTCAGGATTCCTGTTGGGATCCATAGGTTACTCCGGCAGATTGCGGTCGGTATCGATAATAGGCGGCGCAGGCCCCCTCCGAAGAGACCATGGTGGCCCCCATCGGATTTTCCGGCGTACAACGGGTTGAGAAATAAGGACACTGATCCGGTTTGATATGCCCCTGCAGAACCTGGCCGCTGAGACAGAACGTATTGCCGGCCGGCCGAACTTCCTCAAGACCAAAAATCTTCGAGGCATCATATTCGGAGTACTCCGGCCGCAGGTTCAGTCCGCTCTCCGGTATGATTCCAATCCCTCGCCAGGAACGATCGGCGACCAGGAAGACCTGCTTCATGATCTTCTGTGCCTCCAGGTTACCTTCCCGTCCGACGGCCCGCGGATATTGATTTTCCACGACCGCTTGCCCTTTCTCCAACTGCCGCACGCAGTGGAGGATCCCCTGCAGAAGGTCTACCGGTTCGAATCCGGTGACGACGATGGGAACACCGAACTCGGCGGCGATCGGTTCATATTCCGTATAACCCATAACGGCGCAGACATGTCCTGCGGCCAGGAAACCGTTGACCCGGCAATCGTCGGATGACAGGATGGCCCGCAAGGCCGGGGGGACGCGGACGTGAGCGGAAAGCATGGAAAAATTGCTTACACCCTTTCTCCTGGCCTGAAAGACCGCCATGGCATTGGCAGGGGCCGTGGTTTCGAATCCGACGGCAAAGAAGACCACCTTCCGCTGCGGCAGTTGCTCTGCCAGGAGCAGTGCATCCATGGGCGAATAGACAATGCGAACGTCCCCTCCCCTGGCTTTGACGGCGAGGAGGCTCTCTTCACTACCCGGAACCCTCATCATGTCCCCGAAGGAACAGAGAATGGTGTCCTTACGCGCCGCGATCCGGCAGGCCAGATCGATGAGTTCCAGGGAAGTCACGCAGACCGGACATCCCGGTCCATGCAGCAGGGTGATTCTGTGCGAAAGAAGTTCGTCGAGCCCGAAACGAAGGATGGAATGGGTCTGCCCTCCACAGACCTCCATGATGGTCCACTCCCTGGAGCAGGACCGCTTCAAGGCCTCGGTGTATTCCGGCACATGCGGCAGATTGCGATACTCATCCAGGTATTTCACGGAATTCCTCCTCTGGAGCCAGTTCGGCTATCTGACGAAAATCCTCCAGCGTCTGCCTCGCCTCCTCTTCATCCAGCCGGCTGATGGCAAAACCGGCGTGGACGATCACATAATCCCCCACCTGGGCCTCGGGCACATAGGCCAGATAGACCTCCTTCTTCACCCCGCCAAAACTGACCTTGGCCGTACGTTCCAGAGGGTCTTCGCCCTCGATATTCTCTATCTTTCCCGGTAAAGCCAGACACATAAACGAAACCTCACTTACTATTATAATAGAACAATATCTTTCACCGCGGCGTAGATCTGTCCCAGGGCGATCCCGCCATCGTTGGGAGGAACCTTCTGCGGAAAAGCGAGCTCATGCTCGCCGGACAGGGCGGGGGCAAGCTTCTCCATGAGCAGACGGTTCTGAAAACAGCCGCCGGAAACGAGCACACGCCGTATCTGCATCCGACCGGCGAAGGAAACGATACATTGTACCAGGGCATTATGAAACTTGGTCGCCATCAGAGGCGGGGATTCTCCCCGACGGATGTCCTCCAATAAAGATCCCAGCATGGGGCTCCAGTCCGCTTCCCAGAAAGGTCGATCGGAGGCTTCTCCAGACCTGCCATCCACTTGCCTCCACAAGAGCTCATAGGAATCCTGTGTCGATATCGATCGGCATTCGAATTCCAGGCTCATGGCGGCATCTCCCTCGAAGCGATTCCGATGCCTCAAATTCATGAGAGAGGCGACTGCGTCGAAAAGACGGCCGATGCTGCTGGTACGAGGGCAATGCCTTCCGGTCCGCAGCATGGAGTAAAGCAGATTTCTTTCGGACTCGGCAAACTGCCTGGTCCAGGCGAGGCTGTCCAAGGCATCGGAGTGCCCCTCAAAATATTCCCAGAGCAGTCCGATGGCGGCACAGTACGCCTCGCGAACGGCCCTCTCGCTCCCTGGCAGG
The DNA here is from genome assembly GCA_964617125.1 of uncultured Acidobacteriota bacterium. Classification (GTDB taxonomy): domain Bacteria; phylum Acidobacteriota; class UBA6911; order CAINFC01; family CAINFC01; genus CAZTVS01. Next base: position 6,714 of record CAZTVS010000086.1, read on the forward strand.
GAAAATTGCCGAAGTCGGGCCACATGCCGTAACTGCCCTTCCCGATAGAGGAACCATTCCCCGCCCCAGACCGTCTGGTCCGGTCCGTAGCCGGTCCCGTCCCACACCACCGCCAGCACGGGAGGCTCCAGGCCCTGTTCGGCGATCACACTCAAGGCATGGGCCGCATGGTGCTGGACACTCCGGCACGGTAGCCCGGAATCCACCGCATAGCGGGTAGAAAGATAATCCGGATGGGCATCGCATAGTACCTGCTGCGGTCGTACCTGGTATATACGGCATAGGGAATCGACGGAATGACGGAAAACACGATCGGCCGCCGTGGTCTCCAGGTCACCGATATGCTGGCTGATAAAAACATGACGCCCCCGGGATAAGGCAATGGCGTTCTTCAGATGACCGCCGACGGCAAGGTACGCTGGCGAATTTTCCCGTATGGTAATCGGCAGGGGGCTATAGCCGCGGGCTCTCCTGAGGATCTGTTGTTGTCCGTGCAGAACCCTTACGATGGAATCGTCCACCGGCCGGACGATCGGACGATTATGTATCAGAAAATAGTCGGCGATGCCGGAAAGACGATCCAGAGCCTCGCTCTCGTCGATACACATCGGCTCGTCGGAGATGTTGCCGCTGGTGGCCACCAGCGGCCCGTCCCAGTCCCGCAGGATCAATTCATGCAGTGGAGAGTATGGCAACATCACCCCCAGATAAGGGTTGTCGGGTGCCACTACCGAGGCCGGTTCCCTGGCATCGCCGGTCCCACTCAGACGAGACAGGAGGAGAATCGGGGCTGCAGGTCCTTCTAAAATACGGGTTTCCAGTTCGCCGATTCGGCAGTGGCGTCTGACCATGGACAGGTTCGGATACATGACCGCAAAGGGCTTGGCTTCCCTTCTTTTCCGCAGGCGCAGCCTTTCCACCGCCGTCGGATTGCAGGCATCCACAAGCAGCTGGAATCCGCCGATCCCCTTCAAGGCTATGATATGGCCCTCCGCCAGAAGTTTCTGTATCCTCGAAAGGGCCTCCTCTCTTTCGGCCAGCGATCGCCCCTTTTCATCCCAGAGGGTGAGGTGGGGGCCGCATACCGGACAGGCTATCGGCTGGGCATGAAACCTGCGGTCCTCGGGATCCAGATACTCGGCCCGGCATTGCGGACACAGCTCGAATGACCGCATCGTCGTATTGGGTCGATCATAGGGCAATGCATTTAAAATAGTATAACGTGGGCCACATTGCGTACAGTTTGTGAAAGGGTAATGGTAACGTCTGTAGCCTGGCGTAAGGATTTCCTTTCGGCATTCCGGGCAAATTGCCAGATCTGGAAGGATAAAAGCTGCCTTGGGCCCATCCTGACTTTCGCGTATATGAAAACCTTGTAACCCATTTGCGGGCAAATCCTCCCATTCCATGCCGGCGATCATGGCCATGGCCGGTTTCTCCGACTCCAGACGGGAGGAGAATTCTTCGACCTGAACCGGCAAACCCTCCACCTCGGTTATCAGGCCGAAGGCCGTGTTGCATACCCAGCCGTTCAGACCGATCTCCGTGGCCAGCCGGTAGAGAAACGGCCGGAAACCGGTCCCTTGCACCGCTCCGTGAAGGGAGATACATCGTCTCAGGTCTGTAGCACTCATCGGTTTCTAATCGGAAAAGGTTTTAGGCTCGCCACATCGGGGGTCATTGGATGAGCGATCTCAGGAGGCTCAGATTACGGCGAAAATCCTCTTCTTCCCCGGGGGTTTCCAGTATCATGGGAAGGTGACGGAGGCGCGGATCGTTGACCAGGAGTCGAAAGCCGTCCGGCCCGATCTGCCCCTCGCCGATATGCGCATGCCGGTCCACCCGGCTTCCCAGTTCCTTGCGGCAATCGTTCAGATGGAAGGCAAACAGGTTGGGGATGCCGACGATCGCATCGAACGCATCCATGGTTTTCCTGTAACCGGACGGCGTCCGAATCTCATAGCCGGCAGCGAAGATGTGGCAGGTATCCAGGCAGACCCCGATGCGCTCCTTATGTTCGATACGATCGAGGATCCAGGCCAGATGTTCAAAACGATATCCGAGAGAAGACCCTTGTCCGGCGGTACTCTCGACCAGCAGACGCAGATGGAAATCCGGCGTCTTTTCGATCAGCAGATTCAGGGCCTCCGTTATCCTTTGCAGGCCATCCGTCTCCCCCGATCCGGTATGGGATCCGGGATGAAAAACGAGGTAGGGTATTCGGAGCGCTTCCGCCCGATTCATCTCTTCCAGGAAGGAGTCACAGGATTTCTGCCTCAACTCCTCATCGGGACTCGCCAGATTGATCAGGTAGGAATCATGAACCAGGACAGGTCGGATTTGATCGGCCGGTCCCGCCTGGAGAAAGCCTGCTATTTCCCCTGCCTCCATCGGACGCGCACGCCACTGTGTCTGGTTGCGGGTAAAGATCTGCATGGATTCGCAACCGATCGACTTTGCGCGATCATAAGCCTTTGCCAGCCCCCCGGCGATGGATACATGGGCTCCTAACCGCGGTCCGGCCGTCTTTTTGAGAAGTTTCTCCTTCTTGCTGGTCACCATGAGGCCCCGATGGAACTTTCTCCGATGGCTTTCATTTCGCTAATTGGCGGATTGCCGTATCCTGGGACCTTCCGTGTCCAGGGAGAAAGGAAGGAAAGGGATTTGTCGATTCGCAAGGACGCAGCGTACTGCGTCTTTTTTACCGGGCGGATGCATGATCAACAGACAACCCGCCCAGCCTGTCCCATAAGTTTTCAAAGCCATGGCCCCGGCAGATCTCAACTCTTCGGCAATCCGTTTGGAAGCAGGATTCGTTTCCTCGGCATTCCTGAAACGGGGATTTCCACACCCTTCATCCATCAGATTTGCGATTTCCTTTAAATTTTGATCGATAAACGCTTTCCTCATGGAATGGACAATTTTCAAGTTTTCCTTGATGAATCGATGGGCCTCTTCCTGCCGATCCATATAGTGTTTGAGAATTTCCCATTCCGTGTGACCGACCGGAGAAGAAGGTCCGAGAGATGCCAGCGTCAAGGATTCCTGGAGTTCATGCAGAAAAACGGGATCGGGTTCGATCTTTTCCAGGCGAGCGGAATCCATTCCGAACCAGACACACTGGATTCCACCATAGGTTGAAGAATAATAGGGAGACCGCCCGGTCAATCGTTCCTCAGATTGCATCTCCAGCAGAGCTCCGATCTTAATCATATCAGCCTGGGTGTAGCCGGAACCAGTGAGCTGGTTGAGGGCCGAACTCAAGGCCATCAGAACGGAGGGAGCAGAAGCAATCCCGGTGTCTTCGGAAACTCCACCGCGCACGACAATGTCCAGTCCTTGAGGCAGGGAATAAAACTTCAACGTCCGCTGAATCAGACGCAACGGTCCGCTGGTGGGGAGGTCCTCCAGGGATTCGGCGATGCACTTTACCTTGAGATCTTCCGAGTAGATACGTATACGACGGTCGTTTCCGTTGGACCGCAGCCGTATGTTGCTGCGCAGGTCCATGGCTAAGGAGAGGGTCATGCAACCGTCTTCGAAGACATGAATCGGGTATATATCGAGTCCGTTGCCTGCCAGTTGCAGGGCGACAGGGGCAGTAGCTTCGATGATCATAATAAAGTCGCCGGTCAAACGAAAAAGCCGTCTCAACTATACCTGATGACGTCGGGAAAAATCAAAGGTTCGTAGTTCCGCGTTCACGCAGCACAAACTCAAAAAGTACCAATCTGTTTAGGCAACACCGCCTGAAAGCGATTTTTTGCAACCCCTTCAGGATTGACGAAGCGGCAAAAAGTGACTTTTTCAATCATTTCTACAATTACAGAGTAGGGGCACGGCGTGCCGTGCCCCTGACTTACGTGGTATTAGGATTTAAAAAGTTGCTTTTTCCTACCACTCTGCATCCCCCACCTCAATCTCTCGTTCCACACAAATGAATCGCGTAGGGGCACGGCGTGCCGTGCCCTGCCGGCCCCGTCATTTTATCGCCCATACGCGCCCCCCTGCCACCCTCACCTTTACGATACGGCGCCTTTGGCCCATCCTTTTCCGATTCTTATCTGACCGGATTCAACAGTATGCCGGCGATATGTCGGATTTTCGCGATAGGTCACGGCACGCCGTGCCCCTACAACTGCTATAAAATATTCTATGACAGGATTTTTACGAGATCGTCCAAGTTTATCGCCCCGAAAACCGTCTTGGTTCCTTTTCTCTTCGTTGATTTCATGTTGATTCCATTGCTGTTGCCGGCGGGACGCCGGCGCTCCCAGGGGGATTCTTGTTGGCACCTTGCCGCACTGGGGTGCGGCGCTCCCGGTGGATTTTCGCCGGCCCGGGATGTCTGGGGCGAGAAGGTTTTTACGGAGTGGTTTCGGCCCATTGCTGGGCTTTGCGGAAACAGTCCATGGCCTTTTTGTCGTCACCCTGGACCTTGTAAACATATCCCATTTCCTGGAACAACTTGGCCTTGCTGCGCCCAAGTTGCAGTTCGACGACACCCCGCTCCAGCATGCGCAGGCACAGATCGAAACGCTGATTCTGGAGGTATGCCTCTGAAATGATGAGCATGGAGCTTATGATCCGCTCTTCGAACTGGGTCGGCAGGTGCAGATTGAAGATTTTGTCCAGCTCCGGCTGGATTTCCGTCAAACGATTCTCTTTGATAAGAAGGAGTATGATCTCATGCTGCGATTTGGCAATCCCCATCTTCTGATCGGCATCCGCAACCTGCGCCGGCAGAACGGCCGAAAAGAGGCCCGACAGAATTACCGTGATGCAGACGATTGAGGAGAGACCGAAGATCCGGGGGGAGGATGTTTTCATACTCAGCCTATGATGAACGGATTGGCCTTTTCGGTTGGGGAAACCGGAACATAAAACGGATTGGAGGCTTTCAACTCACGGACATTCTTAGTATTTCCATGGGAGGAGCCAAGCGTTTCCAGCTGGTGCTGCCTCCATTGTATATAGTCTTTCATCATCGTCTGTACGACCGGATCGTCATGGGAGGATGGATGATAAAAAATAGAGCCGGCGTAGAGGCATAAAAGCAGCCCGCCCAGGATCCCGGCTGTTGCCAGGGACCTCGACCAGGAGAGGGCAAAGTCGGGAAAAAAGAAGTCATGGAGCCGGTTTCTCCACGATTTTTCCCGGGAAGAACGGATGTGTTGCCGGATGCCCTGCTCTATCTGTGGCCATAAATCCCGGGATGGACTCGTTTCCTGGGAGAGGGATTCCCACCATTGCCGTTCTTCCTCCATCCTCTGGAATTCCTGACGGCAGGCACCGCAGCAGTCCATATGGGCCTGCAGGCGCTGCTTCTGGTATTCCTTCAGCTCCTGGTCCAGAAAGGCTGAAATATCCTGGCGAAAATCGCTACATTTCATCTTCGTTCTTTAGATCGTACTGAAAACGCTCGTTTAGATATTCTCTTACTATAAGACGGGCACGGTGTAAATCCGATTTCACCGCTGCCAGAGACCTGCCTGTTATCTCCCCGATCTGTTGATAAGAAAAACCATGAAAAACGGATAGGAGGAAGATGTCTCTCATCTTGTCCGGAAGCGCCCGAATGGCCTTTTCCGCTTCTCTTCTCCGTTCCCCTTCCATAACCTCCTCTTCCGGAGAGGCCCTGGCTGTTGCCACCGACTCCAGCTGTTCTTCGAGATCCTCCTCGGTTTCAAACGAGGATGGCTCGTTGGAACGCTGTCGATAGCGCATGTAGACCAGGTTACGTGCAATCCGGAAAAGCCATGGCTCGAATTTCCTGACATCGTTCAGAGAGGAAAGTTTTTGAAAGACCGTTATGAAGGTCTCCTGAACTACCTCCTCCGCCTCCGCCGGCGAATTCAGCATCCGCTGGACAAAGGAAAACAGTCGACGCACGAAAAACCCGTAAACCCTTTGAAAGGCATCGACATCCCCTTCTTTTGCCAGCTCGATAAGTGTTTCTATAGATTCACTTGCCACGTATTTTCGTTCGTCAATCAAGCGGGCAACGAATAGGCCTTTCATGCATGATGATTGGTTTTTTTGAGGAAAGTTTCAAAATCACTAAAATTTTTTTATTCTACGCGAACCGCAGTACCGTAGGCCAGTATCTCGGCGGCGCCCTGGACCACCTCCGTGGTGGAAAAACGCATGGCCACGACGGCATTGGCCCCCATCTTTTCCGCATGCTCCACCATACGGTCGAATGCCTGTTCCCTGGCCTCGGCTATCATCGAAGTGTATTCAGTGATTTCTCCTCCCGTGAGGTTGCGCAGGGTGGCGAGCAAGTCTTCGCCGATCGCTTTACAGCGTATGGTACTGCCCCGGGCCACTCCGAAAATTTCCAGGATCTTTTTCCCCGGCACATCATTGGTCGTCACCACGATCATCGTAATATTCCTTCATAGCGGTCCGTCTTGCGTAGAAAGAAACGTTCCCGTAAAACGGAAAGAAACAGGATAAACAGCCCGGCCAGCGCCAGAAGGCATCCCAACCGCAGAGGCCAGGCGATGGTCTGCTGTAAAACGAGGATTTCCAGCAGGGATAAAACGGAATATCCGGCCAACAGGGACAGCCCTATGATCAGAAAGAGCCAGCCCATCCTTCGCTCCAGCCGGTTATATATGTTCGCCCAGTAGGTCTGCCAGGCACCCTCTTCCGGCTGGCGGAAGTGCAGCTGATCCGTCAATGCCTTCAGCTGGCGGTGGGCTTCCATCTCTTCCTTACAGGACGGACACTGCCTCCGGTGGTCCTCCAGGCGTACGGTGTCTTCCGGCCCCAGTTCCCCATCCAGCTGGGCGGTCATCAACAAACGGAATTCTTCACAGGTCATGAACTCCCCCCAAATGACAATGCTTTTCCAGAGACTCCCGGAGAGAGGACCTGGCTTGATAAAGTCTGGACATGACGGTCCCGATCGGTATGTCCAGCGATTCGGCAATTTCCGCATACGACATCTGGTGAAAATGCTGCATGAGGATGATCTCCCTCTCCTTCGGTTTCAGTCTGCGTATGGCCTCCGCCAGGATTTCCTGCAGCTCGGCAGCCCGGTAATCCTCTTCCGGATTGCGGGAGATGGAAAAGACCGGATGGAAATCCTGTCCGGTCATTTCTTCCAAAGCCTCTTCCTGCATCTTCTTTTTCCTGGCGATAAAGTTCAGGCACGTATTCCGGATGATCTGGTAGAACCAGGGGAAAAACGCCCTCTCGCTATCGAAACAGCCGATGGAACGGTATACCTTGATAAACGCCAGTTGCGATATCTCCATAGCATCTTCCGGATTACGAACAAAACCAAGGGCTATGTTATAGGCCCTCTTTTTATAAACATGCACCAGAGGTTCCAGGGCTTCCTTATTTCCCTGTTTCAATTGTTCGATGCACTGCTTTTCATCGAACTCGATAATCTCTTCCGGCATTCGCATATCCTACCTTAGGGAGTCGGACTTTATTCGAAAGAAAGTCCGGGTGAAATTTCCGCTCATGCATTATACATGACGAAGCGGTAAAAAATCCTGGGAGCGCCGGCAGCCTGCCGGCAAAATCTTTCGAATCAATACGGAATAAACACAGAAGAACAAAAAACCGACTTTTTACCGCTTCGTCATACATGCCCCGGCAATTTGCCGGAACCTAATATCTCGTTTTACGTGGGAGTCTATCAGGAAAGGCGATCGCGATCCGTTATTTCCGATCCATTTTAAGCGTAAGGAGTAACACTATGATGCAGAGAAATTACCGGTGGTTGTATTTCGCTACGACCGCCATTCTTGTGCTTTCCTTCTTCACCTACGGCTACAAGCTCCTGGCAGCGGAGGAACAGAAGAGCAAAGCGATTGAGATTTTCGCCCAAGACGGCCCGGAAGGGTTGGTCCTGCGCAGCCTCTCGGACTCCCTGGCCGGCGGAGGCTTTCTTGGCGTGGAGCTGGCCGACATCTCCTCTTCCGATCTCGAGCCATACGGCTTGTCGAAAGAGGAGGGTGTGCTGATCCGCAAAGTGGAAAAAGGAAGTCCCGCTGCGGATGCGGGCCTGCTGGCGGAGGACATAGTTGTGTCCTTTTCCGGAACGCCGGTCCTCAGCGCGGCCCAGTTCCGTCGCCTGGTGAATGAAACTCCGGCAGGCAGGACCATCTCCATCACGGTCCTGCGGCAGAAGAAGAAGGTCGATCTGCAGGTCAAGGTCGGAAAGAGAGCCGATACCCTGAAGAGCGATCTCCTGCGAAAACTGCCCGAAGTGCAGGATCTACCCCAGTGGGAACACAGGTCCTCCCCGGACGAATTCTATCTGAAGCGACTACCGGGCAAGTCCTTTTCCTGGACGACACAGAAGCCACGACTGGGAATCGGCACCCTGCCCCTGACCGATCAGCTGGCGGCCAAATTTGGTGTCAAAGATGGCGGAGTGCTGGTCACCGAGGTGGCCAAGGATTCCGTGGCCGCCAAGGCCGGACTGTCGGCCGGTGACATCATCCTTGCAATCGACGGTACCCCGGTAGCCGACACCGACGATATCGTAAAGGCACTGAATCGCAATGAAGGCAAGGCTTTCGACATCAAGATCCTGCGCGACCAGAAGCCGCAGACCTTGAAGGCACAACTCCCGGAGCCTGAGCCTAAAGCGAAGAAAAAAAGCGGTAGCAGCGTGGAACTGTAGAGGACAGGAGCCAGAAGTCAGAATCCAGAATCCAGTAGTCAGTAGCCAGAATCCAGCGGTCAGTAGTCAGTAGTTTGAAGTTGGAAGTTGGAATACCAGGGGCGGAAGGTATCCTGCGGGGTGCTTCCGCCTTTTTTTCATTCGACTCGTCTCCGTCCACATCGTCCACCACGTCCACTTCACCCATTCCGTTTTTTCCGTTCCTTCCATTTTTCCGTTCTTCCCCGGGGACACCCGCAAGAGGGTGCCCCTACGGCCGGCGTAACATTCGCCGCCCCGCTCTTCCGTCTAATCCGGCTCCTGGAGCGGTTCACGGCATCCCAGGCGAGGTTGATCACAAACGACCGGCAATCTGCGGAAAATTTCCGTATAACTGACTGTAGTAGGAAACAGAAATGTTAGCAATGAAAAACAACGAACCATACGGACGATCTGACGCATACCGGAAAGATCGTGCCTTTTTACAAAAGGAGTCGGTTATGAAATCACCATTCTTTCGCCTTTCGGTTTGCATCTGCCTGATTGCCCTGCTGTCCGCTGCCGGCCTGATGGCCTTCTCCAGTTCCAGATTGAGGGCCAAAATCCCCTTCGAATTTTACGCTGCCGATCAGGTACTGCCGGCAGGAAGCTATTTCATCACTACCATGAACAACGGCCGCGCCTACAAGATCCAGCGCCAGGACGGCCCGGAATTCGCCATCGTCATGTCTCTGCCCGGCAATGTCCAGAACAATCCGGACAACAGCATCATCTTCCACCGCTACGGCTCCGATTATTTCCTGCGCTCCATCCTCTCCAATTCCGCATCCATGAGGGCCATGATATGGAAATCGGACCGGGAGAAGGAACTCGCCTCTTCCTACGCCAAATCGAAAACGGATAAACGGCTAGCCGGACCGGTCAAGGTTGCCATACGGCTTCAGGGCGAATAACGCAAACCCGAGATAATCAGAACCTGAAAAGAAAAGGGGCGTCACCCCATGGGATGACGCCCCTTCGACTAAAGGAACAGTGACAAGTGCTAGAACTCGAACCGGACACCCAGCTGCATGACACGTGCGGCAAAGGCACTGGTCACACGTCCAAAGCTGGTACTGCCGATATCCTGAGTCTGGCCAGGGATAAAACAGGTGGAGTTGAGAACGTTGAAGGCCTCGGCGCGAATCTGCAGACTTCTCTTCTCGCTCTCGCCGAACCGGATCGTCTTAGCCAGGGAGAGGTCGAAATTGTAGTACCACGGCCCGTTCAGGATGGCCCGCTCCATCTTTCCGGTGGTACCCGGATCGACGCTGAAGAAGACCTGGCCCGAGAAGGGAGTGGTGCCGTAGCCTTCCGAGGCCCTTCCGGTGGACGAGTTGACTACCGAAGGATTAATGAAGTAAATCCCACGGGAGGTTTCATACAGACCCAACAGGTCCTTGATCTGGGACTTGGTCAGGCTGGTATTCGGGGTTTGACGACCAGATCGTCCGGCCCGGTTCAGGGTACCGCGGGCATCGGTGATAGTGATCGGAGCACCGGTGGCCACGCGGACGATGGTGTTCAGCGACCAGCCACCGACCATGTGGTTGAGGACCGGAGAGATGCCGCTTAGCAGCTTCCGGTTGCGCCCGAACGGCAGGTCATACATGTTGCTGAAGTTGAATACATGGGTCTGATCGTAGTCGGCGCGCATGTATTCCAGTTGGGGCTGCCTGTTGTCGAGTAATGGCTCGACCATAGTCTGGGATGTTCCGATTCCATCGGTCAGGTTCTTCTGGAAGGAGTAGTTGAACAGGAAGAAGAGGCCGTCGGAGAAACGCTTGCGCAGCTCCGTCTGCAGGGAGTTGTAGCGATACTTGGATCCATTCTTGAACAGATTGGCCACCCCGGTCCCGGAGTTGGGCAGGAAATTGACGTTGCCTGTCAGACTATTCTGTATATAGGTGAGCGCCATGTCCGCCGGTGTTCCGGAGACCAGATAGTTCCGGATGGTGGAGTTGTTTAGAAGGCCGCCGGAAGCCATGGCTGGAAAGACGGTGAGTGTCTCTCCTACGGCCGGGTTTCCGTTGGCCATGTAGTTCCTGCGGGCGCGCATGAAATCGGTGGCGAATCCGTTGTCGCGGATATCGATCTGATTGTAGTCGATACTGCGCTGCAGGTTGTCGCTGCGGCTGCCGACATAACGCACTTCCAGGGCCAGGCCCCAGGGCATTTCACGCTGGATACCGAAGTTGTATTCCATGGTCCGAGGGACCTGCAGCTCGGGATCCACAAGGAACACCGTGCCAAAATTACTATACCCGGCACCGTTATTGTCCGCATAGGTACGGGGAATCATAACCGTTGGCCCGGTGATCGAAGGAAGGGCGCCCAGGCGGGCGTTGAGAGCGGTCGTCCCTGTATTGGGATTGATCGCATTGATTGTGGTAGTACTCAGACCTGAATTTCCGATACCGGCATTCCGGACGGCAGTCAGGATGGAGTCGTTGACAAAGCTGTAGCGCAATCCGCCGCGGAAAACGGTCTTGGAATCGCCGAGCAGCTTGCCCAAGAAACCTTCCTTCGCCCGGGGATTCCAGGCGGCGCTGAACATCGGGGAAATATTGTTCCAGTCCGTCTTGTGAATTGTATTCTCTTTACCGGAATTGCCGCCGATGTAATTATAGGTACCGGTCGGGCTCAGCACGGTCTCCTTGGCCGTCTTACCCGAGGGAATAACCGGCTCCAGGAGCAGTCCGTTGAGAAGCTTCGCCGGGGTCAGGATCTCCCAGCGCAGCCCGAGATTGAGGGTGAAATCGGAGCGCACTCGCCACTGATCGGCGAGGTAGAGCGAGTAGTTGTTGTAGCGATAGTCCTCCAGCCGGGGGCTTGCCGTGAACTGCGTGGCCTGCTTGTTGGGCACGTTGAACGACTGGCTGCCGCCCGAGATGATGCCACCGAGCATGGCCATCAGGGCATTGGCATTGGAAAGCTGGGAAGAGGAAATCCCTCCGGGGAAGTTGGCGGCGCTCAGTACCGGTGTGTTGGTATTGGTGCCGGTATTCCAGGTAGGTACGATACCAGCATAATTGTTGGGATCGACCTGGAAGAACTGCAGCGCTCCGCCGATTTTCAGGGCGTGTTTGCCTAGGATCCATTCGGCGTTATCCTGCATATTGTAGCTGTGGGTTTCGCGCCCCTGATTCATGAAGGTAACTTCCGGATTGCTGATCAGACCCGGATTGATGAAATAGGAGGGTGTATCCTGTTTTCGATAAAAAGGAACCGAGCTATTGAAGAAGCCGCCGCGGACCTCGTTGAAGAATCCCATCGAAGGCGTCCATCGCCATGCGGTGACGAATCTGCGGTTTTTGGAGGACTGGTCGACGATCGGATTCGTGCCGAAACCTCTGGTATCGTCCGCATCCGGACGCTGCACCACTTCCTTGTTCCAGGACCAGATCACCTCGACATTGTTGCGCTCGTTCAGACTGTAATCGAAGCGCATGGCGTAGGCGTCCCGGTTGGTGTTGTTTCCCTGATTGAAGCGCAGGCCGGTGGTATTGAGTCCGTCCCCGATATCGGTGGCGTTTCCGACCGTCGGCAGAGCGGACAGGATCCGCTGGTTAATGATCGGATCGATCCCGGTGACCGTCGGCAAGATCTTGAACAGATCCGCCGTGCGGGTCGCACCGGAGTTGTCTTTATAGGTAAAGATACCCTTGCGGGCTTCGGGTAGCAGCAGGGTACGGGAGCGAAGCGAGGTTACCCGGTCGCGCATCCCTTCGTAGTTGGCCCAGAAGAAGAGCTTGGAGCTCAGGCCGGGAACCGGACCGCCGAAGTTGCCGCCGAACTGGTTGCGGTTACGGAAGGGACGGGCATTCCCGGACCGGTTGTTGAAAAAGCTGTTGGCGGCCAGAGCCGAATTGCGGTTGAAATTGAATACGGAACCTTTGTATTCCGAGGTACCCCGCGGGGTTACCATGCGGATCTGGGCCGATCCGTAGCCGGAATCGGCTCCGGCGTTCTGGGAGACCATGGAAAATTCCGCCGTATCGTCCACCGAGGGGCGCCCGGGGGCAAAATCGGTGGCATTCGACCGGATGAAGGCATCCTGAATGTTGATGCCGTCATGGGTGATGTTGGTGAATGCGGTCCGCTGCCCGTTGATCGAGGTATTCTGCGAAGGATTGGAAGCGGAACCGGCCTGCAGGAACATCAGCTGCAGCGGGTTTCTCCCGTTCAGCGGGAGCTGCATGATCTGTTTGGTGGTAATGGTGGTGCTGACTTCGCCGCTGGTGGTGTTGATCAGAGCCACACCGGCGGTAACCTGAACCACCGTATCCACACCACCGACCTCCATCTTGATTTGAAGGGAGTATTCGCGGCCGACCTCGATGACTACGTCGGCGATGGTGTAGGTTTTAAAACCCGGCTGGGTGGCAGTCAGCGTATAGCTGCCGATATTGAGCTGAGGAATGGCGAAATTCCCCGATTCGTCGGATACCAGCTTACGTTCCAGTTTGGTAAGATTGTCGGTGAGAGTGATGGATACCCCGGGCATAACCCCGCCCTGAGCATCGATGACCGTGCCGCTGAGACGGCCGGTGTTGGATTGCGCCCAAACCGGCGTGGTCGTCATCAGGATGGTGATAAGTGCCAATAATCCGAATCCGTACATCCACTTCCAGGATCCGGTGAAATCTCTTCTTTTCATTGTTAACCTTTCTAAACGTTAAAGTATTAATAAACACCCAAAATTTCGTTGGTATGTCCTGAGTCACCCGGCGGTGGACATACCAATTCATTGTTGATAAAGGGCGACAAAGCAAATTCTGCACCAAAAGGATCGACAGGCGCTAACGCTGATAATAAAGGAGATAATTGGTGATCAGGATCATACTAACGACAAGGCAATCCATAGCATTGGATTATTCCAATTATTTGGACGCCATTGGCAGACCCATCTTTGATGAAGTCGCAAAAAATATCATTTTCAAGGCGTTTCTTAACTGACTCCAAAAAATTTGGAGTAGGGGCACGGCGTGCCGTGCCCTGGCGGCCGTAGGATGAGGGCTCCC
>CAZTVS010000087.1:0-20330 GCA_964617125.1 uncultured Acidobacteriota bacterium
TTTTATTCCGGCAGAATGGTGGAAATCCAATCCGAAATACGTTTCATGACCTCAGGGGAAAAGGTTTCCTCGTTCTTCCCGTATTCCGATAGATTACCGGTTTCACTATGCTGAAAGAGGTGATTGAGACCGGGTATCTTTTCGATCTGATACTTCTTGTTTCCTCCCGATTGCAGGGCCTCTCGGATGGCCGCCAGATTCTCGTCCGCGGGAACCTGGAGATCCTTCTCGCCGTTCAACGCCAGGACCGGGCAGGTCACTTTCTGCAATACCGGCCTGGGATCCAGGCTCAGAAAGAAACGAAACCAGGGGGAGTTGATCGTTTTGATCTGAGCAGCGATCACCGTATCCGACAACATCTGTTTCTCCGCTTCGCTTCTGTTTTCCCTTTCGGCCTTCAGGATCTCCATCAGACGTTTTTCGACAAGGGTTGGGTCCTTCTCCTCCTTCACGACAGCGAAGAGTTTACGCTGCAGGGTCTGGTTTCTGACGACGCCGTCTTCGCTGACACCGGAAGCCCGTCCGATCAAGGCCCCTTGCCGCAACAGAGTCTCTTCACCCGTCAAACCCATACCAGCCAGCAGAACCAGAAAACGGACATCACCTGAACGAACTGCGACCATGGGAGCCACAATCCCTCCTTCGCTATGACCGAGCAGGCCGATCTTCCGGTCATCTATTTCTTTTCTGCCTTTCAGATATTCCAAACCGGCCAGCACATCCTCGGCAAAATCCTTGGTAGTGGCCTTGGCGTAATCGCCGCTGGATTTCCCGAAGCCGCGATCGTCAAAACGCAGGACGGCAAATCCCAGGCGAGTCAGATAATCGGCCAACACCAGAAAGGGTTGATGATGGAAAATCGTTTCGTTCCTGTCCTGTGCCCCCGAGCCGGTGATGAGAAGAACGGCGGGAAACCGGCCTTCGGTTTTAGGCAGGGTCAGCGTCCCGGCCAGTCGGACATCGGCGGAACGGTTTACAAAAACGACCTCCTCTTCCTGATAGGGATAAGGCTTCTGCGGAGTTTGGGGCCTCCTGAGCTGTGGAGTCTGTTCCACTTTACGAAGCTCCAGCGGCAGGCTCATCCCGCCTTGACGCCAGGTTCCTTTCAGGACGTAACCGCCCTGTTCATAATTCCCTTCAAACGCCCCCTGAATTCTCTTGGAGGTCAGCTTGACCGTAGTCGCATCGCAAACGATCGTATCCACCGGAATGTCCCTGGCCCCCTGGTCCGGACTGTCCATCTTGGCCGTCAGATTACCGGCGGCATCGCCGGAAATCCGTATCACCAGACGCAGCTCGGCACCGGGGACTTTGAGCGATCCCAGCCAGTTGCCCTGACAGCCGGGAGCACAATACACCCATTCGCCTAAGGACAGGCACATCATCAGAATCATCGTCATAAACATGAATACTTTTCGCATCATCTTCTTCTTTCTTATAGCTGAGGTTGGTTCCCGCTTTGCCTCTCCAGCTTCTGATAGAGGAAGAGCGGATAGAGAACCGCACAAAAAACAATCAACGGCAACACCAAACCATAAACACCGATCTGCGGCTTGAAACCGATCCAGGCAAACAATATCAGAAGGACGCCCGCAATCAAAAACAACCAGCCCGACAGGCGATGGGTTCTCTTCCAAACCTCTTCCGAGGCCAAAGTCCAGGGGGAACGAATGCCGAAGAAGAAATTACGCGGCAGTTTCGGCAGATAATTTCCCAGGAGCATGAACAGAACCCCCACGGCACTATTGATGAAACCGGGAGAGAAATTCCCGGTCAGGGCCGTATAGAGAATCAGGACAAAAACAAAGGCCAAAAACTCCAGAGTGAGATTGCGGAAAAGCAGCAGGGTTTCATAGCGGTTTTCGATTTTCTTCCGAAACGGATCAATCCAGGGAAGAAAGGTCATAAGCAGGTACAGACCGATATTCATAGCCAGATAAAAAAGGATAAAACCCTGCTTGGAGGCATAATCGTCCGGAAGCCCCCGGCTGTTGAAGTGGGAAGGAATTTGCTCGGGCAAGGAAGGATATAGGATCCAGGCCAGAATCGATATCGACAACAGTAAAACAAGGGGAATGACTTCTCTTCGCAATTGCCAGTTCATAGCGTTACTCCTTGACCACAAATTTCATCAGATAATCGACCGACATTTGAAACACACTCATATCGAGCGAAAAGCGTATAAATTGCCCCTCTCTTTCGCCGACAATCAGCCGGGCCCTTTTCAGGACATCCAGATGGTGGGAGAGAGTCGGCTGACTTATTCGGATTTCCTTCATAAGATCCGTCGCCGTCCGGTCGCTTTTTTTCAGCAACTGCAGGATGCGCCGCCGGGTCGGGTCGGACAGCGCCTTGAACAGTTCATTCATCTCCATCTGCGTTCTCCATATACATGTACATATATACATATATTAATTTATACATTTCGTTTTGTCAAGCTTTTTTATTTTGGCCATTGACAGGGGGCAGGCAAATCCGTAAGATTTCTTACTATTTTTACTTTTTTTAGGCACCGCAATCCCATGAAGGACGGCTCATCCGTAAGCATCGCAAAATCCGGAAACACGGCCGAAGAGTATCGAGCCATTCCCCTGGAGAAACTCAACGAGCGGGTCCGCTACCTGGAAAACTACGATACGATCACCGGTCTGCCCAACCGGACTCTATTTATCGAGAAAGTCTCCGAGACCATTTTGCTGCAGCCGGTCGAAGGAAGCAACAACGCCATACTCACCGTCGATCTGGATGACTTCCGCAAACACAACGACACCTATGGCTACCTGGTGAGGGACGAACTCCTGCGGGTGGCGGCCTCCAAGCTGAAATCCTGCCTGCGCGACAAGGATTTCATCGCCCGTATCGGCGGAGACGAATTCTTCATCCTGCTGGCAGGATTTGAAACCATCGAGGACGTCGTCAGAATTTCCGAGCGAATTCTGTCATCCTTAAACGCCATCTGGAAGGTTCTCGATCACGAGTTCTACATGTCGGCTACCATTGGCATTGCCATGATTCCGGAAGGGAAAACGGACGTTGCCGATCTCCTGCGAGATGCCACTTCCGCACTCTATGAGGCAAAAAAGAAGGGAAAAAATCAATACCAGTTTCATGAAAAGGGCACTCATGAAAAGCTGATTCATCTCTTTCGCATGGAAAACTCTCTCCGGGGTGCGGTGGAAAGGAATGAAATCGTCGTCCACTACCAGCCCCAGGTACATGCAGAGACGGGTCAGATTTTCAGGATGGAAGCCCTGGTGAGATGGCAACATCGCCATCTGGGCATGCTTCTTCCCTCCCGCTTTATACCCCTGGCGGAAAATACCGGCCTGATCATTCCCATCGGCAACAGGGTGATCGAACTGGTATGCGAACACAATATGCGCTGGAAAGAGCTGGGATACGGGACTTTTCCTATCTCCGTCAATGTCTCGGCCAAGCAGTTACAGCAAGACAGCTTCGTCAGTTTCATACAGGATGTTCTCGATAGAACAGGTATGCCTCCCGCCTGCCTGGAAATGGAAATCACGGAAAGCGCCATTGTGCGGTCCATGAATACGGCCGTGTACGCCCTCAACCAGCTGCGGGAGCTGGGCATTAAAATTTCCCTCGACGATTTCGGTACGGGCTATTCCTCCCTGAGTTACCTGAAAACCCTGCCGGTCGACAAGATCAAGATCGACCGGTCCTTCATAACCGATATCGGGAAAAACCCCAAGACGGAAGCCATCATCACCGCCATCATCGTCCTGGCCAAAACCATGAACCTCGATGTCATTGCCGAAGGGGTGGAGACGGACGAACAGGCCGATTTCGTCATGCAGAAAGGGTGCAGCGATATCCAGGGTTTTCTTTACAGCGCTGCCCTGCCTGAGGAACAGTTCACCCTACTTCTTTCCGAAAGACAGGTGTTTCCCAGCAAGAATCCCTGCCTGGGCCGACAGCGCTACTCAGCGACAGAGGTGAAAAAACCGGCCGCACAGATCCTAGTCGACGAATAGGACCTCGGTTCGATCAACCGAACTGATAGTGTTTGCGGACCGGTTTGGTAATCTTCCAGGTACAACGCAGACCGGATGGAAACGTGACCAGATCGCCGGCACCGAATTCTATCGCCTCTCCGCCATCCTTCGGCTCGATCCGCGCCTCGCCTTCCAGAATGTAGCAGATTTCTTTTTCGTCATACTGCCAGTCAAAGGTGGAAACCTCCTTTTCCCAGATGGGCCAGGAGGAAACGCGCAAAGACTGCAGATGCTTGGGTTCCGGTTTTTCTACCCGAATCGTATTCATGATGGTTCCTCTCTTGATCGTCAGGCCAGTTTCCACGGGCTGCGATAGTTGTAATGCAGCCGTTGGTCGGCTTTTACATTATTGATGAACTTTTCCTTGTCGGCATCCCATAAGAGACGGGTTTTCAACTCCAGGGCGATATTGGCCAGATGGGCGAAACTGGTGGAGCGATGTCCCTCCTCCAGATCGCACCACACCTTCTGGCGTGACTTGACGCAATCGAGGAAATTGCGGATCAGAGGAGCCGTGTAGTCCTTCTGCGGTTCGGGAAGATTTTTCGTCTCCTTAGCCACCGCCGATTTCTTTTTCTGGAATTGTCCAGCCGTGGAAGGAGTCACCGTATAGGTTTCCTTGCCTACCGTAAGACCGGCTTCCGTTCCCAGAATCTCGATCTCTCCGGCCGAGGTGATCGTACCGCCACAGGCCTCATGAATACTGAAAACGGCCAGCACTCCGGAGGCGAATTCGAAGGTGACCTCCATGGTATCCGGAATGTTCCGGTCGTCGCTCACCAGGAGCCGGCTACCGTGGGCGGAGATGGCTACCGGCGCCCGTTCTCCGATCAGCCAGCGTATGCAATCCATGTAATGGACGCCCCAGTTCCCCATCTGGGTCGAGTATTCCTTCCACCAGCGGAAATTGTAAGGGGCGATATTCATCTGAAAGGGGCGCGCCGCCCGGGGACCCTGCCACATGTCCCAATCGAAACCGGCCGGCGGCGTTTCCGGCTTCATTCGCCCGATTCCGTCCGGAAACATGTTGCTGATGCGCGCTGCCCGGGTAAACACCGGTTTCCCGATCAAACCTTTGGGCACCAGACGGGCCAGCTCCTGATAGACTACCGATCCGCGTCGGTTGAGCCCTACCTGGACGACACGCTTGGTCCGGGCCGCCGTCTCGATCATCCGCCGCCCTTCCAGAATCGTGGCCGTCAGAGGTTTTTCGACGTAGATGTCCTTCCCCGCCAGACAGGCATCCACCGTCTGCAGGGCATGCCAGTGATCCGGAGTGGCGATGCAGACGGCATCGATATCTTTCTGCTCCAGCAGTTTTCGATAATCCTTGAACCGGGCCGGAGGCCGGGCAAAACTCTCCCCCATTTTAGGGACCAAACCGCTCAACATCTCGATCCAGCGCGGATCCACTTTAGACCCGTCGCGCTGCAAATAGGGTTCATAGACATCGCACAAGGCCGCCACTTCCACGTCCGGGTTGGCCATGAACAGCTCCAGCAGCTGGGAACCGCGGTTGCCGATACCGATGAACCCCATACGGATCCGATCGTTGGCACCCAGGACGCGACCGCCGGCCAAAGCACCTGCGGTCAGGGTGGAGTTTACCAAAAAGGAACGACGATCATGAATCAAGGATGTATTTGTCATAGGTTGTGTACTCCCGAAAAAACGTTTCGATCCCGAACGGTCAACCGGGCTGCCAAAAACTATCATTCTACCTCTTAACCCGTGTTTTCCGTCTTTTTTACCGGTTCGATGTCGAGATCGGTACCGGACTGTCGGAGATGTACTTTTGCCATAGGGTCCGAGGAGCAAGCAGCCTGCCGCAAAAACCGTCGCGGTAACCTTCCCAGCGGGCCAGCCACGATCTCCAATTTCCGCCAAGAACGCATATCACCATAGAAACAGCCAGGCTTCCCGCGACACAGGCCAGATACCAAAGCCAATGCTTCCAGCCGGCATATCGCTTCATGAACAGCACACTGTTTCTTCGAATCAGATAGAGCTTCAGCCTCTGGGCCGAAGCTTTCTTGATACTGTGCCCGCCGATATGTACGGCCCGGGCTTCCGGTAGGTATAAAATGCGATACCCCCACTGCCGCATCCGCCGGCAGAATTCGACCTCTTCCAGAAACATCCAGTATCTTTCGTCCAGCAACCCGGCCTTTTGCACCGCCGTCATTCGCACCAGCAGGACGGATCCGAAAACACAATCCGCCTCCCGCTTACGAAGATGTTCCGCCGCAGGAATCCGGTTGACCGCCTTCATCTGTACAATGACGTGATGAAACAGGATATTGCCCCAGGCGACATCCATACGGCGGCTGTCATCGGCCCGCCAGACACTGGGAGCAAGGATGGCCGACAGCGGGTCCTGTTCGGCCGCTTGCAGAAGGCTTTCCAGCGCGCCGGCTTCCAGGGTGATATCGTTGTTTAAAAGCAGGGCATAGTCATAGCTTCCGGCGATGGCCCGGCGTAGACCTTCGTTGTGCCCGCCGGCAAATCCGCGGTTTTCCGGCAATCGAATCAGCTCTACTCCCGGAAACCGCCAGACAGCCGCCTCCGCCGATCCGTCCGTAGAGGCGTTATCGACGATCAGAATATCGCCGCCGGCAGCGGAGCCGGAAGGGCAGAGGCTTTCGATGGTCTTCTCCAGAACTCCGGCCCCGTTCCAATTGACCACAATGGCGAGTGTTCGAGGCGAAGTCATGATCCCGAAGAAAAGAAAATGGTTTCCAGCTCTCTCACCGGGGTCGCCCGCCGCCGCTGGATCTCGCGCCGCAGCGATCGGCATTTCGGTATTTCTCCCACGCCTCGCAGCCATCCGCGGAGATAGCTGAAAAACAGCCCGCTTTTTAAAAGATGAAACATCGTACTGTGGGCAAAACCGTAGGAGATCCGCAGACTGTGTTTCCAGAACAGAGCGGCGGGAAAGTTCTTGTAGAGGAGACGGATGCGATTGCGCGTAATCCAGTAGGTCCGCTGCGGCGTATGGAAGGCATGCCGGGTGCTCTCTCCGCGAGCTAAAAATTCCTGCCGCAGCGGATCGCTGCCGCCCTCGATATGATAGACGACGGCCTCCGGGACATAGAGGCAGTGCAGGCCGAGTAGGGCGGCGCGCAGGCACCAGTCGACATCCTCCAGATAGAGAAAATAATCCGTATCGAAGAGACCGACCCGTTCGAAGGCACTGCGGCGATAGAGGGCGGCACCGGCGGAGGCACCCATCACTCTGCACTCCTTCAGCCATTGGGGGCCGATCCTTTGATCCGCGCCCCGTTTTAGCGGCAATCCGGTCCGTGTCAGGTAGTCCCCGGCTGAATCGAGCAAGTCGCGCCTGTGAAAATTCATCATCCGCGATGCCATGTAGTCGGCTTCCGGATGAGAATGAAAGGCCTGCATGGCCGCCTCCAGCCAGGCGGGATCGGCCTCGGTGTCATTGTTGAGCAGGGCGATAAAGGGGGTGGAAACGGCCTGAATCCCGCGATTGACGGCGGCACTGAATCCATAATTTCTGTCCAGAGGAAGGACTTCGACTTCCGGAAAACCGGATCGCACCAGGGAAAGCGAATCGTCTCCGGAGCCGTTGTCCACCAGCAGCACCCGAAAATGAGGATAGCTCTGCCGGCGAAGAGCCTCCAGGCAAGCAGGCAGAAACTTACGGCCGTTCCAGTTGGGAATGATCACCGCGATCTGCGGAAGATCAGAGGGGTTCATTACGTATTGCCTTTTGTATGCCCTGAACGTAATGGAAACTCATCAAATCCTGGTAATAGCGGGAGGTATTGATCCAGGGGAACCGCTCGGACCATTCGGTTAACTTCCGTATGACGGACAGAAACATCCGCTTCCCTTTCCCGTAATGGGGGAGCGAGGAGGTACCTAAAAACCGCTGCAGATGGGGCTGGCTGGCCTGGAAACGCAGAGCGGAGTAACCAACCTTTTCCTGCCGCCGGCAGAAGGAGGCAACCGTCGTCGGGTGATGGTGATAGGCCAATGCTTTGGGGTTATAGAGGATGCGCAGTCCGCGATCCTTCAGGCGAAAACTGAGTTCTATGTCTTCCCAGCCGTACTCCCGGAACTGCTCGTCGAATCCGTTGCACTCCCAAAATCGTTCCGCCGTCAGAGAGATATTGGAGGTATAGAAAAAATTGAAGGGCAGGTCGAGCGGGTCCTTGATCAGAGAAAAGCCGAACTGCCAGCCCATCTCGCCGATCCATTCCATGAACCGGGTAACCCGTATCTCCTTGGCCCAGCGGATATAACCCAAAACGGCGGTATCGCCGCCGGGACCATACTCCCGATGGTAGCGCAGATGCTCTGCCAATAACGTCTTCGTGGCCAGAATGTCGTCGCCCAGGAAGATCAGGTATTTCCCGCGGGCATGGCGGGCACCGAGGTTGCGGGCGGCCCCCTGTTTCTGGTTTGCCTGGCGGAAAGAAGAGAAGGCGAAAGGGCTGCGCTTCTTCCATGCCTCCATCAGGAGGGGAGTGCCGTCGGTGGAACCGTCATCGACTACGAGGACCTCAAAATGGTCCATCGGCAAACTTTGCCGTGCCAGGGCCTCCAGGCAGCGCAACAGAATATCCTCACGGTTATAGGTGGGGATGATCACGCTGATGGCAGGTGCCGGATGCTCTGTCGCTTCCATAGTCCTGATCCAATGAAGGCAGACGCGGCGAAACGCCGCGTCCGCTCTGTGGTCTCAAACAACCGTTATTTTACGATTTGGGCCAGTGTGCCCTTGGCGTAGCTGACCGCCATCGCTTCCAGGGCGATGGGCTTGATCTTATCGGCCATTCCGGCACAGCCGAAGGCTTCCAGTCTGGACTTGCACACCGCCTTGGCTGCTGCCTGGGCATCGGCCAGATATTTGCGCGGATCGAATTCGCCCTTGTGCAGGGCAAAATGCTTGCGGATGGCACCGGTCATGGCCAGGCGTATGTCGGTGTCGATGTTGACCTTGCGCACGCCATGCTTGATCCCTTCCAGGATTTCTTCCACCGGAACCCCGTAGGTTTCCTTCATATCGCCGCCGTATTCCCGGATGATGGCCAGCAGTTCCTGCGGCACGCTGGAGGATCCGTGCATGACCAGGTGGGTGTTGGGTATGCGTGCGTGTATCTCCTTGATTCGGGAGATAGCCAGGATATCGCCTGTCGGTTTCCGGGTGAACTTATAAGCCCCATGGGAGGTGCCGATAGCGATGGCCAGCGCATCCACCTGGGTCCGCTTGACGAACTCGGCGGCCTGTTCCGGGTCGGTCAGCATCTGTTCCCGGGTGAGGGTCCCTTCGGCCCCATGGCCGTCTTCCTTGTCGCCCTTGCCGGTTTCCAGCGATCCCAGCGTGCCCAGTTCTCCTTCCACGGAAACCCCGATGGCATGGGCAATGTCGACGACCTTGCGGGTGGTTTCACAATTGTATTCAAAGGTGGACGGCGTTTTTCCGTCGGTCATCAGAGACCCGTCCATCATGACGCTGGAGAAACCGGAGCGAATGGATTGAATGCAGACAGCCGGAGAGGCCCCATGGTCCTGGTGCATAACTACCGGAATATGAGGATAGGCCTCCACCGCAGCGGTAATCAGATAGCGCAGGAAATGTTCCCCGGCATATTTTCTCGCACCGGCGGAACCCTGCATGATGACCGGACTCGAGGTTTCGTCGGCCGCCTGCATGATGGCCCGGACCTGTTCGAGATTATTGACGTTGAAAGCAGGAAGGCCGTAGTTGTTTTCGGCCGCATGATCCAGCAGTTGACGCATGGAAACTAAAGGCATGGTATTTCTCCTCTATGCTAAGTGTTTTTATACTTGTGAATACTCACCTGGGAAGCCAGCTTCTGTGCCGTCTCCCGGTAATGGGAGGCCAACTCGGAATCTTCTCCCAGGAGGACCGGGGGAAGACCCTGATCGCTCCGCTCCCTGATCTGCGCCGATAAGGGAATGGCCCCCAGGAAAGGATATCCCAACTCGGAACTGGCTTGTCGGGCACCTCCGTGTCCGAAGATCTCGTCGCGATTTCCGCAATGAGGACAGATGTAATAGCTCATGTTCTCGATGATGCCCAGAATCGGCGTCTTCAACTCCTGGAACATGGATATGGCTTTGGAAGCCACAGTCAGGGCCAGATCCTGCGGAGTGGAAACGACTACCGCACCGGTCAGGCTGACGGTCTGACACAAAGACAGTTGTACATCTCCGGTCCCCGGAGGAAGATCGATCAGAAGATAGTCCAATTCGCCCCACTCCACATTCTCCAGGAACTGGCGCACCATGCGATGAAGCATGGGACCCCGCCAGATCACGGCCTTATCGCGGGGCAGAAAGTAGGCCATGGAAACCAGTTTGACGCCATATTTTTCCGCTGGCCGCAGGAGGGTCTCCGACATGGCTTCCGGCGGGGTATCGGCACCCAGAAGCATGGTGATGCTGGGCCCGAAAAAATCGGCATCCATCAATCCCACCCGTGCCCCGGTGGATGCCAGGGCAACGGCCAGATTGGCGGCCACCGTCGATTTCCCCACTCCTCCCTTACCGCTGGCTATCGCAATCACATTCTTCACTCCCGGCAGCAGCAGCTCACTCTGCGACGGCGCACTGGGAGCGACCCTGGCCGTCGTGCGTATTTCCACCTTTTTGACTCCGGGGACACCCATCAGGATATCCTTCGCCTGCATAGTCATCAGTTCCTTCATGGGACAAGCCGGCGTGGTCAATTCCAGAGTGAAGGAGACCAGGTCCTCCCGAATCAGGAGATCTTTAACAAATCCCAGGCTGACGATATCTTTGCTCAGATCGGGATCCTGAACCTGGCGCAGGGCGTCCAGCACCTGTTTTTCCGAAGGGATGGCACTCATGGTTGCGCCGCCTTATTGGTAGACTTCCAATATTCTTTTCAGTTCATGGGGTCCTTTGGGCTGACTCAGGAAGGAGGAATGAGCCAGAACCACCATTTTCTCCTCTCCCGTGAGCACCTTGCGCAAAGGATCTCCGGGAACATCCGTCGGAACTTCCTCCCCGTAATGTTTTTTGCGCACCGTGCGGCAGGCGATCTCTTTTTCCGCAGCCTTCCCCGACTCATCCAGAACCAGGATCTTCTCCCGTATATGGCAGGTGGAAGTGATGCCGTATTCCTCGACATCGAGCAGCTGCCTCTCCCGGTCCAATTCCTGCAGATTTTTCCACTGGACTTGGTATTCCTCGGCGAAAGGGACCAGCGGGCCCAGCGACTTCTTCAAACTTGCTTCATCCATGTACTTTCTCCATTCTTTCGACAACCGTTCGCCGGTCCGTTTTCCAGACGGATATCCTGCGGAATTTGCCGGTGAAAGCGCCTATTTTATCCTGCTCCGCTCGAATCTGCAAACACCGTCTGCGGTTGTCCGGTCGATATTCACGACACAATGGATTTCCCGTTCCATTCCGGTTGTCCTTTCCCGGTGAATTACGTAATAATCCGATGGGAATGCCACCTCCTTTCGCCTGGATGCCTGAGGAGGGGCAAAATGGTTTGTGATCGGATTATGAAGAAGAAAAATCAGCAGGACAAATGGGAATTTAACCCTTCACCCCTTCCAGCCGA
Organism: uncultured Acidobacteriota bacterium; assembly: GCA_964617125.1. GTDB lineage: Bacteria > Acidobacteriota > UBA6911 > CAINFC01 > CAINFC01 > CAZTVS01. The sequence goes on from CAZTVS010000087.1 coordinate 11,608, forward strand.
TCTTTCCGACGAGGAGCTGTTCTCCTGGGCGATGCAGGATGTGCGGCGCCTGCCGGAGGAGCCGGAAATCCCTATGGAGAGAGAGCCTTGCGCCGGCCGGAGAGACTACGATGAAGACAGAGAAACCCTGAAGGAGCTCCATTCCCTGGTCCGGGGAGAAATTCCCTTTGACTCCCGGTTTTCCGAAGAGTATATCGAGGCGGCCCTCAACCCTGCGGCCACTCCCCTGCTGCGTCGCCTGCGCCGAGGCGAATTTGCCATCGAAGACACCCTGGACCTGCACCGTATGGACAGGGAGGAAGCCCGCCGTGGGGTTGAATCTTTCATTCACCACGCCGTCAGAATGCGCAAGGGATGCGTCAAGATCATTCATGGGCGAGGGCACAATTCGAAGGAAAATCGCGCTATCCTCAAGGAACTGCTGCAGCACTGGCTGGCCACACGTCGTATGAACCGTTTCGTCCTGGCCTATACTTCGGCCCGACCCTGCGATGGCGGATATGGTGCCGTATACGTCCTCTTGCGCCGCAATCCGAAGGCCACCCAGACAAATAGAAAGCAGCGTCCGACTTAACACCATTGTCATTGGCTCCCCCCTCCTCTTATAATGTAGCCTATGCAGGTTGAAAAAAATAACTATCTGGCTTTGGCAGAAAAAAAAATCCGAATAATCCATAGTATCGCCGGCCTCCTGCTTTTTCTATTTCTCCCGGCAGGCGGAATCTCCGGTTTGACATTGCCTCCCGTCTTTGCCGCTGCGTCCGGATTTACCGTGACCGATTCCCTGGGGCGAACCGTCGCTTTCGATCAGGCCCCGCAAAGGATCGTTATCGCCGGACGGGCCTCCAGTATCCTGGCCGATACCGTTTACCTCTTCCCCGGCATTTCCAACCGTGTCGTGGCCCTGAGCCGGACCGATCAAGGTCTGGGCTCTTTTCTCTCCCTGCTCGACCCGCATTATTCTGACAAGATGCACATGGGAGTCGAAGTGAGCCTGGAAACCGTCGCTTCCGCCCGTCCCGATGTCATCCTGCTGAAAAGCTATCTGGCGGAAAAGCTGGGAAAACCGCTGGAAAGCCTGGGTCTCAAGGTATTGTATTTCGATATGGAAACGATGGAACAGTTTCCGCGGGACCTGCGTACCTTGGGCCAATTGTTCCAGAACGACAAACGGGCGGAATACATCATCGATTTTTTCCGCCGGCGGACCGATCGCATTACCAGGGCCACTGCAGGTATCGCCAAGGACCGTCGCCCCGGAGTTCTGGTCCTTTCCTACAACGACCGCGACGGCCAGATTGCCTTTCGACTCCCGCCTCTCGCCTGGATTCAGACACAAATGGTACAAATGGCCGGGGGGCGGCCGCTTTGGAAAGATGCCCAGACGGGAGGTGGATGGACCAAGGTTTCCCTGGAACAGATCGCCGCCTGGGATGCCGACCGGATTTTCCTGATTGCGTATGCCGGGGATGCCGGCGCGGTTGTGCGCGGCTTGAAAACCAATCCCCAGTGGCGGGAGTTACGCGCCGTCAAGCAGGGCGGGCTTTATGCTTTCCCTTCCGACTATATGAGCTGGGACCAGCCGGATCCGCGCTGGATCCTCGGATTCTCCTGGCTGGCCGCGAAGATGCACCCTGAGCTTTTCCCCGGATGGGATATGGAGAAAGAAACACAGGCTTTCTTCCGGGAACTCTACGGGTTGGATGCCGACATCTATCGGTCCAAGATCAAACCGGTCTTGAAGGGGGATTTACCCTGAGCCTTCGTCCCCCCTCACTCCCGACCGTTTCAGGACATTCTTCTCCCACTTTCTGGTTGGCACTGACGGCCGTATGTCTGGTCGGGCTGGTCGGTTTTTCGCTTTTCCTCGGCCGTTATCCGGGCGAACTGTTTCTTTCGCCAATGCGGCTGTCCGAAGACAGGCTGGCCCAAAGCCTGCTGTGGAATCTGCGCATGCCGCGTTTGTTGATGGCCGTCCTTCTGGGTATGTCGCTCTCGGCCGCCGGAGTGGTTCTACAGACCATATTCGGCAACCCGTTGGTCGAGCCAGGTTTTCTCGGGGTATCACAAGGGGCCGCCTTCGGTGCCGCCGTGGGTATCATTTTTTTGGGCAACAACGCCTGGACCGTTCAAGGCATGGCCATTCTGTTTGCCTTCGCCGGCCTGCTGCTCTCTTTTCTGCTGGCTCAGCGGGCCAGGTTCGGAGGAAAGATCCTGAGATTGCTGCTGGCCGGGATTGCCGTATCGGCACTTTTTTCTTCCGGGGTAGGAGCTCTCAAGTACCTGGCCGATCCGCTGCAACAGCTGCCGGATCTGACCTTCTGGCTGCTGGGGTCCTTATCCTCCGTCACCTGGACGCAGTTCTTTTCCATCCTGCCGCCGGTGGCCGTCGGACTTGCCGTCATGTTCTTTCTGCGCTGGCGGTTAAATCTTCTCTCCCTCGACGACGCCGTCGCCTTCTCTCTGGGACTTTCCCCGGGCAAGGAACGTGCCGTTCTGATCAGTGCGGCCGTAATCGCCGCAGCGGCCGTGATTTCGGTCTGTGGCATCATCGGCTGGATAGGGTTGATCATTCCTCATTTTTCCCGTCGCCTTTTCGGAGCCGACACGCGCTATGCCCTGCCGGCATCCATGTTGCTGGGCGGACTGTTCACCGTGATCTGCGATGATCTGGCCCGTATCCTTCTGCCGGGAGAAATCCCTATCGGCATCCTCACCTCTCTCTGGGGAGCCCTGTTTTTCATTTTCCTTTTACAGACCAGGAATATACGGGCAAAGAGATGACCCAGCCGTTGATTTCCCTACAGGAGGTAAGTTTCGGCTATCATGCGGAAGGCGAGCCGATCCTGCAGCGATTCTCTATGGAGATACCGGAATCGACCATAACGGCCATCCTTGGACCCAACGGTGTCGGAAAAACCACCCTGCTCCATCTCCTTCTCGGATGGCTGCAGCCGCAAAAGGGAAGGATCCTGCTGGACGGCCGGCCGATGCACGAATACTCCCGCCAGGAGCGGGGGCGCAGCATCGGGCTGACGCCTCAGGGCGAACATATACCCTTTGACTATTCGGTTCTGGAATACATACTGCTCGGACGCACGCCTTATCTCAAGCCGCTGGAAACTCCCAATGCCGATGACCTAGCGATCGCGGAGGATGCCCTCGAACAGGTCGGGTTGTATCGCTGGCGCCATCGTTCGGTCACCACCCTGAGCAGCGGAGAAAGACAATTGGTTCTGCTGGCCCGGGCCCTCACCCAACAGCCACGGCTCCTCCTGCTGGACGAGCCCACCGCCCATCTGGATCTGGGAAACAAATTCCGTCTGCTGAACCTGATTCACAAACTGCACGGTCAGGGGATCAGCATCCTCTTCACCGGCCATGATCCGGATGTGGCCGCGGGCATCGCCACTCAGGTGCTCCTTTTGCAGTCCGGCCACAGGTATCGCATTGGTTCCCCGGAATCCGTCCTGACCGGAGAGATACTCACCGAGGTTTACGGCCTGCCCATCAAGGTCCTCCTGGTAGAAGGCAAACCGATCGTGCTTTGGAACAGGTCACCGGTGGAAGAGTGCCAGGACGGATAACCAGATCTTTTTTTGCCCACCCGGAAATGATGACGAGGTCGCAAAAAATCATACTATAGAGCATTGCATCAGCTGTTGTAGGGGCACGGCGTGCCGTGCCCAAAGGAAGCCCCCATCCTACGGTCGCCAGGGCACGGCACGCCGTGCCCCTACAAATTTTTAGAGTGAATATAGAAATGATTGAAAATGGGATTTTTTACGAGGCCATCAATGATAAATATTTTTATCGGTTATGATACAGGGATGTTGCATCCCTACAATCCAGTCGAAAATAATTGCACAAGGAAGGAAATATGAAAATCAATGATTCTACACTGAATTCCCATCGCCTCTCCCGGCGCCATTTCGTAAAGAACGCAGCAGCCGGCACCTCGATGCTTGCCGCATTGCCGGCGATGCCGGCCGCGTTCGCCGCCGGATCCGACACCATGCGCATCGGCCTGATCGGTGCCGGCCGCCGCGGCACCGGAGCCGCCGTCGACTGCGTCCGCTCCAGCCAGGGCGTGGAACTCGTCGCCGTCGCCGATCTCTTCCCGGACAAGCTCGCCGCCGGGCTGGAGAAATTGAAGAAGGACCTGGGCGATGCCTACAAGGTAAAGCCGGAACATACCTTTGTCGGCTTCGACGCCTACCGTAAGGTCATCGCCTGTGAGGTCGATCTGGTTCTGCTCTGTGTGCCTCCCGTATTTCGTCCCGAACATCTACGGGCGGCCATCGAGGCCGGCAAACATGTCTTCATGGAAAAGCCCGTAGCTGTCGATATCCCCGGCGTGAAATCCATCCTGAAGACCTCCGAACTGGCGGCCCAAAAAGGGTTGTCGATTGCGGCCGGAACCCAGCGGCGTCACCAGCTACACTATATCGACATCATGAAACGCATCCAGGAGGGGGCGATCGGCAACATCGTCGCGGCCGAATGTTTCTGGGTCGGCGATTATAACTACTACACGCCGGTGGAGAAGAAACCGGAGTGGTCCGACATGGAATGGCAGTGCCGCAACTGGAACTACTTCACCTGGCTTTCCGGAGACCACATCGTCGAGCAGCATGTCCATAACCTGGACGTCATCAATTGGGCAGTGGGAGCTCCTCCCATACAGTGTCTGGCCATCGGCGGGCGGCAACAGCGGACGGAACCGGTATTCGGCCATATCTACGATCATTTTACTGTCGAATACGAATACCCCGGCGGGGTTCGGGTTTTCAGCATGAGTCGCCAGATGCAAAACTGTAGCGGCCGTGTCTCGGAACGTATCCTCGGCTCCAAGGGCCAGACCTACACCGACGGCGCCACCGGCAGGATCGAAGGGCCTGATCCTTACCAGTACCAGGGTGCCAACCCGAACCCCTATGTTCAGGAGCACACGGACCTGATTGCCGCCATTCGCCAGGGAAAGCCGATCAACGAGGGGAAGAACATCGCCGAGAGCACCATGACCGCCATCCTGGGACGCATGAGCGCCTATACCGGCCGGCAGATCAAATGGGATTGGGCGATGAATGCCTCGCAGGAGAGCTGGACACCGGAGCGGTTCGAATTCGGTCCCCTGCCCGTGGCCCCGATTGCCATGCCCGGGAAAACCCCATTGCTGTAAGGCGGGTTTGCAAGCCGCTCCCATGGGACGCCGCTTGCAAGGCGTTTTGATTTTTGCTTCCACAGACAGGAATGTCTGTGTCACCCTTTGGAGAAGGGGACGATGGGATTTTTTCCGGAAAGTAAATCTGTCCTGAAGTTCTGCCTGGGTATGAGCTTATGGATGGCCTTCTCCGCAATCCGTTGTCAGGATCGGAACCGGCCGGCCGATATTCCGGTCTTCGATGCCGATTCCGCCTATCGTTCTATCAAGACGCAGGTGGGATTCGGTCCGCGGGTTCCCAACAGTCAGGCGCACAGGGCCTGCGGGGATTACCTGATCAAGGAGCTGACCCGCCTGGGCGGCCATCTCCATGTGCAGGAAGCCGACCTGGTTGGTTTCGACGGCAAGGTGCTCAAGGCTCGCAATATCATCGCCTCGTACCAAAGGCAAAAGAGTGACCGTATCCTGTTGCTGGCCCATTGGGATTCCCGACCCTGGAGTGATCAGGATCCCGATCCGGCCAATCGCAATAAACCGGTGGACGGTGCCAATGATGGAGCCAGCGGAGTAGGCATCCTGATGGAGATCGCCCGTCATCTGGGCCGGAAATCTCCGGCAGTGGGTGTGGATATCTTCTTGACCGACATGGAGGATTATGGTGCGCCGAGAGGGTATCCGGGTGCCGGAGGGGACGAATCCTGGTGCCTGGGAACCCAATACTGGACCAGACAGCCGCATGTTCCGGGTTATCGCGCCCGGTACGGTATCCTCCTGGACATGGTCGGTGCCTCCGGAGCCGTGTTTCCCAAGGAAGGATACTCGATGAGATTTGCACCTCAAATCGTGGAAAAGGTCTGGAGCGAAGCTCAGGCCCTTGGTTTTGCATCCTTTTTCCTCAACCGGACCGAGGGGTTCATAACCGACGACCATGTGCCGGTCAGCGAGAGGCTGGGGATCCCGACCATCGACATCATCCACCTGACCGCCGCTGGATTCGGAGACTACTGGCACACGCAGAAAGACACCCTGCAAAGGATCGACCGGCAAACTTTGCGGGCTGTGGGACAAACCCTGCTGAACGTCATTTATAAAGAAACTTCCCCATAAGGTGACCGGAGCTTGCGGCTTCGGGGATGGCCATCCAGAGCCGGAGGCCCTGGCTACCTTGCAGTTTTCCGGGGGTTCCGCGTGGATACGATGGCGCTTGTACCTTGTGTTTTACGTGTACGTATTCGGCCAAACAAACGCGGAACCTTGGATGTATGGAGAGTCTATCGGTTTTATTCGCGCGATACGCGATAGGTCAGGGTATAGGTGGCATCGCCGGCGATCCGATAATCACCGTGAAAATGATAACTGCGATTTTCCCGGGGATCTTCGGCAAAGATCCGGGCGAGTCTTTCGGTCAGATGCAACCCAGGCCCGATCCGGTTCGACCGTGCTGCATCTCTTTCCCATAACTCGACAATGGCTGTCCCGCCGCCGCTGAAGTAGATGGGTCCCACCTCTTCCATGTTGCGGGTCTGGCCGGTTTCCATACTCGATGGGCCCCATACCGTTGAGCCATTCACCACCAGATAGGGTTCGTCGGTGGCTTCCTGCGCGTCGTTGCAGTGCAGGGAAACAAGGTTCAGGATGAAGCGATGGTCCCTCCGTGGATTTAACGCATAGATGAGCCTGTATTCCGCACCGTGACCCCGTAGATACTCTGTCGTCTCGCTTCCCCAGGTTTCGGTTGCCGTCAGGGATAGATCCCCTATGTGTGAATCCGCACCGATTCGATTGTGTTCCCAAAGCTCGACCCGGATCCGCTCATGAAAGATCCTCGCCCAGTTGATGCTTCTGGCGTCCCCGTCATTCATGCTCACCGGTCCCCAGCTCCATCGGTCCGAGGAGTGCTCCCCCCGATCCACGTACACCTCCAGGTAAGGCTCATCTACAGCCTCCTGAGTTTTGTCGCAAATGATTCCACGAAGATCCAATACCGCCATACCCTGCCTCCCTTTCTGAAATTTTGGAAAACGACCGGATCGGTTCCCTTCTGGCCACAGGTTTGACAATCCAAGCTGGAACGCGATGAGGAAACAGGAATTCTTTACCACCAGAGGCCTTCCCGTTTGCTTTCCGGAGCGGAACGTACCGGGCACTTCATCCGATAATAGTAATACGCTGGAGGGTGGTGAATCGGACCGGTCGTGACCTTAAAAAAATTTGTTTTCAGGGGGTATGTCTGGACCTGCCGGTGCAGGATTTTTGGTAATCGTCATCCCTCTATTCCGGTCTGAAATGGTACCCTTTCAGACCGGTGCCGACATCCTATAATGCATGGAATCCAGGCAGATACTTGTTACGGCAGTTTTCACCGTTCGAGCGAACAGGCCGTAAGAAGGCTGGGGGCTATGTTCTTGTATGTCAGGACGAATTCCTGATGTCCGAGCGATTCCGATTTCGTTGCTTCGCCGCCGGCCACCCGCAGGGTCGCAGCGTAGATTTCCTCTCCGACCTCCTCCAGGCCGGTCCGATTTTCCAGAATCCGACCGGCATCGATGTCCATGTCGTCGGAGAGATTCCGGTAGGTCTCGGGGTTGGCGCAGATCTTGATGACCGGTGCGATGGCCGAACCGACCACCGTACCTCGACCGGTGGAGAAAAGGATCGCTTGCGATCCGCAGGCGATCAACTCGGCGATCTCGGCGTTGTCGTTAATGTTCGGGAATCCGAAACGGACCTCGCCTTCGGGCACGATATCGAGCAGGTATAATCCGCCGCCGGGGGGATAATCGCCGGGGCGAAGAATCCCACAGATGGGCGAGTTTCCGCTTTTGCAATAGGCACCCATCGATTTTTCTTCCTGCGTGGTCAGTCCGCCGTCGGCATTGCCGGGAGCGAAACTGCCGTGTCCGAGAACCGTATAATATCGGGCGGCCTTCCACACCGCGCGGCGCAGATCCTCTCCGAGTTCCGTCGAGGTGGCTCTGGTTGCCATAATCTCCTCACAGCCGATCAGTTCCCCGGTCTCCTCAAAAATACAGGCGGCGTTTTCCGCCGTCAGTCGATCGAAAGCACGGCCGATAGCCGGATTAGCGGTAATCCCGCTGGTGGCATCCGAGCCGCCGCAGATGGTTCCCACGATCAAATCCTCTACCGAAAGGGGAACGCGCCGAGTCTGTTGACGGACCTCCAGCAGTTCCTCCACCTTCTGCCGGCCGGCCTCGATGGTCTTCCGGGTACCGCCCGATTTCTGGATCACCAGGGTGCAGGCGGGACGTCCTGAGCTCCGGATATGCTCTTCGAGCCCGGCGGCATCGAAACTTTCACAACCCAGAGAAACCAGCAGAACCCCGCCCACATTGCTATGGGTGCACAGCCGGCGCATCATCCCCTCGGCATACGGATTGGGATAGCAGCCGCCAAAACCGATCAGGTGGACACTGCGATGACGAAATGGAAGGGCAATCTCGCCGGCCACATGCCGGGCGCATTCGACCAGGTAGACAACCAGGAGGACGTTGCGTATGCCCTTGCGGCCATCGGGGCGAAGGTAGCCGAGAAGATCATG
>CAZTVS010000088.1:0-19844 GCA_964617125.1 uncultured Acidobacteriota bacterium
CAAGGGTTGCCCCTACGGTGTTGACTATCCTAGTAAAATGCACTACACTTGATCCAAATCTTGTATTCCAAGAAACGATGGACTGATTTTTTACCGTGGGAGGTATGAACATGGTAAGTTTCAAAGCAGCAAGATCAGCCGGTTTGTTCCTGATGATTTTTCTCGTATTTCCAGCCAGTTTATCCGCGGCCGTCCTGTATGTAGATTTAGGTACGGCGGCACCTCCATCCACTTTGGGAACCCGGGCGGTCACTCCATTCAGCCAGGCACTACAAGCCGCAGTCCCCAACTTCACCTCGGTAACCGTTATTCCCGGATCGCCGGTCCCGGGCAATCTCACCAGTTCCGTGAGTCTGGAAAAGAGGAACATAGGGGCAGGATGGGCAACCTGGAGCCATGGATATACCGGTGCGGTATATCTTTATAGTAATAATGTCGCCGTAACACTGACTCTTCCGCCAAATACCAACGCCTTTTACTTTTATGTGGAACCCAATGATTCGACTCGTTCCTATACGATCACGACGAACAGCGGAACCACATCCGGTGCTATCTCGGTTGTCGGAACAAGTGGAGCGCGTGGATCCGGCTTCTATACGACGCAGCCCGGGGAAACGATCCTTTCGATTACCATAACCGGAGGAGACCCGGTCTACAACGCTATCGGTGAGTTCGGCGCAGGTACCTCGACTCCGGCGCCCCCTAGCATCACCGCTCCCACCATCGGCGAGTGGGGGATGATCATCCTTTCGCTGTCTCTTCTCGTCAGCGGAGCGATGTACATTCGGAGAAGGCAGATCTTTTCCGCCTGACGTTCAGACCGGCCTGGACCTCCCCTGCCGGCCGGAAACAGATGATTGTTTCCCTGTTTTGCGACCTTATCCTGCAGGAAACGGATGAAAAAATGCCATTTTCTTTCGTTTCCCAACTGACTATAATATTTGGCCAGGGGCACGGGGTACCGTGCCCTGGCGACTGTAGGATGGGAGAATCCTTTGGGCACGGCACGCCGTGCCCCTACAAAAGCTGACACTATTTTCTATCGTATGCTTTTTGCGATGTTATCCTTCTGATATCTGCCTGGGTTCCATCCATCGGATAGAGCATCGCTTCGGTTTTCCATTTCTTCCACCCATCTACCGGCGGTAGCAGGATTCTTCTTGATTTTTCGCCTGGGAGTCGCCTACAATAGGCGTTCGAAAAGAAAGACAGGACTGCTTTATGGCTAAGGAATACACCAACGAACTTCTGATCGATTTCGGGCCCGAGGGACAGGACCTCCTTCCGGTGGTCACCCAGGACCTACATACCAAAGAGGTATTGATCCTGGCGTTCGCCAACCGGGAAGCCTTCGAAGAGACTCTGCGCAGCGGTTATGCCACCTACTGGAGCCGCAGTCGCCGGGAACTCTGGAAAAAGGGGATGACCTCGGGGGACATGCTCCGTATAGAAGAAATCCGTATCAATTGTGAACAGAATTCCCTGCTCTACCTGGTGACTCCCATGGGACAGGGGGCCTGTCACGCCAAAGACGAGCAAAAGAAGCCCTTCTCCTCCTGTTATTATCGCAGAATCACACCCCAGCGCACCCTGGAATGGATCGAGAAATGAACATGACACAAACCACTCTTAAAATTGGTATGCCGGCGGGTTCCCTGGCCGACCCATCGCGTGGGGGCAACCTGACTCACTTTCTGGAAAATTCCGGATTTAAAACCTCCGGATACGATGCCGGAGGACCGACCCGATTTCTGACCAACTCCTTCCTGTTCGGTTGGGATGGGCGCCCCCAGGAGTTTTCCTCCCAACTGGCCATCGGCGAATTGGATGTGGCCATTGCCGGGGATGACTGGATACGGGAACGTATCCTCGAATTCCGCTGGGAATACAACACGGAAATCCGCCTGGAGCGCGTTCTGCCTTTGCAGAGGGGAAGCGTGAAGATTGTCTGTATCGCCGATGGCGAGAACCAAAGTGCCGATGCCGGAACCTTTCTCTCCGAGCTGGTGCAGAAGAAAGAACTGCTGGTCATTGCCTCCGAGATGCCTTATCTGTCCCTGGAATGGGTCTACTCCCGGCTTGACGCTCTGGGCTGCCGGGAGAAGTTCGGCCAATTTTCCGTGCAAAAATACAAAACCCCCAGCAAAATCCCATCGGGAATCCTGGTCTATGAAACCTGGGGAAAGACCGAGGCCAAGGTAAAAAACCGGGGGGTAGACTTCGGGGTGGAGATCACGCAATCGGGCAGTGCCATCAAAAACTACGGCCTGCGGATCCTCGATACCATTATGGAATCACAAACCGCCATATGGATCCGGCCGGAAATCAGAGAGAATCCGGAACAACGGGAACTGCTGCAGATGTTCCTTCTCAATCTGGTGGGAACCATCAATGCCGAACGAAAGGCCCTGATCGTTTTCAACGTCCCCCAGACGGCCATCGCGGAAGTGGAACTCTATCTGAGCCAAAACAAGCTCTTTGCCGACGAACCAACCGTCAGTGTAGGAAAGGCCTATTCGGTTTACAACATCCAGGTCGATACCGCCGAAGGCAATGTCCCTCTGGCCAAAATTCGCTACGATCTGGCCAAACTGGGGGCCAAAAACATCGACACATTGCCGATCAAATCCTCCATACCAAGCCTGGATGTCATTCTGTAGCGTGGAATCGGAGGCCTGTATTTTTTTCATCACAGAGACACGGAGGGCACCGAGCCCTCTCCGTGTTCTCACTGACTCCGTGGTTACCAGGAGGTTGTTTCCAGCACCTTTTTGATCTTCTCGGCAATCTCCCGTTGGGAATAGGGCTTGGAAAGGATGTCCTTCACCCCCAGTTTTTCCAGTTCCTGTTCGCTCATGACCGAGGGATCTCCGGTGCAAAGAAGAATCGGTATATCCGGGCGGATCTTTTTCGCTTCCTGGGCAAAACGATCTCCGGCCAGGACCGGCATCGTATAATCGGTAACGATGAGATCGAAACTTTCCGGGTGGGAATAAAACAGTTCCAATGCCTTCAGGCTTTCCGTGCATTCGGTGACATGGTAGCCCAGACTTTCCAGTAACAATTTCCCCAATTTGACCAAATCCTTTTCATCATCGAGGAAAAGGATATGCCCTTTGCCCGACACCGAGGTTGGAGTAATAGAACCGGGTTCGGAAGCCTGAGCGGCAATGACCGGCAGCAAGACGGTAAAGACGGATCCCTGGCCCGGCTTGCTGGCGACGAGGACGATTCCGCCGTTTCCGGTGACAATGCCGTGAACCACGGATAATCCCATGCCGGTCCCCTCTCCCAGCGGTTTGGTGGTGAAAAAGGGATCGAAGATGCGATCCAGATTTCCCGCAGGGATTCCCACGCCGGTATCGGAGACATCCATTTTCAGATACCTGCCCGGTTTGAGGTCGGGATGGTTGCCCAGGAGCTCGGCATCCGCCTCCACATCCTCCAGGACAACCTCCAGCAGACCACCATTCTCCTTCATGGCCTGGCTGGCATTGGAACAGAGGTTCATTACGATCTGATGGATCTGAGTGGAATCGGCCAGAATCATCGAATCGCTCAGGATCCTGCTCTTGATCTCGATCGTACTCGGCAGAGAGGCACGTAAAAACTTCAAGGCCTCCTTGACGATGATCTTCGGTTTGACCGGCTTTTTTTCCTGGTCGGTCTGCCGGCTAAAAGTCAAAATCTGTTGCACCAGCTCTTTGGCCCGCAGGGCGGCTTTCATCACCTCATCGAGATAATTGCGGACCGCCGGCATATCCTTGGTTTTCCCGATCGCCAGCTCCGAATAGCCGAAGATAGCCCCCAGGATATTGTTGAAATCGTGGGCAATCCCTCCGGCCAGGGTTCCGATGGCTTCCATCTTCTGCACCTGCTGCAGACGGTTGGCCAGTTGTGTCTCCTTGGTTGCGTCCCGCTTGATGGCCACCAGGTTGGTGACGGAACCGGCGGCGTCCGAGACCGGCGTAATGGTGACATCCTCCTGCAACAGGGAACCGTCCTTCTTTCGGCTGATACAATGCCCTTTCCACACCTCCCCTTTTTCCAGCACAGCCCGAATCGAGTCGGCGGTTACCCCATCCCTTTGTTCTACCGGAAAGTCCAGGAGATTTCCACCCATGACCTCCTCTCTGGCGTATCCGCTGATACGCTCAAACGCTGGGTTGACATACTGAATGGCCCCGCCGGGGTCGGCAACGACGATCATCTCATCCACCTGGTTGACGATGGTACCGAGTCGCAGCAGTTCCTCTTCCGCCTGTTTGTGACGGCTGATATCCTCCACCATGACCAGATAGAACAAGGTTTTTTCCCGGCTGAATTTCAGCGGAACGATGGTCAGGTTGATCCACACCTCGGTACCGTCTTTACGCAGCCACAATTTTTGTGCGCGATAGGTATCCAACCGGCCTTCCATGAAAAGATCCCTTATTTCCAGATACTCCTGCGCATCTCCCGGGCTGCAAATGGTTCGAAACGATTGCTGCAGGATTTCCTCCGGTGTGTAACCGGTAATCTGGCCGAATTTCGGATTGGTCTTCTCGAAGACGCCGCTGACTCCGTTCAGGATGGCGATACCAAAGGGGGCCTGTTCGAATACGGCCTGGAATCTCCCCTCACTCTCCTGGAATGCAAGCGTACGGTCATGGATCATTTCTTCCTGACGCTTCTGAAAATTGCGATTTTCTTCAATCAGCCGTATGTGGTCCAAGGCTTTTTCAATGGCATGATGAAGAATTTCCATGTCCTGGATGGGTTTGAGAATATAATCGGAGGCCCCTAAACGATTGACTTCCACGGCATCGGCCATTTTGCCGGTACCGGAGATGATGATTACCGGCGTATCCGGAGACGCGTGTCTCACACGACGCAACACCTCCATGCCGCTGACCTCCGGCATCTCCAGATCGACCAGGATCACATCCGGGTGCTCCTTCTCGAACCGCTCCAACCCCATTCGACCATTACCGGCTTCCAGCACCCGGTAACCCCACTGAACCAGATATTCGGAAATCAATGCCCGGATGGAACGGGAATCGTCTATCAATAAAATCGATTGATTTGTCTCGGCAACCATGTTCTTTCCCTCTTTACTCCGTATTCTTTTCTCCAGGTTCTTGTGGTCAGGCCTTACCGCTTAACTCCATTATGGCTGCAGGGATCGCTTTTAATGGTAACACTCTATGAACTCCTCCCATTTTGACCGCTTCTTGAGGCATACCGAAAACCGTACAGGTCTCTTCATCCTGGGCCAGGTTGAACGCTCCGGCTTCCTTCATCTCCAGCATGCCTTGAGCTCCATCGTCACCCATCCCGGTCAGGATAACGCCGATCCCATTTTTTCCGGCATACCTGGCGGCAGAACGAAACAGGACATCCACCGACGGCCGGTGACGGCATACCAATGGTCCTTGTGTGATTTTTACATAGTAGCGCGATCCGTTTCGTTTCACCAGAATGTGGTAATTTCCCGGAGCGATCAATACCCTTCCCCTGAGGATGGAATCGTTGTCCCTGGCCTCCCGGACATCGAGACGACAGATGGAATTCAGCCTCCTGGCAAAGGTAGAGGTGAAGTTCTCCGGCATATGCTGGACGATAACCATCCCCGGGGAATCTTCCGGAAACTCCGCCAGTAAAACCCGCAAGGCTTCCGTCCCTCCGGTGGATGCTCCAATTACCAATACCTTCTCCGAAGTTTCACAGGGCAACATTCCACCGAATTTGGGTTTTTTGAGAATTACGTCGGCCGTGAGTTTCGGTTCGATCCGCCTGGCAAGGGTCTTGATCTTGGGGCGGCAAACGGCCGCCGCCTTGACGGCATCACAGATACGTATCTGCGATTCGAGGAGAAACTGTCTGGTCATCAGGACCGGTTTTTGGATGATATCGATGGCCCCATAGTCCAATGCCGTCAAGGCGGTCTCCGAACCTTCCGAAGCAAGGCTGGAGCATATGACTACCGGTAAAGGATGCTGCTGCATCAATTTTCTAAGGAAGGTAAGTCCATCCATGCGCGGCATTTCTATATCCAGGGTGATAACATCCGGTACTTCCCCGGCAATCTTGGAGGCGGCGATATAGGGGTCTGCCGCCGTCCCTATAACCTCGATCTGAGGATCGGAAGACAGTATGGTACACATCGTCTGACGGACTACGGCAGAATCGTCAACAACCAGTACTCTTATTTTTTTCGGCATAGCTTCAACCGTTCCACGGAATTCGGGCTGCACGGTCCTTACTCCATCGGGGATTCACCCTCCCCGGGGTCAAATACTTGGCAAACACCTCTCCGGTATCGGTAAAGAAAAACAGTTTCCTCCCCAGACTCCCTCCCACATCTCCGGTTACCGGCACAAGGTTCCAGGCAGCCAACACCTCCATTGCCTTACGGACGTTATCGTCGCCGATATGCAGAATACCGGCACGGTCGTCTTTCCCCGATATCGAGGAAGCCCCGCCAAAGATCTTCAATTCCAATTCCCTGGGTTCCAGCCGCAGGCGGATAAACTGCTGTAACATACCTCGTACGCAGCAATCGACATAACGGTAAGGATGGGGACAGTTCAGGCAGGAAGAGGAAAAGGATGGACAGGAAGGCTGTTGAGCATGACAGATGGCTCCGGCTCGGGAAGCAGGATGATGCATGGTAATGGCCACGCAGGAACCCAGAACGGTATGTACCAGACTGGGTTTTCGGGAGAGCCATATCTCCCCCGGCTTGAGATAATGCCTGATCCTGAACTTATTGCTTTCCATGGGGAATTTTTCTATAAATCGTCGGGCCCATCTGCCTGAAGGGAAGATGAAAATGGGAACAGGATTCCGAGTGTCCCAGGAACAGATAGCCTCCAGGGACCAGAAGACGACTGAACCGATACAACAGGTGTTCCTGGACCGACCGTTCAAAATAAATGATCACATTGCAGCAGAAGATCACATCCAGCACATCGGGAACGTCATATATCTCTTCCACCAGATTCAGATGGGTGAAAGTGACTGCCTTTCTGATCTCCGGTACCACACGTACCAGCTTTTTCTCCCGGTTCCGGCTGCGCCACAAGTATTTTCTTTTACAGACCGGAGGGATGGCCTCTGTCTCCTCCTCTGGATAAATACCCCGTATCGCCTTCACCAGCGCCTGATGGCAGATATCGGAGGCCAGGAGGTAAAAAGAAAAACCCGGGTGGCGCTGCTTCCATTCGCTCAGGACCATCGCCAGGGAATAGGGTTCCTGCCCCGAAGAGCAGCCAGCACTCCATAGGTGCATGGGTTGAGAAGTGCCGGGACGACCGCGATACTCCGGCAATACGTGCCGATACAGATAGGCGAAGTGATTCGATTCCCGGAAAAACTCGGTTTTATTGGTGGTGATGGCATCGATCATCTGTTGGAATTCTGCAGCCCCATTCGGTGTGCCGAAAACATGCGCGGCATAGTCGTCAAAAGAGGACATGCCGAGAAGACGAACACGTTTGCGGAGACGTCCTTCCAACATTCGTATCTTCTGTGGCGGCATTTTGATGCCGCAATAGTTGAAGATGTGGCTGCTGAACAATTGAAATGCCGCCTGGGACATGGGCGGGATCGTGGCAGGAAAAACCGGGATCATTTCTGCCTGCCCTTCTCTTGCATTTCAACCATCGGTCCCTGCTCCGCCTGACGCATCAGGCGGTCCACGTCCAGAATGAGAGCCACTGTTCCGTCCCCCAGCACCGTCGCTCCGGAAATTCCAGTGACCTTACGGTAGATACTCCCTAGATTTTTGATGACGGTCTGATATTTGCCGATGACCTGGTCAACGACCAGCCCGAAGAGATGGTCCTCCACTTTACAGATCACGATCTGTTCGATTTCCGGGACCTCACCGGCGAGGCGAAAGTAGGAGCGCAGACGTAGATAGGGAGTCAAGCTGCCGCGAATTGCAATCGTGTCCCTGCCATGGGCCATGCGGATTTCCTGGGAGGTCAGTTCCAGGCATTCCTCGACCATAGAGACGGGGACCACGTAATAATTGCGATGAACACGAACCAGGAGGCCGTCGATGATGGCCAGAGTCAACGGAATTTTTAACGTCACCTGTGTCCCGACATCTGGTTTACTGGCTATCTCGATGGTCCCGCGTAAGGAAGAGATATTCTTCTTGACCACATCCATTCCTACTCCGCGGCCGGAGATCTCGGTGACTTTTACGGCGGTGGAAAAACCGGGGGCAAAAATGCACTGGAATATCTCCTGATCGTCGGGTTGAGCCCCATCCCGAATCAACCCTCTCTCTATGGCCTTGGCTAAAATCGATTCCCTATCCAGGCCGGTGCCGTCATCTTCCACTTGTATCCATACGAAGGGACCGGAATGAACGGCCGACAAATGGATCTTCCCTCGGGGAGATTTGCCTGACTGCCTGCGCGCATCAGGCGCCTCTATGGCATGGTCCATACAATTCCGTATTAAGTGCATGAGGGGATCGCTCAACCGATCGATCACCGTTTTATCCAACTCCGTCTCGCCGCCATCGGTGAGTAAATCCGCTTCTTTGCCAAGTTTTTTGCAAAGGTCACGAACCAACCGCTGAAATTTAGTGAACAGGAAGCCGATAGGAACCATGCGTAATTCCAGGGCCCGGTCGCGAAGCTCGGTAGTAAGCCGCTCCAGGATCTCTCCGATCATGCTCACTTCCGGATGTTTGAGGACATGGGCCATCTGCGTCAGTCGTGCCTGCACGGTCACCATTTCTCCCACCAGATCGACCAGTTTATCCAACTTCGCGGCAGGGATACGAATACTGGAGGCGATTTCCGTTGGCCTGCTCTCTGGCCTGTGAGAGCCGATTCGGTCCCCCTTTACGGAAGGAGGCACGGGCGGAGATGGAACAGACCGGTTTCGGGAATCGGTAGCCGGATGATTCGGTATAGACACGAGAGAATCTGCTTCCGGAAGATGTGTTCCCGCCGGCTCGCAAGGGAAAGGTCCTTCCCGTTTCTTTCCTATTGCTGGATCCGGAGAGAATTCCTCATCGACTGCCTCGATTTGCAGATCACTCTTATCTTCCACAAAAAGAAAAACATCGCGGACGGCATTCCGCCCGGCATCGGTATGTAAAACAACGTCCCAGGAGGCGTAGCACATCTCCGGATCGATGCTTTCCAGATCGGGTACATCATCCAGCCGGGCCGTTACTTCGGCTGTGCCCAGGTCGATCAGTTCGGAAAGCAGCAGATTCGGGTTCACACCATACAAAAAAAGATCCGGATGAGGCCGGAATCGTATCCGGTATACGGAAGGCGACTTCTCCGTTCCGGACATCGAATTATCTGCCTGCATGGGCAAATCCCCCGCCATTTTCTTTCCGGCCACAATCCGGCGAAAAGCCTCGCAGATGCCCTCCTGTTTTCTCTTGTCGCCAGGTTCGGCACCGTAAAGCAGAGATCGAATGATATCGGCGGAGGAGAGCGTCAGGTCGATGATGTCTTTGCTGACGGACAGGTTCCCGCTGCGTACCTCATCGAATACGGTCTCGATGCTATGGGCAAACTCCGAAATATCTTCAAAACCGAACATAGCCCCGGAACCTTTAATGGTATGTAAAGAGCGAAAAACCTTGGCTATGGATTCCTTGTCCTCAGATGATTTTTCCAGCTCCAGCAGGGCGGACGTCATCTCTTCAATCAACTCGACTGCTTCTTCCTGAAAGATTTCTCTGGGATTGCTCATTCTTCTTCCCGTCCCCTGTTGTCCGATGTTTCAGGGAATGTCCTGCATGGGAATGTGTCCGGACATGCCCGATTCGTGAACCATCTGCAGCAAGGTTCCGGAGGCATTCATGATTTGTATTCTCTTCTTCCGCCGTTCGGCAGTCCGGCAGGCCGAGTAAAGGAGCTGGAGAAAGGAAAAATCCAGCTCGGTCACCTCCTGCAGATCAATTCCCAGGCAATCCGATTTCTGGAGCGCCCCGAGCAGGCGCTGCCTGTTCTCGACCACATTTTCGATGGTTTGGGGACCTTTAAAAACAATATCTACGGAATCCACAGCCGGCATCACCTCTCCCTTTGCTTTTCCACAATCCGTGCCGTCCGTTTCCGGACAACATGCCAATCAGTATTTTTCGAAATCGCTATCGAGAAAATCCCGTTCTTCCTCCAGGTTCAAAGAGACACCGCCCTTGCCTTCTTTCCCTGCCGTCGGTAAGGCCCTGCGATCGGCTTTACCCCCTCTGGGCCTTCGGAGAGACGGACGCCATGGCATCGCCGATTTCAGATCGGAAAACTCCGGCTGGTATGGATTCCGGTGAAGGTCCGTTTCCTCTACCTTGAAAAATTCTATGGCCGACTGCATCTGTTCCGCCATACTGGATAATTGCTCTGCGGTGGTCGATATTTCTTCTGCGGCGGCGGCGTTCTGCTGTACCACCTGATCCATCTGCTGGATGGCTTTGCTGACCTGCTCGGCTCCTTTGTCCTGTTCGCTGCTGGCAGCACTGATTTCCAGTACCAGGTCAGCCGTTTTCTGTATCTCCGGAATCATTTTTACCAGCATGGATCCGGCATTTTCGGCGATGCCCACACTGTGGGTAGAGAGCTTGGTAATCTCGGCGGCAGCCGCCTGGCTCCGTTCGGCGAGTTTGCGTACCTCCGAGGCCACGACCGCAAATCCTTTTCCGTGTTCTCCGGCGCGTGCCGCTTCGATGGCCGCATTGAGGGCCAGCAGATTCGTTTGCCGGGCGATCTCCTCGATGATGACGATCTTGGCCGCGATCTCCTTCATGGCCGCTGTCGTTTCGGCCACGGCACTGCCGCTGACCTGTGCATCGGAAGCGCATTTTTGGGCGATCTTTTCCGTCTGAGCGGCATTGTCCGCATTCTGCTTGATGTTGGAGGCCATCTGTTCGATCGAGGAAGAAATTTGTTCGATGGAACTGGCCTGTTCACTCGCTCCCTGGGCCATCCCTTCCGAACTGGCGGAAAGCTGCTGGCTGCCGTCGGTGACATTCTCCGAGATCATCTTGACGTTCTGTACGATCTCGGTGAGTTTTTCCACCATCGTCACCATCGCCTTCATCAATCCGTCCTCTTCGGAACGTTTGACCACCTGGATTTGCAGATTTCCGGCGGCAATCTCCTGGGCCACACGAGTCACCTGATTCAAAGCTTCGATCAAGGTATTGATGTTGGTGGCAATCTTATGGAAATCGCCACGGTAGACTGTAGTGATCTTGTCCGGGATATCGCCTCGGGAAATGCGTTCCAGATGACCTGCCGCTACATGCAGAGGCCCCGACATGGAATCCAGGGTGTTGTTGACTCCCTGAATGATGGCCCGATACCCTCCATGGAATTTTTCCGTGTCCCCACGGACTTCCAGACGACCCTCGGTGGCTGCCTGGGACAGGCGGTTCATCTCCTCGATCAAACCGCGCAGGGATTCAATTACTTTTTGCAATGCCGGAGACACACAGTCCTGTCCGTCTTTCAGGCGAACGTCGGTGGAAAGATTCCCCTCGGCGATTTGGTTCAGATTGGCCACCAGAACGGCTTGCAGGTCGTCGGCATAGGTGTCCATGGTCTGGGCCAGCTGTCCGATTTCGTCTTTGCGATTCAGACGAAGCCGGGTCGTCAGGTGTCCCTGGGAAATTTCCCGTATCATATGGACGGTGCGATTCAAAGGCTTGGTAATCCCGTTCGCGATGAATAGGGAAAGGATCACCGCTACCACCAAAAAGAGAAAATCGACACCCAGCAAAGAGATCAGACTGCTGCGAAACTGGACATCCACATCGTCGGTATAGATTCCGGTGCCGACGATCCAGTTCCAGGGCGTATAACCTTTGGCATAGCCGATTTTCCCTACCGTCTGGGAAAATCCCGGCCTGGGCCACATATACATGAAAGTACTTTCCCCCTGACTCCGAACGCTTGCCGCCGCATCGGCAAGAAACCTTCTCCCGCTGGAATCCGTGAATTCGCCCATATCCTTGCCGACCAGTTCCGATCGGAAGGGATTCAGTATCATGACCGGCTGGTAGTCGCTGATCCAATAATAGTTATCCCCCTGGTAACGGATATCGTTGACGATGTCCAGTACCTGCTTTTGTGCTTCCTCGCGGGTCAGTTTCCCGCTCTTTTCCAGGGCATGATAGTGAATGGCGATTCCCAGGATCGATTCGACGCCGTTGCGGGCACTCCACTCCTTCTCCTTAAGCAGGGAACGATAGAGATTGTCGGTCATCCAAAAAACCAACCCGAGATTGGCCGCCACCAGCAATCCGATCAGAATCCACATCTTCGTTTTCAACTTCAGATTTTCCATGATGCCGTCTCCTGCAAAAGCATTGTCGTGCTATGGTCCATGACCCTCTTCGACGTCCGTGTTCGAGAAGAATTCCTCTGGGGATACAATCTTGTCGATATCGAGGAGAAGGAGAAATTCGTCGTTGTATCGACCGACCCCTGAAAGAAGGCGGGAGTCCCATGGAATACCAAACAAAGGGGTCGGATCTATCCGGTCCGCCGGCAACGGTACCACTTCCCGAACCGAATCGACCAGCAATCCGATTACATTTTCCTCGTTTTCGATCACCACATCCAGGAGGATGATACAGGAATGGATCCTTGGTTCCCGGCGCCCCATACCGATACGCAATCCCAGATCCAGGATGGGGATGACGCTGCCGCGCACATTGATCAACCCGAGCATATAATCGGGCGATCCCGGCACCTCGGTGATCGGGGTGGAATCCAGTACTTCTCTAATCCTGCATACTTCCAGGGCGAACAGTTCCTCGCCCAACAGAAGAGTCAAATACTGCCTGCCTTGTGCTGCCTCGCCTTCCGACACGGGAGTATCTCCTTAGCGGGAAGTGGATACCTAAAAGGAACCTCGGGTAGAAACCGAACCAATCCGCAGGTTCCCGCTCTGCCCGCGGAAACGATAGAACTACAGCGTTATATCCCCGGTGTTTGATTTAACTATACCTCAGCCATCCCGGAATGACCAATACCGATCTGATTTTCCCGACTGTTGCTATCAGCGAATTTCCAGAGGACTTCCGCCGGCAGGCAGAACTTCGCCGATGACTCGGGCTTCAGGGTAGCCGGAATCGTGCAGTTGCGACAGAACCGGTTCGGCCACGGATTCTTTTACGGCCATCAATAATCCGCCGGAAGTCTGGGCATCGCACAAGAGCATTTTCAGACAATAATCGAGCGAGGCACGAAAACGTGTTTCTTTTTCGACAAACCTCAGATTGCGGAAGGCGGCCCCCGGCAGACAGCCCGCTTCTGCCAGGAAATAGGCGGAAGGCAGAATGGGGACATCGATCGCCCGGATACGGAAAGTGACCCGGCCGGCGACGGCCATCTTCAGGGCGTGTCCCAGCAGACCGAAACCTGTGATATCGGTAGCGGCGCGAATCTGGAATCGCTGCATGATATCGGCCCCGCCCCGATTCAGCTGCTTCATGATCGCCAGCGCCTGTCGATAACCCTCTTCATCGGCCATACCGATTCTCCTGGCGGCGGAGAGGATTCCCACTCCGAGAGGCTTGGAGAGGAGGAGCAGATCGCCGGGCACGGCGGCCGCATTGGTGACGATCTTTGCCGGATGGACCACGCCGGTCACGGCAAGTCCGTATTTAGGCGGATAGTCATCGATCGTATGACCGCCGACAATCACCCCTCCCGCTTCGGCGACCTTTTCCAGCCCTCCCCGAAGAATCTCCCGCAGGACCTCCATCGGCATCTTTGCAGAGGGAAATAGAACCAGGTTCAAAGCGGTGAGTACCCGGCCACCCATGGCGTAGACATCGCTCAGGGCGTTGGCCGCGGCGATCTGGCCATAGGTGTACGGATCGGAACAGACCGGCGGGAAAAAATCGACTGTCTGAATCAAGGCCGTTTCTTCATCGATACGGTACACGCCGGCATCATCATGGAATCGGGTATCGACCAGAACATTCGGATCGGAAGCGAAAAAGAGATCCCGCAGCGCCTCCTCCAGTTTGCCTGGGTCCAGTTTGGCGGAACAACCTCCATCTTCCACTGTGTTCAGCAGATCGTATGCATCCGGATTCATTGGGACTCTCCTGGGCGGTGAAGTTCCAGTGCCCGCGCCTCGATTCCGGCCTGCTTCAGTTCGAGCAGGAGTTGCTCACGCTGGAAATCGTCCGTTTCCAGAGACAGGCCACATTCGGGAGAGATTTCGCGGGGGATAGGCACCACCTGGATTTTCCTGCCGCTCTCCAGGCATACACGTTCGGCCCGCAGGACATCAAAAACCGAGCGGAAAACGAGTCGAATCCGGCCCATTTTTTCAGTCCCTGCCAATCTGCTCGACGGCGAGGATCAAACGTTCAAAATCTTGCCGGGTATGATAAGGAGAGACGGCCACACGGACCGTTCCCCTGGGAAAGGTACCGATCGTTTGATGCGCCAGGGGAGCACAATGCAGACCGATGCGTGTTTCTATCTGGAACCGGCGAAAAAGACGGTCCCCGAATTCGGAACAATCCATCGCCTGGTGATTCATGGAAAATACCGGTCCCTGAGCGGAAAACTCGGAGGCACAATAAACCGTAAGGCCGGGAATTTCCTTCAGGCATCGTATCAGTATTTCCAGATCTTCTGACGTGTGCCATGAGACAGGCCGGTTTTTTATGGCTGCATTCAGACCGAAGAGCCCGGCGATATTCGGGGTTCCCGCTTCCAGGCGATCAGGCAGGAATTCGGGCATCTCCCAGCTGACGCTGTGACTGCCTGTGCCCCCCAGAATGAAGGGGGACATCCGTTCCGGTTCCCGTAGGAAGAGGCCCCCGGTTCCTGTCGGTCCCAAAAGGCCTTTGTGTCCGGTGAAAGCGCAATAATCTATACCCATTTCCATCACATCGACGGGAACATGTCCCAGCGATTGAGCCGCATCGACCAGTAGAGGTATGGAGCCTATTGCCTTCTTGATGCCGGCCAGGGGCTGGATCAGCCCATTCACATTGCTTTGATGATTGACGATCACCAGCAGGGTGTCCTCTCGAAGGCAACGGCCGATACGATCGGTGTCGATCAGGCCATCCGGCCGGTGAGGCAGGACTTCAAAACGTAAAGAACCGCGACGGCACTTTTCCCATAAGGGACGCATGACGGCGTTGTGTTCCAAAGGGGAAATCAGGACATGGCCGCTCTTCCCTTCCAGACCATGCAAAGCCGTATTCAGGGCAATCGTGGCATTGCCGGCAAAGATGACGTTACGTGCGGTATCGGCATGTAAGAGCCCGGCGAGAAGATCGCGGGTCTCTTCCACGACGCGTGACACGGCCAGGACACGGGCATAGGCACTGCGCCCGTAAGGCCCCCCTATCTCATTCAGGTAACGGCCGATCTCCTCCGCCACCTGGGCGGGTTTCGGGAAGGAGGTGGCGGCATTATCGAAATATCCGTTGAAGAATTGACCCTGCGTCAGTGTCATGGCTGATCGTTCAAGGAATAAGGATGCTGTCGGCCGCCGCCATGGCTTCCATGATGGTATACATATTGGAGATGCTCCCCACCTCGATCTCATCCTTTAGCCGAAAATATTCGACACAGGTTCCGCAGACCAGCAGTTCAACCCCTCTGGATTGCAACTCCTTCAGGGCCTCGATGCAGGCCGAGCCCTTCCTGGTCATGTGAATACCGGAATTATAAAACAGGATGGCGGCAGGCAGAGGAGACACCTCCACAATCGTATTTAAAAAGGCCTTCAACAGGATTTCTCCCAACTCGTCCGGGCCCTCTCCCATATGCCGGCTGCGAATAACGATGATGCGCCTTTTCGGGGGTGTGCCGGCACGGTCCGGCAGGCCGGCATCCTCCGTTTTTTTTGTGAAAGACAACGTGTATAGGCCGTTCTTCTGTTCGACTGCCGGCAGCATACCTTGATCGGACAGAAATCGTTCGATATTTCCACAGGCAGTTCCGTTATCCGTCAGGATGGTTATCCTTTGCCCCGGAGGCGATTCCTTCAAGGCCTCTTTCGTCAGGATCAATGGTTTCGGGCATAAAAGGCCCCTGGCATCCACCAGCCTCTCACTCATTCCGCACTCCTTCCATGTTTACGATTTGGATCTCGCGGAAACGATCGCCGCAGGTTCCCACTTCGGATCCGGAACGAAGGGATAGGTCGGAACCCGGTTTTTGCTAGCCAGATGTTCGATATCCTGATTGACGGACCCGTCGGTGAGGGCCATGATGTTCGGATTGGCGATAGCTTCGATTTCCGGAACGAGGTAACCTGCCTTGACCACGACAATTTTGAACTTTTTCGGATCCAGGCCGAGCATCGTGAAGTCCTGGACCTGGTGAAAGGGGCGACGCCTGGCTGTCAGGACAACAGAGATCCCCTCCACTTCGATGACGGCCTGTCGTTCGGGAAGACGGTCGCTTGAGGCCAGGAAAAGTACTTTCGCCTTGACTTCCAGGGGGCGACTCTTTTCCGGATCGATCGATCCACCGATTTTCAGGCTGAGCGTCTGGCCTATGCCCGCTTTATAGCACGCTTCCGTGCCGGGCCGGTCGGCAATCCCGGCAACCACGGCGCCCCCGACCTTCAAGCGCAGGAGTTCGGACAGGGCATCGGCGCGATCTCCGGTCCCTCCGCCGGTGGGATTATCTCCGGAATCCGAGATCACCACCGGTGCCGTCTTCAGGCCTTGCGCCCGCGCGATACATTCCGCCATCGTTCCGGTCCATACCCCGAATTTGAATTCGCTGCGCGCGTCCCAGTATTGCCGGGCCAGCTCTAACGCCCCTTGGCGCAAGACATCCGGTTTGGTCCCGGTCCATACGGCACTCGCCGTGGCCCGCGGCTCATCGGCCCAAACATAGCCGACCAGCAGGGACACATCAAGTACCCCCGGACGCCGATTCATAGCCGGAAGTTGTGCCCACAGACGTTTGGCCGGTTCATAGAGCGTGCTGCTGCGTTCCCCGGGCATGAGAACGGGAATAGGTACCCAGACAAGTGCAGGACGGATTTTCTTTTCCAGACAGGATATCAACATGTCGCATGCCCGGCGGGCGGTCTCCTCCCTGTCGATGTGGGGTGCCGTCCGGAATGCGGAGAGCATATCCAGATGATCGATGACCCTGCGGCTCAGGTTGCCGTGCAGATCATAACTGGCGGTAATCAGGCAGTCGCTTCCGACCACCTCCCGGACCGCAGCGATCCAATCTCCCTCCGCATCCTGCATCCCCTGAACGAACATGGCGCCGTGCATCGCCAGATAGAGTCCATCCAGGGGCAGCAGTTTGCGTAACCGGTCCAGGAATTCCGTTTTCAGGGCCTCGTAGGTTTTCCTCTCGACAGGCCCTCCGGGAACGGCACTGGCCAGAAACGTCGGCTGGAAAGGATAAGGATAGTTCTTCAAAAACTGAAAAAAACGATAATCCGCCAGATCCTGACCTCGACGAACAGTGAAATCCTCCATACGCGAAAGGTTCCCACCATAGGTACTGCATTCGATCTGGATTCCACCGAAGGCAATCCGCTTGCTTTCGCCAGCCCGGCCCGACATGACGAACGCCCCGCCCATGGCCGCTGCACCACCACGTAGAAACCTTCTTCGATCCATATTCCCTCCTTTTCAGTTTTCTTTCTCGATTACGATCACTTCATACTCCTTCAGAAGCGGCAGCACAAAAGTCATCCGGTCCTTAGTGACGGATTTTGCCTGCAGGACTTCGGAACCCATCAGCGAGCGAATGCTGTGTTTCCCACCAGACGATTGCATGGAGATGCGCAGATTTTGCAGCGGCACGATCCTCCGTATCGGACGGACCATCTCTCCGGTGAAGTTGATCAGGTGCAGCAGCAGCCTTTTTCCATCCTGCTGGGAGCGAAGCACCATCTCGATCGAGGCCGGAGCGTTCTCCAGGACCACCGGCGACGGTGCCATCCGGCGCACGGCCTGGCTGAGCAAATCATAAAACTCACCCAGGTGGAAATTCTGGATTCCATTTCCCATATCTCCGGGAAAATAAACTACCCTGCCTTTTCCGAAGCGGCGCTCCACCATCGCCGGATCATCCGATAGAACCGGAATCCCATCGTAAACTCCGGTCAAAGGTTTGGTGAATTGGAGCAAAACTTCTCCTCCCACCGGTTTGACCTGGAGATGATAGAACGGAGACGGGATCAGATCGCGATGCAGATGATCGGTCAGGGGATTTTTGCCGCGGGCTTTCATGAAATCCCATCGTTTGGGACCGACAATGTGGTTGTTGCTGGAGACGCCGAGGACTTCGGCCAGGGCCATATCTTTCCGTCGATTGCCGGTTTCGTCGTAAAGTGAAGTTTCGAAGGTCGCCACCAGATTGCCACCCTCGCGCACATACTCCTGCAATCGCGAGGCTACCCGATCGCTCATGCAGGCGACATTGGGCAGGAGGACCGCCCGGTATTTTCCGAGATTTCCCTCCAGAAGACTCTGATCGTCGATCACATCGAAGGGTATCTGGGAGCGGATCAAGGCATGGGCAAAGCCGGAAAACTCTCCATTCAGATTGCCGACTTCACTGCGCTGAGGCACACGCTCCAGCTCCAGCAGCTGGGCATCGGAACCCGAATAGAAGTTGGCACTGGTATCGGACCAGACCAACGCCACCTTGGCTTCCGATTTCGTATTCTGGTAGTAGGCGTTATTTTTCTTCAGAAACCGGTTCATTTCCACCAAGGCGCTCATTTCCGGCAATTCGAGCTCTTCGGGCCACATGCCGAACCACACCCCGGCGGCGTTGGCGATGGTTCCGGCGTACAACAATCGAAGTTCCGGTTCCGGGAGAATGGAGAAGGTCCAGGATTTATGGGCCGCCGCGGAAAAGATGACGCGAGGTTTGCCGGCCGACTGACTTTCCAGGAGCCGGGCGGTCACTCCGGGCTTCCATATGGGCACACGGTTCAGATCGCCGCCGATAAAGCCACCTTCGCTGCCTAGTATGTCCTGCTCCTGAATCAACATACGGTTCAAGCGGGCGGTGGCCCAGTTGCCGCCCCGCTCCCCGCCATTCATGTAAAATGCGATCTCGGGATTCACCGCTTTGAGGATCTTCCGGGAATCCCGCAGAAATTCAGTCAAACTGCCGGCCTGAAACATCAGCAGTTCCTGGGCCGCCGGGCCCCGGCGCTCCTTTTTGGACGGCAGCGCCGTTCCATGGAGCTGTTTGTATTTTTCCTGACAATAACGGCAATAGCAGGTTTCCGGGAAAAAGATTGGTCCGTCGAAAAAGATGCCGTCGATGGGATAAGCGCAGAGGTCCCGCAGGATCTGAAAGACCCACTCCCGCCAGGGGCTGTTGACACAAAAATCGGTGCCTGTGGTGTAGACCCCGGCAAGGGGAGTACCGTCTTCTTTAGTCTGCAGCCAGTCCCGGTGTTTTTCGCCAAATTCGCGGGTATACCAATGCACGTTGAAATAGATCATGACCCGCAAGCCCTGTTTCTTGGCTTCCGGCATGTACCGGGCCATGTAGTCTTCGTTTTTCTTCCCGGCCATCCGGGAAGAAAAGAAGAATCCCTGGTCATCCAAACCTTTGAACATGTTCATAACATCGAAATGTTCGCTGTTATAAGCATGGTCCGCTTTGCGCAGCGCCCACTGGGAGGGAGTTTGTGCGGTCAATTCATTGAAGGAGGTCACCACGTGGATAATCCGCAGAGGCTCGGCCTCCCACCAGTGTGTCCCGGCGGTATTCTGCTCTTGCGGCCATCCCGTAGAACAGAACAAACCTATAAGCATGGCCGCCAGGCATATACACTTACCATGTTTATTCATGGATTTTGCCCTCCCGGTAAATCGTTACGTTGATTGGACAAGCTTG
>CAZTVS010000089.1:0-19825 GCA_964617125.1 uncultured Acidobacteriota bacterium
TTCAGGAATTCTCTGCGATTCGAAGTGTTCATGGCATTTTCTGTCCTTTCCAGGCGATCTTCCAGGTTGAATTTGTAGATGATTATAACCTTGTCCTCACACGATGTAAAAAAAGGAGCAATGGTTTTTGCAGGGGAAAATAAAAAAGCCCCGCGGTTTTACCCACGGGGCTTTTTCTTCCCAAGGAGGCGACTACAGGAGGAGATAAGGATTAGTATCTTTTTGCCAGGCAGAGTCCGGTAAGACCGATGCCGAATAGAAGCAGCATCGAAGGCTCCGGTACGGAAGGAACACGTACAAGAAAATCTTGTTTCACGCTTCCATAAAAGTTCGTCTCAGGGCTTACTAAAAGTCGATAGTCCCTAGTATTGAAACTGGATCCCGAATTAATTGCAGCTGTAGCCAACGAATTCGCATATTGTAAATCGTCATCGGTCAGACCTGTTCCCTTGTTGCTAACATAAAACTGACCGTTTCCGTTTAAAACGCTAGAAACCGATCCACCGCTTAATGTTTCGAATACAACTTCCCAAATTGCCAGCTGGGCGATTTCGCCTCTATAACCATAATTTTCATAATTTGCATAGATCCATGCGGCTGCGCTATATGCCGAAAGATTCGGTACAGCTATCATTTTATAATTATCGTTTAGACCCCAATTTACCGTAGCATAGTCCACACAAAAAGCGGTATAGGAGGTATTTCCAAATTCTACCGTATAAGGCCCTACTACCGTCTGTAAATTACCGCCAGGATCGTGTATAGTAGCGACAGGACCAGACTTGTTGCTAAGAATCAAGGAGTCAGCCAGCAACGTTTCCGCAGAGAGAAAAAGCAGAATACAGATGATGGAACTGCAGAGGATGTTTTTTCCCGAAAAATGTTTCATAATCTTAACCTTTTAATTTGCTAGATTTTTTAAGACGCAATCAAATATCAACTCAAATTTACGCTCTTGTATTATCAATCATCGACTATTGTTTCTAGTTAGACACTTTAATCGAGGATGGAAATATTGTCTATTACACATTCGTATGGTACCAATAGAACCATGGTGCCATCCGGTACCATAAATGCAATGCAGTATAGATTCATGAAGTTGCAAAAAAGCATACGATAGGGTTTTGTAGGGCACAGCACGCCGTGCCCCTGCTCCAAATTTTGTGGAGTTAGTAAAAAACGCCTGAAAATCGATTTTGATAGAAAAATGGGTCGCGTTTGTAGTTCCACCTTCAGGCGGTGCCTCGTAAATACAGGTTTTCACGGATCCATGGGATGCCGCGTGAACGCGGAACTACGAATCTCCAGGATGTGAGTCTACTCGAATTGGGAGGGGCGAAGATGATGGCAGAGACTTTGCCGAAATGGATTGAGAGTGAAGAGGAACTCGAAGAGGTGCAGACACGCCCTCGGCGGGAATTGATCGAATTTGTCAAAACTCTGGACGGACCCTTGCTGCTGCTGGGTGTGGGGGGCAAGATGGGGCCGTCTCTGGCCATCCTGGCCCGGCGGGCGCTGCTGGCGGCAGGAAAATCGATGGAAATCATTGCCACGAGCCGCTTTTCCGATGTCTCTTTGCGCGAGCGGCTGGAAGGTCAGGGCATTCAAACCATCTCCTGCGATCTGATGGAGCGTCAGGAGGTGGAGCGCCTGCCGGAAGCCGGAAATGTCATCTATCTGGTGGGACTGAAATTCGGCACCAGTCAGAATCCGGCCAATACCTGGGCGGTGAATACCCTGGTTCCGGCCCTCATCGCGGAACGCTATGCCCGGAGCCGGATCGTGGCCCTTTCCAGCGGCTCGCTCTATCCTCTCGTCACCATAAACGAAGGAGGGTCGCGCGAAACATCGGAGTTGAGTCCTTTGGGAGAATACGCCAATGCCTGCATCGCCCGGGAGCGCATATTCGAGTATTTTTCGCAAAAGAATTCCACCCCTGTCGCACTGCTGCGTCTTTTTTATGCGGTGGAGTTGCGCTATGGCGTTCTGGTGGATATAGCCTTAAAGGTGTACCGTGAACAACCGATCGATCTTACCATGGGCTATTTCAACTACATATGGCAGGCAGACGCCAACGAGATGATCCTCAGGGCATTATCTCTGCCGCGGGTCCCGCCAGAGGTCGTCAATCTGACGCATCCCCAGTCGCAATCGGTCCGATTGACGGCGCTCCGTTTCGGCGAGATGATGAATCGCACGGTCCGCTTCGTCGGGACCGAGTCTTCCACCGCTCTGCTGGCCCATTGTGGGAAGATGAGCGAACTGCTCGGCGATCCGCCTACATCGTTGGACCAGATTATGGAATGGATTTCCCGTTGGCTGCAAATCGGAGGGAGATCGATCGGCAAGCCGACTCATTTTGAGGTTCGGGACGGGAAATATTAATTAACTATATCCCTTCGATGATCTCCGTCCAACCGAACGGATCCGGTTCCTCCCCGTATTGGATGGCCCGAAGCCGGTTGTACAATCGCGCGGAGAGTGGGCCCGGTTTTCCGTCAGGGCAATAGAGGTACTCTTTCTGCCGGTCGTTGTCGAAAATTCGCTTGACCGGGCTGATGACCGCGGCCGTGCCGCAAACTCCGACTTCTTCCAGAGACTCGATCTCCTCGACCGGAATCGGGCGTCTTTCCACCTTCATGCCCGAATCTTCCGCTAAGGCCATCAGGCTTTTGTTGGTTATGGAAGGCAGGATGGACTGGGAATACGGGGTGATATAGGTATTGTTTTTTATGCCGAAGAAGTTGGCCGGTCCCCCCTCATCGATATATTTTTTCTCCTTGGGATCGAGATACAGGACGGCGGCATAACCTTCCCGGTGAGCCCTGTCTCCGGCGACCAGGCTGGCGGCATAATTGCCGACGACCTTGATATGACCGGTACCCAGAGGGGCTGCCCTGTCGTATTCGCGATAGATCACCAGATCTACCGGCTTGAAACCCTCCTTGAAATAGGGGCCGACCGGAGTTACCAGCAGAAGAAACATATATTCGGTAGAAGCCTTTACCCCGATTTGCGCGCCGGTCCCGAAGAGTACCGGGCGTATGTATAAAGAAGCCCCGGATTCATAGGGGGGAACAAACCGGGCATTCAAGCGGATGATCCGGCGCACGGCTTCCTGAAACCTGTCGACCGGGAACTCAGCCAGCATGATTCCATGGGAGGAGGAAGTCAATCGGCGTCCGTTTTCGTCGCTGCGGAATACGCGTACCTTTCCGTCACGGCCACGAAAGGCTTTCAGTCCTTCAAAGGCCGATTGTCCGTAGTGCAAAACGGTGGCGGCGATATGAAGGTCCAGATACTCCGAGGAGGAGATTTCCAGCTCTCCCCACTGCCCCTGGCGATAGCAGCAACGGATGTTATAGTCGGTTTTTACGTAACTGAATCCCAGATTTTTCCAATCGATCTTTTCCATAGTACAGATCTCGTCATTCCTTTGAGGTGAATATAAAAGATTAATCCTAAATCCTGCTTGCCGCTAAGTCAAGTCAGGCGGTTACCTCCTTTCTTTCAGTGTTGAGGGAATGCTCTATTTACCGGAGGCGGGGACATAAATCAGTGGGGCGGAAATGGCGTTCCAGCTGCTGACCTCCTCCCGGAACCGGCGCGTGCCCTGCATGGTTTTGTCCGTGACCTGGCCGGAATACTCCGCTCCGTTGGCCTTGAAACGGATCTGGTCCCCCTTGAGGGTCCCCTCCGTAATCGGGAAAACGGCCCCGTCCATTTTCAGCGTGCCGTCGAAATACTGGAAATGCTGTTCCAATACCATTTCTCCCGAGGAGAGTTGCCAATGACCGGCTATCTTGGCGGGGATGATCCAGAGCAGGGCAGTGTTATAGGAGCTGTAATTTTCTTCTTCCACGGTGAAGGAATCGTCGGCTTTCCAGTCACCCATGGAGAAGGTGTTGGAAACGATCCGGGTGCCTGGTTTGAGATCCAGCAGTTTGGGGCGCAAGCGAAGATTCAGATCCGTCAACAGGAACATGGTGATTACCGTGGCCTCGCTAAAGTCGCTCTCGAAGATGTCCGCCTTTATAAACTGGGCCCGGGAGGCAACACCTTCTTTTTCCGCATTTTTCCGGGAGAGGGCGACCATATCTGGATTAAACTCGATACCCAGCGCCCGGGTGCCTCGCTTGGCAGCACTGATTACGATGATCCCGTCTCCGGAACCGAGATCGATCAAGAAATCCTTGTCGGTGACATGGGCCAGATCAAGCATTTTGGCGGCGACTGCCGCCGGTGTCGGCACCCAGACCACATCTTTTCCCGACTGACCTACCGAAGGCTTGTACTCGGGAGAGGCCGGCGGTGTCTGGATTTGGGCATGCAAGTGAGCCAAAACCGTAAAAAAAAGAAAGAGAGTGGTCCATCGTGGCAGCATCCATTTTC
The DNA here is from genome assembly GCA_964617125.1 of uncultured Acidobacteriota bacterium. Classification (GTDB taxonomy): domain Bacteria; phylum Acidobacteriota; class UBA6911; order CAINFC01; family CAINFC01; genus CAZTVS01. The sequence goes on from CAZTVS010000089.1 coordinate 4,393, forward strand.
CCATCATTTTCATATTTTCCTTTAGCGAATGCCGAGTGGCGCGGTGTTCCGGGAACTGCCAAGCAATGTCCGAACGCGATCAGCCAGCTGGGCGGGAAGAAAAGGTTTAGCAAGAAAATCGGTGTTTTCGGAAAGCCGGTTTTCCAGTGAATACCCGGCGGAATACCCCGAAATGAAGAGAACCGGCAGATTGGGAAGACGCTTGCGGACCGTTTCGACCAATTCCGGTCCGCTGAGTCCGGGCATCACTACATCGGAGATGAGCAGCTTGAGCGGAGCGGGCAGCCGATCCATGTGAGCCAAAGCCTCCTGGCCGTCTGCCGCGGTAAGGACCTGATAGCCGAGATCTTCGAGCGTATGGGAAGTAAGGTTTCGTACTTGAGGTTCATCCTCGGCGAGCAGAATGAGCTCATGCCTGCCGGGAACCATGCCTTCGGACGGACTTTGTGTCGACGGTTCGGGTTGTGTATCTTCCGTCTTGGATGGAAAGAACAGTCGGAAAGTCGTCCCACAATTCGGCGCGCTGGAGACCTGGATGGTACCACCGCTCAATCGTACTATTCCATACACCGAAGGGAGGCCCAATCCTGTTCCTTTGCCAAATCCTTTGGTCGTGAAGAACGGATCGAAGAGGTGTTCTTGCGTCGATTCATCCATGCCCCGTCCGGTATCGGACACGGTAAGCGAGACATAATTGCCCGGCTGCAGATCAAAATTCCTCCAGGATACCAATTCGGATATAATTCGGTTCGATGTCTCCAGGGTGACCACTCCGCCGGATGGCATGGCCTCTTTGGCATTGGTCACCAGATTCAGGATGGCGTTCTCCATATGAGACTGGTTGAGCATCGCCAGCGGCAGTTTCGGATCCAGGTGCATTTTCAATTCGATGGTTTCACCGAGCAGGGAACGGAGGAATTTCTCCTTGGCGCGCAAAACATCGTTCAATTGCAGCAGGCCCATCAGCAGTACCTGCTTATGGCTGAAAATCAGGAGCTTGTTGGTGAGATCGGTGGCGCGCTCTCCGGCCCTTTGAATCTCTTGTGCGAAACGGTGAGCTGCTTCTTCCTCCGGGATGGTTTTTACGAGCAAATGGGTATACCCGTTGATGACCGTCAGCAGATTATTGAAATCGTGGGCAATCCCTCCGGCGAGGTTGCCAAGGGATTCCATCCGTTGGGCATGGAGGACTTGATGTTCCATCTCCTTTCGTTCCGTTATGTCATGTATGGTGCCCAGAATCCGATGCTTCCCATTCGGCAGCTCGATCCTTTTCGTCTGTGATTGAAAATGAAGGACTTCTCCCGTAGGAGTTTGAATGCGATAATCAATAGGAGGGGTCTGATCCGTATGTACGGATTCCTTGAGCAGCTGCCTTACCCGTCCTTTGTCCTCGGAGTGGATCATCTTTTCCAGCACCTGAAAGGAAAGAGTATCCTTTTCCGGATCCAGCCCCAGAATGGAATAGAGCTGTCTGGACCAAACGATCTCTTTGGTGTCGGGGTTCTGCTCCCAATAACCCAATTTGGCGACGGATTGGGCATGCTGCAGTTGGGCCTGGCTGGTGCGTAAAGCACGTTCGGCGGCCTGCCGACGCAGGATGTTGAAAAAAAGAACGACGATGGCCAACGTCTGCAGAAGGATAAAGGCAATTCCACTCCAGAACAGAAGGCGGTTGGCATGATAGAAGTCGGCGAAACCAGGCGGCCGATTGACGATCGTCGCCGTCGGCGGAAGGAGGGAATCCCTGATGTCCCAACGTTCCATCACGCGATAATCGAAAATTGGTTCAAAAATACTATGCTCGATGAAGCCGATGGACCGAAGCGTGCCTCCGGCCAGAACGTTCACGGCTAGCTGCCCGGCCATCCGGCCGTGTTTATATCCTCCATTCCGGTTTCCGGCCAGATAGCCTTGTCCCAGTTCGGTGGTACTGGGACTGAAGATGGGAACCGGTGAGGCATCGGCGATACGGGCGGCGCTGACTCGCGGCAAATAATAGGTCCCATCCCGGTCATGGGCAAAGCTGGAGCAGATCACAAAGGCATCCGGGGGCAATCGTCTCAGAGCGTTCAGGATCTCGCTGAGCTTCAGTATCTTTCCATTGAGGTAGCGGAAACGGATCCCCGGGTACCGTCCTTCCAGGGCTTGAAACGTTTCAATGTAGGTGGCATTGGTTAAGGAGTTATCCGTGAGAATGACCACATTCTTTTTCTGGGGAAACAGCGACAGGGCGATATCCAATAGCGAATGGATTTCGAAGTGTTCGATCAATCCGGCATAGCTGTCTCGAGGGATCCTGGATATCAGGGCTGGATTTTGAATCCCACAGAAGATCACCGGAACCTGACCGAACAGTTCATCCCGGTATCGGATCAGAAAATCTACCGCATTGTCATCTGTGGCGAGGATGAGGTCAAAACGAATCCCTTGAAATTTGCGTTGCAGGTAGTCAAACTGAAGCGGTTGCAGCTTCTCTTCGGAGTTTCTTTTGGAATCGAGGAATTCGCTCCAGAGAACAACCTCATAGGATTGGTTCTGCAATATTTCCCGTACGGCTCTTACGACCTCATCTGTCCATGGATCGCCGTTATTATAGGAGTTGAGGTTGAGTATGTTTTTTTTCCCATTTGCCGAAGGCCTGTCCTTGGTAAAAGATTGGCAGAAGACTGGTGATTGCCAAGCCAAAAGGAGCCATACGATTACAATGAGTCTAAATGTCCCCATTCTTCTTTTCGGGTAAAGGAGAAACGGCTTATACACATTCCATTTCAAGGAGCTGGTCGGCATCCCTAATGGTTGAATTCTAAGCAGATTGTAATGAGGGATGAGGACCCATGTCAAGTTCCATGAGAACAGTCGTCTCACCATAAACCAGGGAAGCCGGCAAACATGAGGGGATTCTGCCGCAAACGGTTGCCGGTATGTTACTATACTGCCATGAGTAAAGTTCGACATCGTAATTGGCCTATCCTGGTTGTCGGATTTGGTGCCCTTCTGGTGCTGATACTGGCTTTTGGCATCAATACCTTGAATCAGGCACAACAGATATTCCGGGAAATCACTGCCATTCACGAAGATTTTCGTAAAAACAGCGAGCTGCTGAACGAGATCCGCATGAGCATTTACCAGTCCGGGATTCTGGCCCGGGATTATCTGCTGGATACTTCGCTGTCGAATACCGAATACCTGCGTAAGGCATTGCGTCAACTGCATCTGGACATTTCCGACTCGTTGCGGGGGGTCGGATCTCGTTTGGGCAGTAAAGAAATGCCATCCATCGATCGTCTGCGCCAGGAAGTCGATATTTTTATGAATTCTTTGGAACCGATCTATGCCTGGACGCCCGCTGAAAAGGCAGTCAAGGGAGGATCGTTCCTGCGGACGCAAATCATCCCGCGGAGAGCGACGGCCCTCTCTATTGCCGAGGAGATTGCCGCGCTGAACAAGAGGTATTTTCTGCAGCAGGAGGAGTTGCTGCGGCAACAGCAGAAGGAGTTCTCCGATTACCTGCAACAGATGCTGGTGGCCGCTTTCCTGTTCGGGTTGGCCATTGCTTCCCTAAGCATATGGCGTGTGGTCAAACTGGAAAGCCGCGCGGAAGCACAGTATCATCGGACGGAGCAGGCGGAACAGCAGTTGCGACATCTCTCCATGCAGCTCGTCCAGGCCCAGGAAGAGGAGAGGAAGAGAATTTCCCGGGATCTGCATGATGAGGTTGGGCAGATGCTGACCGGTATCCGTATGGAGCTGGGTAACTTGGAACAGATAAGGCTTGTTTCTCCGGAGAAATATAGCCAAAATCTGGAGGAGGCAAGGAAACTGTCCGAACAAACGCTCCGAACCGTCCGCGACATATCCATGGGTCTGCGTCCGTCCATGCTGGATGACCTGGGGCTGGCCCCGGCACTGGAATGGTTGGCACGGGACTGTTCCCGGCGCAGCGGTCTGAATATCGTTACTCATATCAACGGAAATTTTGAACAAACGGCAGATCTTCAGAGGACTTATGTCTATCGCATTATTCAGGAGGCGTTGACCAATTGTGTACGCCATGCCAAAGCGAAGAACGTTTGGGTAACCGTGGATGAAAAGCAGGACTGCATCCAGATGAAAATCAAGGATGACGGTATCGGGATTCTCACAGGAAACCGGCCGCGTCAGGGAGTAGGGTTGCTGGGCATTGAAGAGAGAACGCGAGAATTAGGAGGGAATTTCCAAATCCTGTCCCAGCCCGGTGCCGGAACACAGATCCAGGTGGAGATTCCGCTCGGAAAAGAGGGGAAAATATGAGACATGTGCGGGTGTTGATCGCCGATGATCATGGCATCGTACGAAAAGGGATACGCCTGTTTTTAGAGCAGCAGCCGGAACTGGAGGTTGTCGGGGAAGCCGCGGACGGACGCGAGGCCGTACGATTGGCCGGTGAAATGAATCCGGACATTATCATTATGGATATTTCCATGCCGATATTGAACGGCATGGAGGCTACGGCCCAGATTGTCAAGCACAATCCGGAAATTGCGGTGATCGTATTGAGCATGCATTCCGATGAGAGTTATCTCATACGCACCCTGATGGCCGGAGCCAAGGGCTATTTATTGAAAGATACGGCAGAAACAGATCTGATGAGGGCCATCGAAACCGTCAGCCAGGGGAAACCATTTTTCAGCCCATCCATCGCTCAAACCCTTTTGGATGAATACGTTCGCCAGCTGCAACAGAAGGGGCTGCAGGATTCCTATGACCTCCTGACCGACAGGGAAAAGGAGGTCCTGCAACTCCTGGCGGAGGGGAAAAGCAACAAGGAAGTTGCCAATCTATTGAATATAAGTATTTACACGGTGGAAACCCATCGGACCAATCTGATGCAAAAATTAAACCTGCATAACACGGCAGAAATCGTTCTTTACGCCGTCCGTAAAAAAATTATCTCCTGAAAATCTTCTTCTAGTAGGTTTTTTATCGATATATCCCCTGTTTCCGGTATGTCCGACGGATAGCCGGAGGAGTAAAATACCCATCGTGAAAAGCTTGTGATAGGACCCGGCAGAGCAGGCGGCTTCATGCCGAGGTTCAAGTTTAGGCGATAGCACGAAGGGTAAAATCGCATACCAAGAGTCTCCTCCCTTGTAGCTATCGCCTTTTTTCTATCCGTTCCATCCATTCTCCGGATTTCCATCCACTGTCATCTTTATCGCTCATTATCCAGGGCTCTGCATAGCTCGGAATAGGAGTTTATGGGATAAGGCAGTCCGTTGATCACCCTAAGGCGGGTGAAATGCAGGTGTGTGGGAGATCGTTTCCGGGTGGCGTTTTTTCCGCTACGTCCGACTTCACCGATGATCTGGCCTGCCGACAGGAAATCTCCGACTTTTACGGCAACCGAGCGAAGGTGGGCATAACAGAGGAGTTCATCTCTACCGGCGTGGTACACTACGATGTAACGTCCCCCGCGTATCGGGGAGGAATCGTTCCAATCCGGTTCGGTGGCGATGACCAGGCCGTCGCTGACGCTGCGGACGGCAACCGGCTTTCCGGTCCGGTCGTCGAGCTCATCCTGGTTCCTGTCCCGTATGAATATGTCCTGGGCCGGGTGACCATGATGACGATTCCCGTCAAAGTAGTCATATCCCTTCGGACGATACCCGCTACCACTGTGTCCCCCGATGTCTCTCTTTCTGCCCCCTTCGACCGGGAATATCCATGGGGTAGCGGCGGTATCCGGATTGGACCCCTTGGCACCAGCATATGTCTTCAATCGGGAGATCAGATTCTGAAAGCTCTGCCTGGCGACGGTCTTTTGCACCGTCCCCTGGCGAACCTGCTTGTCGAAATCGTGAAACTCATGACAGGGATTGGGTTCTACGGTAAAAAGAGCCACAGAAAGGAAGAATAGCGGTACAATCATAAGCAAGGAGATTCCATAGGTCGGTTTTTTATGCGGATGTAAAGGAAGAAAATTGGTGCCGGAATTTATCCCGTAGCCGGATCGGAGATCGCAAAGAGCAGTTTGGGATTGCCGGGGAGCGGATTGCTTTTCCAGTACATACGCATCAGCTCCCGTAAGGGTTGAAGGCCATGTTGTTGCGCGAGAGATGCGGCCTCTGTCTGGAAATCGGGAATATCCCAGAAGATCGGACGTCCGGCTTTGTTCTCTGTCAGGGCCGAAACCAACGGAGGTATCACGTCAGGGGATCGGGCAATCAGCGGGCCGAGGTAATCGGCGATCATGCCCGGGCGTATCATTCCGAAACCGCAAACAATGTTGTGCTTGTCTGATGCGACCAGTGTTTTTTCGCTCTGCCTGGAGAGCATCTGGAGAAAATCCCGGCGAGAAGTATCGAAGGCTTCCCTGTCCAGCATTAAGATCTGATCCCAATCCTCCTGCGATGGGGTCCGAATGGAACCGGAAAATGTTCCATGCGGCAGGGGAGTCCAGGAAGAGGCTTTCCATCGATGTAAATTGTATTCGTCATGAAAGCCGAGCTGTTCGTAAAGCGGTTTACCTTGAGGCGTGGCGTCCAGTTTGATGCAGGTGATTTGCCGGCTCTGAAGAAATTGGAGGGCATGTTCCATTAATTTCCCCGCGATGCCGCGGCGGCGAAAATCGGGATGGGTCAAAACCATGCCTATCCATGCCAATCTGTTCTGGAAGCAGGTAGTGGTCAGTGTGGCGACCGGCAGATCCTGGATACAGGCGAGGTAACAGCCGTCCGGCTGGCTGTCCAGCATACGTTGCCAATCCTGGAGGGTCTGGTTCCAGCCCGCCAGGGACCGAAGGGAGTCGATAAAAGGAAAGTCTTCCCGGGTCATCAGGCGGATCGTGATTTCTTCCATGTCCATATTGCAGCCTCCAATCAAAGATCAGATACCCCGGTGAGGGTTTTGTTGACCGGCAACGTCGGCAGGTTTTTCCTCATGGCTTCCATAAGTCGGCCGTTCCAGCTCGATCCGGCGAACAGTAAACAGGACCTCTTCCAGCATCTTGCGATTCAGGCGAACGAGATCGGCGATCATTCCGAACAGACCGGTCTGAAATCCTACAATGACCAGGATGGCGGATAAGATGAGCGATTGCATGTGTCCGGCACCGCCGGCACTCAGATAATAGTAGAGGAACCGCAGCCCCAGCAGAACGCCGGCCAGGACGAAAATGGTCCCAAGGGTCATAAAAATCCGTATGGGCCGGTACATCAGGAAAAATCGCAGGATGGAAACCACGGACTGCCATAGGAAAGAGGGGACGCTTTTCATAAGACGTGAACAGCGGGTTTGCTTTGCGGTCCGTATCGGAACATATCTGACCATCAGACGTTGTTCGCCCGCCTGCATAAGGGTTTCCAGTGTATAAGAGTAATGGCCGAGCACGATCAGCCGCAGGGCGGCCTGCCGACTGAAGGCACGAAACCCGCTGGTGGCATCGGGTATGTGCAGGCCGGATGCCAGACTCACCAGACGGCTTCCGAGCTGCTGCAGTCTTCTTTTCCAGGAGGAGAAGTGAGGCGTCGATTCCACACCACGGTCACCGATCACGACATCGGCCTGTCGATCCAGAATCGGGCGCACCAGTTCAGCGATGTCCGCACCGCGGTACTGATTGTCGGCATCGGTATTGACAATGATATCGGCGCCGGCGGCCAGAGCGGCTTCGATCCCGGCACGAAAGGCCGCAGCCAGTCCGCGGTTTCCGGAAAAATGGAGGAGGTGGTCCACACCCCACGCTTCGGCAACTTCGGCGGTGCGGTCGGTGGAACCATCGTTGATGACCAGCACTTCCAGGCAGTCTATGCCCGGTATGGTTTTTGGCAAATCCTGCAACGTCTGTTCCAATGTGGTTTCTTCATTGAAACAGGGAATTTGGATGATGAGTTTCACGTATCAGGGATAGGGACGGCCTGCATTGACCTGGCCACGCCTTGACATCGGACCGCCCATGGGATTGGTCGATGGGCCGCCGGCCGGACTGCCCCCCGGAGCGGACAGGACTTTGTCCCCGAAGGGAGTGCGGGCGACCCTTCTGCCCTGGGAATCGATATATTCGTTGGCCCGCAGCGGTGCTTGGGGTACTTCGGCGGGATTGATGGCCACCGCCGGGGCCGGTCTCGGCGCAACGTTGACTACCTGGGTTTCGGCCAGGGGCGTTTTGACCAAGGGCCTTTGTGGTCTTCCTTTGAGGTCCTTGAGATCGAGACTTTGAGAGGTTACGGCACCTGTGGGCGAGGTATACGTCAGTTGCACTTGTTCGCTGGTGATCTGGGAAACCTTATAGCCCTGAACCACGTCCCCCATGCGTACGGTACTGCTTCCCTTCTGTCCGGGGGCGGTGGCCGGGTTCAGGAGCATGGCCTTGGATTCGCTCCCGATCTTGATGACACCGATGAGGATCGGTTTCGGGTTCAACTGCGGGACCACCTCCACAACTTCGGCGGCATCTTCCGTCAAATTTCTGCTTTGCAGAAACAGGTTCTTTTGTGAGATATGGGTAAAGGCGGCGTTGTCGACGGGAACGGCGGCCTTCAATGGAAGCAGTGCCGCGGTCAAGGCCGGATCGTTCTGGCCGGTGTCTTCCGGTGCCCTGGTGGTATGGGCGTTGTGATTGGTCCGGAAGAGCAGAAAATCACGATATACGCTCCGGCCGATATAGATACAGACAACCAATAAAACAAGATTAAATAAAATAAGCCTTTTACTCATAAAAGATATTTTACCTGATAATCGTTGGGCAGAGGGAAATCTGTTCCGGTTTTTTTAAGAAATAAACCAGAATTAGGGTTAATATTATCCCCATAGAAAAACGCCGGTATTTTAGCGGATCGCAGATGGACTCAGGGAAGACAGCACATGAGAAAAAAAAGCGTTACCCTTTTTGTCGAAGGGGAATCATGAAAGGCCACCTCCGATTATCCTGGCTGCTGCTGTCCTTCTTTTTCCTGGCGGGTCCTTTGTGGCCGCTGAAACGCGATACGCCGCTGATACACTACACGATGACCCAGTGGCAGGTGAGAAACGGCCTACCCAACAACAGCGTGATTTCCATCCTCCAGACGGAGGATGGCTACCTGTGGCTGGGGACCTATGACGGATTGGTCCGGTTCGATGGGATCCGGTTTCAATGTTTTAATCCGATCGATGTCATCGGCTCTTCAAGCAAAGTCATCGTCGGACTCACTCCGCGTCGGCAAGGCGGCTTCTATATTCTGACCCACGGATCTGTCGGCGTCTGGGAAAAGGGACAGTTTGCCGTCCTGTGGAAAACGGGTCAACATTTTGCCTCCCAGGCTCAGACCATCCTCGAAGACAGCAACGGGTCTCTCTGGATCGGAACAAAAAACGAAGGGTTGTTCCATGTGCAAGGGGCGGAGTTACATGGCTATTCGGTGAAAGACGGTCTGGGCCATAACAACGTCCGCACCCTTTTTCAGGACCGCAGCGGTGTCCTTTGGGTCGGCACGGAAGGAGGTTTGAGTCGATTTCATCAGGGCCAATGGGTGACCTTTCATCGTAAGGACGGTTTGAAAGAAGAGTATGTGATCTCTTTGCATGAGGACCACCAAGGGCAGCTCTGGATCGGGACTCGGTCCGGTGGGTTACACTTGTGGCAAAACGGACACATTCTTCATATCCCAGTCCTCGATATGGAGGGTAAACCGGATTCTGTCAGCTGTATCGCATCCGAGGCGAACGGCAGCCTATGGCTGGGTACGCAGAGTGGTATCCGTCGCTTTCGCAACGGCCAGTTTGATTCTCTCTCCAGAAAAGATGGCCTCCCCTTCGATCTGATGCGTAGCCTGTTCTTCGATCGGGAAGGAAATCTTTGGCTGGGGACCAATGGCGGCGGTCTGGTCAGGCTGAAGGACAGCAAGTTCACTCACTATACGACCCGAAACGGTTTGCTGGTCAATTACATGATGGGCATGTATGGATCGGCGGACGGGAGCATGTGGCTGGCGACCAATGGAGGTGGTCTCAACTGGCTGAAAGATGGGCAGGTACGGACCTTCACTCGTAAAGACGGTCTCATGGAGGATTCGATTTGGACCGTCTACGGAGATAAGCAGGGAAGAATCTGGATCGGATCGTACGCCAATGGATTGGGCTGCTACGATCATGGCAAATACACTCCGTATTCGGAGAAGCATGGTCTGGACACCAAGGAAATCCGTTCCATCTATGTCGACAGTCGAAACCGGCTGTGGCTGGGAGCTCGTACGGGTTTGTATCGTATGGATGGAGAGAGGTTCCGGCGTGTCACCGGCCCAAATTCTCCCGATGGAATGGACATTCGTGCCCTGATCGAGGACCGGAAAGGGACCCTCTGGATCGGGACTTTCGGAGGTGGCCTCTTCTGCCTGCAGGACGAGTCCTTTTCCCACTTTCGCCTGGAGGCAGGTCTCTCCAATCTGAACATACTGAGCTTCTATGTCGATGAACAGAATGCCCTCTGGATCGGGACTAACGGTGGGGGGATCAACCGGATGCAAAATGGCCGCTTCTTCCAATATTCGCTCCGAGACGGTCTGCCGGCGGACAACATATTTCATATCCTGGAAGATCATTTTGGACAATTGTGGGTCAGTCATCCCCGGGGAATCTTTCGCGTAAGCCGCAAACAGATGGAGGAATACGCCGAAGGCAAAACCCAGGTTCTGAATGCCACCATCTATGGAGAACCGGATGGTGTGAGCGGAAATGGCTGTCAGGGAGGATTTCAGCCGGCAGGTTGGAAGGATCAGCAGGGAGTCTTATGGTTCCCGACTATGGAAGGGTTGATCTCCATCGATCCCGGCAGAGAAGAGAAAAACCTGTTGCCGCCTCTCGTCTCGATAGAAAAAATGGTCGTTGACGGACAACAATACTCCGATCAAACCAATATCACTCTCCCTCCGGGATCTTCCCGCTTTGAAATCCACTACTCCGGACTCTGCCTGCAGGCTGCGGAGAAAGTCCTGTTTCGAAACCGGCTGGATGGCTTCGATACGGACTGGGTGGATGCCGGGAATCTTCCGACCGCTTACTACACTGCCCTCCCTCCGGGCAACTATGCTTTTCATGTGATGGCCTGCAACAATGACGGCATATGGAGCCAAACGAGCGCCGATCTGAATTTCGTCATTCGGCCCCGTTTTTACCAGAGCGGATGGTTTCAGGTTCTCTGTGTCCTGATTTTTTGCGTCCTGATTCTGAGTGGTCACCAATTAAGGGTTCGCCACCTGCGCAACCGGGGAAAAGAGTTGAAAGAGCATGTCGATCAGGCCCTGGCTCAGATCAAACTCCTGAATGGGATGCTGCCGATATGCACCTCCTGTAAAAAAGTGCGTGACGATCAAGGGTACTGGAACCAGATCGAAACCTACATCAGCAGACATTCCGAGGCTACCTTCTCCCACGGTTTGTGTCCGGAATGTACTCAGAGGCTTTACCCTCAATATTCAGAGATCATCAAACAGCGGGAATCGGAAGAAGCCGAGTCCAAACAGAAGAAAAACGGAAAGGCGCCCGATCACTCCGCATCCGGAGGGGACAACAGATAGGATGACCTCGAAAAATTTGCATGTGGACTGTCCTGCCGTGCACGAGGTCCGGCAACTGCTGCATGCTCTCTTTTCGTATGAGAACCATCCTCCCGGCGGGTGGAGTGTATCGGTCTGGCCGAAGGTGGCCTGGTTGGACCACCAGAGTCTGGCTTCTCTGGTAAGGGTGAGATTCGGAAAAAATATACCTCTTCCGGAAGAAGAGCTGAAACTGCTACAAAGGCTGTACTGGAGGGACACGATTCGTTCCAGGCTTCGGACCGATCAGCTAGATCAAGTACTGCAGGCATTACGCAGGGAACGCATCCTGCCGGTAGTGATCAAGGGCGCAGCGCTGGCCTACACTGTATATCCCGACCCCGCCTGTCGTCCCATGAGCGATATCGATCTCTGGATCCAACCACAAGAAATGGCTCCGGCCCGAAACGCCCTGGAACGGATCGGCTATCAACATCACATCAAGAATGCCGGCGGGGTGGAATACAACCTTCGTTATTGCGGGGAAATACAGATGGTCCCCTCTCCTTCGAAAGACGCGCTGGGGGTCGATCTGGTGGAACTGCACTCAACCCTCTTTCCCGGGGAGTGGTTGCGCCGCACGGCCCGGATCGAGGAGCAGGAGATTCGTAACCGCATCGTGGGGCAACCTAAGGGCACTCGAACGATCTTCTATCTGGCACCGGAAGACGAATTGATACAGGTCGCCGTCCATGCTGCCGTCAATCATCAGATGTCATCCCCCTGGCTGCGAACTCTGGCGGATATTGTTTTGCTGGCAAGAAAGCAAACGATCCATTGGGACACGCTGGTCTCCCGCTGCCGTAATTGGCAGGTCTCCGGCCCTGTGGGATTGGTGCTGAAAATGGCGGTGGAGATGGCCGGGCTGGAGGAAGCGTCGACGGCTGCCTCCCGGCTGTTGCCTCCGGGACTGCGCTGTCGGCATCTGGAGAGGATGAGGAGCCCTTCTTCTCTGGTGCAGATGGATGATTTGACAAGCGGTCCGGCACGTTTTCTTTACCAGTTGTTGCTGGTGGATCGATGGCCGGACGCATTACGACTCGTCTGGCGGTCCACATGGCCGGAAAAGGCCTGGTTACATGCCCGCTACGAAGGGCAGGGTACGCAGAAAGCTCTACGCTTCCAGTATTGGCGTCGTATCCTGCAGGGTAAACCGTAAATCGATCGGATCCGCTGTCCGCCCTTGAAACAGCCACCGTCCGATCGGATTCACTCTAGAGATCCAGCCTGCAGAGTCCATTTATATAGATGCAAAGTCCATCCAACCCAGCTGCTCTAATCTCTCCTGGATGCGATCTTCGGCTTGCTTGTGAAAGATAAGAACCAGTGAGGATGCCAAATCGTATGTCTCGGCCTCCTGACAATTCCAATGGGACAGCGAGTAATCGATGGATTGGGTCCGCCCCGAATGCCGCAGGAATCCTTTGAGCCGATAGATCTCGCCGGGGAATTCAGCGACGAAAGATTTCAATTCTGCCATGGCGACAGCCTCACCCACCTTGAAGGTTGTAACGGCATAATGTGGGTCCCGGCAAGGGGAGTATTCCCCCTCCAAACTCTTCCGGTGTATGTTCTGGAATGGGCTCCAGGCGGAGATACCGTGGTGTGTGCGCAGAATGGGGCAACGGCTGTTTATCTCCAGCAGCTTCTCTTCCGTCGTTGCGATTTCCGATTCCGGGAAGAGGTCCGTTTTGTTGATTAAAATCAGATCGGCCGATTCGACCTGTGCCGAGATGTTGGGGAGGCCGGGGAGCAGTTTGACGAAACTGCCCGGATCGATCAGGCAGATGACAGAGGAAAGCTCATAGATTGCGTCCAGTCCCGATTCCTGTAAAAGGCGCTCGGCCGACCGGGGGTCGCTGATTCCGCTGGCTTCGACCACCAGGGCATCCAGCGGGCGTTCCGAGGATGGAAGAGAGGATGCGATGGCCCGTAAATGGTGAAGAAATTCAGTAATCAGACACCGGCAGAAGATACTTCCTCCCGGGACAGGGATCGCTTCCCATCCCATCGATTGGAGAGAGGAATGGTCGACCGAATGATGAGAAAATTCGTTCACCAGGAAAACCAGGCGACGGTTGGCAAATCTCCGGGCCGTGTCCAGAAGAAAGGTGGTTTTTCCGCTCCCCAGAAAGCCGGTGATCAGATGCAAAGGGATCATGCAGGCATCTTGGATCTTGCTTTTTCGAGGATGGCCGCTACCAGCGTTTTCTGGTCCGGGATGAGGGAGGAGAACACCACTTCGCCGTCGAGGCAAATGCTGGGAATACTGCGCACCTTCAAGCGGGACATCATAGCCAGTCCCTCACGAGTGGTGATGCGATATTCCCGTATGTGCACCGAATAGTCGATTTTGGAGGCCGCCCGGCGGACCGCGTCCATCATATACTGACAGGGCGCACAAGAGGCCGAATCCAGAGTGACTACCTCGATGATCACGGAAGGCTCATGCTTATAATCGGGCAATGGCCGCTCCATCACATGTTCCTGGCTTTGTACCAGGATGGTTCTTTTGGCGATTTCACGCTGGTAGGGGTCGTGGACCATCTCCGCCACCGCCTTCAGATTGGCTTCCGGTGTGTTGAAAGGCAGATCGCAGCCCGGGGCCAGTACGAATCCGCAACTTCCTCCGACGTCGATACAGCGAATGGCATCCAGACGGGCATCGTCTTCTTCTCCCAGGAGCAATGCCGTGGTCAACTTCAGATTCCCGCCGAACGATTTGCCTCTTCCTCGGGTGAAGTCCCGCACCTTCTCCAGGGGGATGTTTTCATCGATGGAGATGTTGTCGCAGTGGCTGCGGCACATGATATCCAGGTTGCGGGAAGCGTCGCCGCAAACGAAAAGGGAAGACACTCCCTTCTTCTCCCGTATGAAGGCAAAGATCTGATTGATGGAAGGGCTTATGAAACTCTTGAAATGTTCCGGAGAGATCTGGCTGGTCATCGGATCCACTACGGCAATGACATCGGCACCCTGTTCCAGGTATGCCTGGGCCACTTTCTTACCGACGGAAGCACAGAAACCTATCAAGGCGGAAACATAATCCGGATGATCGAACATCTGCAGAAAGAGATGGTTTCCCGCCAAATGTAAAGCCAATGTAAAAGGTCCACAGATCAGGCCATAGAGAAGCGTCCGGTCGCCGATCTCCTTTTTCAGGCGAGTGAGATTTTCCAGGACGAGAGGGAAGCGGCCGCCACTGGGATCGAAGACCGGGAGATCCTGTAAAGCTATCCCCTGCTCCAATGGATGGGAACAGACGGCCGGAGGCGTTTCCTCTCCCCAGTGTAGTTTGCATCCCAGGACCTCCGCCTCCATCTGCAGGTCAAAGGCAACAGGCAATCCATCAGGGTTGTATAGTTCATGGGCACGCAACAGTCCGGACAGCATGGCATCTCCGGATTGCAGATAATCGGAAGCCGTTTTCCCGATCAGTTTACCCCCATGAACGCCGACGAACGGTACCCACGCCGGACGGGATGTGGTCTGATTCTGTAACGCATGCAACAGTATTTCTTTACCAGTCATAGGTTCCTCATAAACCTTCCGAAACTTTTTCCTCTTTATCTCATCTTAACCTGTGGATAAAAAGAATATCCAGGGGAAGTTGAAGAACATGCTTTCCATCTATGGGCATTATCCCGGGTAATCCTCTGGAAACAAACATATAGGATGGTCCGGTAAAAAGCCCTGGGAGCGCCGGCGTCCCGCCGGCATAAGTAATGGAATCAACACGATATTTGCGAAAAGAAACAAAACAAAGAATTTTTACCGCTTCATCATATATTGAGGTCATAAAAAATCGATTATGATAGAAAAACGGATGCTATAGAAAATTGTATCAGCTGTTGTAGGGGCACGGCGTGCCGTGCCCAAAG
>CAZTVS010000090.1:0-19799 GCA_964617125.1 uncultured Acidobacteriota bacterium
AAAAGTGACTCGATCCGTCCCAGCAATGGGTGCAGAGTTGTTCCTTGGGCAGCCCGATGGCTTCCACCAGATCGCAAAGACGTTGATAGCGGAGCGTGGTCAATCCCAGTCGCTTTCGTATCTGCTCAACCATGGCATGGTACTTTTCGTGACTTGGATCGGAATACTCCCTCATATCGCTCCGCTCCGTACCCTCCAGCTCTTTCACAGCGATATGAGTCGCCAGATCCATATTCGATCGGGAGCGGCTGAAATTTAGAAACTCGCAGAGAAATGTGAGGGGAGGACAGGCAATCCGCATATGGACTTCCGCTATGCCTGCGGCATGCAGATCGAGCGTATTGTCCTTGAGCTGAGTCCCGCGCACGATGGAGTCATCGAGAAATATTCCGCGCTTCCCTTTGATCACCGACTCGTTGGGGATCAGCTTCATCTTGGCCACCAGATCGCGCATACGCTGGCTCTGCGGCATGAAGCTGCGAGGCCAGGTGGGCGTATATTTGGTATAGGGCCGCTTGATCGGTATGCCGCGGGCATTGCTGTATCCGTAGGCGTGTCCGACACCCGACTCGGGAATCCCGGCGACAAAATCCGCTGTGACGCTATCGTTGCGCGCCAGCGCCTCTCCGCAGCGAAAACGGCATTCCTCCACGTTGATCCCTTCGTAGAAGGATGGCGGAAATCCATAATACACCCAGAGGAATGAACAGATTTGCATCTTTTCGTAGGGTTTCCGCAGCTGTTCATACCCCTCGGCGGTGATGCGGACAATCTCTCCCGGACCCAGATACTTCTCGATCTCGTAGCCGAGGTTGGGAAAGGCGCTGGTTTCAAAAGCGGCGGCAAATCCATCTTCCTTTTTGCCGATCACGATCGGTGTTCTGCCGAGTCGATCTCTGGCAGCGATGAGACCATCCTCCGTCAGTATCAGCATTGAACAGGAACCACGCACCAGATCATGCACATTCTGGATCCCGGAAGCGAAATCTTCCCCTTCGGCAATCAAAAGCGCAATCAGTTCCGTAGGATTGATGGAGCCGTGACTGATTTCGGAAAACGTGCGTCGCTGGGCCAGGCACCGTTCCTCCAGCTCTTTGACATTCTGGATCTTGCCTACCGTAGCTACGGAGAAGCGGCCCATGTGTGAGGTAATCAGGATGGGCTGAGACTCGGAATCGCTGATGACGCCGATTCCGATCTTACCGACAAACGTGGATAGATTGGCCTCAAATTTGTTTCTGAAGTAGCCGTCTTCCAGGCTATGGATGGCCCGTTGGAATCCGACTTCCGGAGAATAGAAGGCCATGCCGGCCCGCTTGGTCCCCAGGTGAGAATGGTAGTCGGTGCCGTAGAACACATCGGCGACACAATCCTTCTTGGATACCGAACCGAAAAATCCGCTCATATCTTCCCTTTAATAAAAATTTTAGAGTAGGGGCACGGCACGCCGTGCCCCTTACGAAAGCTGCTCGTGAATCTTTAGAAAGAATGGTCCTGATCGTAAGCCCTGATTTTTTCCCTGATACCGGATTCCGCCTCATCATAAATCTCACGGATGGCGGGATCCTGAAAGCACCAGGTTCGCCTGGCGAAATCCATGGAGTCGAGTCGGTCGAAAAGCATTTTCCTGGCTGAAGCGATATCTTTGCCATAGATATGAAACGAGTCGGCGTGCCAATTCATTCTGCCCAATCGAACCTGCCGGCCGGCCTTCTGCGCCACCGCCGCCGCGATCAGATCCTGATTGAACTGTATGAAGCCGAACATGTTCATGAAGCTGGCTCCCCAGGCGTCGTTGCTACGGAAGCGGACATTGCAGTTCAACCACCAGACGCCTTCTTCATCCTCCAGGATCCGATACCATAAAGACTGGAGGCAGGGGGGATCGAAACAGTGATTATCGAGATTGGGCATCCAGGTGATCATCTGGGCCTGGCGAGTATGAGGCTGCCCGGCCAGCTTGTCGGTGACGATTTCGATCTGATCCAGGCAGAAAAACCCCTTCTGCCGCGACTGCCCTTCCTGGAGCTCCCGCCACGCCCCATAGGCGGCCAGGCGGCCATGATATGTATATTCCCAGCGGGTGTCCCCGGCATCATTGACGTTCTTGACCCAGTGGTCCTTGATGCCCTTCAGCTCCAGGACGTACTCCTTCAGATCCTCGATCCCTCCAGGAAAAGCCTTGTGGATCATGGGTTCCGAACAAGGTTCGAGAATGGTGAGATTCATGGTCGAGTCCAGACTCGGAGGATCTCCCGGTTTGTCATATTGAGTTGGGATGCTCACGCCATGTTTATAGAGTGCCACCAGTGCGTTTTCGTAGGCTTGCGCCAGGCATTTTCCGGATACGGTAAGTACAGGAATATCTCTTTGCATCATCCATCGTCCCGAAGAGAATTGTTTGCATTCAGGTTTATCGACGGAAGGGAGAATAACCACGGAACCGGAAAAAGTAAACCATATTTTTAGGAGGTCTCTCTAGTGACGCAGGCCATCCAGGTTCTCTTTGGCAGCCGGAACCATCTGGAAAAAGCCCTGTAGCTTTTCACAGGCGTATTGTTCGCACCCGGCACAGGTGGACAATCCCTTTGCCAGAGCGCAGGCGCGGAATTCACATTCGGAACAATGGCTGCAATGACGGTCGCCAGCAGCCAGGCAGCTATCGCAAAGCACATCTTTCATAGAAATGTTGGGGGCATTGTAATCCGTTCGCCACTTCTCTACCAGCTTTTCCAGTCCCGGCCGATCGTCGGCCAGGGTCAGGATGTAGGCATCGCACTTGGCACAATCCAGCCCGCAAGGGGCGATCATCTGATTGGACATTTTTTCTCCTTTTCGACAGTCATGGAAGGTTTACATCTCAGGTGAATGCAACGTAATGAAATTCATCGCTACGGTCATCAACGTATGGAAGGAATCATATCACAAGCTCACTACAGGTGAAGTCGCCAAAAGTCCAAGGTTTGTAGTTCCGCGTTTACGCGGCATCCTACAGATCCGTGAGAAATAGGTATCCTCGGTGCAATCCCTATGCCACCCTACCCATTCCGGATTCTGACTTCTGGCTTACGCGGCACCGCCTAAAGGCGGAACTACGAACCAGATCCGTTTTTCTATCATAGTCGGTTTTTTGTTATTCTGTGTTTATTCCGTATGGATTCGAAAGATTTTACCGGCGGGACACCGGCGATCCCAGGACGTTTTTCCGGAACATCACCTACGAGGATTAAAATTTTCCTGGATTCCTGCTTCCTTTTCTGTTTGGAATGGCGATAACATCGATCTCAATATTTCCCCAAAAGAGGAGGCGATCATGCATAGTTTCACCTCAAAAATTCTTGGTTGGTGCATTCCAGTACTGATTTTTATCCTGGGGGCTGCCGCCTGGTGGCAGTGGAGTGAAAAGCGCTCGCAGATCCTCGACTTGCTGACAACGGAAACCGAGAACCTCAATCAGGTGATGCTGGCCTCTCTGAACAACGCCATGATGCAAAACGACGTAGACGGATTACGGCGAATGATCGAAAAAGTGGGTGAATCGCAGATCGTGCGCGAGTCCTACGTTCTCGGCAGCACCGGTAAAGTCTATGTCGCCTCCGACAAAACCCTGGAAGGAAAAACGGCGCTGGAACCGGAAATAGAAACCCTGCAGCGCACGAACCGCAATCTCTATTCCATGAAACAATCCTCCGACGGCAACCAGTATGTTTTAGGAATGTCTTCGATTCGTGCCGATTCGGGGTGTCTCAGCTGCCATTCCGACAATAAAACGGGCGACACTCTCGGCTACATAGGACTGGAGCGATGGATTTATCAGGATCTGCAACGTCTCGAGCAAAGCCGGAACCGGGACCTCTGGATCACCTTTCTGTCGATCATCTGTATGGCGGGGGTGCTGGCCCTGGTGATGCGCTTTATCGCCAAGCCTCTGAAAATCATCACCCAGACGGCCATACGCATTTCCCAAGGCGACGTACATCAGCAACTCGAACATCGTTCCCGGGACGAATTGGGAACTCTGGCAGACGCCTTTCGTTCCTTGATCCAATACATCAAGGATATTGCGGCGGCGGCCGAAGCGATGGGAAGAGGCGATCTCAGCGTGACGATCAAACCCAAATCGGAAGCCGACGATCTTTCCCGGACCTTCTCGCAATCCCTGCTGACGCTGCGCCGGATGATAGAACAGACCGGAGAACTGAATCGGTCCGCCCTGCAGGGCAAACTGAGTGTGCGCGGCGATGTTTCCCAATTCCAGGGGGCCTTTGCCGAGATCATACAGGGTATCAATTCCACACTGGATGCCGTCGTCCGCCCATTGCAGACGGCCGCCGGTTACATCGATCGCCTTTCGAAGGGGGACATCCCTGCCAAGATCAGTGACGACTTCCCCGGTGATTTCAACACCATACGGAATCATTTGAACACCTGTATCGAAGCCATACAGGCGATGATCGCCGATGCCGATCGCCTGACCGAGGCGGCTATTGCCGGAAACCTCACCGCCAGAGCCGATATCTCCAGGCATCAGGGCGATTACCGCCGCATCGTCGAAGGGGTAAACCGGACACTGGACGCGGTGATCGAGCCGCTGCAACATGCTGCCGGTTACATCGATCGTATCTCGCGTGGAGAAATACCCGTCAAGGTCACGGAAACATTCTCGGGTGACTTTCGGGCCATCCAGCGAAATATCGAAACCTGCATCCTGGCGATACGCCGGATGAGCGAAGACACAAATACGCTGATCCGTAACGCCCTGGATGGAAATCTCACATTCCGAGCCGATGTCCACGAACATCAGGGCGATTATCGCAGGATCGTACAGGGCTTCAACGACACACTGGATGCGGTCATCGGACCCCTGCATATGGCCGCCGATTGCCTGGACCATATGGCTAAAGGAGATATCCCCGAACGGATCACCCAGGAATACAAAGGTGATTTTCAGGCCATTCAAAACAACCTCAATCAGTGCATGCAGGCCATTCGAAAGCTGATCGACGATTCCGATGAGATGGTAAAATCCGCGATCGAAGGCCGTCTGTCCGATCGTACCGACGTGACCCATCACCAGGGAGATTTCCGTCGTATCATCGAAGGATTTCACCGGACACTGGATGCCGTAATCCACCCGGTCACCGAGGCCCTGGCGGTTATAGAGAGCCTGGCTCGCTGCGATATGACCGCCCGTATAAACGGCAACTATCGGGGAGATCATGCCAGGATCCAGGAAGCTTTAAATTTGGCCATTGAGCGTTTGCAGGAGAGTCTCCTGCAGGTAAGTATCGGGGCCGACCATGTGACGGCTGCGGCCGAGGATATCAGCCGGGGAAGTCAATCGCTGGCGGAAGCGGGAAGCAAACAGGCCGGCAGCATCGAAGAGATCTCCAGCTGCCTGCAGCAGATGGCCTCGATGAGCCAGCAAAATTCCACCAGTGCCCAGCAGGTACGCGAACTCGCTTCCCAAGCCAACCAAAATTCCCTGTCGGGAATGGAGAACATGAAGCGCCTGTCCTCGGCTATCGATCGCATACGGACTTCGACGGCGCAAACATCCAAAATCATCCGATCGATCGACGAAATTGCATTTCAAACCAACCTGCTGGCTTTAAATGCGGCCGTAGAAGCCGCCCGGGCCGGTGAGGCGGGAAAAGGATTTGCCGTCGTCGCCGAAGAGGTGCGAAACCTGGCCAAACGCAGTGCCGAGGCGGCCAGAACCACGACCTGCCTGATCGAAGAATCGGTGCGCAATTCGGAAGATGGAGTATCGATTCAACAGGAAGTCTCAGCCGGCCTGCAGAAGACATCGCAGCAGATCGAAAAAGTGAACCTGGTGATAGCCGAGATTGCCGGCGCTTCCCAGCAGCAAACCCAGGGCATCCAGCGAATCAAGGACCTGGTGGAACAGATGAGCAGCAACGTGCAGCAGGTGGCGGCCAACTCCGAAGAGTCGGCCGGAGCTTCCCAAGAACTATCCGGCCAGGCGATGGAGATGAAGAACCTGATTGCCAGGTTTCAGCTGTCGGCCTGAGGAGGTTATCGAGATTTGTTCCAAAATCCAGGTCCGCGTAAAGGACGGCCCGGTCGTTCCGAAGTGATCTTACCTTCGGACACCACCAACCGGCCATTTACCAGAACAAAGCGAATCCCGACGGAATAGTGATTCGGATCATCGAAGGTAGAAACGTCACGGACCTTGGCCGGATCGAACACGGTGACGTCGGCTGCCATGCCGGGACGCAGGATGCCGCGATCCTGGAGCCCGACCCGGGACGCCGGACGCGAGGTCATCTTGCGCACCGCCTCCTCCAGAGTCAGTAATTTCTCCTCGCGTACATACTTGCCGAGAATACGGGGGAAGGTGCCCCAGGCCCGCGGGTGGGACTTCGATTCCGACAACGGTCCATCCTCAGCCTTGGCTCCCGAATCGGTATCGATGGATACCAGGGGATGCTTCAAGGCCGTGCGTACATCCTCTTCCTCCATGATCGAGATGATACAGCCGGTTTGTCCCCTGTCGGCAATGACCAGATCCATCAACGCTTCGCGAGGATCTTTGCCCATGGCGGCACCGATCTGCGTCAAGCTCTTTCCTTCGTATCGACGAAGGTCTTGATTCAGGACGGAAGACACCATAACGCCGTCGCCTCCTCCGGAGCCATACCATTGATTCTCCCAGCCGGCAGAATTCGGATCGTCCATCTCTTTTTTGATCCGCTCCCGCAATCGGGGATCCTTGAGCCGTGCCGTCATGGCTTCGAGGCCGCCTTCCCGAACCCATAGAGGGAGGCAGGCATCCAGATTGTTGGAAGCCCTCGTATACGGATACTGATTGGCGCTGACATCGATACCCCGCTCACGCGCTTTCTCGATGTAACGCAGCACTTCAGGCATCTTTCCCCAATTGGCTCGATAGGCGGTTTTAAGATGCCATATCTCCGTAGGTATCTGCGCCCGTTCGGCGATCAGAAAGGCCTCATCCATCGCTTCGAATATCTTTCCGCTCTCCGATCGGAGGTGAGTCAGATAAATCCCGCCATAGCGACGGGCCACCTTGGCCAATTCGATGATTTCTTCGGTACTCGAGAACCGATCGGGGACATATTGCAGAGAGCTGCTGAGACCCAGCGCACCCTCTTCCATGGCCTGGGCCACAAGCATTTTCATCTTTTCCAGCTCGGCGGGACCGGCCGGTTTGTTGTCCCGCCCGATGACATAGTTACGAATACCGCCGAGTCCGACGAAAGTCCCGATATGGATCGCCGGCCGCGATCGGGTTTCCAGACGGGTAAAGTAACCGGCCAGGGTGCGGAAATCCTGCACCAGACCGAAGTGATCCCAGGTGGGTTTGTCCTCCAGTATCATACGCTCGTTGACCGGTGCGATGGAGGCACCTTCGCCGGTGATCTCGGTAGTGATGCCCTGCATGATTTTCGATGCGGCCCGGCCGTCCACCAGCAGATGAAACTCCGACTGGCCCAGCATATCGATGAATCCGGGAGCCACCACCAGACCAACGGCATCGATACGCATACGGGCCTCCCGGTCGTGCAGATCGCCTATGGCCATGATACGGTCGCCGGTAATGGCTACATCCCCGTAAAACCAGGGAGCGCCGGTACCGTCCACGATACGGCCGCCGGATAAGATTATGTCGAAGGCCGCTGCAGCCGGCTGTGCGCATAGAGATGCGAAACCGGACAACAGAGATGTCAAAAAGAGCAGGACCGCCAGTCTCCTGCATTCTGATAAAATAGTTGGTATCATGTAGCCATCCGTGAAAGGAAGGAGATTAGAAATTTTCCATAGCAACTCATGGGGCAATTCTATTCTTTCACCGCGCCCGGGTCAAAAGGTTTCCGGCGCTGGCACAGTTTCGAGTGATACATCGATCCATAAGGAGAGTTTCATTCGCATGAGATTCCAATCGTGAACCTATCGACACCGACGCGATACTGGACCATTTGCGGGCTGCTGTTCTTCGCCACGGCCCTGAGCTTCCTCGATCGCCAGGTGCTCAGTGTGCTGGCGCCCCTGCTGACGGCGGAATTCTCCATGTCTAATACGGTCTATTCCCGCGTGGTCTTCGCCTTTGTTTTGAGCTATACCGTGATGTTTGCCGTGGGCGGGCGACTGATGGATCTGCTCGGTACCAGATTGGGCCTGGCCTTGTCGGTGGGTCTCTGGTCCGCAGCCAGTGCCGCTCATGCCCTGGTAACGGGCCCCTGGACACTGGGGACCGCCCGTTTTTTTCTGGGAGTCGGCGAAGGGGCATGCTTTCCCGCCGCCACCAAAGGGGCGGTCGAGTGGGTCCCGGCCCAGCGCCGGGCGCTGGCCATCGGAATCGCCAATGGAGGTTCCGCTTTCGGAGCCGTGCTGGCCCCTCCCTTGACGGCATGGTGGACCGTTTCGCTCGGCTGGCGTGGAGCCTTCCTGGCTACCGCTGCCGTCGGACTGTTCTGGTTGTTCTGCTGGCAACTGGCATTCCGCGGAGAGCCAGCGAGTCAAACGCCGGTTGCTGCAAGACAGCAGCCTACCGCTTTTCGGGTTCTGTTGGCACGACCGGAGGTAAGGCGTCTGTTGGCGTCACGGTTCTGTTTCGACCCGGTTTTTTATTTCTATATGTTCTGGATACCACAATACCTGTCACGGGAGCGCGGATTGTCCCTGACCGAGATCGGCGCGCTGACATGGATCCCTTTCTTTGTCCTGGGAATAACCAACATCGCTGCCGGCGGCCTCTCCGATCGCATGGTCTCCCGCGGCTGGACGCCGCGTCGCGCCCGCATCGCCCTGATGCTGGCCGCTGCCTTGCTCACACCTGCATCCTGGATGGCCTCCCTGGCCTCAACGGCAGCTATGGCCATTGCGCTGATGTCGGTTCTCATGCTGGCTCACGGCATATGGATCGCCAACTTCATCACCCTGATCGGCGACACGGTGAAGGCAAAGGAGGTCGGAACCGTCGTCGGACTTTCGGGCGCCTGCGGAGGAGTGGCAGGTATGTTATCGAACCTGGTGATCGGCCCCATCATCGATCATTATTCCTTTCTGCCCGTATTTGCCGTAACCGGGATGCTTTATCCGCTGGCCTGGGTGATACTGGTCGTCCGGCGACATAAAGCCATGGCGCATCGGCAAGGAGAAAAACCATGAGAGTCGAACGTCGCAAACCCCGCACCGCCAGGATCGGCGTCTTTGGGGTCGGATACCACGTCTATTGGAACCAGTTTGACGGCCTGCGGGAAGAACTGCTCGCCAAACTCGATATCCTGGTCCAAAAGGTCGAAAGCAACGGTGTTACGGTCTGCAATTTCGGCATGGTCGACAAAGCCCAGGACGCCTATGACCTGGTAGATCGCATGAAGGCGTCCCACCTCGATCTGATTTTCTGCGACATGTTGACCTATGCCACCTCGGCCACTTTTGCCGTTGTCATACGAAATCTCGAAGTACCGATCGTCCTGGTTGCCCTGCAGCCCCTGTCCGCCTTGGACTACACCCGGGCAACCACCCGCATGCAGCTGGCCAACGACGATTTTTGTTCCGTCCCCGAGTTCACCGGTGTCGCCATACGCATGGGGAAAAAGGCACCGCATGTCATCCTGGGAACGCTGGAGAACGATCCCCAGGCCGATCGGGAGATCACCGATTGGTGCGATGTCGCCATGGCCCTGCATGATGTCAAGCGGGCCCGCATCGGGCATTTCGGCCACCCCATCGAACACATGCTCGACATGCAGACCGATCAGACGGCACTGACAGCGGCCTTCGGCTGCCATATCGTACAGACCGAAGCCGATGACCTGCTCCGGTTCGAGAGGAGCGTCTGCCCCATGGAAATAGAGGAAAAACGCCGGCGGATTCTGGATCTTTTCGACACACCCCTGCCCGGCAGTGATCCGATCACCGGCCAACTGACCGAGGAACATCTCCAGGATGCCGCCCGGACAGCCGTCGCTTTGGACAAATTCGTTTCCCATTACCAACTCGACGGACTTGCCTATTACTATGAAGGCGATCCGGAAAGTCCGCTGCGCCGGCTGGTGACTAACCTGATTGTCGGCAATTCCCTGCTCACCGCCGCCGGCTTTCCCATGTGCGGCGAATCGGACCTCAAGACCTGCATCGCCATGCTGCTTATGGATCGTATCGATATCGGCGGCAGTTTTGCCGAGTTTCATCCCATCGATTTCCAGGAGGGTTTCGTACTGGTCGGACACGATGGGCCCCACCATCTCAACATTGCAGAAGGCAAACCGGTATTGCGGAGCCTGCTGAAGTATCATGGCAAGCCGGGCAGTGGCGCCAGTGTCGAATTCCGCCTGAAGGACGGCCCGATCACCATGCTCAGCATCGGCGTTCATAGCGGCGGCCGGTTCCGTTTTATTCTGGCGGAAGGCGAAAGCATGCACGGAGCCATACCCGCCACCGGGAACACCAATACCCGCGGGTTCTTTCAGCCCGATGTGCGCACCTTCCTACAACGATGGGTCGCCGCCGGCCCCACCCACCATTTCAGTCTGGGAGTGGGACACAGAGCCGGCACCTTGCAGCGTATTGCCGAAGCTTTAGGGATCGAAACGGTGTTCATCCCTACGGAGAAGTCGTCATGAATACAAACTCAGAAATATTTGTTGTAGGGGCACGGCACGCCGTGCCCTGGCGACCGTAGGATGAGGGCTTTCTTTGGGCACGGCACGCCGTGCCCCTACAACAGCTGATGCTATTTTCTAACGTATACTGAATTTTGTTTTGATTCGAAAAGGAGATGCCGGCAGGATGCCGGCGCTCCCGGCACTTTTAACGAGGTCGACATGAATCATGTACCGAATAGGTTTTTTTCCCTTTCGCTGTTCTTTCTGATCCCTTTATTCTTTGCTTCTTCTCCGGGCATGGGAGGAATGCCTGCCGCAGAGGACATGGAAAGCGGGTTTAGAAATCCGCCGATGGAGGCCCGGCCCCATACCTACTGGTTATGGCTCAACGGGTATGTCGATGCGGCCATTGCCAGAGAGGAACTTCAGGCCATGAAAGATGCCGGACTGGGCGGCATCCTGGTCTTCGACATGGGTGCCCGTGGTGCCAAATCGGTACAACCGCCGGCAGGTCCGGCCTTTCTCAGTCCTCTCTGGATGAAGCAGTTACGCGAATCCGTGCAGCAGGCGAAACAACTCGGCCTGCAGGTCGATCTTTCGGTGATCAGCAGCTGGGATCTGGGCGGACACTGGATTGAGCCCAAACACGCCAGTATGGGACTCTTCTCCACGGAAACCGCCGTGGAAGGAGGCCGGATGGTGGATGTCGACCTTCCTCTGCCACCGGTTCCATCCGCAGCCCCCAAGGCCGCCGACGGTAAGCCGTCATTCCGAATGGATGTGGCCGTGCTGGGAATCCGCAATGCCCAGCGACGACCGGGACACGAGTTTGTTTTCAAATTGGATCCGGAGGGGATACACGAAATCCGGGAAATCCTCCTTGACAACGGCGACCCCGGCAACTCGCTGTTCGTAACCTCTACCATGACCGCGACCCGTGATTTTTCCGTGGCGGCATCGGCCACAGGCATTCTCGAGAGCGATTTCCGGGATCTGGTTCAAGGCAGCTTGACCGCACACAAAGGCCCGCAGCGCTTCCCTCTGCCGGCCGGTACCAAGGCACGATATGTGCGCCTGCGCCTTCTCCGAGGGCATGACGAAACACGGCCGCGTATGACACTGGGAGAGTTTCAGGTCCTGGATACGGCCGGTCGAAACCTAGCTGCCGCCCGTGTCGCCGATACCCGCCGCAACGGCGCCCTGCTGGTCCGTATGAGCACCCCTCTGGGATATGACCAGGAATGGAATTCGGAAAATCTGCATGACGGAATTACCGAAGGTCCTCGGGGAATCTACTCCTCCGCCGGATTACCTCCTTTCGCCGTTACCCGACCGGAGGAAGTCGTAAACCTCATGGACAAGACCGACGGGCACGGCCGCCTGCGATGGGATGCACCCGCCGGTCACTGGACCATTCTGCGCTACGTCTGCCTGAATACCGGGGAGAGGCTGAAGGTTCCCAGCCCTGCCTCGGACGGGTGGGCCACCGACCACCTCAATCCTGAAGCGACCCGCGCCCATATGGATTACGTCACCTCCCGGCTGGGAGAAGCCTTGGGGCCCCTCGCCTCCTCCGGGCTCACAAATCTGTATCTGGCCAGCTATGAGGTACGCGGACCGATATGGTCTCCAGGCTTTCTCGACGAATTCCGCCGCCGCCGCGGATACGATATGACTTCCTTTCTTCCCGCCGTTTTTGGCGCCCGTATCACCAACGACGACATTACCGACCGGTTTCTGTTCGACTATCGGAAAACGCTCGGCGAAGTCCTGCTGGACGCCTACTACGGGGCCGCGCGGCAATCGGCCCATGAGTCCGGGTTGACCATCAAGTCGGAGGCCGGCGGACCCGGCCCCCCGGTGCACAACGTTCCGGTGGATGCCCTGCTGGCTAACAACTCGGTCGACAATATACAGGGCGAGTTCTGGCCCTTCTGGCCGAACGCCGACGGTCTTTGGGTCGTAAAGGAAACGGCCGCCGCAGGGCATGTCTATGGGAAAAAGCGCATCCACATGGAATCCTTCACCTCTTTCGAAGGCTGGCGCGAGGGACCGCAGGACCTGAAACCGAGTGCCGACCGGGTGCTCTGTGAAGGAGGCAATCACTTTGTCTGGCACACCTGGAGCCACGCCCCGGCGGAGGCAGGTAAGCCCGGCTGGGTCTACCTGGCAGGCACTCATCTCAACCGCAATGTCCCCTGGTGGCCGAAGGCCCGCCCGTTTCTCGATTATCTATCACGTTCCTCCTACCTCTTACAGCGGGGCCAATTCGTCGCCGATGTGCTTTACTACTATGGCGACGGTGGCTACCGGTTTGTCGGGCCACGCCGTAATCCGCCGACGCTGCGCCCCGGTTACGACTACGATGTTACCAATTCGGATGTTATCCTGAACCGGCTCGAAGTAAAAGACGGGCGACTGATCTTACCGGACGGTACCGGTTATTCCCTGCTGGTACTGCCGGATGGGGAAGAGGCCCATCCGGACGTCCTGGAAAAGATCGAACGACTGGTCTGGAACGGAGCCGCCATTCTCGGACCGAAACCCCGGAGAGTCGTGGGGCTTACCGATTTTCCGGCCGGCGACCAACGGGTAGAGAAGCTTGCAGAGCGCATCTGGGGTGATCTCGACGGTAAGACGCGAAAAAGCCGGAGGTACGGACAGGGGCGGGTTTTCTGGGGAGAACCGGAAACCGAGGTGCTTTCGAGCCTGGAGATCGGTCCTGATTTCCTTGCCGGTCCTTCCCTGGACTTCATTCACCGACATGATAACGGTTCCGAGATCTACTTCGTGCGCAACCGTACCGGCGAATCGGTGAAGGAATGGATCCGTATCCGAGCAAAAGATCGCGAGCCGGAGTTCTGGGATCCGCAAAATGCCCAGATACGGACGGTCGGAATATACCGGTCCTCCGGGAAATACACGGAATTGCCGTTGGATTTGGCACCCTATGGTTCGGTGTTCGTCATCTTTCGTCGTCCGGCGGCCATAAACCCCATCACCGAGGTGTCCCCCGGTGGAAGGATTCTGACGCACAAGGGAACCCCCATGCTTGTCGCTT
Source organism: uncultured Acidobacteriota bacterium (assembly GCA_964617125.1). Lineage (GTDB taxonomy): Bacteria > Acidobacteriota > UBA6911 > CAINFC01 > CAINFC01 > CAZTVS01. The sequence goes on from CAZTVS010000090.1 coordinate 13,663, forward strand.
CCGAAGATGGTGCCTATTCCCTGCGGCACGCGGACGGCAAACAAACCACCATCAAGCTGACCGGGATCCCCAGTCCTCTGGCTTTGGACGAAGGGTGGAGCGTTGCCTTCGAGGCCGGTCGCCAGGCACCGCCGGCGGTGGAATATCGGCGCCTCGAATCCTGGACAAAACATACCGATAGCGGAGTGCGCTTCTTTTCCGGCACCGGTCGATACCGCAAGACCTTTACCTTGCCCTCCGGATGGCGAGATCCCGCTCATCGTGTCTATATCGATTTCGGCAATCTGTGGGCCATTGGAGAGGCGTGGCTGAACGGCAAACCCCTCGGCATCCTGTGGACGGCCCCGTTCCGAGCGGATTGTACCGACGCCCTGCGTCAGGGGCAGAACGAGCTCACGGTCGAGGTGACCAACAACTGGTACAACCGGCTGGTCGGTGATGCCCGTCAGCCTGAGCCGCAGCGTATCACCCGAACCAATGTGACCACTTCGGGCGGAAAACCCTGGATAGAACTGGAACCGCTTCCTTCCGGGCTGCTGGGACCGGTCCGGCTCATCGCCGAGAGACATCAGGAAATCAATCCTTGATCGGAATATTCGCATCCTTGTCGATTGCATCTGCCGAATTCATACGATTCCGTGTAACATTAGCAGGAAAATAATTCGAATTGAGGCAAGCAGCGGATATCCACGTATGGTTCGAACAGAGCGTTGTCGAAGACTGATGGACGGGTCACCCGACCGGGGCCCGGTCGTATACTGGATGGACCGCGATCAGCGTGTTCACGACAACTGGGCCATTCTTTATGCCCAGCAGACGGCGCTTGCCTATAAAGTACCTCTGATTGTTGTCTACTCGCTGGCCCCTCGATACCTGCAGGCCGGGATCCGGGACTACGATTTTTTGCTCCGCGGATTACAGCAGGTAGAGAAGGAACTCTCTCTCTGGAATATTCCCTTCTTTCTTCTCCTGGGAAATCCCGGTATTACCATGCCGGCCTTTCTTTCCCGAAAGTCTTTTGCCGCGCTAATCGCCGATTTCTCTCCGTTGCGCCTGCACCGGGAATGGAAAGAGGCCGTAAAAGAGATGATACGGATCCCCTTCTTCGAAGTCGATGCCCACAATATAGTTCCCTGCTGGGAGGCCTCGACCAAGCTGGAATGGAGCGCCTATACCCTGCGACCGAAGATACAACGTCTTCTGCCGTTGTATCTCGAGGAATTTCCTCGTATGATCCGGCACCCTTATTCCTGGAAAGAGTGGACTGCAGAAACGGATGTGTCGGAAGCCGTTACCTCCCTGCAAGTCGCTTTAAAGGCATCTCCGTCGGAATCGCCTCTTCCCGGCGAGAAGGCTGCGCGGCTCGTCCTGGACAAATTTCTGCGAGAGCGGCTGGGTTCATATGCGGAACGTAGAAATGATCCGCTGGCCGGAGTCCAATCGGGTCTTTCCCCCTATCTGCATTTCGGTCAAATCTCGGCCCAACGGATTGCCCTGGAAGTCAAGGCCCACCATGGTGACAGAGATTCCACCGGCGCTTTTCTCGAAGAGCTGATCGTACGCAAAGAACTGGCGGATAATTTTTGTTTTTACAATCCACAATACGATTCCATGGAAGGATTCCCGGATTGGGCGAAAAAGACCTTGCAGGATCATGCCCATGACAGACGGGAATACGTGTACCAGGCCGATCAATTCGAAAAGGCGCTCACCCATGATCCTCTATGGAATGCCGCCCAGAACGAGATGGTTCGTACTGGAAAGATGCACAGCTACCTGCGCATGTACTGGGCCAAAAAAATCCTGGAATGGAGCCCCTCCCCAGAAGAAGCCCTGGAGACAGCCATCCGTCTGAATGACCGCTATGAGCTGGATGGAAGAGATCCGAACGGATATGCAGGGATTGCCTGGAGCATCGGCGGGGTCCATGATCGCGCCTGGGGAGAACGGAAGATCTTCGGCAAGATACGATTCATGAATGCCGAAGGGTGCCGGCGGAAATTCGATGTCGGCAAATACATACAAAGCCAGATCCCCAGCCCAAAAAAATGACGTCATCGGATCTCCGAGCACCTTATAAAACATACCATTTTCAGTCGTTTCTTAACCGACTCGAGAAAACTTAGAGTAGGGGCACGGCGTGCCGTGCCCTGGCGCGAAAACCCGGAATACCGCCGGCAGGTTGTTGCATCCGTGAGATGGGAATCGGAAAAGGATAGGCCACAAGCTCCCTATCGTAAAAGTAAGAGTGGCAGGGGTCGTGTATGGGCGATCAGGTGATAGGGGCCGGGAGGGCACGGCACGCCGTGCCCCTACGCGATTCATTTGAGTCGAACGAGGGGTTCAGAAAGGGATGCAGAGTGGCAGGAAATAGCATTTTTCCAACCCGAATACCCTGTAGGACAAGGGACACGACGTGCCGTGCCCTGGCGCGAAAACCCGGAATACCGCCGGCAGGTTGCTGCATCTGGTGAGATGGGAATCGGAAAAGGATAGGCCACAAGCTCCCTATCGTAAAGGTTAGAGTGGCAGGGGTCGTGTATGGGCGATCAGGTGATAGGGGCCGGGAGGGCACGGCACGCCGTGCCCCTACAACAGCTGATACAATTTTCTATAAAACGATTTTTTACGACCTCATCATCCCATCACAGGCGATCGAGGAGATTGCGGCAGTTGAGGACCTTCTCCATGAGGTCCGCCGGCACATAGTAATATTGATTTGTCGCCTCGAAACCAATGCGCGAATCGCCGGATTGGATCTCATACAGCCGTTTGGCCAATGCGATTTCGCTCTGCAGAACAGACTTCATCTCCTTTAGCCGGTTCGCTTTCGCCTCCACGTCCTTTGTATCCGCAGCCATTTGTCGGGCCAGAACGAAGCGGACCTGATTGGCCGAACTGCGGAAGTGAATCGCTGCCACTTCCGCCACGCCGCACTCCCTCTCGAAGACCCGGCGTTGCTCCGGTGTTGCTGCAATCTGTTCCGCATCGGACCGCAAGCGGCGAAGGGTATGTTCGAATCCTCCGGCCACCTTTTCCAGTTGGGCCAGAAAAATTTCCGCCGGATATACCGCGCGCCAGGAACCGAGATCGTCATAGGGGAAACCGACCATAGTGGCTTTATAGCCTGTCGGTTCGGCCCACAGAAGATTGGCGGGTCCGACCTGTTGCGGCGCGTTATAAACCGTTCTTCCGTGATAGGGAAATTCGCAAAAAGCCCTGCTGAACCCACACCAGGCAGTCACCATGAGCGGCGCGAGAGCCTGACCGAACCGGCTCTCGGCCACTTTGCGCATGGCTTCCTCCGCAGAACCGGATGCCAGTGTTTCTGCAACGACCTCCAGGTTGGGCGAAGGATAACCGCCCAGCGTCCAGCCCAGCATCAGGTCGGACACACCGGCGCGGTGCAGGTTTTCCGCATGCCGGGCTACATTTTCCACGGCGGGAATGTATGGTACTGCGGAAAGTTCCCAGGTACATCCGGCCTGTATTTTGGCAATGGTCTTCATGCCTCGTTCCTGAGCTATTTTCCAGTGTCGTACGGCTCGCGGCCCCGGCCCGATAGCCGAAATGGAATATTCGCCCACGGTTGTTCGGATACCGCCCCGTTCGACAGGCAGACTCCACTCGCTCACGCTTTGCAGGATTGTACCGGCCGGCAGTTTTTGAATGGCATCGCCCGCCCACTCATCCTTCCAGCCCCAATCCCAGACAATCATTCGGGCCTGGCTGCCGCTCCGGCGAATACCTTCGTAGAAGAGCCGGTTAACCTCGGCAATCACCTCTGCCGGCGGGCGCCGGCGGCAACGCGGGCATTTGTCTCCGCCGCCATGCGACCAGCAGTTGGTGAGGTTTTCCGAAGCGCTGATGCTGAAGAATCCGCCCAGATCCGGTACGGCACGACAGATGGCAGCCACGGAATTGCGCAGATACTGCTGCACCTCGGGCACGCTGGTGCAAAGGGCGGCGTAATCCCCATCCTCCACACCCTTGAGCCGGGCATGATCGTTAAAGAAACCTATCGGCATGGCCCGTGGTTCATTGAGATAGAGGAAAATGCGTATGCCGAAGGTTCGGGCCCGTTCCACCAGGTGGCGGAGATTTTCCTGCCTCTCCCGATAACGGGCGCTCCGCTGCGGGAGCCACGGACATGGCACCAGTGTATGCAATACAGCCTGCAGCCAGACGCCATTGACTCCTGAGAGGGCCAGTCGCGCCAGAAGACCTTGCGGATATGGATCTGCGTGCTTCTCTAACAGCGGATCGCCATAGAGCGCAAAGTAGGAATAACAGAATCGAAGCCCGGCGTCTGAGGGGGCCCGACGCCTGGAAAATTGTGCCGGCATGGCCGAGAGATCTTCCACAAAAGCATACAGATCCTCCCCGGGCTTTTGCCCGGCCGTCGGGAATTCTTGTCGGAGGATTTCCGCGATCTCCCGTTCACGCTGCCTTATCCTCTCATCCGGGACCTGGTAGCGCAATGGTTCACATTGGGGCTTCAACCGGCCGAGTTTGACATAGAGAAAATCGTCTTCACGCAGGGCAAAAGCCATCCGTTCCGGCGTCCAGTCCAGGACTTCGAGCAGCTGTTCATAAGGCAACAAATGCCAATTACGCTTGATGATGGTGATATAGGAGCGGGCCCACTGCTCGGATGAGATGCGTGGAGGTTCACCCAGGCCCATCGCCTGCCCGATGCGTAGGATATCCGACGCCTTGGCCCGGACCACCTGCGCCATGCGCTGCAGCGTGACCAACGGCCAGTTTCGCCAGACAAAGGCATGCAGCCGCGTCGGGAAATGCGGGACAGATACCGGTTTGGGTGCGCTTCCCCTGGGCAGATCGGCCATGGCGACGGAAGAGCCCTGCATCCCGGTCCGGCCTAAAACCGGGCTCAGGAAGGCCTCCAGCGTGAGCCCGGCGGCGGTGGCTGTGGACGTCTTCATAAAGGTTCGCCGGGAGGACTGTTTCGTTGTCGTCGTATCGCTTGCGGTCATATAGTTCTGTTCCCTTTCTCCCGCAGAAATCCGTTACCCGTTTGGACTCTCCATCCTGCGAGGATTTCCAAGAGCTCCGTCAATTTGTCTTCCGAGAAAAAGTATAATGGTTGAACCAAAATTACCATGTCAGGCTCTTATTCATGTAAAAACGGGGAGGAAAATATGAGCAAGTGTATTGTTACCATCCTGATGGTCCTGGTCTTTACCGGTTTTACTTTGGCGCAAGATGTGGATGCGGAAGGGTGCAAGGATTATCCCCTGTTCAACCGCATGCCCAATTTTACCCTGGATAACTGCGAACAAAAAGAATTCGACGCCTACCAGTTCGTAATGGAAAACAGCACGGAGGAAACCGCCAGAAAAGAAACCGTGGAAGGCAAATATTACTACTACTACTACCATGTCAAAGAGGGGGTTGCAGAACCCTCGCCCTTGCAGATATTCCGCAATTTCGAGAATGCCCTCAGGCAAGTGAGGGCGACGATCGTCGGAAAAGTGGTGGAGCAGGGCAACTCCTATAGCTTTATCTGTGCCAAGGTCACTCGGGATGACCGCGAAGTATGGGTCCGGATTGAGGCCTCGGGTCCCGAATATCATCTGACCATAGTGGAAAGAGAGCCGATGCTGCAGGTGATTCAGGCCAATGCCATGTTGGAAGCCCTGAATAGGGAGGGATTCATCGCACTCAATATCCTCTTCGACACTGGCAAATCGACGATCAAGCCCGTATCGCAACCCATCATCGACGAAATCCACAAGCTGCTGCAATCCCATACGGATCTCAAAGTCAGTATCGAAGGCCATACCGACAACGTCGGTAACGCTGCCGACAATAAAACTTTGTCGCTGGCCCGTGCCCGGGCGGTTACCGATGCCCTGATTGCCAAGGGGATCGAAAAGGAAAGAATAGGATCGGCCGGTTTCGGCCAAGAAAGACCTGTCGCCGATAACCGTACCGAGGAAGGGCGCGCCAAAAACCGCCGGGTGGAAATCGTCAAGAAGTGATAAACGGAACACTACTGCCTTACGACATCAGCCGCCGGTCCGGATTCCTTATACTTTCTCCATAAGGATCAGAAGGAAAAGAGGAGATAAAAATACTCCATAAATTGCCCAGGAAGGCAGCACTCTGCTGTA
>CAZTVS010000091.1:0-19723 GCA_964617125.1 uncultured Acidobacteriota bacterium
GTCGATATGATCCATGTGGTCGAGGTAGAGGTCGGTGTTAGGGTAGTGCTTGTAGTCGCCTGCGTCGAGGTGGTCGTGGTCGAGGATGCGGACGTGGTCGTCGGGTACTGACATGGATATATGGTCACGGATCCGTTCAGGAACAATGTCGGCTGGATCGGATTTCCGGTCGAGGTGTATAGCCCGGCCGAGGCGAAGGAAATGGGGTAGCTTCCTTGTGCCGCTCCTGCCTTGGGATAAAAACGCATACGGATGATCTCTCCCGCCGGTACGTGGCTCGTATCCGGGCTGATGATGGCAATGCGCCATCGTCCGGGGATGAGGGCACCTTCGTTGTCGGTGGATTGGAGGGAAACCATATTGAAATTCAGTCCCGCGCCGCTGGCCAGAGCCGCTCCGCGCAGGATCTGGGGACGGTTACGGTCGTCATTTGGGGTATAAAACGCCTCCTCGAATACATTCGGAAAGGCGATTTCCATCGTTATGGATGTAACGCTTGAGGTTTCGGGCTGGGTAAATACGATAGGCACTTCGGCGAATTGCCCACAATCCACGATGGAGGAACCGATCGTGAGGTGGTACGTTTGAGCATGCAATAACCCACTGCCAGTCATGGTTGCGAGAATCGCGGCGAACAAGAAAAGTGTGGTCCGAAGAATCCGACGGGCCAGGGTTATCTGTTGGGTATTGCGCATAAGATCTCCCAATAACTCATTTCCCGGTAGGTATCCTACCTTGGAATTACTAATAAATGTTAAACCTCTTTAACTAATTACCTGTAATTAATCAAAAATTATAAATAATTAGGAATAGTTTATTGTGAAGAAGATAGAAAGTCAATAAAAAGTTTTATATTTTGGAAAATGACTTTTAGTCAAATTAGATAGAAGATATGGACGAAGAGTTCGATTTTTACTTTATTCATCTTCTTCTAATCTTTGATCCCCTCTCGACTTGTGACGATTCTCACCGGAAAGGGATTTTCCAAATGGGGAGAAATGGCGCAGCTCCGAGATCTCCGGGCAACGCAGAAGGTGGGCGGAACCGAGGTAGAGGGCGATCGCCCCTAAAATGCATAGACAAAGCCAGAGAAACCGGAGGGTTTGGCTCTGAACAATCCAGAATTTGTCTTGCGAGCAGAAGAGCAACCATGCCGCCATGGGTAAGGATGCCGACAGGAATTTTCCCATATGAAGGAAGAACACCTTCTCGTCGCCGGTCGGCAGCTGCCGTCGTAAAATAAGGTAGAGGATCAGGAATTGGACCAGGGCGGCAATACTCGTCGACATGGCGGGTCCCCCAACCCCAAGAGGAGCGAGCAGCAGGCAATTGGAGACTAGGTTGACGACCAGGGCCACGAGGGCGGCCAGGACCGGCGTCCGGGTATCTCTGCGGGCGTAGAAGGCCGGAGTGACGATTTTCAGTGCGGCAAAGGCCATCAGCCCGACGGCGAAACAGGCCAGGGGAAAGGCAGTTAATTCGGTGGATTGGCGGTCGAATCTTCCACGCTCGAATAGAACCTGAACGATCGGTCTACCCAGGAAGATCAATCCCATGGTCGCCGGCAGCGCAAGAAAGGTGACCAGCCGTATGCCGAAAAACAGGGTGCGGCCGAATTCGCGGTCCTCTTTTTGTGTCGCCAGGCGCGACAGGGCAGGGACCAGGGCCGTAGCCAGGGCCACTGTGTATACTCCCTGGATGAATTCCATGAGCCGGTCCGAGGTATAGAGAGCGGCGACGGCACCTTCTCCCAGAAGCGAACCGAACGAGGAATCGATGAAAACGTTGATTTGAGTGATCCCGGTGCCGAACAGCCCGGGGAGCATCAGGGCACTCATCTTGCGTATGGCCGGATGTCGCCATTCTCCCCGGGGCCAGAAAGAAAAGCCGCTCTTCACCAGGGCAGGAATCTGGATGATCACCTGGAGAATGCCGCCGACTACCACTCCGATGGCGATGGGAACGGCCTTCTCCTGGAAAAAAGGGGTGAGGGTGAAGGCACAGGCGATCGTGGCCAGGTTCAGGAGAATGGGGCCGGCGGCCGAAGGAGCGAAGATGTGCAGGGAGTTCAAAATCCCCATGGCCAGGGCGGAAGCGCTGATCAGGATCATGTAGGGAAACATGATCCGGTTCAGCAGAACGGCCAGTTCGATCTTTCCCGCCGTCTCCCGGAAGCCCATGGCATATACGGAGAGGATTTCCCGGGAAAACACGATTCCCGCCACGGCCGCTACGGCCAGTAAAAGCGAGATCAGGTAGAAAAAGGAGCCGGCAATACGCATGGCCTTTTCCCGGCCGTTTTTGTCCATCTCTTCGGTAAAGACCGGAATGAAGGCGGCGCTGACCGCCCCTTCGGCGGTAAGCCGACGCAGCAGGTTCGGGATGCGATAGGCGATAAAAAGGGCATCGGCCGAGTGACTGGTCCCCAGCAGAGTGGAAATGACCATGTCTCGTATCAAACCCGTAATACGGCTCAGTACCGTATAGGCCGAGACGATCGCCGCCGAATGGAGAATGTTTTTCTGGTGTTTCAATTTCTGGAACGATATTCTCTGACGAAGTCGCAAAAAAAATACTATGGAAAATTATTTCAGCTGTTGTAGGGGCACGGCGTGCTGTGCCCAAAGGGAGCCCCTATTCTACGGTTGCCAGGGCACGGCGCTCCGTACCCCTGCTCCAAATTTTTCAGAGTTCATGTTGAAATGATTGAAAATGGGATTTTTTACGACTCCGTCTTCTCTGACGACCCGGTAAAAAGTCAGTTTTTCGTGTTGATTCGAAAATTCCGTATTGATTCGAAAGAGGATGCCGGCGAGACGCCGGCGCTCCCAGGACTTTTTACCGGGTCGTCTTCTCTGTCCTTGTCTTTTTCAAAAAACGGAACCGGTGTATAGTAGCACGATCATCGGAGAATCGGAAAAGATATCCGCAAACAGGAGAAAGGATACCTATGAAACTGGAGGAGATTTCCCGACGTTTGGGAACGGAGCTGCGTGGAGATGGAAACGTCGAAATCGTATCCGTAGCGGGAATCGAACAGGCCCGGTCGGGGGACATCACCTTTGTTTCCAACCGCAAATACTGGCCTAAAGTCAAGGGATGCCAGGCCTCCGCCATCATCCTGCAGGGCAAGGATGAGGAAGTGCCGATCCCCTCGCTGCGTACGGACAATCCGTATTTGATTTTTTCCAAAGCCCTGGAACTTTTCTATCGGAAACCGAAACAGCCGCTGGGCATCCATCCCACGGCGATCGTAGATCCGACTGCGGCGATAGGAGAAGGATCGTCCATCGGTGCCTATGTGACCATCGGCGCCGGGGTTCGTATCGGCCGCAATGCCGTGATTTATCCCCACACGGTCATTTATCCCGGAGTTGTCATTGGAGACGATGTCCGCATCCATTCCCGGGTGGTTCTGCGGGAGGAGGTATGCATCGGAGATCGGGTCATTCTTCAGGACGGGGTGGTCATCGGGTCGGACGGATTCGGCTTTGCCCCGATCGGGGACGGGACCTTTCATAAAATCCTTCAGGCCGGATCGGTGGTGATCGAAGCCGATGTGGAGATCGGGGCCAACTCCACCGTGGATCGGGCCACGATCGGAAACACCATCGTGCGACGCGGTACAAAAATCGACAACCTGGTGCAGCTTGGACACGGCAGCACGGTCGGTGAGGACTGCCTGATCGCCGCCCAGACCGGCGTCGCCGGCAGCGCCGTGGTGGGCAACCGGGTGATCCTGGCCGGACAGGTAGGCATTGTCGGGCATTTGACCGTCGGAGACGATTCCATTGTGACGGCCCAGTCGGGAGTTCCGCACGATCTGCCGCCGAAATCGATGGTCTCCGGATCTCCGGTCTATGATGCCTTATCCTGGAAGAAGGTTTCGGTGCTGATGCCCACCCTCCCCAAGCTGTTTCATCGCGTGCGGCGCCTGGAAAAGCACCTCGGCCTCCAGGAAAAAGAATAACCCGCTGGAATGACGAAGTCACAAATAATCCGCTCACGAACCATAAAAACATACATTAGATAATTGCCTCAGCTGTCGTAGGGGCACGGCGTGCCGTGCCCAAAGGGAGCCCCCATCCTACGGTCGCCAGGGCACGGCACGCCGTGCCCCTACTCCAAATTTTTTGGAGTCAGTTAAGGAACGCCTGCAAATGGTAATTTATTTGGCGTGGTCGTTAGGAATCAAGGGCTCCGAGGACCATTCTCCTTAGAATCTTCTGCCGAGGAACCATACGGCGGGGATGGACAGGATCAAAATGAGAGCGGCACTGCCCCAACCGGATATCGCCGGAGCGGTTATGGAGGGATGGAGAGGAGCGGCGGTTATGTCGCTGATCGAGTAAACATAGGGGTTGAAGAGCAGTTCGCGCGGATTTTCTTGGATAATGCTGTATTGAACCGCCACCTGAATGACGAAGGAAGTGCCCAGGCGATCCAGCTCCGTGTCCAGGAAGGATCCGGTGATCAGCTTGAAGGTCTTGCCGCCCATCTCCGAGCCGCCGTCGATATCCAGCCAGTACTGGCTGCTGAGAGTCGGCAGGAATCCCATACGGTATTCACTGGGATCCGTTCGCAGCAGCGCCTGTTCCGGAGACATCGGGTAGTGATACCAGACCGGATCGCTGCGAAGGGCCTCGGTCGTTCCGTCTTCGTTTTCGATATAGACATCGAAATAAGGGGTGGCCGTCGAGGCGTTGGCTGAGCGGGACCGCAGAACCACTCCCGGGCCTGCCTTGGTGTTGGTTCCGCTCTGGACCATGGTGATCACGATTTCGGAGGCGGTGATGCTGTAAGTTCTGGTCCCGGCGGTTTTTTGATAGGTATACCGGTTGTGTACCGCTACATACTCCAGGCCGGCCGGCCCGGCGATGCGCAGGATCTCCACCCCGCTTCCGGCGGCCGTGACGGGGGCCGTGCTGGTGATGAAATCCTTGATCTTCAGTCCGGTGCCCTGATCCGTGAAATACGTGTGGCCGTATGTGTCGTTGACTCCCCATCCGGTCCCGGGGACCCAGAACATCGCACCATGGGCATTTTCGAAGCTCCCGTTGGCTCCTACATCGATATTCCCGCCCGGAGCCATATTGACGATAATGGGACCGCCGGAGAGAGAGAGGGAAAAGGCGGAAAAAATGATCCAAATCGGTAGGGCGAAAAGAAACAACGGTCTTGTTCGCATGTTCGGGTCTCCTTCATGTCTGCTTCTCCGGTTTCCTTGCGTACTCTCGGACAAAGCGATGGGCCAATCTTTCCCCTGGGAGTGATGACAGGCGACGTGCTGCGGGATCGAACAGGGATCAATTTACAGAAAACTGTCTAACAAATTATAAAAACCGGAAATGTTTGTCAACAAAAAAAATGCATTTTGACAGAAATTTTAATAGGACGATCGCTGGCCGGCGGTAAGGTATCGCCTCGGTGGGAAGATAGGAATTACGGGTGCAGGTAGTGCAGGATCGATTTGACGATCAGATCCAAAGCGATGGCCGTCAGCAGGACGCCCATCAGCTTTTCGATCAGGATGGATCCCTTGCGCCCCAGAAAATGGGTGATGCTGTCGGAGGCCAGCAGGATCAGGTAGACCGGGATGATAACCAGTGTCAGGCTGATCAGGGCGATGAGGGTGGCCTGGAGGAAACTGAACTTCCCCAAATTGAACAGTAGGATGGTCATGGTCCCCGGTCCCGCCAGCAACGGATAGGAAATAGGAATGATGCTGATGGTGTCTTCGTCGAGATCGTTCTGCGGCAGCAGGTGGAAGATCATGTCGATGGCCGTGATCAGCAGCAGCAAACCGCCGGCCATGCGAAACACCTGCAGGTCGATATCGAAGAGCTGCAGGATATAGCGCCCGGAGATGGAGAAGCCCATCAGGATGAACAGTGAAATGACGGTGGCCCGGGTAATGATGCGTCGCCGGGCCTGCCGATCGTAATTGCGCAGCAGGGAAGATACGACGGGTGCCCCGCCCACCGGATCGATGATGATGAACAGGGTAATGCTCAGGGCGACGATCTGGTTGAGGAATGCGCTTTCGAAAAGACTCATGGAATTCCTTATCGAATCCTGGAACTACGGCAGGAAGAGGTCGACCTGGGCGAACTTTTCCACATCGACCAGACCTTGATCGGTCAGTTTCAACTTAGGGATCACCGGCAGCGCCAGAAAGGACAGGGTCATGATCGGGTCCTCCAGTGCGATTCCCAGAGAGTGGGCCGCCCGTATCAGATCTTTTACCTTCGAACTGACGAATTCAATCGGCTGATTGGACATCAGTCCGGCGATCGGCAACTCCAGAGATTCCAGGACACGCCCCTGCCTGATAATGGCAATACCCCCGCCCATCTTATGGATGGTGGTGACCGCTTTCATGATGTCGGCATCGGATACGCCAACGGCGATGATGTTGTGGCTGTCATGAGCGATCGAAGAGGCAATGGCCCCTTCTTTCATGCCAAAGCCGTGCACCAGCCCATAGCCGATACGTCCCGAGGCCCGATGCCGTTCCAGGACATAAAGCCGTAGAATATCCCTTTCGGTGTCGCTGACCAGCTGTCCGTTCCGAATCGGCGCCTTCATGATAAGTCTTTCGGTCGCGATCTGATCGGGTATGATGCCGATGACGCGGCACTGCGATCCCCGGGCAGGGATGGTGAATTCGTCCCCTTCCAGCCATTTCAGGTTGATGGAGCTGCGGAGCCCGGTCGGAGCGCGATGAGGCAGGTCATAGATAGGGGTTCCGTCGACGGCTACCAGTTCCCCGCTCTTATACACGCGGCGGACATGGAAATCGTTCATGTCGTCGAAGGCGACGAGGTCGGCATGTTTTCCGGGGGCCACGGCACCGTGCTGGCGCAGTCCGAAGTATTCGGCCGTATTCAGCGTGGCCATGCGGATGGCGGTGACCGCGGGGATTCCCCTGCGTATGGCGGTCCTCACCATGTAATCGATATGCCCTTCGCTCAGAATGTCGTTGGGATGGCGGTCATCGGTACAGAAGAGAAAATGGCGCTCGTTGCCGTCGCGAACCAGGGGCAGCAGCGCCTCCATATTTTTGGCGCCGGACCCCTCCCGGATCATCACAACCATTCCCTTGCCCAATTTCTCCCGGGCTTCGGCCATGGTTGTGCATTCGTGGTCCGATTCGACACCGGCGGCGATATAGGCGTTCAAATCGCGTCCGGCCAGGGCCGGGGCATGTCCGTCAATGCGCTTGTCCGAGACGATCTTCAGCTTGTCGAGGACATCGGGATCGGAGGCCAGGACACCCGGATAATTCATCATCTCCGCCAGTCCCAGAACCCATTTTTCTCGCAGGATAGGATAAAGGTCGAAGGCGCGCAGCTCCGATCCGGCCGTCTCCAACGGTGTGGAGGGAACGCAGGAGGGGAGCATGAAAAAGACATCCAGAGGATTGTGTTTGCCCGATTCCATCATGAAACGGATCCCCTCGTAACCCAGAACATTGGCGATCTCGTGCGGATCGGCCACTACCGCCGTCGTTCCCAGGGGCACCACCGCCCGGGCGAACTGCGGGGTTTCCACCATGGAGCTTTCGATGTGCACATGCGCGTCGATCAAGCCGGGACATAGATACAGCCCCTGCAGGTCGTATTCTGCCTTGCCGCGATAGCCGGGGCCGACTCCCACGATCCGTCCCCCGTAGACGGCTATGTCCGCTTCTTCCACCTCTCCGTGGAATACATTGACGATGCGCCCGTTGCGCAATATCAAATCGGATTCGATTTCCCCGCGGGCCGCCTGAACGAGATCTTTTATCATGGTATCGGTTTACTATTTCGAGCGTTATCGGGTAAACATATCATCTTTGCCGTCCCTTTGGCAAAATCACGGGAGGGAAGAATGAAGGTATGGATTGATGATAAGGAGTTGACTATCTTCCGCGGCGCCAAAACGGCCGATGCCGTTCGCAAGTACTCGGAAGAGATCTACCGACAGGTGCACCGCCATAAGAAGAAGGTGTATGACCGGTTCGATAACGAAGTGGCCCTGGACGGAGAGCTTACCGAAGGAACCCGCTTGTTTATACGTGAATAATCGTTTTCCATGGCAGGAGAATACATGCGCAAGAGTTTTACCGCCGGAATGGCTTTCTTACTATTGGTATGGGCCGCAGTCTGCAGTTGCCGGGTCGGCGCCGAAGAAAAAAATCTGACCGTTTTTCACATCAATGACGTGCACGGCCGATTGGATACCTTTCCTAAAGCGGCTTTCCTCCTGGAGCAGGAGCGGAAAAAATCTCCGGATATACTCTTTCTCAATGCCGGGGACAATTTTTCCGGCAATCCGGTCGTCGATCAGTACGAACCGAGGGGGCTGCCCATCATGGAAACATTGAACCAGCTTGGTTTGGACATGATGGCTTTGGGTAATCATGATTTCGATTACGGGCAGGAGACGCTGGGCCAATTCATGAAACAATCGCGCTTCCCCTTTCTTTGCGCCAATCTTACGATCAAGGAGGGGAATTTTCCTTCCCCGGTTCCCTTCGTCCTGCGTACGATGAAAAACGGCCTGCGTGTAGCCGTCCTGGGATTGATCTGGATCGATCCCGTTACCGGGCTTCCCGAATCTCATCCGGACAGACTGAAGGGGCTGCAGTTCTCCAATCCGCTGATCCGGGGAGCCGAGTTCCGGTATTTACGCAAGCAGTGTGACGTCTTCATTGCCTTGACCCACCTGGGGCTGGAGGACGATGTGAAACTGGCCGAGTCCATGCCGGAGCTGGACCTGATCGTCGGAGGGCATTCCCACACCATTATCCGATCGCCGAAGGAGACGAACGGAGTACTGATTGTCCAGACCGGAGGGAATATGTATTCCATCGGCAGAGTCGATCTGCGATGGCAGGACGGAAGGGTGGTGGAAAAAAGAGGATCCTTGATCGATCTGGCCCCTTTGCAGGGGGAAGACCTGAGTTTGAAGGAACGTATTGTCCAATACGGCAAAAATCCCAAATTGACCAAAAAAGTCGGATTTC
This sequence comes from uncultured Acidobacteriota bacterium, assembly GCA_964617125.1. GTDB lineage: Bacteria > Acidobacteriota > UBA6911 > CAINFC01 > CAINFC01 > CAZTVS01. Next base: position 9,011 of record CAZTVS010000091.1, read on the forward strand.
TTTCCGCTCCGCTGGAGGGGAAGGGGCCTCTGGGGAGCCTGATGGCCGATGCCATTCGGGAGGCGCTCTCTCTCGATTTCGTTTTCCAGAACAATGGCGGGATTCGTGTCAACACCCTCAACGGGGAGATTCAGGTCAAAGACATATATCGCCTGGATCCGTTCGGCAACGATACGGTGATTATGCAGCTGACGCCCGCGGAAATCCGCGGCCTGATCGCGCATTCCTTTGACCGGAGATCGGAGATCGATCTGCAGGTCTCGGGTATGGAATACGAAGTCATCCGCGGCAACGACGGCAAAGCAAAAGAAATATGCATGCGGCGGACTTCCGGAGAAGCCTGGGACGAAAAGAAGATGTATCGGGTCGGATTGAGCAGCTATGTCGCCAGTACGTACCGCTTCGAGCACAAGGATGCCGGTGCCTCGGGAAGGACGACCTGCGTAGAAGCGCTGCTGGCCTTTTTACAAAAGGGTGTGGACTTGGAACGCTATCGGGGGATGGTGCGGGCCCGCGTGGGACTGAATCCTTAGGAGGGAGACCCCGTCTTCAGACATTCCTGGATGACGGTATGCAGGTCTTCGCGGGTGAAAGGTTTCTGCAGGAAACCGGCAATCCCTTTCTCGGCAAAATGCCGGCAGGATTCCTCCCTGTCGTAACCGCTGCTCAGGATGACTTTGACGTCGGGTTGTAACTTTTTTAATTCCTGAAAAGTGACCAGACCATCCATCTCGGGCATGCAATAATCCAGGAGGATGAGATGGATTTCTTCCTGTCTGGTGCGGAACAGTTCCAACGCTTCTGCTCCATCGCAGGCAAGGATGGTCCTATAACCCATCTGTTCGGCGAGAAGTTTATACATGCGACGCAGCATCTCTTCGTCGTCGGCGATGAGTATGGTTTGTCTGCCTTCGCCAGGTAGAAATGGCCCGTTTTCCATGATCTCAGATATAACCTCGTTTGTTAGCCCCGCTGCAACAGCAGGACATCGATCCTGCCGTCCCCTCGTGTATGATTGTAACATGAGTGCCGGTTCCAGGTTTAGCCTCCCTTGGGTGAAATTCTGAAATTCGGCTTGGGTTGATGTCGATGCTATTCTATGCTATGTTTTCACATTTTGGATGGGGTAAGGATTCCAGCCGGATGCAGACTGCAGGAATCCGACAGCAAAAATAATCGATGCAATGTATAGGGTAGGAAACGACTTGGACAGCAAAAGAAAATATGCAGCGAAGATTACCGCTCTGGGGATGGCCGTTCCGGAGAGGGTTTTGACCAACAAGGATATGGAATCCATGGTGGACACCACAGATGAATGGATTCGCACCCGTACCGGAATCGAGCAGCGGCATATGGTCCAACCCGGGGAATGCAACTCCGATCTGGGTTCGCGTGCGGCCCTGAATCTGCTGCGCTCCCGTGGTATGGATCCGATGGAACTGGATTTGATCATCGTGGCCACGGTCACTCCGGACATGTTCTTTCCGATCACATCCTGCATCATCCAGGAAAAGATCGGAGCCAAGAACGCCTGGGCCTTTGATCTATCCGGGGCCTGCAGCGGCTTTGTCTATGCGTTGACGGTCGCTACTCAGTTCGTAACCACCGGCGCCTACCGGAAAGTGATGGTGATCGGTTCGGAGGTGATGTCCTCCATCATCGATTGGACCGACAGGGCCACCTGTGTCCTGTTCGGCGATGCCGCCGGGGCCGTTCTGGTGGAGCCCACCGAAGACGGTGAAGTCGGTATCATGGATTTCATCCTCCACGCCGATGGATCCGGTGGAAAATTCCTGTATATGCCCGGCGGCGGCAGTATGAATCCCCCTTCCCATGAGACGGTCGATAAGAAGATGCATTACGTCCACCAGGACGGTAAGAATGTATACAAATTCGCCGTTAAAGGGATGAGCGAGGTGAGCCAGGAAATTTTACATCGAAACGGCCTCTGCAATAAGGATTTGCGCCTTTTTGTTCCCCATCAGGCCAATAAACGGATCATCGATGCCTGTGCGGCCAAGCTGGGATTGGATGAATCCGTGGTTCTGTGCAATATCAATCGTTACGCCAATACCACGGCCGCCACCATCCCCATCGGCCTGTACGAGGCCCACCAGGAAAAGCGTATTCGCAAGGGAGACCACATCGTTCTGGCCAGTTTCGGAGCCGGATTCACCTGGGGCTCGATCCTGCTGCGCTGGGAGCTGGACTAGGACCGGTCCAGACCGTGGCGTACAGCCTGGGCCAGCTGGTGCAGGTTGAAGGGTTTGGCAAGAAAGTTCACTCCCTCTCCGAGGAAGTCCTGTCCGGTAATCTCCGCGCTGTAGCCGCTGGTGTAAATGATTTTCAGATCGGACTTCTCCCGGTGTAACTGCTCTGCCAGATTCAGACCACTCATGCCCTCCGGCATGACCATGTCGGTCAAGAGCAGCTGGATGGCATCCATATTTTTACGCCAAACCTCCAACGCACTGATGCCGTTGGGAGCATCCAGGACGCGGTAACCCAGCTGTTCCAGGATATTGCGTGTCAGGATACGCAGCGCCGGTTCATCCTCGACTAGAAGAATGGTTTCCGTTCCCCCACGGATATTGCCCGACAGCGAAGAGACCGGTTCGGTCCAATTGGCATGGATCAGCTGGGGAAAATAGATATGAAAGGTGGTTCCATGACCCAGCTCGCTGTAGACATGACACCACCCGCTATGCTGTTGTACGATGCCGTAAACGGTCGCCAATCCCAGGCCTGTCCCCTTGCCGACATCTTTGGTGGTGAAAAAGGGTTCGAAGATATGCGGCAGGATTTCCGGGGGGATCCCGCAGCCGGTGTCGCTCACGCTCAGACAGACTACCGGTCCGGGTTTCGATTGCGACATCTGTTTTACCATGGTCTTGTCGAACTCGAGGAGTTGGGTTTCGATCATCAACTGTCCGCCCTGAGGCATGGCATCCCTGGCGTTCACCGCCAGATTCAGAAGGATCTGTTCGATCATGCCCACATCTCCGTGGATGGCGGCGGGTTGCGAGGCGTAACGCAGACAGAGATGGATGTCCTCTCCCAGAATACGATTCAGCATCCGGGTCATATCGGAGACCACCTCGTTCAGATTCAAGTGTTTCCATTGCAGCGTCTGGCGGCGGCCAAAGGCCAGCAGCTGGCGTGTGAGATTGGCGGCGCGATTGGCCGACTTACCGATTTCGATCAGTGATTCCCGCATGTTTTTCGAAAGGGCACTGTCGGTTTCCATCAAGGAGACATGACCTAAAATGACGGTCAGGAGGTTGTTGAAATCATGGGCGATGCCGCCGGATAGCCGTCCGAGGGCCTCCATCTTCAATGCCTGGCGCAGCTGTTCTTCGAGTCTCAGGCTGTCGCTGACATCGCGGGAATTGATGATGATGTAACCATCCGGCGCCTTGTTGGGAATGCTCCGGCCGATGGAGTCAAAAACCCTCCAGGATTTGTCCATGTGCAGGAAGCGGTATTGTATTTTGGCCATAAGGCTGGAGATCGTAGTGTTCTGCTCCATGGTTTCCCGGACGCGATGCATGTCTTCCGGGTGGATGAATTCGGAAATCGGGTGCCCGATCACCATGTCCGGCAGGTATCCGGCAATGCGTTCCACCGAGGGGCTGATATAACGTATGATCCCTTTCTCGTTGATGACCGTAATCATATCGGAGGCGTTCTCGATGAGCGAGCGGAAATGTCCTTCCTTTTCCCGTAAATCGGCCTCTCGATAGCCGATGGTTTCCAGCATCTGGTTGAAGGCGCCGGCCAGCTGACCCAGTTCGTCTTCCCGTTTTACCTCGGCCCGAACGGAATAATCGTTGTTTTGGGAGATATGACGGGTGGTTTGCAGGAGAGCGGAGATGGGGTCGAGGATATTTCTCCGCAACCCTGTCATTAGTATAAAGCCGAAAATGGTCAGAGTCAGGACAACGGCACCGGCCAGGAAACCGTATTCGGTTAGCCGGTCCTGCAGGGGCGGCAGTTCTTCTGCCAGGTACAGGTGTCCTATCAGTGCTTTTTCCGTATTGCGCACCGGCCACCAGTAAGAATACAGATAAGCTGTGAATCTCGGTTCGGCAATCTGCGGTTCCGATGGAATCGGCAGGGCACTGCCTTCGCGCCGATAGACGGCAAATAAGGCTTTCTTGTCATATAAGGCGACCAGGACGACGGGCCGGTCCTGGCAATACTTTTGCAGAACCTTCTCGGCGGCATCCTTGAGCTGAAAATCCAAAGGACCGGACAACAACTCTTCCAGAATGCCGGCCTCCGATTGGGCCCGCTGGACCATCCGGGGGCGGAAGGTGGTGATTTCAAAGGATACCGCCGCCAGGGCAAAACACAGCAGTGTCAGGATCGTGGCGGCCAGGATCAGCCATACGAGCTTCTGCTTCAGGGAAAGACGGGAAAAAGAGATCATGAGCCCGTTGTTCCTTTCCGGCTTTTATAGACTTTCAAGGCCACGGACAGCATCCGTGGATTCAATACCAGCCGATTCTTCTCCGCCGCATTCAGATTCGCTTCGAAACGGACACGATTGTCCTGAATGACAAAGCGCATGACGGCACCGTGTTCGATGGCTTTTTCCGATTCCCCTACCGTCAGTATCGGTTTCCCTTGCAAGGCTTCCAGCCATTTTCCTTCATTGGAGATTTCATCCTTTCCGATATAGACGACATGACAGTGCGCACCCTCTTCGACCGTTCTCAGACGGCGCACTTCCACCGGTCGGGAGCCGGTCAGATTTTTAGCCTCCAGATTCAGTCGTCGGAACAGCGATTCTCCATCGACCACACCAATCACCATGGGGGTTTCGCCGCTGGCGAACGTTTCCTGAGGCCAGGTTGTGTATTGGGTAAATTTTACCAGAAAGCCTGCCTTGACTTCATAATCCTGGGCAGCACTGGGTTGTGCCGGCAGGTTCGTCCCTGTCAGCCACAGTACCGTAATCCAGATCAGGCATCGAAAAGACCGACGTGGGAGAACAGTCGGTCGAGTCATGGGGGTGAAACGGAGATTTCCCATATCACGCCCGGCTAGTATCTCCAAACCAGTTTCGCATAAACCGAGCGCGACACCCCGGATTTTAAAGGATTGAGTCCGCGAGGAAATTCGAAATGGGAGTCGTGGAGCAGGTTTTGTCCGACGAGGGCGATTTCCCAATGTCGATCGGGTTTCCATGCCACGCGGAAGTCCAACTCCAGGTAGGCTGGAACCTCCAGCGTATCGAGTCGACTGACGTACCGCCATCCTGTGTCCCATTGCCACTTCTCGCTGAAATCCACCTGGGAGCGGATGCTGAATTTGTGCCCCGGAGTAGCGCTGCCGTCCCCGCGGCCGATGCTGCCACTGGCTACATTGGACTTGAACCAGGTGTGCCCTCCCTGAAGTCGCCATTTGGGTAAGGGCTGTAACCCGAGCGCCGTTTCCACACCATAGGTTCGCCCATCGATTCGATTGAGCCAGTTGACAGGGAGAATCGGTGGAGTTCCGGGAAGGAATTTCCCGGTTTCCAGGACCATCAAGTGGGCGTAATCGTTGTAGAAGGTGGCGACATCCAGAGATATTCGCTCTTTCGGTTGGACGCGATAGCCGATTTCGTAGGCCAGCAGCGTTTCCACCCGATCGGCTTTCCCACTCAGTTGAAGCAGGGTGGCCGGCGATTGCGGGCCGAGGGCTCCGGGGGGAAGGATGCGCAGGTCATACTGCACGCCTGTGGAAAGATGGTTCAGGGTGGTTACTGCCCTCGATACCGCACTCCAGGCGGTTTGTTGTTTCGAAGGATGCCAGAGGAGACGGACGTTCGGAGAATATTCCCACCCGGTATAATCGTTATGCTCCGCTTTGGCCCCCACCGTCAGGGTCAGTCGCTCGGGGGCGAGTACCATTTCATCTTCTCCGAACAGGCTGAACAGCTGATCGTTGGCCTTGGCTCGTCCGGGCACGCGCAGGATGCGCGCCGGAAAGATGTGATCCCAGATGTTGCGAAAATTGCCTCCCCAATTGAATGTGTGGTGTTTTCCCCAGGGAAACGTGTGTTGCACTTCCAGATCCAGAGTATGCATTCGCTGGTGCAACATCGGTCCTTCCTGTTCGTAGGAATCATAATATGCCTGGGCCGAGAAGATGGAGCCGGAAGAAAATCGGTGCGTCCAGCGGCTGAGCAGGTTGGCCCCGATATCGGTTACCTGGTAGGTTTCTGTCGAAGCGTATCCGGGAGAGGTAAAGCTGGGAAACGGCAGAATGAAATTCTGTTTCACGCGGTGCACATCGCCCTGGAAGGTAAACGTGTCGGCTGGGTTTGGCAGCGAATCCAGGCGAAAGCCTCCCTGCAGGCGGTGCCAGGCATCCGGTGTGTCGCCACCACTTGCCAGAGGGGATTCGTCGAACCGATCGTATTTGGCATATACCCGGGCAAAGGTTTTTTTCGAAACCTTGAATCCGTGGCGGGCTGCTGTCATCGCTTCCTGGAAAGTACCGCCTCCGATGGAAAAGATTGTGCCCTGGGTGTCCTGAGCCGGCTTGGTAATGATGTTGATCACCCCGTTGACGGCGTTTGCCCCCCAAAGGGCACCGCCGGGCCCGCGTACGACTTCGATCCGGTCGATATCTTCGAACAAGGCGTCCTGGGCGCCCCAAATCACTCCTCCGAAAGAGGGATTGTAGATCGATCGCCCATCCATCATGACCAGCAGCTGGTTGGCATACTGGCCGTTGAAGCCCCGAGCCGCCACGCTCCACTGCGAGGAGTTTATCATCGCCACATCCATGCCCGGGATGTAACGTAAGGCATCGGGCAGGGTGGTGACACCCAGACGGTCGATATCGCCTCCGCTCAGAACGTATACCGCAGAGGGAGTGTCTGCCAGTGTTTCCGGACGTTTGGAAGCGGTGACGATTTGAATCTGGGAGAGTTGTTCCAGGGAAAGATTACCGAACGGGGCCGGTTCCTGGCCGGAGGCTTGTCCCAGGAATTGGTAGGCTCCCGCGAGTCGAACGACAAAATAGAGGACCGGCACGGCAGTCCTTTGGATCATGGCGGCCAAGGGCCTGAATGTATTCATGGTTTGCCTTCCCCCCTGCAATATGCAAAACAACGGCAAACATGTACCGCCGAACGTAGGTACGTATCGGAACGGGATTTTTCTTTCGGCGGGTGTTCCCGCCGAAGTTCAAACGAAGAGATCGTCTTCGGGAAATCCGTGGGTGCGGTTTTTCTTGCGATTCGACAGGAAAAAGTGAAGGCCGGTTTTTACCCCTTTTACCAGCGCTCCCACCTCCAACGCCGGCGCGACGACATTGGCTTGCCAGATGTCCAGTGTCTGGTCCAGCCGGGCTGCATTTCTGTCGAGCATCTCTTCCATCTGTTGCATCTGACGCCGTAAGGTCGCCGTACTCTCCGCCCGGAACTGATCGATATCGGCGAATCCTGCCCGGGTGGTTTCCGAAATGGCCACTACCTTTTCACTGACCCTCTGCACACTCTCCACAATGGGGAGAACGGCGTCGATGGTGGAGCGGACGCTTTGCGTCAGGACCTGCGATTTTTTCTTGGTATCCTCCGTCAGATCCTCGATTCGGGAAGAGAGAGTCTGAAAACGTCGATAGATCCCGAAAATGGCGATCCCCTGCAATAACATGGCAAAGGTAATGATTCCCAAAAATAGAGTGACAAGTAACGAAAACGTTTCCACGGGATCCTCCTCGCAGCGAGCGGCGGAACTTGGGTTTCCGCCGCTCGCTCATTGACGAAGCAGCAAAAAATGGTCCGATAAACTAGGATTGCGATTTACCGATTTCTTCCCGGTAGGCCGCCTTTCCGGCCTCGAAAGCGGCAGCCAGCGATTCTTTCTGGCGGGCGATGGCGTCCTTCCCGCCTTGGACCAGTTCGGAGGCACGACCGGTCAGAGTTTGTTTTTGCTCATTTAGAAAATCGGTTCCTTCCGAGAAACGACGGGATAAATATTCTCTGGATTCGGACCCGGAACGGGGAGCAAACAGAATGCCGATGGCGGCACCGATCAGTGTGCCGACAGCGAAAAACAAGAGCTTTTCACCGACGTTTGAATTTTCACTCATCTTTTCTCTCCTTACGTTGGAATAGTATTTTCTTTAAGAAATTGCGGATAGAACCAACCGACGAACCTCTTGCGGAGGAGAAACAATTTTTCAATCGGTGTGCTATCCTGTAGAATTGTAACTTGACTTGATTCGGGAAGCAAACGGACGGGAGTTTATGAAAAAAAAGACGGTTAGAGCCTTAACGGTGGCCGGTTCCGACAGTGGCGGATGTGCCGGTATACAGGCGGATCTGAAGACATTCGCCGCTTTCGGAATTCACGGCATGTCGGTCCTCACGGCCATTACGGCCCAGAATACCATGGGTGTGACCGCCGTACAGGCTGTTACTCCCTCTCTGGTGGAGAAGCAGTTGCAGGCGGTCTTTTCCGACATGCCGCCCATGGCGGTCAAGAGCGGAATGATCAGCGGACCCGCGCAGGTGCGGGTGATCAGCCGGCTGCTGGAGAAATATCATATAAAAAAATATGTCCTGGATCCGGTCATGATCGCGACCAGCGGGGCCAGATTGATGCCGGTGGGAACGCGGAACCCGATATGCCGGCAGCTGATGCCGCTGGCCTTGATCGTCACGCCGAATCTGCATGAGGCAGAGGTGCTGGCGGGTCGACGTATCACCGGTTTGGCGGGGATGCGCGAGGCGGCACGAATCATTCATGACTATGGTCCGGCCTACGTTTATATTAAAGGCGGGCATCTTTCCGGGCCGCTTGTCGATCTCCTCTTCGACGGACAAAATTTTTGCGAACTGTATGCTCCCCGGATCCGTACCCGGAATCTGCACGGTTCCGGGTGTACCCTGGCCTCGGCCATTTGTGCCGGTCTGGCCAAGGAGCAGTCGGTGCCGGAGGCGATCAGCAAGGCGAAAGAGTATATCAGCGCCGCCATTGAACGTTCCTACTCTGTAGGCAAAGGGCCGGGTCCTTTGGGTCATTTTTCCCTTATGTAGCGGGACAGGAATCAGGAGGCGAACATGACTCATCTGGAGCTGTACGAACCGGACCTTCTGCTGCAGGTGGAGGAGATGGTCCGGAAAATGGCCGACAGGGAAGAGCGTGTTCCCTTGCGGTTATCGGAGATGCTTTCGATCATCCCCCTGCTCGGTGAATTGCCCGAGCAATTGTTGGTGCGGATCAAGAGCCGCGGTGACCTGTCCGTCTATCAGGATGCCGGCCGTTTCGAAAACCGGGGCGAGGAGATCTCCGGGGTCGTCCGCGATCCCGGCGGGCGCAATCTTCACCTGATGCTGCCCGATAAAATCGGCGGGCGCTATGAATCGGCTGCCGAGAGTCTGGCGCTGTGGTTTGAGAAAGACGAGGAAACCGCTGGCGGCAACGCCTGCCAACCGGTTGTTCTCCTGGTGGATAAGGACCTGCGCATCGAATGGAGAAATCTCTTCGCCGATCTGAAGCGAAAAAAAATGCATTTGCGTTTTCAACTGGTATGGGTCAGGGAGATGCCGATCGATGTGGAGATTCTTCTCTATCCGCAGGATACGGTTACCAGGCTGGAATCGCCCACTCCTCTTTCCCTTCGGGAAGACATTACCTCCGGGGTCGGTTTGATGCCCCTGATCCTGGAAAAAGCCCAGGAAACGTTGCAAACGAAAATCGGTATCGATCGAATCTGCGCCGATTCCGGAGATCTCTCCGGATCTATTTATATCACCCTGTCTCGGCTGGATATACGACACACAGTGGCCTCGGATCCTTCCTGGGACCAGGAACTGGAAGGATTTCTGGAGCTGACCTTTGCCGGAAAGAACAACCTGCAATCCACTCTGCTGGGCTGGAGGAAGGAGAAGAGTAAAGCCAGTCTTATCGAATACCCTAATCCGCTTCTACTCTTTTATGGAGAAGACAGCCGGCTCCTGTCGATTTCCTCCCAGATGATCGAATCGGATCAGAAGTCCACCGATCTGCTGCAAAAAATCATCGGTATTTTTAAGCACCTGGCGGCTTCGGCCGGTTGGCTGCCCGGCTTGGGGGCCGGCGTCCGTGCCGGCTCGGCATTGACGACCAGCCTGCTCCGATGCCTGGCCGCTACCGTTCGTGACGATCACGAGTATTCTTTTTACGGCAGTCTGGGCTCGGAGGAATTTCAACCGGGAATCTACCGTCTATGGAAGGGACAGAGCCAATCGGATTATGACATCGCCGTGGATTTTTCCATTCATCCGTGGGATCCGAAACCATGTCCGGCCGATACCCAGGTGGCCATCCTTATCGAAGAATTGGATTTGACCCGGCTGGACAGGCTGACCGGTTTGAAGGACAGGGATATCGTCCATATCGAATGCCTTTGCGGTCCCGAAGGTTCCAACAACGCTAAACGACAGCGTCTGGAATGGAAACAACCCTATGGAATGAATCGTCAGACCGTCGGTTATCGTACGGCGTTTCACAATGCCCTTGTCTATCGGGGACCGTACGCCAAAGGGATACCGATTCAATTCAACCTGACTGTCTCGGCGGAGGATTTGTCCAAAGAGGTGGCTCAGATTTTACAGGAAGCCTCAGGTCTGGCTGCAGCACTCGTTCCGAAAGAAGAGGACCGGCTGGAGGGGCTGGCCGATCTGGCCTCCGAATTGTATACGGCCATAGCCATGATGAAGAAAAAGAT
>CAZTVS010000092.1:0-15894 GCA_964617125.1 uncultured Acidobacteriota bacterium
CATACCAGTCCCAGCACCATTCCAATACGTTTCCGTGAACATCCTTCAGGTTCCAGGGATTGGCCGCCTTGACCCCGACCTCATGCGTGCGAGTGCCGGCATTGGCGCAGTACCAGGCCAGGCTTTCCAAGGCAGTCAGCACACCGTCGGCGCAGGAATTGCGCATCTTGGTGTTGTATGCCGGTTCCGCCATGGAGAACGGTCCGGTGGTCCCGGCCCGGGTAAGGTATTCCCATTCTCCTTCCGTCGGCAGCCGATAACCGTCGGCGCTCCAGTCCGGGAAAGGGTTTCCTTTCCGGTAATTTGTGGAATCGAGCGGTGTGCTCAAATCGGCGTCCGCGTAATAGACCTGTTTTAACCCCTGCTGCCGGGATAACAGATTGGCAAATAAAAGTGCCTCCGCCCATGTCACCCGGTCCACCGGACCCTCCGGTCCTGCCGCCGTGAAGTGGGAAGGGTCTTCCGGCAGGCTCTCCTGCTTGGCCTTCAATTCCGCCCACATCCGGCGCGTCACCTCCGTTTCCATCACCGCCAGATCTTTCGACAGGTTATGTTGGAAGGATGGCCCTTCATCCGGATCCCGTCCCGGTTCCTGCAGCTGCGTTCCCTGGCGGAAGGTTCCTCCGGGCACCCAGCGCAGGTTCCCGACGATGTTGTCCCGGGCGTAAAAATTGTTCTTGCCGATAAAGACAATCGGCAATCCGGTGGTCACTGGAACGGAGGCCATGGTACCCACGTCTTTATCGAAGCGCAGGGTTGTGGCCACCACGTGGCCTCCCAGGGAAAAAACCGTGACCATGCCGGTGAATTCTTTCAGGTTCTGGAAGGGGAAGATTTCTTCCGCCAGCCTGGCAGTATGATTCCGGCCATCCAGAAACTGATTGGTTTGCCCCTTGAAGTTGCCTTGGGTGTCGTATAAGGCGTACTGTATCTCGACGACGTCGTTTTGCGGATTGGCGATCGCCAGCCCGGAGAAAAGGCTCCGGTTGGTGTCCAGACTGAAACAAAACCGGGTGACCGGTAGGGATGGATCTAATCCCACTTCGGCCACGGCAATTTTTTCGGAAAGAAACCGGTATAGTAGAGAGCCACCCAGCGGGCCGGAGGCCTTTACCCATGCCCAGCCGGCGGTGCTCTCGGTTCGACTGCCGGCGGTGCTCAGAATCAGGGTGCCATGAGAAGGGATCGTCTCGGAGAATACCGAATTGTATACTCCGTTCAGATTCACGGAGAAAGGAGTTCCATCCGACTGAAACAGTTCCAAAGTCGCGACAATAGCCTCAGGGCCGGGATTGGACAGGTGGATCTGAGTGACGTATCCGCCGCCGTCGACCATTTGGGCGAAATAGAGATTGTATGTTTCTGGAGGAGAGGTTGCGGACTTGACCGGCTGGCCGCCATATAAGAAGGCAGCCGTCCAGATCACCACCGCCACCATGGAAAGGGTCACCCCTGACCGGCCATACATCTCCGAGACCCACCTCATGGGATTATTCTTTCAAGAAAGATACGTAACACTAAGGAAGGGCAAACCGGGTTGGCCCTTCCCCTCCATGAGCAATCAGGCCATGATGGCCGAAACGGCTGCCACCTTGACGATATCGTCGGCGGAACAGCCTCGGGAAAGATCATGGGCCGGCTTCGCCATACCTTGTACCAGCGGTCCGATAGCCTGGGCCCCGCCCAGACGTTCGGTGATCTTGTAGCCGATATTGCCTGCATCCAGATCGGGGAAGATGAGTACGTTGGCCTTGCCGGCAACCGGCGATCCTTTGGCTTTGCGTTCGCCGATGCTGGGGATCAGGGCGGCATCGAACTGCATCTCGCCGTCGATATTGAATTCGGGAGCGGCTTTCCTGGCCAGATCGAGGGCTTTCAGTACCTTCTCGGTGTCTGTAGATTTGGCCGAACCTTTGGTGGAGTAGGAGAGCAGGGCCACACGCGGTTCGCTGTCGACCAGCTGCTTCCAGGAACGGGCGGAGGCCACGGCGATATCGGCCAGCTGTTCCGGAGTGGGCATCTCCACCATGCCGCAATCGGCGTAGAACATGACCCCGTTTTCTCCGAATCGTCCATCCGGATGGATCATGATGAAAAAGGAAGAGACCGTTTTCAAACCGGGCGCGGCCTTGATGATCTGCAGGCCCGGGCGAAGGTTGTCCCCGGTGGTATGAGTGGCGCCGGCGACATATCCGTCGACCATCCCTTCTTTCAGCAGCATGGTTCCGAAATAGAGATAGTTTTTAATCAGTTCGGCGGCCTGCTGTTCGGTGAGCCCTTTTTCTTTGCGGTAGTTCCATAGTTTTTCGGCCAACGGGGCCGCGGTTTGCGGGTCGAATGGCGAAAGAATCTCACATCCGCCGATATCGGCCCCCCACTGCTTGGCATCCGCTTCGATCTGGGCCGGATCTCCCACCAAAACCACCCGGCAGATTTTTTCCCGGACCAGCCGGGATGCGGCGTGCAAAGTCCGTTCGTCCTCGGTCTCAGGAAGTACCACCTTTTTGTTTAATTGGCCTGCCCTCTTGAGAAGTTCTTCAGCAAAACTCATGACTCGTTTCCTTTCGATTTCCTCTTGGTATTTCTTTATCGGTTCGATGATTTCTCGTTTGGATGGTCCGTTCTACCGCGTCAATCGCAGGGTTTCTTCGGCGATGACCAGTTCTTCATCCGTCGGGATCACATAAACCTTTGCTTTGCTTTCGGCTTTGGAGATCAGCGCCTCTTTGCGCGACCCTTCTCCGTTGCGGACCGGATCGACGGAAATGCCCAGGTTCTCCAGCCCCTGGCACGACATGGCGCGTACCGGCGATGCATTTTCGCCGATGCCTCCGGTGAAAACCAGGACGTCCAACCCGCCCAGGGCGGCCGCATAGGCCCCGATATATTTCTTCAGACGATAGCAAAATACATCGACGGCGAGCCTGGCATGGGGGTTGGTTTCATAGTTTTCCAACAGGGTCCGCATGTCGTTGGAAAGTCCGGAGGACAATCCGAGCAGTCCCGATTTTTTCTGGAAGATAGCGCGGGAATCCTTGATACCGCAATCCTCTAAGAAGAATGGCAGACTGGCATCGACATCGCCGGAGCGGGTGCCCATCACCAGCCCTTCCAGAGGAGTAAAGCCCATGGAGGTGTCGATCACATGGCCGTTCAGGATGGCGGCAATGGAACAGCCGTTACCCAGATGAGCGGTGATGATCCTGCTCGGTTTACCGTCCAGACCGGCCAGATGAACGGCGCGGCCGTGCACATAGCGATGGCTGGTGCCGTGGAAACCGTAACGGCGGATTTTATATTTGTCGTACAGTTCTCGCGGCAGGGCATACATGTAGGCGACCGGCGACATGGTCTGATGAAAAGCGGTGTCGAATACGGCCACCTGGGGCACGCCCGGAAGCACTTCACGGCAGGCCAGGATCCCCTTCAGGTTGGGGGGGTTGTGCAGAGGGGCCAAGGAGCTCAGCTTGTCGATGGTTTCGATCGCCTTGTCGTCGATCAGAACCGAGTCGGAGTAATCTTCTCCGCCGTGAACCACACGATGACCTACGGCCCCGATGTCCGACAATTTTTCCAGGATACCCAGCTCCGGGCCGGCCAGCATATCCATCATCTGATTGAGGGCTACGGTGTGATTCGGAAGAACCAGATCTTTCTCGATTTTACGTCCGTTCAGGGACAGGATAATGGCGCTTTTTTTCTCGCCTATCCGCTCGATCAGCCCCTTGCAGAGGACTTTTTCGTCGCGGGCATCGCGCAACTGGAATTTGATGGAAGAAGAACCGCAATTGAGGACTAGGATTTTCATAAAAACGTTCTTTGGTAAGCAGATTAGAGGTTAAAAATTATAAAGGTCAACATAAAAAGCACGGTGAGTATTGACGAAGCGGCTAAAAGTCTTTATTCCGTTTCTTTTTAAAAATTCTGTGTTGATTCCATTGCTTTTGCCGGCGGGACGCCGGCGCTCCCAGGACTTTTTACCGCTTCGTCAGTATCGTCTACTCGTGCAGGATTATAATGCTCTTATTGGAAAAACGTCAAATCCCCATGATAAGATCCGAAACGGAATTTATCTGCATGCAGAGGAAGGTGAAAGGTATGATACGAAATGTTTTGTCCGCTCTGATGGCTCTCTCTCTTTCCTGGCTCACGGGTACGGCAGCCGATGCGCCCGGTCTGAAAAAGCTGCAGGCCGTCCCCTTTACCGATGTCCGCATCGAAGACGGCTTCTGGCTCCCCCGTCAGGAGGTGAACCGCACCGTTTCGATTCCCGTCAACCTGGAAAATCTGGAAAAAGCCGGCAACCTGAACAATTTCCGGCTGGCCGGGCGCAAGTCTCTCAGCGGATTTCAGGGGCCGGTGTTCATGGATTCGGATGTCTATAAAGCCCTGGAAGCGGCTTCCTATTCCCTTTCCACCCATCCCGACCCGGACCTGGAAAAACGCCTGGATGAAATCATCGCCCTCATTGCCGCGGCGCAACAACCCGACGGCTACCTGAACACCTATTTCACGGTGAAGGAACCGACCAAGCGATGGACCAACCTGCGCGATCAGCATGAGCTTTATTGTGCCGGGCATATGTTCGAGGCGGCGGTGGCCCATTACCAGGCCACCGGGAAAAAGAATTTCCTGCAGGTGGCCGTTCGCCTGGCCGACTGTATCGATTCCGTATTCGGACCCCCGCCAAAACGGAAAGGGTATCCGGGACATCCGGAGATCGAGCTGGCCCTGGTCAAACTGTACCGTGCCACCGGCGAGGAGCGCTATTTCCGGCTGGCCCGCTTCTTCATCGAAAGCCGGGGGGAGAAGTTCTTTGCCGTGGAGCACTCGACTCCTCTGGAAAAATATGACGGGTCCTACTGGCAGGACGATGTGCCGATTTGCGAGCATGAGAACATCAAGGGACATGCCGTCCGCGCCTGCTACCTATTGAGCGGAGCCACGGATGTCGCCCGGGAAACCGGAGACAACACCCTGCAGCAGATGATCCGCCGGGTATGGAGGAACACCGTCGAACGGAACATGTACATCACTGGAGGGATCGGGCCCAGTGCCCATAACGAGGGTTTCACCGAGGATTACGATCTGCCCAACGACACCGCCTATCAGGAGACCTGCGCCACTATCGCTCTGGCCCAGTGGAACCATCGCCTGGCCCTTCTCTATGGCGATGCCCGTTATGCCGATATCGTCGAGCGGGCCCTCTACAACGGCATGCTGGCCGGCGTCTCCCAGGATGGAAAAAAATTCTTCTATGTGAATCCGCTGGAAAGCCGGGGCACGCATCATCGCCGGGAGTGGTTCTCCTGTGCCTGCTGTCCGCCGAATGTGGCCCGCACCCTGGCTGCGCTGGGAGGCTATGCCTACGCGGTCGATGACGCGTCCCTCTGGGTCCATCTCTACATCCAGGGTTCGGTCAAGACCAAAATCGGAAAAACGCCGCTTACCGTGAAGGTGACGACCGGCTACCCTTGGGCGGAAGACGTTACCTTGCAGCCGGAATTGGAACATCCGGCTTCGTTTGCTATCCGTCTGCGCCTCCCGGGCTGGAGTCAGGAAGCCTCTCTTTTCCTGAATGAAAAAAAGATGGACAACCTTCCCGTGGAAAACGGTTATATGGTGCTCTCCCGAACCTGGCGGAAGACGGACGTACTGCGTCTGCATCTGCCCATGCCCATCCGCCGTATGGCCGCCCATCCTGCCGTCAAGGCAGATCATCATCTGACGGCCCTCCAGCGTGGCCCTCTGGTCTACTGTCTGGAAGAGATGGATCAAACCGAACCTCTATCCTCCCTCTATCTGCCGAACCACGCCGAACTCAAGGCGGAAAAGGATGCCGGACTTTTCGGAGGGATGGTCACCCTGAAAGGTCAGGCCGAGGTTCTGCCGGAACAGAACTGGGCCAAAACCCTGTATCAGGCCTCACCGGCGCCGCGACGAACGCCCATTCTGGCGATTCCCTATTATGCCTGGGACAATCGCCGGCCGGGTAAGATGAAGGTGTGGCTGCCGGTCGCTCCACCCGTTCCTCCCGTTGTCGGCCTGGAAACTCACGCCAAGGTGGAAGTGTCCTTTGCCGACAGCCGATCGCAGCCCCAGGGAGTGAACAGCGGTCGGGAGCCCAAAAACAGCGAGGACCGGCCGGCTCAGCTGCTGCACTGGTGGCCGCATGAGAATCGGGAGGAATGGGTGCAGTACACCTGGAAAACGCCGGTCCGTATCCGTGGAGTTCAGGTGTACTGGTTTGACGATTCCGCCAGGGGAGGCGGGTGCCGGCTTCCCGCCTCCTGGCAGATACAATATCTCGACGGCACCGAGTGGAAACCGGTGCAGGCAAAATCGGATTACACCATTGCCGCGAACCGCTGGTGCCAGGCCAGGTTTTCTCCCGTCAGCACTACCGCACTACGCCTGGTTGTCCGGCTGCCCAGGGATGCCTCGGCCGGTGTGTCCCAATGGAAAGTCCTGGAGGAGGATGGGGAATAGTACCGTCTCTTTCCGCGGTACCATCCTCCCGGTCTATCTTCCGATTTTTGCGCCGATCACTTCCCCGGAGACGATGATTTCGACCCTCCGGTTTTTCTGACGTCCTTCCGCCGTGCTGTTGTCGGCCACGGGGGAGGTCTTGCCAAAACCCTTGGCCGTCAGATTGGCAGCCGGAAGTCCTTGCTCGACCAGGTAATTCCGCACCGTTTCCGCCCTTTGTTCGGAAAGCTTCTGGTTGAACTCGTCGCTGCCGACGCTGTCCGTGTGTCCTTCCACTCCCAGATTCAGTCCCGGATGGGCCAGTACGATCCCCGACAGTTTGGCCAGCTTTTCCCGGGCCGGCGGCATCAGATCATACTTGCCGCTGTTGAAAAGCACGTCGGCCATGTTTACCACCAGTCCGCGAGGCGTATCGCGGGTTTCCAGAACCTGGTTGAATTGCTGCAGTAACTGGGCGCGCAATGCCTCAGCGGCCAGACGAGCCTTTTCGGCTTCCGCTTTGGCTGCCTCTTCTTTGGCCTTTAAGGCGTCAGCCTCGGCTTTGGCGGCGGCGGCAGCGGCATCTGCCTCAGCCTTGGCTTTTGCGGCCGCGGCTTCCGCTTCCGCTTTCGCTTGCGCGGCGGCAGCATCCGCATCCGCCTTGACCTTGGCGGCAGCGGCGTCGGCTTGTGCCTTGGCTTGAGCAGCAGCGGTATCTGCCTCGGCCTTAGCTTTGGCGGCAGCAGCTTCCGCTTCCGCCTTCATTTGGGCTTCCCGGGCGGCCGCCAATTCCGCCTGCAGGCGTATGGCCTCGTCCGCTTTCCGCTTGGTCTCCGCTTCCCGGGCTTCTGCCTCGGCTCTGGCCCTGGCGGCGATGGTTTCACGTTCTGCGGCTATCCGTTCCTCTTCCTGCAAACGGAAGGCCAGGGCGCGGGCGTCCTCAGCAAATTGAACCGTCTGCCGGGCCGCGGAGAAGATTTCCCGCTTGTCGGCCTTCTGAGACAGGGCATCTTCCGTGATTTTCAGGCTGGAGTTGGCCTTGGCAAAAACCTCGGCCGCATACTTCTCGGCGTTGTTGGTCCTGGCTATCTGTACGGCGTTCCGTGCCTCGTACACGTCCAGGGGAACCTTTTTCAGATCTAAAGAAAGAGCCAGCGGATTGGCTATCTTTTGATACTGATTTCGTTTCATGAGTTTGTATTCTTTTACCTCGAAGAGAGTACCCATGGTATCGGTTCGGAACTCGTTCTCCAGAACCACCAGTTCACTGGGCTGGCGTACGGCAAAGTAAGGCTCGATGCTGACGAGCAGGGAGAAGGTCTGTAACTGCGTGGTGGCTTCCAGACCACCCTTTCCGGATTTATTGACGAGTATCTCTCCAATGTTGGTCGTACTCCCCTCCGGAGAAACCGCCCATAGAACATAGGTAAGAAATTCCGCGCCGAACTTGGTGGGTTCCTCCATGCCGGAGCAATCGACCTCGATATTGGTGATCCCCTTATTGGCTTTGACCTTGGCCAGTCCGATGGCGCGCGGCATGACTTCCGTACCCTTGAGGTTGACGATCGTCGCTTTCCCGCCGACGATATAGCTGATTGCCTGGGCGGACTTACTGAGCAGAGCCGATGTCGAGTCGCTCTGTTGCGCCTGTATCCGGGGAGTTTGCACCAGAAAACAGACAACAAAACATAAAAACATCGTTTTCATCAGACGGTTCATTTTTTTGCCCCTTTCCGTAAAATTTGCTCAAGTATAGCACAGGCATTCTTGGTAGGGGCAATCCTTGCGACTGCCCTGAAGTGGATTTTCTGTAGGGGCAACCCTTGCGGTTGCCCTGAATCAGTTTTTTTTGAGTTTGATTTCCACAGACAGGAATGTCTGTGTCACCCTTGGGTCAGTGGGGCATGCAGCAGCTGCCCTGCTGGGCCGAGGGGCATCCGAGGCAGGCTTGCGGGCCGTGTTTGTCGTGACCACAACTACCGCTGCTTACGGCGAAGACCGACAACTGACGGTCCACACGTTTGCTGCCGCAGGTTTTACAGAGGATCTCTTTTTCCGAGGGACCGACGATGATTTCAAAGACGGTTCCGCAATCGTTGCACTTATATTCAAAAATGGGCATATCTTTCTCCAAAGTCCTTATTTTATAACAACGGCCGGTTCCTGTTTCCATCCATAGCCGGCCAGGGATTCCATTACTTTTTGCCGGGCCGTTTCCACGTCGAGCCCTCCTACCTCCACCGTCAGATGGGCCGCCCGGCGATAGAAGACCTCCCTTTCGGTAAGGAACCGGGCGATCTCCTCTTCCGATTTTTTTCGCAGCAAGGGCCTGTCCTGGAAGGCTGCCAGCCGGGTCAAAATCTCGGACAACCCCAGACGGAGCCAGACGACCAATCCATTCTCCCGCAATAGTGGAATCAGGCCGGGTATGGTAACGGCTCCACCGCCAAGGGCCACGACACACGGCAGCGATCGATCGGCCAGTATCTCCAGCAGCAGATCTTTTTCCAGGCTGCGGAAACAGGGCAATCCCCGTTGTTCGATGATTTCTGTACAGGTTGTGTGACAACGTTTTTCAATATCCAAATCGGTATCTCGGAAATCGCATCCCAGATGTCGGGCCAGAAGCGGGCCGATCGAGGTTTTTCCCGAACCGCTGAAACCGGTCAGGAAAATCTTCCGCCGATAAAATGCATGCTCTCCTCCGCCGTCAGCCGACAGGAGGATGTCCGCTTTGTCTGTCGTTACCTGAGCCATGGCGTGTTATTATCGGACAGAATCACCCAGGAATCAATCCGTTTCTCGGCGGAGGGATCGATCCATCGATCAGGTATACTATCGCATGACGACTAAGCATAAGACCAATAGGGGTGGCGGGGCTCCTCTCTGGGACAGCCGTCGGGTGCATGCCTTTCAGCGGGCGCTTCTCTCCTGGTATCGGTCCTGCGCCAGGGACCTGCCATGGCGCAGGACACGCGATCCGTACCGTATATGGGTGTCCGAGATCATGCTGCAACAGACACGGGTAGCGGCTGTCCTTCCATTCTACGAACGTTTCCTGGAGCGGTTTCCGACCATACGGGTCCTGGCGGATTGCCCGATCGAGGAGGTTTTACCCTACTGGTCCGGATTGGGTTACTACCGGCGCATACGAAACCTGCACCAGGCGGCCATACTTCTGGTGAGAGAACATGACGGGCTTGTACCCGATTCTCGTGACCGGCTGCTGGCTTTACCGGGAATCGGGTTCTATACGGCCGGTGCCATTCTCAGCATCGCTTTCGGCCAGGCCGAGCCGGTCCTGGATGGGAACGTCCGGCGTGTGTACTGCCGTTTGTTCGCCGTGGAACAGGATCCGGCAAGCGGGCAGGTACAGAAAATGTTATGGAACATGGCCCGTCATGTCCTTCCCCGGGAAGAGAGCGGCGATTTCAACCAGTCCCTGATGGAGTTGGGGGCGAGCCTTTGTACACCGGACCATCCCGATTGCCGGCTTTGCCCGGTGTCCAAATTCTGCCTGGCTGCGGAAAGCGGAAGGCAAAAACAAATCCCTTTTCGGAGGCCGCCGGCAGCCAGGGTGCCCGAAGAACGGGCCATCGTTCTCCTGCAATATAAAAACCGTATCCTGCTGGTGAGAAAAGATAAGAAGGCTCTGGTTCGGGGACTCTGGGAGCTGCCCTCGGGTCCCTGTCGATCGGAGCCTGCGGCAACAACCGGCAGAAGACGAAAAACATGTCGTAAGTCAAAGGAGGAAGAACCCTCCCATCCAAACGGCGAGACAGAGGCATCTTTTCCGGACGAAATGAAAAACGAATACGGGTGCCGCATCTCCCGAATGCATAAGATCGGTCTGATACGACACAGCATCATGCAGCGGGACATACGGCTGCATGTGTATCATGCGAGGTGTAACGGTCCCCAGGGCGACGGGTGGAATCGTTGGCAGGAACAAGCCTGGATCCTTCCCCAGGAGGTACACAACTATGGAGTATCGTCCGCCGCCCTGAAAGCGATACGGTTGTGGGAAAAATTCCTACAGAGCCAGGGACAGGAATGCCCGCATCCATCTTGATGAAGTCGCAACAAATACCGGGAGCGCCGCACCCCAGTGCGGCAAGGGAAAGGATGTGTATTCCTGTCCTCTTCCTCACATCGCCGGATTGTATGGTACGGAAGTAAATTTGATATTACCCAGATTCTCCTGCCGCACTGGGGTGCGGCGCTCCCGGAAATACTTTATTTTACGACTTCATCATTCTTTCTATGCCTTAACGGCTAACTCCGGCAAAGGAAATCCGGTGAACCGGACAGGGGCCATGCTCCCGCAGTGCCTCGCGGTGCTGTCGCGTGGGATAACCCTTATGCTTGGCGAATCCGTATTCGGGATAGTTGCGGTCATACTCGATCATCAGCCGGTCGCGGTATTCTTTGGCGAGAATGGAAGCGGCGGCGATACTCTGGCTCAAGGCATCCCCATGGATGATCTTTTCCTGGGGCCAGGGGATCTCGGGGATGATGCGGGCGTCGACCAGGACGTAATCGGGAACGGTGGCCAGGCAAGACAAGGCCCGGCGCATGGCCAGCAGCCCGGCGTGATAGATATTCAGCTTTTCGATCTCATCCAGGTCGGCGATACCGATCCCGTACGTCAGGGCCTTTTCACGTAAAACCCCCTCCAGTCTGCCTCTCTGGGCGGCGGTCAACGCCTTGGAATCCCGCACCTTATCCAGGTGGAGATGAGGCGGGAGAATGATGGCCGCCGCGACGACCGGACCGGCCAGAGGCCCTATGCCGGCTTCATCAACGCCGGCAATATGCCGATGGCCCTTTTGCCAGAGTCCCCGTTCCCAGACCAACAGATCGGAACCAGAATCGTCGGTCATGATATCAGGGCGATACCTGTATGTATTGAGGCGTATTGGGCAGGGTGACTTCCACCCCGGACGCATCAATGGCCCGGACCGTAAGAGTGTGTGTGCCGGCGGAGATCCCGGTCAGCAGCGCCCGGAAACCTACATCCGGACAGGCCGGATCGAAATTGGGAAACAGATTACATACGTCCGGTCTGGTGACCTGATCGGGGAAGACAGGCAGCAGAAATCCATCGATCAGGATTTGTATATCGACGATGCCGGCGGCGCTGCCCACCCAGCCGCTCACCGTAAAGTTGCTACTGACCGTCGAATAGGGTTTCGGCGTATCCACCACCCCGCTTACGGCGACATGAAACTGGGTTTGCTTACTGGTTACGGCCCCGCTGTTATCGGTGATATTCGCCGTCAAGGTATGCAGTCCGGGGGAAAGTACTAAAAGATGGGCGTTGAATCCGACATTCGGACAATCGGGATCGGAACCGGGATAGACGGCACAGACATCCGGCCGGGGGACTTTCAGGGCGGCATAACCTTGTGAGTATCCGTCAACCTTCAGTTCAATACTCCGGATGCTATAGGGAGAAACCGCCCATCCGGCGATGTGCAGACCGCTGCCCATCTGCACGTTCGCGGCGGGGACATCGATGACGGCCCGTATGGGAGCCGCAATCACTTCTATGTAACGCTGCAGGGTTTTCACACTTCCGTCATTGCTGACGATCCTGGCGGCCAGTTCATGTTGTCCGGGGCTGATGCCCGATACGGTCGCTTGAAATCCTACATTGGGGCAAGCCGGGTCTCCTCCGGGGTATACCTGGCAGACGTCCGCTCTGGGAATGCGGATCTGTGCCGCAGCCACAGGCGCATGATCGATGAGGATATCCACCTGCCGTATGCCTGCCGGTGAGATGGCCCAGCCAGCGGTAAAGAAGGTCGTGTTGTTGGTGCTGTTGGCCGCCGGTGTGTCGATCCATGCCTTCAAGGCAAGGGTCTGTACCAGGATGGTCCGAGGGCCGATGGCCTGTGTGTTCTGGAAGCCCAGGCGATCGGTAAACCGTACCTGCAGGATATGTTTTCCCAGAGGTACGTTGCTGACGGTGGCCTTGAAACCGACCACGGGGCAATCCGGGCTATATCCGGGATAGAGCCGGCACACATCCGCCCTTGGTAAATAGATCTGGACGCTGGCGTCCGGCCATACACTGCCATCGATCAGAATTTCCATGGCCTGGAGACCCTTGGAGGCGAGGACCCAGCCCCCGACATCGAAGGTTTCGGTAACGCTTGCCTGTTGACCGTAGGGGTAATCCAGCATGGCCAGGAATCGTATCTCTGACGGAACCGGAACGGCTGAGTAGGCGGCGGCGGCATCCAGTTTCCCATGTCCCCACCGATTGTCCGGCAGGGCTTCCGTCTTGACCAGGGAGTTGGCAGGGCCGGTGAAGCCGTCCCTGATGGCATGCTCGGTGATGAATCGTTTGATCTGCGCGGCATCGAGATAGGGGTTCTTGCCGAATAACAAGGCGGCCAGGCCGGTGACATGCGGAGCGGAAAAACTGGTCCCCTGGCTGAGGGCGTGCATGCCGTCGAGAAGCACATCCTGTCGCAGGAAAATGCTGGCCTCGAATCCATAGAGAAGATCCGTTGTCAGGGTTCCAGCGATACGCTGTCCGGGGGCGGTGATCTCCGGTTTCAGGCGGCCGTCCCGGGTCGGACCGTCACTGGAAAAGGGAGACAGGGCCCCTATGAGAATGTCCGGGCTGTAATGAGAAATTCTATCGATATCCGTCCAGGTATTTTTCGTGTTGAACGATCCGACGGTGATGACATGCTCGGAGGTTCCGGGGATGGTGATTCTGCCGTTCCTCTCCACCGAGCTGGTGAATACGGCATTGCGCGAGGGGATCCAGGCATCGAAGCGCCCGTTTTTCACATTGGCGCCTTCGATACGGATCTGGAAAGTACCGGCACGGGAAGTCGTAAAGTATAGTTCTTTGTCCCCGCTGGAGGAATCGTTCTGCACCAGGCCGGTCAGTTCGGCGTTGGGTTCTCCTCCCCCCTCCAAATAGACGCGAAAGGAGTCTTTTCCGGAGAACCAGAAATCGAACTCGACATCGCCGATACCGGTTTTATTTATGCCGATGGTCACGGCTGCATTGGGCATGCCCGGATTGCTGAAGAACCCGCCGGCATGGAGATCGCGCTGTCCATCGTTGCCGGCCGATTTGACGACCACCCGACCCGGTTTTCCCGGCCCGGTGAAACTGTCGATGGCCCGTTCGATCAGGGAAGTTCCGTCATGGGCTCCCAGGTGGTCTCCCAGACTGACGTTGATGGCCACGGGACGGTTCAGCTGTGTGGCCTGATGGTCGATATAGGCGAGGGCGGCAAGGAAGAGATCGTCATAGACCAGGGAATCGGAAAAAGAATCGGTACTCATGATCTGGACCACGATCAGGTCGGCTTCCGGGGCGGCGCCGATATACTGCCGGTTCGGCTGACCGTTGCCGGAGGCGTTGCCGTTTCCGGCGGCAATGCCGGCGACCAGGTTTCCATGTCCTTCCTGGGATTTGGAATTGCACAATGCCGTGCCCGCAATGGTCTGATTGATCTGAGACTCGGTGTATACCGTACCGACCGGCCTGCCGCCACGGGTGATCATGGGCGGCAAGGTGCCGATGATTCCCGCCGAAACGGTAAACGACTGGTCCGCGATATCCCACAGGTATTTGATCCGTGTCGTTCCGTCGAGCTTGCGAAAATCCGCATGCTTAATGTCGATGCCGGTATCGATGACTGCGATCAGGGTTCTCGCACCCGTCTGTCCGCTGAATTCTCCGGTGATCAGCGGCGTTCTCAGTTCGTTCATGCGGGTTACGGCCATGCTGATATCCGTCTCCAGACGATAAGCCCGTACCGCTTCGGCCTTTTTCAGGCTCGGCAACGCTTCCAACTCCCTCAACCGGCTCAGAGGACTGGAGGTGACCACAATATTTCCCAGATGGGAGAGGATAGGAAATCCTGCCTTCTCCATCTCGCCCGTATTTCCATCCTGGATTTCTGCCAGCAGAGAAACCATGGGATCGGCGGATTCCGCTTCCACCTTGAAATTTTTCGACAGGTTCCGCAGATTGCTCCGGCCGGCCGATTCCAGGCGCTGTCCGACGAGATGCCGGGACTGCGAGGCTATCAATTCCAGCGGGGCATTGAATTTATGACTGTTGAAGGATCGCATCTCCTGGCCTGCATCTCCTGCAGAGCCGGAGCCGGAACCAAAAGACAACAGGATAATCAGAAGAATCTGGAAGATCATTCTATTCATGGTGAAACCCTTTTAGTTGGGAAAATGGTCCAGAAAAACGCAATTCGATCGCTCTAATTCATCATTTTCCTAAATCTACCACCAGATAGACCTTAAGACAATATGGAAAGTAGAAAGAAGTGATCTAGGTATTACAGTGGCGAGGGGGTGTCCGGCTTTGGGGGTGTTTCCCTGCGGGTGGATACAGGTGGGGTGGTTTTACTTTCATTGCCCGTCCGGTCGACGGCGGAAAGCCTATAATAATATGTTTTTCCGGTTTCAGCAGTTTTATCCAGGAAGATGTCCTCTTGTATCGGTTCCGAATGGACGAGCCGCCCCTGGTCCTCTATGGACTCCGAACGGTATACCCGGTAACCAGCCAGATCGGCTTCCCTGTTGGGATTCCAGCGCAGGCTGATCCCTTCGGCCAGATCGAAAGCTTCCAACCGCGAAGGAACGGCCGGGGCAAAGACATCCTTGGGCAGAGTTCGCAGCGGCTCCGACAACCGGCTTTCGGCGATGGATGTTGGGGAACATCCTACAATCTGAACGGCATAGGAAACAGCCCTGCCGAAAACCATTTCCATGTCATCGAACCGATTCTCTTTCACGATCTCCGGCTGCAACGGGGTGGAGAACTCAGGCGGATCCTTTTCCGATCGATAGAGGCGATATCCGGCCAGACATGCCGGGCGGGAGCCGTCGGCGTTGGTCTCCGGTCGGTCCCATGCGAGGCGTATGCGGTCTTCCAGCACCTCGGCACGAAGACCGACGGGGGCGGAAGGGATGGCCAGAGGTTCCATGGTCACCATATTGGATATTCCTTCCGAGCGTCCGCTTTTGCCCACGAACTCTACCGCATAGAGGAGGAGTTCGCCGGTGAAGGGCGAAATCGGTTCCCGGTAGAGAATCGCGTCGCCGGAGAGAGGAATCTTATCCGGACGATAGGGAAGGGCGGTCAGCAGAGAGGAACGGCTGCGAAAGATGTTTTCATCGACGGGCGGAACCGGTTGTCCCTGGTCCTTTTGCCGGGTCATGCGCCAAATACGGATTTCTTTTAGACGGCGAATTTCCGTGGCTTCTGTCGTGACCATCGGCTTCGGTACGCGCAGAACGATTTCGTTATCGATCTGCCGGACGGAGAGATCGGTGGTCCTCCTGGGAATATGCAGTAGCGGCGGCAGGGGATCGCCGACACGGGCACAGGACTCGGCCAGCAGCAGCAGGAGAAGCAGGATGCATCTTATGCAG
>CAZTVS010000092.1:15994-19374 GCA_964617125.1 uncultured Acidobacteriota bacterium
ATGTCGGCCAACATGCGGCGGACATAGGCGGCATCGACATGCACTTCCTTCTCCTCGAGATCGGGGGCTTCGAAGGAGATGTCGTCCAGGAGGGCTTCCATGATGGTATGGAGGCGGCGGGCTCCGATGTTCTCCATCTGCTCATTCACCTGAGTGGCAAAGCGGGCTATCTCGGAGATGGCATCCTCTTCAAACACCAGCCGAACATCCTCCGTCTCCAGAAGGGCGACATACTGTTTGATCAAGGCATTCTGAGGTTCCTGCAGTATGCGGATGAAATCCTCCTCGGTAAGCGGTTTCAGCTCCACCCGTATCGGAAAGCGGCCCTGCAGCTCGGGGATCAGATCGGAGGGCTTGGAGACATGAAAGGCCCCGGCGGCGATGAACAGGATATGATCGGTGCGTACCATGCCGTACTTGGTATTCACCGTAGTGCCCTCCACGATCGGCAGCAGGTCGCGCTGTACGCCCTCCCGGCTGACATCCGGTCCCTGTCCCCCTTCCCGGCCGGCGACCTTGTCCAACTCGTCCAGGAAGATGATCCCGCTTTGCTCCACCCGCTCGATGGAAACCCGGGTGACGAAGTCCATATCGACCAGTTTCTGCTCCTCTTCCTGCATCAGGTATTCCACGGCCTCGGAGATCTTCATTTTGCGTTTCTTCTGTTTTCCGCCGATCATGTTGGAAACCATGTCCTTGATGTTGACCGACATCTCCTCGAAACTGGACCCCTCGATGAATTGAAAGGAAAAAGGTACCGAGCGTTCCTGATAATCGATCTCCACGATGCGGTTGTCCAGTTTCCCTTCGCGCAGTTGCCGGCGCAGTTTTTCCCTGGTCTTCTGGAATTGTTCCTCCGGAGTGGGTTCTCCCTCCTTGGCCGGCAGGAGGTGCGGCTGGAATTTGGCCGGCGGCAGCAGCAGATCCAGGATACGTTCCTCCGTATTCAACTCGGCCTTTTCTTCGATTTCCAGGATCTTCTCATTGCGTACCATGTCGACGGATATCTCCACCAGGTCGCGAACCATCGATTCCACATCACGTCCTACATACCCTACCTCCGTAAACTTGGTGGCTTCCACCTTGATGAAGGGGGAGTTGGCCAGGCGGGAGAGTCGCCGGGCGATCTCCGTCTTGCCGACCCCGGTCGGTCCGATCATGATGATGTTCTTCGGGGCGACCTCATCGGCGATCTCCGGGGAGAGTTTCTGGCGCCGCATACGATTCCGCAAAGCGATCGCCACGGCACGTTTGGCCGCCATCTGCCCGACAACATACTTATCCAGCTCGGCCACGATCTGTTTGGGGGTCAATTCGTCGAGACTTTTATTTTCGTCGGTCATGCCTGGAACGTAATAAACCATAACTTAGAGTTCCTCGATCAGGATGGATTCATTGGTAAAGATGCATAAAGAGGAGGCGATCTGCATGGATTCCTGGGCAATCTCCCGCAGAGAGAGATTGCTGTGTTTCAGCAGCGCCCGCGCGGCCGACAAGGCGTAAGGCCCACCGGAGCCGATGGCGACGATGCCGTCATCGGGTTCGATCAAATCTCCTTTGCCGGAGATCATATAGGCATGCTGGGCATCGGCCACCAGCATGAGTGCATCCAGATGTCGCAGGTACTTGTCGGTCCGCCAATCCTTGGCCAGCTCCACGGCGGCGCGGTTCAGATTGCCGCGGTGCGTTTCCAGTTTGGTTTCCAGACGGTTGACCAGGGCAAAGCCGTCAGCGGCCGAACCGGCGAATCCAGCCAGGATACGGTCGTTATAGATCCGTCGGACTTTGTGGGCCTTGCTCTTGACCACGATGTTGCCCAGCGTCACCTGTCCGTCACAGGCCATGACGACGCCCTTTGGCTGATGTATTAAAAGAACGGTTGTATGTTTCATATTCCAGCCCCTGCCTGTTGAAATCTATAATTATAGCGGTTTTCCGTTTTGCGGTCGGGGAAGCCTTTACCACATTTTTTCGCTTCTGTCCGTGGCTTATGGTTTAATCACCGGTTTACGGGAGAAATTTTACGACTTCACCCCGGATGAGAGGAGAAATATGCCTGCTTCGGAAATCATGGATTTATCACGGCTCTGTCTTCATACCATTACCACCAAACCCTGGGCCATCGAAACGGCCATCGATCGGTACGCCCGGGCCGGAGTCAAGGGAATAACGATCTGGAGGGATGCCGTGGACGGCAGATCTCCGGCGGAGGTTCGCCGGCGGATAGCCGATCAGGGTCTCTCGGTGGTTTCCCTCTGCCGCGGCGGCTTTTTCCCCTCCACCCAAGCCACCGCCCGGCAGGAAGCCATCGAAGACAATCGCCGGATCATCGATCTGGCGGCAGCCCTTGGCGCCCCGTTGATCGTTCTGGTGTGTGGTGCAGATCCCGGGCAGGAACTGGAAGAATCGAGAAAACAGATCCTGCAAGGAATCGAGGCCGTCCTTCCCCAGGCAGAGAAGTGCGGTGTCCGGCTGGCTGTCGAACCGCTGCACCCCATGTATGCCGATTCGCGCTCGGCGATCAATACCATGGCTCAGGCCCGCAAGATCTGCCGGACGATCGATTCTCCCTGGTTGGGGATTGCCGTAGACGTCTATCACATCTGGTGGGATCCCGATCTGGAAAAGGAGATCGAGGCCGCCGGGACCGAGGGCAGGATCTTTGCCTTTCATATATGTGACTGGCGAACGCCGACCGTCGATATGCTTAATGACCGTGGCCTGATGGGAGAAGGCTGTATTCCCATACGCAAGATACGCGGCTGGGTGGAGACGGCCGGCTTCCAGGGTTTTCATGAGGTGGAGATCTTTTCCAACCGCTGGTGGCAGGCGGATCAGGACGAATTTCTGAAGAAGATAGTGGCGGCCTACCGGCAGCACTCCTGAAAACTGTCCTGTCAAACGTAGGGGCACCCCTTGCTTGTGCCCTGATACATTGGGGTAGGCACGACGTGTGGTCTCTCTCTTCGCAGATTTGTGAGGTATTCGGGATAAACGATGATGGCCTCGTATAAAACCAATAATGATAGAAAAACGGATCGTGTTTGTAGCGAATGGCACTCCCGAAGAACCGCAGCTTAAATGGAAAAGAAACTTCCCAAAATGTGGCCGGAGCTTCTAGCTCCGGGAGGCAAAACCGGAGCCGGAGGCTCCAGCCACGCTTGCATGTTTCATGAGAGTTCCGCCTTCAGGTGGTGCCGCCTAAATACAGGCTTTCACGGATCCATGGGATGCCGCGTAAACGCGGAACTACGAACCTTTGATTTATTGCGGCTCCAACGATGATGACGAGGTTGTAAAAAATATCATTTTCAGGCGTTTCTCAACTGACTCTAAAAAAATATGAGTAGGAACACGGCGTGCCGTGCCCTGGCGTCCCT
>CAZTVS010000093.1:0-19317 GCA_964617125.1 uncultured Acidobacteriota bacterium
ATGGAAGAAACACGCTTCCGCGGGGCCGGTGGAACCAAGGGGGGAGTCGGTTCCTTCTTCATCGGATTGTTGATGGCTGCGGCCGGACTCTATATGCTTTTCCAGCAGGTGCAGGTCACCAGCGGATTCTGGCATTTCTGGGGCATGAACGCCTTCGGCCCCACCCTGATTCCCATCCTGGTCGGGATAGGAATCCTCTTCTATGATGGTAAATCCCTTTTAGGCTGGATCCTCACCATCGTGGGCCTGGTGATCATCCTGGCGGGGATCCTGATGCATATGGAAATCTACTTCCAGACGACCAGCCTGTATAACGCCCTGATCATGTTCTGCCTGATAGCCGGCGGGTTCGGCCTCATCGCCCGATCGCTGCGTCCGGCCAGGTGAATTTGGGATTCCCGCTTTTTACCATTTTCCATGCCTGGATCTGATCAAAGAAATGCGCCAGCTTCTGTTCGTCGAGTCGGTCGTCGGTGCGCACTCCGGTGCAAAGATCCACGCCATACGGATGAACCGTCTGCAGTGCTTCTCTGACATTATCGGCCCGGATTCCGCCGGCTAAAAAAACCGGAACCGGGACGGAAGAGACAATTTTCCGGCTGATCTCCCAGTTATGAGTGCGTCCTGTCCCCCCTAATTCCTTTATTTCCAAGTTCGGATTTCCGGAATCCAGCAGGATGGCATCCACCCGACCGGCAACCATCTGTGCCTCGGAAATCGAGCTTTCGTCACGCACATGAATTACCTGGACGAGGGAAATCCCCGGAAGGGTTCGTCTCAGCCGAGAAAGAACCTCTTCGGGCACCGAATCGACAAGCTGGATCGTATTGACGCGTGAACGCCGCTGCTGTTCTATGATCGATTCGGCATCCTGCCGGCTGGTGAGCAGGAAAGAGGCAACCCCTGGGGGAACCACCGCGGCAATCTCGGCAATCGTTTCTTCCGGGATGGGCCCGGGACCGCTGGGCATGGCCGATACCAGTCCGATAGCGGAAGCACCATAGCGAATAGCCAGACGTGCTTCGTCCCTATTCTTGATACAGCAAATCTTGACCCGTATTTCCATCGTACCCAATTCCACCATCAGACCATAATACCCGAGGATCGGAGCATCGGGTAATCATCCTTGATGGCATCGTAAAAAAAATCATGCCATAGAAAATTGTATCAGCTGTTGTAGGGGCACGGCGCGCCGTGCCCAAAGGGAGCCTCTATCCTACGGTCGCCAGGGCACGGCACGCCGTGCCCCTACTCCAAATTTTTTGGAGTCAGTTAAGAAACACCTGAAAATGATTTCTTTTTGCGACTTCATCATCCTTGAAGATTTTTACGCGTGCCCTTATTCCTGGTAACTATTTTCCTTTCTGGTCAGCGGGCGGCCTCCTGTTCTTTTTTCAGCCGTTTGCGATACGTGTCTTCGGCGGCCGTAAGAAAACTTCGATATCCTTCCGGATCGAGGAAAGGATTGGGCTTCTCCCCCGCATCCAGGCGCTTCCGCTTCTCCTGCATGGAATAGAAAATTCCATGAGCGCCCAGGAATACGTCGCAGGAGAGTTTTTTCATGATGGCGAACATACGAGTATAATCTTCGGCAATCTCCGGATACTTCGGATTGTTAAGCAATCGGTAATCGTTGATGCTGGTGCTGCCGACGAACACTACCTGCTGCAGGCGTCCTTGCTCTTCCACCTGCATGGTCCAGGTGATGCAGCCCTTGGTGTGTCCCGGAGTCAGATGGGCCTTCAGCCGGATGCCGCCCAGTTCGACGATCTCCTGATCACGGACGGTACGGTCTACTTTAACCGGAGGATAGGGGATTTGATCTCCATAATGAAAATCTCCCTTGCCGCCGTTCTCCAGCAGCGGTTTTTCGAGCTCCCCGGCAACCAGCAGCGCCCCGCTGGCTTCCTTCATGGCAGCTGCGCCTCCGGCATGATCCAGGTGTCCATGGGTAAGAAGTATCCGCTTGATGTCTTTCACCTGGAATCCGAGCCGGACGACGTTTTCCTGGATCATGGGTGCCGTCTCCTCCAGGCCGCAATCGAGAAGGAAGTGTCCCTCCGGAGTGGTGATCAGGTAGGAGGTGAGATCCGAAGCACCCACATAATAGATGTTGCCGATCATGTGGAAGGGCTTGTTGGGCTTGTTCATGGCTTTCAGCATCGGACTGACTTCGGCATGGATATGGGCGAGACCCCATCCGCCGACGGACAAAAAAAGGCATAAAAACATCTGCAGGCTCGAGCAACGGCACATGGGCATACAATGTCCTTTCCGGGAAAAATCCTTCTATTTGCCTGATCCTTCTCGTTCTGTATGTGTTATTCTTCCGACTATGAAAAAAATATTTCCTGAATCACCGCGAAAATGCAAGGTACTACTTATCGTCAGTCTCTTTTTCGTCTCTCTTACGATGACCCTGACCCTATCGGCTGACGACCGGTTCGAGGGGCAATACTACCACGGCGAAGGGGATCTCGACTATTTGCGAATCCTCGACACCTCCTACCGCATGTTTTGGCCCGATCCGGAGCTGCAGAACATTTCCATGCTCTATGCCGTCGACTGGAACGGCTTCGTGGAGGGTCCCACCTGGGGCGCCTGGTGGATCCAGAACAGCTACGGTACGACCTACGCCGCTTTGCCTTTTTATAGTGAACCCTATACCACCTTTCTGCAAAATTCCCAGAATTTGTGGTTTTCTCAGATGGGTGATGGACGGCGCAAGGGGATGAGGAACTGGGTGGCCCCCGACGGCGGACTTTGCGATGCCGCGGCTCCGGGCCTGGTCATTTACAAGCAGGGAGACGGGCGCAGGGATATCCATGACTGGGGCATGGAGTTTACCGCCGCCGGCGTGGTCATGCAGGCGGAACTGCTGCTCATCAATCGCGACAAGGAGGCACTGGCCTATTACCTGCCGCTGCTGGAACGAAGCGCCGAATTCATCGAGTCGCGACGCGATCCGAAGAACAACCTGTTTCTGGCCGGACCGGCGGGGAACCTGCTGGCTCCGAGCTATGCTGGCTGGAAACAGGCCGATGGGACCTACCGTCCGGCCTATCTCACCGGCCTGTCGGTGACTTATATCGCCGCACTCGATCGGCTGATCGAACTGGAAAAGACAGTCGGTCGGATGGAAAAAGTAAATCTGTATGGGCGGCGGCGTGATCTGGCCAGACAAGGGCTGGCGGCAGTGACTACCGACGAAGGGTACCTCATCAAATACCTCGATCCCGACGGGACCAGACACGGTGTCTATGGGGCGCCGAAACATGGCTACTTCGAGGCGGTGTGCAACCATGATGCCGTCGCCTTCCATGTGACGGATGAGGCCCAATCCCGGCGTATCTTCGAGAAGATGCTTTCCCTCCCGGAATTGCGTCCTCACAACCTCGTTCTGACCAACTACCCCGGTCTGGACGACATGTATAACAGCGACAAAGAATGGTTGTGGTCCTTCGGAACCTGGGTCAACGGCGGCCACTGGACCACCTGCGAGGCACGAATGGTTCTGGCTTATTACCAGTTCGGTGCCTATGAAAATGCCCGCCGATCCTTCCGGAAGATCCTGGATTACGCCAAAAAATTCCGTATGGACAACAACCTGGTCGAGTTCGGCAACGCGGTCTACCAGCCGAAAGAGCCAATCAATTACGTTTACGACACCTGGGGGAGTCCGGCGGCGATGATTCGCGGCTTGTTCGAATACATCTATCGGGCCAATCATCTGGAGCTGCGCCCGCACATCCCCACAGGTATCACCCAGATGGATCAGCTCTTTCCGATTCGCTTCGGCGACAAACGCCTCTATCTGTCGACCACCGGGCAAGGGGATGTAACCAAGGTACTTCTGAACGGAAAAGCCTGGAAGGGTTACAATTCCAAGTCCGTTCTCCTTCCTTATAAGGACCTTCCCGATACGGCCCGCATCCAGATCGTAATGGGGAACGCTTCTCCGCGCATGATTGCGGATGCATATCTTCGCCCCAAACCGTTTGTCGTTCCGGTGGACGAGGACCCCTTTTGGGATCTGTCCTCTTTTTACGGCGAAGTATCGGGCAACCGCATCCCTCTGCGTATCGGAGCGGACAGCCATGGGGCCAACGGGTTTCTCGGCGCGATGAAACGAATACGTATGACGGAACGCGCTTTGCCTCCCGCGGAAATCGGCACATTGGCCGGGGACTCGGAAAATCCGGAACAAACGACGGCAGCGGTAGCCGATTACCGGCTGACCGATCCCTTCGAAGTGCAAACCTCGAAAAACAGGGAAACGGGATACGCCATGCGGACGGTCGGCCAGACCGAGGTCGTGGAAGAGGCTCGTCTCTTCAGCGGCGACGGATATCTGGAAACAAGGCATGAGGATCGATTCATGTTCAAGGGCGACTACACCCTTGAAGCCTGGATACGTACGGGACCGGGTTCGCAAAATCACCGGTCGATCGTCAGCAAGCGGAACGTGGGCATGGATAATGGCTATCTGCTCGACATCACTCCGGACAACTTCCTGCGCTTCACCAGCGAGCAGGGAGTGATCCAATCGGAAGTCCGGCTGTTACCGGATACATGGATTCATGTGGCAGCCACCCTGCAAACGCAAGGTAATCTGTGCCTTTATATCGATGGAAAACAGGTGGCCGTAAGATCGTCCGTGCCGGCGGAGAGTCCCGGGCTATTTCGCAGGATTGGCGGCTTTTACCGACAGTTGACGGAACAAGGTCTCACAGAGTCCTATGAGGCCCGTCATGCCAGACTGGTTCTGGATTACCTGACGGCCATGCATAGCCGGAAAAAGATGCTGGCCGAGGGCACCTTGAAACCATTGGCCGAAGACGTTTCCCAGAAGGCCGCGGACCGTTCCTATAAAGAAGCCGTCCTGCGTCTGGCCAAAGGACTCGATCGAACGATCGATTCCTATGAAAAGTCCACGGATTCACAAAAAAAACGTATATACAGTATCTGGTTATCAGGGGCGAAGAATACAAAGAGTACGAAATAATTCATCTTTAAGATTTTTTTACTTTCCTCTCTACGTCGAGGACACCGTAACCAATGTCATACACCGCGATGGATTACCGGCGGCGTGTCTGTCTGGCTATGAACTATATCAGCCGGAATCTGGGCAAATCGCTTACCCTGGAGGAGATTGCCGAATCTGCCTCCTTTTCCATGTTTCACTTTCATCGAATCTTCAAAGCAGTGGTGGGTGAAACCGTGGCCGAGTTTACACGCCGGTTGCGACTGGAGTGGGCCGCCAACCGTCTCCTGGGCGACGGTCATCAGGATGTCACGGCGATTGCCGTGGAGTGCGGCTTCTCCAGTTCCCAGAATTTTGCCAAGGCTTTCCGCCAGCATTTTGGCATGACACCCTCCGCCTATCGAAAAAGCAAGAATGGAAACAAATTCCGCAAGGGAGAAAACGCATATTCTCTCCGGACAGAGTACACTGCCGACTCTATGTTATTTCATTCATTTCATTTCGAAAGGAGCAAGATCATGAAAGCGGAAATCAAAGAGATGCCGGACTACCACGTGGCCTATGTGCGCAAGATGGGTGCCTACGGCAAGGAGATTTGTGAACAGGCGTTCGGGGAGCTGATGCGCTGGGCCGGCCCGCGGGGTTACCTGCAGTCGGGCACCATGCT
Organism: uncultured Acidobacteriota bacterium; assembly: GCA_964617125.1. Taxonomy (GTDB): domain Bacteria; phylum Acidobacteriota; class UBA6911; order CAINFC01; family CAINFC01; genus CAZTVS01. The sequence goes on from CAZTVS010000093.1 coordinate 5,652, forward strand.
CGGGGTGTATTGGGACAATCCGGAAATCACTCCACCCGAGAAGTGCCGAACCGATGCCTGTATCAGTGTTCCTCAGGGAACCGCCCCGGAAGGATCGATCGGGATACAGGTCCTGAGCGGCGGTCCCTATGCCGTGTGTCATTTTGAGATTCAGACCGACAGTTTCCGGCAGGCGTGGGAAGATGCCTTTTCCTGGCTGGTGACCGGCGGATACGAGTGTGCCGACCTGCCCTGCTACGAGCTTTATCACAACAATGCCGCCGAACACCCGGAGGGCAAATGGATCTTTGATGTATGCATCCCCTTGAAACGCTGACCGGATCTGGGGATTACTCTTCCCGGCAGAAACGCCAGAGACCCGGGGTGGCGAGAAAGGTCGTAAAACCGAAAACCACGACGATCGCCTGAAGATCCTGCCACGCCAGGTCACTCCGGGAAAGCCCTTCATGGCCCATTAGCTGGGATTCCGCAAGGACACCTTTACCGGTTTTCTCTTCTTGGGTTTCTCCGGCATGTTATTTGGCTGTTGCGTCTATATTCGCCTTGTATCCTGTTTCCTCGAGTATGATATTCTTCTAGAAACGAGATGGATGGGACAGAAGGCGAAACGGCAGATCGACGGCCGATGGCGAAAATCCGGGAAAAAAAAGGTCTGGAAGAGGATCCGCTCCGTGCGCATCTGATGGAACAGTGGGAACGGATTCGGGCGACATTGGCCGATTATGGCCAAACGGGCGACCCCGAGAGGCTGCATGCCGCCCGAACCGCCATACGGCGATTGCGCGCCTTGCTCCGGTTATTCCGTAAACCTCTCCGGTCGACTTCCGCCGAAACCATCTCCGGCAATTTGCGTAGCTTGCTCCGGCTATTGGGAAAAGCGCGCGATCAGGATGTCTGGATCGAGATACTGGAACAATATGGAAAGAGGCTGAAATTGTCCGGAGATGCTACCTGGTGCGCGTATCTTCATGACCAGTACAGCATAAGCCACGCCTGCCACCGAAAAGCCCGGGCCGAGCTGCAGAGCGAAGAATTCCGGATGCTTCTCCGACAGTCCGGAGATATGGTATCCACGGAATCCTGTGGGATTTTGGCCGGTGGCCGGCAGGAATTCCGTTGCCACCTGGCCAACAGGCTGTCCGGTGCGATCGGCGATATCCTGGAGGATCATGTCCGGCGCAAGGATGTATCGGAAAAAAGACTGCACCGTTTCCGTCGCAAATGCCGGCAGCTGCGCTACTGGAACGAACTGGCCCGAGGGCAGTTCGGTAGACGTCGAACTCCGTTTCTAGAATCGTTTCGCTTCTTTTCCACCACGCTTGGTCAGACGCGCGATGCCGATCTGGCCCTGCGACGCCTGCAAAGAGTGCATGCGGTCTGGGCCATGAAGATTGCCGGGCAGCTCATTACCCGCAAAAAACGAAACCTGCGGGCTTTGCGAAAGGAATGGGAGGCTTGCCGTAAGGTCCGGTCCAGGATAGATCCTCTGTATCAGAGATCGAGAAAGAAGGGTCGTCGGGATTCATAAATGGGACCAATTATGTATCGGAGAGGAGATCGCAGGCGGCGGGGTAGCCAGCTATCCCTTCGGCGGTCAAGACAGCACGGATGACGGCCCTGGCGACGGCTTCTGCGGCCAGGGTGCCGATCAGCGTGAGATCCTTCTCCTGGATACGGCCGTTGCAGAGGGCGAAGAGGGTATCGCCGTCCATGGCCGTGTGGGCCGGATAAATGGTGCGGGCGAGTCCGTCGTGTCCCATCTGGGCGATCTTGGTCATGCCGGCCTTATCCAGAGCGGCATTAACGGCGATGACGCCGATCGTCGTGTTGGCTCCCTGCAGGGCTGCCTTTGCAGCGGGGTTTCGCAGCAATGTGGCCGTGGTATCGATCAATCCTTTACCGTCGGGTGTTCGGGCTCCGGCCAGAAGTCGTCCGCTCTGTGGATCGCGTATATCGCCGACGGCGTTGACGGCCACCAGAGCGCCCACCTTCAATTCGCCGCTCTGCAGGCAGCAGGTGCCGATGCCTGCCTTCATGGCCTGGGAAAAACCGAAAAGCTTTCCTACCGTGGCTCCGGCCCCGGCCCCGACGTTGCCTTCCGCAACGGCTCCGGCAACGGCATGTACGCAGGCGGTGTAACCCGCCGCCGAATCGGGGCGAATGTGTCCGTCTCCCACGGCCAGGTCGAACAGAACGGCGGCGGGTACGATGGGTACATAGATGGATCCGACAGGAAAACCGATCGATCGCTCCTCCAGAAACCGGACGACACCGGAAGCCGCGTCCAGGCCAAAGGCGCTGCCGCCGGTAAGGAGAATGGCATGTATCTTTTCCACGGTGCGGACCGGATGGAGGAGATCGGTCTCACGTGTGCCGGGGGCGGAACCGCGCACGTCGACTCCGGCCACCGCTCCGGCTTCCGCCAGAATGACGGTGCATCCCGTAGGACGGCGGGGATCGGTAAAATGCCCGACCTTCAGGTCTCCGACATCGGTCAAACAGCCTTCGCAGGGAAGAGCCGGAGAAGAGATATTTATGGCCGCAGGTGTTTCCATTCCTTGTCGGGGTATCTTTTTTTTCATCACTTCTTCTTCGCTTTTCCGTTTCATGCCACATACCCCAGGATCGTCAGGTAGTGACAAATACTGCCGGCCAGAACAAACAGATGCCAGATGCCGTGGGCATAGGGCATGCGTTTATCGACGGCAAAAAAGACGACTCCACCCGTATAGAAAAGTCCACCGGCCAGCAGCCAAAGCAGACCGGCCGGCGGCAGGGCCGTCCACAGCGGTTTCAGTGCGAATATCCCTACCCAACCCATAATCAGGTAAATGATTACGGGAATGATGCGGCGTCCCTTTTCCGGCAGCAGATCGATGATCATGCCGACAAGGGCCAGTCCCCAGACAATACCGAATAACGACCATCCCCAGGGGCCGCGCAGCGTAATCAGGGTGATGGGCGTATAGGTACCGGCGATCAGCAGGTAAATGGCCAGGTGATCGAGTTTCTGGAATACGGATTTTATTCTTCCGCGAAAACTGTGGTAGAGCGTAGAGAAGATATAGAGCAGGAGGAGGCTTCCGCCATAGATGCCGAGGCTGGCGATTTTCCATGGGTCGCCTTTTTCGATGGCGATAAAGATCAATACAATCAGTCCCACCGCGGCGATCGCCGCGCCGGCCAGATGACTGATGCTGTTGAATCGTTCCCCCGGATACACGTTATTTTTCCAGATGTGGTCGGAAACCGGATCTTTCCTGAGTCGGTTCTTTCTTCCCATCCACCGGACAGGAAGCGGATCGAGATTTGCCCTGAGAGTAGAGCCTCCAGGCGGCTTCGACGATATGTTCGGGATCGAGGCCGTATTTTTCCCGCAGGATGGCCTGGGCCCCATGTTCGATATATTGGTCCGGGATACCGATACGTTTAATCCCAGCCGAATGCAGACCTTGTTCCTCCAGCATCTCCAGGACGGCGCTGCCGAATCCTCCCTGCAGGGCATGCTCTTCCACGGTAAGGATCAATCCCGTGGTTCGGGCTGCGGCCGTGATCCGTTCCACATCGAGAGGCTTGACGAAACGGGCGTTGATTACCTGTACGGAAAGAGAATAGCGATCGGCCAGGATCTCCGCCGCCTGACAGGCCGGCTTCACCATATTGCCGATGGCCAGGATGGTAAGATCCTTCCCGTCCCGCAGGGTCTCCCCTTTGCCAATTTCCAGGGAATGCAGCGGGCTGTCCAGCGCTACACCCAGCCCGGCTCCCCGCGGGTAACGGATGGCTATCGGTCCGTTATGCTCCACGGCGGTCTTGGCCATATGGCGCAGTTCGTCTTCATCTTTAGGCGCCATGATCACCATATTGGGAAGATGACGAAGGTAAGCAAAATCGAAGACCCCATGATGTGTAGGTCCGTCGTCTCCGACCAGTCCGGCACGATCCAGAACAAAGACGACCGGAAGATTCTGCAGACAGACATCGTGAAAGACCTGGTCATAGGCACGCTGAAGGAAGGAAGAATAAACGGTAACGATGGGTTTGAAGCCCTCGATGGCCAGACCGGCGGCGTGAGTGACCGCATGCTGCTCGGCGATTCCCACATCGAAGAACCGGGAGGGGAATCGGCTGCAAAAGGAATCCAGACCGGTGCCGCTGCACATGGCCGCAGTCAGGGCCACGATCTTTTCGTTCTCTTCCGCCAGCCGGATCAAAGTATTGCCGAAGACTTTGGTATAACTCGGGATTCCGTTTTCCTGTACGATCCATTCGCCGGTATCGATGGAGAAGGGCGGCGGACCATGGAACTGTACGGTATTCTTTTCGGCGATTTCGTAGCCCTTCCCTTTTTTGGTGATCACGTGGATGAGCGTCGGACGGTCGATATTGTCCCGCACGTTGTGCAGGGTTTCGATCAGCTGAGGAATGTTATGACCATCTATCGGACCGACATACTTGAACCCCAGTTCCTCGAAGAGGACACCGGAAGTGAGCAGCCCTTTCATGAATTCGTTGATGCGTTTGCCGAAACGGAAAAGGGATTCGCCGATCTGGGGCAGGGGGCGGATCAAATGTTCCACCTCCCCTTTGAGACGATTATAGCGGGCGCCGGTGATGACATGGCTCAGATATCCGGCCATGGCCCCGACGTTCGGGGAGATGGACATCTCGTTGTCGTTCAATATGACGATGAAACGTCGTTTTTTGGCCCCGGCATTATTCAGTCCTTCGAATGCCAGGCCGGCCGTCATGGAACCGTCCCCGATTACGGCAACGACGTGGTAATGCTCCTTCTTCAAATCGCGGGCATCGGCGATTCCTACAGCCGCCGAGATGGAGGTACTGCTGTGACCGGCGCCGAAGGCGTCATAGACACTCTCAGCCGGCCGGCAGAAACCGGAGAGTCCGTTGTGCCGGCGAATGGTAGGAAACTGGTCCCGCCGGCCGGTCAGAATTTTATGGGCATAGGCCTGATGACCGACATCCCAGATGATTTTATCCCTGGGGGCATCGAAAACCGTGTGCAGAGCGATCGTCAATTCCACAGCCCCCAGACTGGACGCCAGGTGTCCTCCCGTCTTGGATATGGTTTCGATGATCAGTTCCCGAACCTCCTGAGCCAGCTGATTGGCTTGATCTGTCGTCAGCGAGCGCAGATCTTTGGGTTCGTTGATGTTATCCAATAATTTGCTCATTCGGCCTAAATCGAATCTTTCCAACACGTAACATACAACGGTCGGTTTCTTCCGTTGCTCGTTCTCAATCTTGTACTGTCGAGGCGCGATTTTAGATGGGGGATGGAATTTAGTCAAGTCCCTTTCTCTTTGGATACCGCGTCGATTGTTTCCGGTTGTCTAAGGAATCGTTGTCGTCGGACCCGGTTTGGCTTGTCGATCTTCTTCGGTCCCCGTGATCTGCTGCAGCAGATCCTGTATGGCCTTGATGCCGGAGCGTATATTCTCCGGCTTCAGGGCTCGCTGCACTCCGGTTTGGATGGTTTCCCGATCCAGGGAGAATTTGGGCTGATGGGTGGTTCCGGTGATGCGGAAGGGAACAATCATGCGGCCATTCTCGTCACGAAAGAAGGTGTCCGCCACGCTGCCTATGATCTGCCCCAAGGTATTGCCGGAGGGCTTCCATTGACTGCTCAGTTCTGCCATCGCGGCCAGATTCAAGGCCCGGTTCTCCGTGTTCACCGTGCCGGTGGTCGCCAAAAGCGCCTCCGGAGTTCTTATCTGTGTCTTTTTCAGGATCAGAACCGCTCCTTCCTGTTCGAAAGTTCCCTCGGCCTCATCGACCTGGGTGCTGGAGGTGGTAATATTCCAACCGGTAAGCCGGGTCACCAGCTGAATCTGCCGGGCCAGACTGACGCTGGTAATACGACCGTCCTTCAGGATAAAACTGCCGTCCCCCCTGGTCGAAGGATTTATGAAACCGGACGGGTTTGCCTCTCCATTTACCCTGAGAGTTGCCTGTACTTTTCCTTGCAGCAGGTCCCGATAGAGGGTGCTGTCGGCAAGGAATGGACCCACATCCATATCCTGAACCTTTCCCTGATAGGTAAACAGCGGTTTCTGATGATGAAAGTCCAGGCGTAAAGTGCCCTGATGAGTTCCCCCATAAAGCCGGCAATCCAGTTTACCGATGGTCAGGATAAGATCCTGCATGCCGGCAAGGATCCGTATATCGGATGCCTTGATCTTTTTCGATTTCGCCTCGGCAATGGCAAGAGATCCATTTTCTATCCGCAGTCGCTTCCACCAGCCGGAATCGGAAGTTCCGGAAACGGACGGCCCCCCTTTGCCTTCCGCTGCAGGAGAGGTGTCGAGAAGTTCGCTCCATCGGTCCATGTCCACTTTGTCGGCTTGCAGCTGGAATTGGAGAACCACAGGTCCCTTGGAGGTCAGGTTTCCCTGCAGATTGCCTCGAAGGCGGGTCTCGGCCCATTGGGCCTGCAGCGCGCGAATCTCCATTCGGTTGTCTTCGGCCTGAAAAGAAGCCTGTTCCACCGTCAGATCTTCCTTGAGAGACGCGCAATGAATACGAGCGTTCTGCAGCCGACCGGCGGCGCTGTAGGACATGGTTTTACTGCCCGCCGCCCGTTTGATTTCGGCCGTCAAAGTAAAGGATCCGTTTTTAAGTTGTACCTCCTGTGGAAGCTTCCATCCGAATCCGCCGGCGAAGTCCAGCCATCGTACCGCCTGGAGTGGTTCCATGGTGCGGATCCTGGCTTGAAAACCGAATCCTGCGGGATGATCCGATGCCGTCAGTTCCGTCACTTCCAGCTTGCCGGCGCCAGGCAAGGAGAGATGAAAACGGTTCGCCTGTATGTTGTCTCCGGCGAATTTCATATGTAGCGGAGATACAAGGACCTTCTCCGCTCCTGTCGGTGCAGACAACGTCAGTGTGTCGACATCTGCCTGACCGGCAATCTGAAAACGCCCGCTTTTCAGGCGCAAATCGCGTCCTTCGATCTGAAAGGAGGCGTTTCCCGATTCCACTCGAAGGGCGGCGGGAGGGGAGAAACCCAAGGAAACGGCTATGCGAAGGATTTCGGAAACGGGCATCGGCTGCCTGGTTTCGGCATGAAAGCGCAAGGAAGGGTCCGAGCCCAACCGGTCCGCTTCCAGGGACAGATCGATGGAATTTCTCGAACCGATGCCGGCTTGAAACGTATTGCTTTTCAGATGGTCTCCGGCCAGATCGATTTCCACCCGGGACAGGCGTACCGGTTCGGGCAGGTCGGCGTAGTGGAAAAGAAGATCCTCAGAGGCGATCTTACCGGAAAGAAGAGGATTATCCAGCGGGCCTTCCAGAGTCAGGTCGGCCTTGATCTGTCCCGTGGTCCTGGTCGGGACTTCGCTTTTGCGAAAGAGGGATGCCAGCGCCAGCAGATCGGCAGGCCTGGCATCCTCAGTGAGCAGGTGGCACTTTCCCTGAGGTCTTTGGAACAGATTTTCCAGTACCCCCTCGGCCCGAATCCGGCTCTGTCCGATCAGCAGCTGTGACTTTTGAAAACCAAGGCTCTGTGCGGAGATTTGATAAACGGCATCCGTTTTCAGGGAAAGGCTGCTGATCAGGACAGGTGAAGATCCGGTCCGGTTGGACAGTTCACGGGCCTTCAACTCCATCTGGAGGTGGAGGGCCTCGCTGTCAGCCGCCTCGATATTGCCGCTTCCATCCAGGATTCCCTGCAGATCAGACCAGGGCGCGGTCTTATCCGATGGGAAAAAACGCTCGATCAGTGGGGTTGGGATATTTTCCAGGGAAAAGTCCAGGCGCAAAGGCACAGGCAGCACAAGTGTTCCAGGGAGAAATCCTATCTCCCCCGAAAAAGAAATCTGCCCTTTCTCCACATCCTGGATCAGACTTTTCCAGCCAACTTCATACCCCTTTCCGAAGGAGTTGGGGTCGAGAGAAAATTGTATCTCTTTCAGGACCAGAGGTTGGATCTCTGCCGGGCGAAACAGCTGCATGGTGCCGTTTTCCAGCGTCAGGGCCGGCAGGGAGAGCTCGGGGGGAGAGGAGATCGACCTCGTCCCGGAAGGCGCGATCGAAGCGGGTGGATTTCCGGATCCATCGGTCTTTTCGTGGAATGTCCACTTTCCCTCTTTCTGGTAAACGGAGATAACGGCATCTTTCAATAGAATATGCGACGGCCGCGTATCTCCCCGCAACAGGGAAAGGATCGGGAAGGAAGCGACGAGAGAACCAGCGTGGACGGCGCCTGGGGTGCCCGGTGTCGGAATCTTACCGATCTTGAGGTCATAGATACGCAACTTGCATCCACCCAGCAGAGAGACCGAGAGGCGGGAGAATTCGACCGGCTGCTTGAGTTCTTTCTCCAGCCGGTCCTTCACCATTGGCTTCCAGCGGTCGACATCCAGGAAAAAGGGAAGGGTGAGGAGGGTAAGAAACAGAACCATCCCGGCAGCCGTCAGGATATACCATGATCTGCGACTGGAAAGCATAGCATCTACCTCGCCCAATCTATGATAACACCATTAAAAATGGATGTGCTTCTTCTGCAAAAAATCGATCAGTCCGGGAAGATCCAGGGCGCGTGCCATCTCCTCGAAGGCCTGGCATCGATTCCGTGAGGATTTTTCCTGTATCCGATGTTCGAATTCACGAATCTGTTCCGAGGGGTGTAACTTCCATGGCAGCTGCATCGCTTTTCGGGCCCCTTTCCAGGAGCGGAAGTGACTGAAGGTGCGGGCCGCCGGGTAGTAGAAAAACAGATTGGGTCCGGGAAGTGGGGCAAGGATGCCTCCGAGGCAGCAAAGCGCCAGATCCACAGTCAGCCAGAAACGCTGTTTGGAACGTTGATGGTTCAGGTATTGCCTGAAAACGTGGATTGCCCGATCTTCCTTTTTTCCCGAAGAATAATGGATATGGATCTCTTCCGACGACAATAAGGCCGTGCAGAGTCGTTCCGGCAAGGGAAAGCGGTTCTCCAGTTTTTTATAGATCTGGTATATTTGCAGCTTAAGCCTCTGCCACCGGGACAGGTTGGCAGAGGAGGCATCCTTTCCTTCCAGCTCTTCGACAATGTCGGGGATACGTTCCTCGAAATAGGGAGTCAACCTTTTTCCCAGAAGATAAATATCCGTCGATTGCATTCTTTTAGCGGGCTGCTTTTCCCATGTCCGGAAATCGGCGTTCCAAAAAATGAGTGCTGAGTCTGCCGTGTTGGAAATCTTCATCCTGAAGAATCCGGCGATGCAGGGGGAGAGTGGTTTTAACCCCTTCCACGACGAACATATCTACTGCCCGTTGCATGCGTCCGATCGTCTCCCGCCGGTCCCGTCCGAAGGTGATCAGCTTGGCGATCAGCGAATCGTAATAGGGAGAGATGACGCATTCCACATGCGCGGCGGTATCCACGCGTACCCCCGGACCACCCGGCGCATGAAAGGCCGTGATTTTCCCCGGGCAAGGGGTAAAACGATTCGGATCCTCGGCATTGATACGGCATTCGAGACTCCATCCCGACCAGCAGACATCGTCTTGCCGGATGGGGAGCGGCTCGCCTGAAGCTATACGAATCTGTTCCTTGAGCAGATCGACGCCGGTTACCATCTCCGTTACCGGATGTTCGACCTGGATACGGGTATTCATCTCCATGAAATAATAACGATCCGGTCCGTCGAACAGAAACTCGATGGTGCCGCAGCTGGCATAGCCGATGTTCATCATGGCGTGGGAAACGAGCATGCCGATATGATCGCGCATTTCCCCGGACAGAAGAACCGACGGGGCTTCTTCCACCAGCTTTTGATGCCGGCGCTGGATGGAACATTCCCTCTCGCCAAGATGGATCACATTGCCATGCTCATCGGCCAGTACCTGGAACTCGATATGTCGGGGATCTTCCAGATATTTTTCCATATACACATACGGATTGTCGAAGGCCGCTTTGGCTTCCCGGGATGCCGTCTGGATGGCCAGGGGGAGCTGGGAGGCATCGCGTACTATTTTCATTCCCCGTCCACCGCCGCCCCCAACCGCTTTGATGATGACCGGATAACCGATGCCTTGTGCCAGTTGCAGAGCCGCTTCCGGATTTTCGTCCAGTCTGCCGCTTCCGGGAAGGACCGGAAGTCCGGCCTCCATCATGGCCGCACGGGCGGCAGCTTTATCCCCCATCAGGCGGATCGCCTGCGGCGGCGGGCCGATAAATTTGATGCGGCAACTCTCGCAGACCTCGGCAAAGTGGGCGTTTTCCGATAGAAAACCGTATCCGGGATGGATGGCGTCCACGTTGGTGATCTCTGCAGCGCTGATGACGCTGGGAATATTCAGATAGCTCTCCGAACCGGCGGCCGGACCGATGCATACCGCCTCGTCGGCAAAGCGAACATGTAAGGAATGCCGGTCGGGTTCGCTGTAAATGGCTACGGTCTCGATGCCCAGTTCCTTACAAGCACAAATAATCCGCAGGGCGATCTCTCCCCGGTTGGCGATCAAAATTTTTTTAAACATGGTTCAGAGCGTTCCCGGCCGGCCGATCAGGGACGTCCGGCTGTCGACGCCGGACGAATCGAGAACAGGGCCTGTCCGTATTCCACGGGTTGTTTGTCATCGACGAAGGTTTCCACAATTTCTCCGCTCATATCCGATTCCACCTCATTCATCAATTTCATGGCCTCGATGATGCACATGGTTTGACCTGCTTCGACTCTGCTTCCAACCTTGACAAAGGGCGGGGCGTCAGGTTTAGGGGCTTTGTAGAAGGTCCCGACGATGGGAGAACGTATGATGTGGAGTTCCTCCGCACTGCTTTCGACGGGATGTCTTTCGGCAGGAACGGCGGGAGGTGGAGTCATGACTGTGGGGGTGACGGCAGCAGGAAAATCGGCCGATCGGGGTGCCGTTCGCATGGCCGTCGCCTGATCCGGCGATTTGGCAGGCGGATTGTTCGGCCGGTGGATGTGCAGGCGTACCCCATCCTTTTCATATTCGAAATCTTCGATATCATATTCCACAAGATAGCGGATCATCTCTTGCACTTCTTTAGGTGTCATAGTCTTAGCTCATCCAAAAATTCCGTTTGCATGCGAATTTGCGTAAGCGCCGCACGATCGCTTCTCCGGATTTTTTCCGGATCAAGGCATAATTATAGATTATCTTCCGAATCAATCTTCTGTGGATAGGTCGAATTCCCTATGAACGGCACGGACCGCCTCATCGGACTCCTGTCTGGGAATCACCAGAGAAATGTTATATTCACTGCTGCCCTGGGCGATAGCAATGACATTGATCTTGGACCGGCCCATGGCCCCGAATATTCGCCCGCTTACTCCAGGGGTACCCTTCATCCCGGCCCCTACAACGGCCAGGACGACCACCTCGTCTTCCGCTCGGATTTGTTCCAGGTCGCGGCGCTCGATCTCCCGTATCAATTCTGTCTCCAGGGACCGGACCACTTTGGAGACATCCGGAGTCGGAACGACAAAACAGATCGATTGTTCGGAGGATGCCTGGCTGATCATAAGGACGTTGGTTTCGGTCCGGCCGACGGCGGAAAAAGTACGTCCGGCCATTCCGGGGATTCCCGCCATACCCGGGCCCTCGATGGTGATCAGGCTCATGTTTTTTATGGCGGCCAGCGCCTTGACCGTTTTATGGCTCTCTCTGGTTTCCGCGGTGATGAGTGTGCCGGGGTGTTCAGGTTCGAAGGTGTTGAGGATGCGTACCGGTATGCCGGAACGACGGGCCGGACGGATGGCCTGGGAATGGAGCACTTTCGCCCCGAAGAAGGAGAGCTCACTGATTTCCGAATAAGAGAGGTGGGCGATGGAACGGGCTTCCGGGACAATGCGCGGATCCGTGGTCATAACACCGTTGACATCAGTCCATATCCATACCTCGTCGGCATCCAGAGCATTGCCCAAAATCGTGGCACTATAATCGCTTCCCCCCCTGCCTAAGGTGGTGGGAATGCCGTCCGTGGTAGCGCCTATAAATCCGGTGACCACCGGAATGGTTCCTGCCCGCAGTAGGGGAATCAAGGAGGATTTGGCTTTCAGGGCGGTCTCTTCGGTAAGCGGGACGGCCGATCCGAACCGCCGGTCGGTGACGATGAGATCGGTGGCGCAGACACTCTGTGCCTGTATGCCTTTGCTGCTGAGCAGAGCGGCCACCTGCGGCATGCTCATCCGTTCACCCAATCCAGCGATAACATCCAACGCGCGCGGGGTCAACTCTCCCAGGACATGAATTCCATGGCACAATAATTCGAACTCATTGAGCAGGGAATCGATTTCCGCCATCACGGCGGCAGATTCCGGCGAATCGTGCAGAAAATGGGAAAGAACCGCGATGTGTTTTTTGGAAATCTCCGTGCGGGCTTTATGAGCGGCCTTCTCGTCTCCGGCTTCGGCCTCATGAGCGGCGCCAAGGAGAAGGTCGGTAACTCCGCTCATGGCGGAAACGATGACGATGATGTCATGTCCCTTCCTTCGTTCCCTGTGGATGATTTCGATTACTTTCTCCAGGGCGGGGACACTTCCGACCGAAGTGCCGCCGAATTTCATAACCAGTAACAAATGACGCCTCCTTGCTCCTGCGTATCGGGGAAAAGAAAATAGTAACTGGATAGTATAACCACATACGGGAGATTTTTTCCAGCACCGAATTAGGAAGCAGGATGGTCCGATCGAGGATGGTTTACCACGGTCCACCGGGTTCGGGCACACAGGAGGTTTTCCCCAAGGGTCTTTTTGCATTTGCCCCATGCCGCCCTGGGATGAGGTGGTCTCCGGCGAGATCTTTTCTATTGGCGTAGTAAGTACATTGTTATCAATAATTTATGAAATATTGCCTTCAAGCGGCTTCTCTGTGAAAATTTTTTTAAAAATTTTTTGCAATATTTTTCTTGGAAGATCGTCTTACTTATGTAATACTCAGCGAAAAATTTACCGGGCGGTCGTACCGGAAGGAAAAGATGTAGATTCATTCAGGCAATACCTATTACAAAATATCGCCTATAAAAAAAATTACGGTTTCCCCAACACCTCCACTCTACCCCCCCCTTTTAGGAGTGGAGGATTAATAACCGGGGAGAGGATCTTCCCCCCGCTCTCCGGTTACCCCTAAAACTCCTATCGGCACTTCCCATCCCTATCTTCAAAAAAAAACGGCAGATGTCATTCCGCTGATGAACTCGCAAAAAGTGGCACAGACATTCTTGACGAAGCGGCAAAAAGTCTTTGTTCCGTTTCTTATCGTAAATTTCATGTTGATTCCATTGCTTTTGCCGGCGTGATGCCGGCGCTCCCAGGACTTTTTGCCGCTTCGTCATTCTTGTCTGTGATTGAAAAGTGTGTCCCATGGGCATCTGATAGCTTATTAAATAATGAATACTATGAAAACACTGGCAATAGCGTTGTTGTGCCACTTTATCTGAGCCGTGTACTTCATGTCCCGTACAATTGCTGATTATTAAAAAAAAGAAGATCGGTTTGTTTTGTTCGATATCGAAACCGTTCATGCCTCGATTAACGATGTTGTCGATTTGGACAATAACGGAGTTTTCGAAGTAATCATTCGTCATTGGCAAGGGGAAAAGCCTGCGAAGCAGGCGTAGTTCATTTAGCCCCAGGTTTCAACCTGGGGGATAGATGTTGACAATAGAAAGAGTCCCGTGAGGGACGACGTTAGG
>CAZTVS010000094.1:0-19067 GCA_964617125.1 uncultured Acidobacteriota bacterium
AACCGCCTACTTCCTGACGAACTCCACCTCCAACATCACGGCGACCTCTTCGCCCACCACCACGCCGCCGTTATCCATGGTCCTGTTCCAGGTGATGCCGAAATCCCGGCGGTTCAGGGTTGTGGTTGCCGATGCGCCCTGGCGGATGTGTCCCCCGGGGTCCTTCACCTCCGGTGTCAGCCCTTCCACGTTCAGCACGACCGGTCTGGTGACGCCCTTCATGGTCAGGTTGCCGGTAACTTTCAGTCTGCCCGGTCCCGCGTTCTCCACCCTGGTGGAGGTGAAAGTCATGAACGGGTATCTGGCTGCATCGAAGAAATCAGCGCTGCGCAGGTGGTCGTCCCGCCCCTTGATGTTGGTGTTGATTGATGTGATTTCAATTTTCACGTCCACATGTGATTTGGTTATGTCTCTGTCGTCAAGGTTAAGCACTCCGCCCATCTTCTCGAAAACGCCCTTGACGTTGCTGATCATGAGGTGTCTGACCTTGAACTGGGCCGAACTGTGATCGGGGTCCAGGGTCCAGGTGGAGGCCAGGGCCGAAAGGGGCAGGGTCACAAAAAGCAACGTTAATGCAATCACCACAAACCGTTTCATGACATCCTCCTGATCTGTAATGTTCTCTACGCGATTTTCAGATATTCCAGCACCTGGGCGGGGTGCTGTTCCGCCTTGGAAACCTTGGGCCACTGTTTTTTCACTATGCCGTCCGGTCCGATCACCACCGTGGAGCGGATGATGCCGACGGTTTTCTTGCCGCAGGCCACCTTTTCGCCATAGGCCCCATAAGCCTGCATCATGGTCGTTTCCGGGTCCGTCAGCAGCACGAATGGGAGCCCGTAGGCGGCGATGAATTTGTTGTGCGATGCGATACTGTCCTTGCTGACACCGAAGAGGACGACATCGTTGGACGTTAGCGCCTGATGGCTGTCCCGGAAGCCGCAGGCCTCCTTGGTGCAGCCCGAAGTGTTGTCCTTGGGGTAGAAATAGATCACCACCGTTTTTCCGGTGTAATCACTCAGCGAGTGTTTCTTCCCGTCGCTTCCTTCCAAAGTGAAATCAGGGGCTTTCTTTCCTTCCAGTGACATGGTGTGTTTCCTCCTTGTAAAAAATCAAATAAGACCATTTATGTCCAGTTTAGCAGCAAAACTTGAAAGGTCAACCCAAAAGTTGTTTTCCACGGAACCGGATTTTACTGTTCTGGATTGTTCTCTTCTCTGATGGGCCAGCCTTTTTCAAAGCCGGGGGGGAAGAAGTTCTCCCGGGTGCGGTTGTAGTAGCCGAACTGCAGGCGGGGGAATTCTTTCTTCAGGCGCTCAAGGAGGCGGTACATGCCGATTCCCCTGCCGCTCACCCCCATCTCCCGGTTATAGTATTCCGGATCGATGGAGAGGTTGCGCAACTGGAGCATGTCTACGCCGGTTTCGGTCACAAAACGGACGAGTGCGTCCACCTCCTCCGGGGCGTCGCTGACACCCGGTGAGACCAGGTAGTTGATCATGGTGAAGCGGCCCGCCTCCTTTGAGATCCTGACCGATTCCAGCACGTCGCCGAAAGCGTATCCTCTGGGGCGGTAATAGCGGTTGTAATATTCCTCGCGCACCGAGTTCATGGAGAAGCGGAACGAGTCCATGCCCGCGTCGCACAGCAGGCGGACCCGGTCGGGGAACGAACCGTTGGAGTTGAAGTTGATGGTGCCGCGGGAGGTGGCCCGCTTCATGCGGCGGGTCGCCTCCGCGATGGTGTCCGCCTGGAGGATCGGGTCCCCCTCGCATCCCTGGCCGTAGGAGACGATGGCCTGCTCCGCCTGCTCCAGGTGCGGCACCGCGATCTGGCACAGCTCTTCCGGCGTGGGAACGAAGGTGATCCGCTCGTGGTTGGCGGGACAGCATTCGGAGGGTTGCAGGCTGATGCAGCCCAGACAGGCCGAGTTGCACGCCGGCGAAGTCGGCAGCGGCGCCTCCCAGCGCCGGTAGAAGAGGTTTTTCGCGGCAAAACAGTGATAATCCAGGGCGCAGCGGGCCAACTGCTCCAGCAGGCGGTTGCCCGGCATCTCCTGCAGCATCCCGCGCACCAGCGGGTCGAGGGTGCGGTCGTCGTAGTTGCAGGGGTTCCAGTTACTGTTGGCGTCAACCCTGGTGGCCGCCACGACAAAGCATTCGCGCTCGTCGTCCCACCCCACGGCGGTGTAGGACCAGAGCGGCAGGTGGCTCGTCTTGCGCGAGTAGTCGCATGCCGGAAGCAGGGTGCGCATGTAGCCGGGCGCCATGAAGGCGGCCACGGCCTGGATCGGTTGTTTGCGTTTGCCCAGCGGCGAGCGGTCGATGGTGGTGAAGCTCCTCTTTCGCCGGTCCCAGCCGATGGGGGGCATGGAGGGCATGGTGAAGAGGCGGCTGTCCTCCGGCAGGGGGATGAGTTCCACCTCTTCCGGCAGAACCGGGACATTGCCGTTCAGGCCGGCCATGCGGAGCCAGGGATGGTCGAAGATGTTGCCCCTGTGGTCGGCATAGAGCATTCTGGGCAATGGTCGCGGCATGTGATCTCTCCTCGCTGTTCGTGTTCCACCGGCACTTTACCCCTATTGATACCACATTTCAATCGCAGATCCGGTGCATGATGCTTGTTGCCTGAAACGGAGACATTTTTCATGGCTGCTTTGTCATGGTAATTTCCGGGGGATTTTGGTAACAATACGGAACTCTCGGAGAAATGCGTTTTGCCTACAAGAGAGGGACCTTGTTCGATACGGCGTATGCGGGATAGCTGAAGGAAGCGGATAACCGGACAAAAGCACTTGGGTAAATTTGGGATGCTTCCCAGATTTTTTTGCAGAGGCGCTAAAGGCCTGGGAGTGTCCCCCGGTCTTTCCCTCTGCCTGGAGTATCAACGGAGGGTCTTCCCTTTGAAAACGGAAGATGAATCTGGAAACGTGACCCGTGGAATCCATCGTTACGGGAATGCCGGGAAAGAGACCCGCCGCGGATTGGTGTGCCGGGCTTCTCTGGGGTACCTGGCGTTTGTTGTAATCATACTGCTGTTAATGCGTTTCGCCGGCGACCGCTGGTGGTTTGCGACGCTGATCCTGTTCGGTCCGCGATGGCTTGCGGCGTTGCCGTTGATCGTTCTGCTGCCGATGGCGTTGCTGTTTGACCGCAGGCAGCTTGTTTCCCTGACGGTTGCGGCCCTGATCGTCTTCGGTCCCCTCATGGGTCTCTGCATTCCCAGGGGGATGGCCGGAGCCGTGAAAACCAGACCCCTGCGCGTTCTTACCTGCAACATCCAGAATGGATCGTTCAGCGAAGTATTGCTGAAGTATGCCATTGATGAATTTATGGCCGATATTGTCGCTCTCCAGGAATGTCCCCCGGAAATGAACCTGAAACTGCCCTCCGGCTGGAATTCCGTCAGGGAAGGCGAACTGGCGGTGTATTCGCGCTACCCGTTGCGCATGGTCGGCGCCATCAAGGCCCTCCACCCCCCCCACAAGTGGCCCCGTGAAAGTTTTCTCCAGTGCGTGATCAGTGCTCCTGGTGGCGATATCGCCTTCTCCGACGTCCACTTGCCGAGCCCCAGGTACGGATTGACGACCATCCTTGATTGCCACACCTTGCTGAACCTGTCGCGGAGGTCTCTGCTGGAACAGGAAACCGCCGACAGGCGACAGGTTTCCCGGTATGTCGAGCGGTTGGCGTCCGCAATGCGGCTGCCGGTTCTGGTGGCGGGTGACTTCAACATGCCTGCTGACAGCAGTATCTATCGGGTTTCCTGGAATGGCTATGCCAATGCATTTTCGAAGAGGGGGTTCGGTTACGGCTGGACTTCGCGGGAAACGGTCCGGGGGTTGAAAATGGGGGCGAGGATAGACCATGTTCTTGCCGGAAAGGGCCTGGCTCCCCGGCGCTGCGTGGTGGGGCCCGATGTGGGGTCGGACCACCTCCCGCTGTTCGCCGAAATCGACCAAGAGTGATCATCGGGGCCGAACCAGGCCCCCCTTATACCGCTATTCCCGCCTGGGCGAAGGCCGGCTGCAGGATGCCGGCGGCGCAGATCACATGCTCTTTGATCGCCTCCTGGAACCGGTACCAGTCGGTGCCTGACTTTTTGTCGGCGTCCCTCCAGATGTATTTCTCCGTATAGTCGTCTTTGGTTATGTCGAAGACCCTCTTCAGTACCGTCGCGCGGGAGAGCCAGTCGTACTCCTCGTCGTAGTCCGCCAGTCCGTTGGCGGCGCTGCGGTATCTTTCGGTCCTAACCTCGCTCCTCTTTTCGCAGTCTCCGCTGTAGGATGATCCGAAGATGTCCGTGAGCAGAGTCTCAAGCCGGGCCCATCCGTCTTCCTGCGGGTTGTTCACGATCTGCTGAAAGTTGAGATAATGTCTGTAGGTGCAGCGGGCTGCCATGAGGAAACGGGTGATGTTGTCAATATTCGGATTGGCCAGGCGTTCGTCGTTCCAGCGGTGACTGACCCAGTCGGGATGGTGCAGGGCATCGGCATGCCCGATGTCCGGGATCAGGTTGGAGCCGATGGCGTTGAAATCGGTGAAGTAGCCGACGAAGTTCTGGTGTGCCCAGGTGTCCACGTAGGCATGGGTTGTGACCCCGATGCGATAGAGGCCGGTCGTGTCGCCGGACTTGTATTTAGAGGCGGCGCTCTGCAGGCTGTACTGCATGATTTTGTTGGCGCAGGAACTGTTCGGTGTCGTGTTCAGGGGATGGGTTTTGCCGTCCCTGCGGGGTGAAGCCTGCTGCTGGTCTCCGGGGATGAAGTGGAACAGGGGATAGATCTTCATGATATCGCTTCTGGGAAGCAGGATGTTCATGGTCTGGCTGACGTGGCTCGTGTAGGAAGGTACGATATCGTTCTCTTCGTCAAACACGGAAACCTCGACGTCATTGTCATCCACAAGTTGCGAACTGCCGGCGATGATTCTCGTCTCTTCCGGGCTGAAACCCGCGTACTGGGCAATCAGCCCGGTTATCCAGTAGTGGAATTCGATGTTCATGCTTTCCCCCCTCGGCAAGCGGTGACGGATCTTCCGTCGTTCGAATAGTTCCCGCTCTTCGGTCAGGCCGCGCAGATGCCGTATTTCGGCAGAATTTCGTGCAGAACGGAGAAACGGTAGGCCTGAACGGCGTCATGGAACCTTTTCCAGTCGCTGCCGAGAAATCCGTCGCTGTACTCGTATTCCGACAACTCCAGGGATGTTGCCAGCGCCCTGGCTTTCCAGGAGTTGCGCCCCTTGTCGTTGTAGGCGAGGTATTCCTGGATTTTCGCTCCGTTTGCCGTGAAGGTCCCCTTTCTGATCTCCTCAAGCCAGCATCGGTGGCGGTTGTCGCCGCCCCTGTCGGTGAATTGCAGAAATAGATCTCCCATCGCCTTTTTGTTGGCGTCATCGATTCCGGGCAGGTCGGCGTCCGGATCGCCGGCCAGATAACGCCTCATGGCGACGCAGAGCCTGTCGGCCGCAGTTACGAAATCCTCCGGGTTGTTGCGGCGGATCAACCGCCCGTGGCCGTTGGTGTAGCTCCAGTCGAGAAAGGGCATGTCCGGCAGGACGTTGGCGCGGCCGTGGCCAAGGGGAGGGATGGCGTCGTCCAGAACGTTCCCCAGGAATTCCGGGAGGTTGCCTAGGCTGCTGTCCCCATCGTCTTCGACCTCGACCTTGTTGATGTCGTGAAGCACTCCCGCAAACCCCTGGTGCGCCCAGGTGTCCGCGTAGACGTGCAGGGCCACCCCCAGCCGGTGCAGTCCGTACGGTTTCCCCTTCCCCTCGATGGCGGCCCGGATGATGTCCCGGGCAATGGGGCTGTCAGGAAGACAGACCAGCTTGTTGATGAAAGTTCCCTCCGGGTTGCGCTCCTTTTCCAGATTCCCGTTCCCGGGAAGGAAGTGAAACGGGAGCCAGACTTCACGGTTGTCCCCGTTGTCCAGGTTCTTCAGATCCAGCATCTGGTGGGATGTGCTGATCCGGTGGTACTGGGCGCCGTTCTTGAAGCAGACTGTTCCGTCGCAGGTGGCGTCGTCCACGTACTGGGCCGCGTAGGCCAGGGTGTCGGCCTCTTCGTGACTGAAACCAGCGATCCGTGCGGCAACGTAGGTTACGGCGTGATGAAAATCGATCTGCATCGGTTTCTCCTTTTTGCATTATTCCCGGATCCAGGATTATTTCAGATGGCGCCGGTTGCCATCAGCTGCAGCCGCTTCGCCATGTAGGCGAAACGGTACAGGTAGTTGAGGTTGCCGTCCAGACGCACCTCCTGGCGCAGCATGGAGCCGAGCACATCCGGCTTGGGGGAGAGGAGGTAGTTCATGAGGGCCTTGCCGTCCTTGAAGGTAATGGCAATGTTCGGCCCGTCGATCACCTCTTCGCTCACGCTCAGGGAATCGTTGTCGAAGACGGCGGCAACCGTGATGCTGTCATCGCTGCTCCGGAACTGGTAGCGGGCTCTGAAGCCAACGATGTTCCGGCGGAAATCGCGGTTCAGGAGCAGGACCGCCCCCATCAGTTCAAGCAGGAGCTTGAGGAAATCCTCCGCCAGTTCCGATTCCAGGCAGGCGGCGAATTTTTCCAGTATTTCGTCGAAGATGAAATTATCGGGCATGATTACTCCTCTGAATTGTTGTTACTGGAACCGTGACGCCTCCATGCCTCCGCTAGTCCGGAAGGCCTCTGCCTTTGCGTTGCAGGAGATAACCGGCAGTCCGGCGGAGGACCGGCAGAGTGAGTGGTTTGCCGCGTCACGGCGACGTGCGGGCCCCGGCTCTTCCGTCCACTGCGGCATTCCGGCGTCACGATTCCAGTTTGTTATCAATCACTCGAACGGCAGCATGGAACGCTCGCCGTCCGGGAACGGCGCTGCCCTGCCGTTCCGGATGTCGTAGGCGGTCCTGGTGATGATCTCTTCCTTCATGGCGTCGTTCAGATCTTTGAAATAGGCTGAATACCCCGAGACCCTCACCAGCAGGTGGGGGTACTTGTCCGGGTACCGTTTGGCGTCCAGGAGCGTTTCGTAGGAGAGGATGTTGAACTGGATATGAAGGCCGCCGCTCCGGAAATAGGCCTCGATGGCCTGGCTGAATTTGCGGAGATCGTCCGGGCCTTCAATGGCCGGATATTTCAGGTTGAACGCTTCGCCGCCCGGTATGTGCAGGGGATCGATGGCGGCCACGGCGTTCAGGCATGCCGCCAGGTCGCATGCGGCCTGGGACACCGGCGTGATGCCGCTGGCCAGGAGGCGGTTCGCTTTCCTGCCGTTGGGCAGGGCGCCGCAGAGCTTGCCCTGGCCGGCGTGGTTGGTCATGGTCCAGTAGGCGGGCCGGTATCTGCCGCCGCGGTAGTTCACGTGCCCCTGATAGGTCTCGAAGAGAAAGCCGATCAGGTTGCGGGCGTTCTTCCGGGCGATGGGGTCGTCGGTGCCGTATTTGGGCGTTCTGTTCAGAAGGTAGAGATGCAGCGGGTCGTCGCCGGCGAAGTCCCGTTGCAGCGCCTGCAGGATCTGGCCGAAGGTGAATTTTTTGTCGATGAAGACCGCCTTTTCGATGGCGTTGAGTGAATCCACCGTGTCGGCGAAGCCGATGTGGGTGGCGCCGGAGGAGTTGTAGAGCGCGCCGCCGAATATGAGGTCTCTGCCCTTTGCCATGGGGCCTTCGAAGAGTGCCGACAGCAGGGGGGTGGGAAGGCTCTCCTGGTGGACGCTTCCCATCATCTCGTTCAGCTGGACCGCATTTTCGATCACCCATCCCAGCTGGGTCTTGAAGGCCTCCCAGAACCGGGCGAAGCTGGAGAACCCGGCCGGATCGCCCGTAACCGGGCCGATCTGCTCATCACCCGTCACGGGGCGCTTGCCGTTGTACAGGGCCAGCTCCAGCGCCGATACCAGGTTGAGCATGATGGAACTGGAGGCGTCGTAGCTCCGGCCCGAGGCGGATAGCTCCACGCAGCCGATGATGGCGTAGTCGCGGGCGTGTTCGGTGGCGATCCCCTGATTCTCCAGGGTTCTTATGGCCACCACGTCGTTGTAGAAAGCCGGAACGGCCTTGGTGGCCGCGATCACTTCCGCCACCCGGTTGCGGTAGGCTTCACTGTTCTTTTCGTAATGATAGCGGGCATTGACGCTGGGGTCGCGCAGGCGGAGCATTTCCGTGATCTTGAGCATCAGGTAGGTCAGGTCGTTGACTGCATCCTCACCATCGGCGTCGATGCCGCCGAGCGTCACGGCCGGCACCGTGCCGGCGCCGCCGAACAGTTCCTCGGCCGTTTCGGGAACCAGGTTGGTATTGTCGTTCAGCTTCAGCCAGAGGCAGCCGATGATCTCCAGGGCCTCTCCGATGGTGAGGGAGCCGTTCTCCCTGTCTCTCTGGTAGTAGGGGTAGAGGATCTGGTCCAGCCTGCCGGGGCTGATGGCCATGTTGATGTTCTCGGCGTGAATGCCGATCTGCAGCAGCCAGATGCAATTGACCGCTTCCCTGAAGGTGCGGGCCGGTTTTGCCGGCACCTGGGCGCAGACATCGGCCATGGCCAGGAGGTTTTTCCTCCGCCCGCCATCCTGCTCATTCCGGGCCAGTTCCCGGGCCTTCCCGGCCAGGTTGCCGGCGTAGGCGATGATGCCCCTCAATGCGGCCTGCACCGCCTCGTAAAACGAGATGCTCGCCGTTTCATCGGCGGTCGGGTTATCCTTGGCCCGAATCTCCCCGGCACGCCTTTCCGCCTCGGCGATGATGTAGTCCAGCCCCTTTTCCAGCGCCACCTGGTAGCAGGGGACGGTATGGGAGATGGCGCCCGCCTTGCTGGCGATGAAAAAGACGATCCGCTCGAAAAGTTTCATGCAGGGAGGATTGCCGAATTTGGTCCTGGTCCGCTCCAGGATGTTGCGTTCCATCCAGTAGGGGAAAATTTCGAAATTCAGCTCATCGGCATCCCCGGGCGAGATCTTCTGCGGGTTTTTCTCCCGGCTGCTCATGGTGTCCAGCTCGGGCCAGACGGTCATTCCCGTCAGTTCAGGGTAGACCGGCGCGCCGAAGTATTTGGAGGTTGTGGTTCCCGCCAGCAGGTTGTCGTCCGGGAACAGCGCTTCCTTGCTGGATAGGAAATGACTGATGGCGCCGGCATACCTGGTTTCCATGGGCTCGTCGGGGGAAGAGCCCTTATCCAGGTAACGGGTTATGTATCGGGCGCGTTCGATACAGACTTCCGCTCTGGCGGTGAAGTTCCGTTCCCGGAGCTTTTCCAGCAGCGGGAGGTTTTCCAGGCTGAACTTCGTCAGGCTGGGGTCGGGCAGGGTAATGGTTGCCATGGCACACTCCGGTTGCTACATGCTTTCGCCCCGGCGGATACTCCGGAAGTCGTCGGACAGATTGCGGTCCGCAACGAATCGCAGGGCATGGTGAAATACCCCTTACTCCCCCAGTTCACGCCCCATGGTTTGTTAACCAGCTGCCGTCATGTGGCAAACTCCGGTGCGACAAGATTGGTGGGGAAGTGGGTATAATGCCGGGATAATTCGGTTTGATCAATGAAATCTCTATAACATCCAGCAGACCCGGTGCGCAAGCCCAATCTTCTCTCTACCGCAAAAAACAAGAGGGGTAAGATGCAAGTGACCGATTGCGTCTTTCCCCTCTCCCAGACCTTTCCCCGCCAGGGGAAAAAGGATTTTCTGGGCTATTGCAAGAACCTCACATGACAGCTACTGTTTTTCCGCCGGTATCTCCACCAGTCTGGGAGGGGTATCCATCTGATCCCCGGCGTTTTTCGGCATGAAGGCGAACTGGAAAACCGGCCGCAGTTCCGTATTGCCTTCCGCTGCCGAGGGTTCCCTGTATCCGAATTTCCACTGGTTGAGCCTGTAAGCGTCGCTCCTGCCGGTCCTGGCAAGCGCCTCTTTCAGGGCCTCCCTGAAGCCCTTGATCTTCATGGGAGCGCCCTCAAGCACGAGTTTCCTCCAGACGCGCGAGATGCTCAGAATGGAGCCGTCGTTGGCCATGCGGATCTTTGTGACGCCTCCTCCGCCGAGAATATCGACGGGCTTGCCGTCAACCTCGATCCTGCGTTTATAGGTCACCAGAACACTGTCCTGGCTCTGCCTGATATCTCCGGCTCCGCCGTTTATCGGCATGCTTGCATTCATCATCCTGGTGACAACCGGTTCACCCAGTTCGCTGTTATGCCAGCCAAGCTCGGTAACCAGTTGTCTGGCACGCGCAAGTTGCTGGCTTTCGGATATGGGAGCGCCGGTCGGCAACTGGGCCTGAACGGTCCGGATGAAGACGGAGCCGCTTTCCGGTTCGATGCGTACGGTTGCCTTTCCTCCGGCAAAGGCCGCCAGACGGGCAACGGACTTGGCCGATATGCGCCGCAAATCCGGGGAAACATCGGCAGCGGCGAGCCTGAACCTGGGCAGGACCTTGGGGATGATTATGGTGTCCGACGGCGTGGTGATGGAGGCGCTGCCCGATGGGTAGCGGATGTGGTAATGGGTGTTCCCGGAAGTATTGGGTCTGTTGGTGAAGGTGGTGTCGTACAGTGGCGTCGCGGCAATGTTCGGACCGCCCATCGTCATGCAGAGCGGGACCACGCCCCAGTCGCCGAATCCGTTGATAAAAGAGTCGGCCACGGACATGCCGTGGTTGTTGTAGTTGTCCCACACCCTGTCGACGTTGCTCTCATGGCAGTAGGCCGGTGTTGACATGCCGCAGGCCATGCGCAGGTCGGGCGTCAGGACCGTTCCCCATCTCCTGAAGACGTCGCGCATCTCCTCGCTGTCGGAGCTGCCGGTGAAACTCTGGGGACAGGAGTACTCCATGCCGCCTCCGGCGCAGTGTTTCGGGCCATGGGCAAAGACCTCGCAGGAGCACTGCCAGTAGTAGCGCAGCATCCCGCCTCCGGCAATGTTTGCCAGGCTCATGTTGCCCTGTGACGCTGAATCCCCCAGGGTGCTCCAGACGGTCGGGTTTCCGTGGCCGGCGTAAAAGAAGAGCATGGCCCTGTCGATGCCGGAGGCGGCGTTCGTATCAGCGCCAGCCGGGGTGCGCTCCCTGTCGTAGTAATAGCTGGAGGTGCTGGTCTGACCGACGTGCATATGCCGTTTCGTCCAGCTGTCCGGCGCATGGTTAGGGGCGGTGAAGTTACCTGCCATGTCCACGCCGTACAGGAACTCGTTGGCGGTATCGACATGCCAGTCCGTGTTGCCGTGGGCCGAGATGGCGCTGTTTATGGGCGGATTGCAGTGGAGTTCGAAGTTCGCTTGGGCGGAAGTCATGGGATTGGGGGATAGAATCTTGATGGCCTGCCATCCCTTGTAGAAAGGCAGCGTTGTGTTGCCCAGGGTCCAGGTGGTGGTTATCGGAAGGGTCCCCGGTTTCCTGAAAACCAGTGTCTTCGTGACGGTATCGATGGCGCCGTCGTTACGCGTGAAGATGTAGCTGACCGTTCCCGCGGAATTCGAGGTTATCGTCCCCTTGAAGGTGATCACGGCCGGGCAGTCACCCTGATTGAGGACGGAGGTTGCGGTCAATACCGTGTTCGTTACCTGGGCTTGCGCCAGGTTGCTTCCTGTCAGGCAGATCAGAGACAGGGCGGGCATTGATATGAGAAATTTTCGCCTGTTCATTTCATCTCCTCCTTTCAGACAATGCCATTGGGCAATCAATTAAGTACATGTTTTCGGTTTGATGCTTATCCGGCCAGCGCGGCTTTGGCCCGTTCCCAGAAGGTGAGACGTTCATGCAGGCCGAGTGCGCCACCGTTAATCCTCCTGGTGATGATCTTGAAGTTTTCCCTTTCATTACCCGGTTCATCGGCCAGCCCGTTCAGCCCCTTGGATTTCCAGAACCATGCCGACGAGATTGCCGCTTCCACCGGCCGGTCCAGGAGCTCGGGTTGATCTTCCAGCGGCAGGCCGGTTCCCCGCGACGCCGCACGGTAGTTTGACCTGCCCGTAAGCTGGATCAGGCCGCGTCCCCTGAAGCGCCAGCCGTCGCCGCTGGCCTCGTCGCGATTACCGAGGCGGCCCGCGTAAACATGGTTTGCCAGCTTCTCCGGATTGTTTTCGAATGCGGCGGCCCTCTCCACCGTGGGAAAACGCTCGGGCCAGACCTGCGTGAGTCGTTTTGCCGAATAGTTCAGGTTCTCCGACAGTCTCGTGAGCTGTCCTGACTCATGGGCAATCTGGGCCAGGAATGCGGCCATGCGCCTGCTGCCGGTTATGTCAAATTGCGCCATGGCGCTGTTGAGGGGGGGAACCCAGTCGGCAGGGTTCGGGCATGCCGGCATGATGGCGGACAGCTGTTGTTCTGACAGTTCTGACATTGATACCTCCTGGTCGAAAGGTGTTGATACGTCTCTCGATCGTTGGTTCTTGCATGGAATAATCTTACCACCTTCAGGCATGGATGGCATGAGGGCGGTCGAATTTTAAATTGTCGTCGGCTGATGAGGGAAATGGTAATGAATTGATCGTGAACCCTTGGGAAGGCAGCTCTCCGGCCTAGTCCGGCCGGGTGGCCAGTTCCAGAAACGCCAGGATCTCCATGGCCTCTTCGTCACTCCTGCCGCACATGGCGTCATCCGGCCGGAGGCTGGCGCATACCGCCGGCCGTTCCGCCCTTCCGTGGATACGGCAACGGTTGTCGTCAGTCAGTTGGACGCATCGGGTTCCCGCCGGTTTGCCCTCCGGCATGCCTGGAATGTACGATGATATGGATGGAGCGATGCAGCAGGCGGCGCAACCGATCCGGCAGTTCATCGTTATCTGGCTCCATAACGGAATGATATATGCAAAAATACCCAATGGATAATATCGATTTCAGCGGGCTGGTCAACGAATATCGCGCTGGGGAGGGATGTCTTTAGTTTTTCTTCTTTTTTTCGGAAGGAGGAGGGGATCGGTTGATGCCGCCCCGCTGTGCGCCTGTTCGCCGGTTGCATAAATAATAGGCATTGAGGTGGGTGAAATATGGTTCATATCATTCAAAGCGATCGTGAAGTCCCGGCCGGGATTGTGGGGGAAGAGTTGCGGCGTCGCGGCGTTGATCAGGTGATCGTGCGCCTTTATGACGGTGAACGGTTACCGCCGCTGGCCGCGGTATCGGCCGTAATCATCCTGGGGGGCGCCATGGGGGCCAACGATGATGACCGTTATCCGTTTCTGACCGGTCTGAAACGCTTTCTCGGAAAAGCCGCGGCGCTGGAGGTTCCCTGCCTCGGAATCTGTCTGGGAGGACAACTCCTCTCTGTTGCCGGTGGCGGCGAGGTGACGTCGAATGCCTGCGGCGAGAAGGGTTCCTGCTCGATCACGCTGACCGACGAGGGACTTCGCGACCGGCTGTTTCATGGGTTTGACCGAACGTTTCGCAGCTTTCAGTGGCACAACGATACCTTTTCAATCCCCCCCGGAGGCATCGGACTGGCATATACCGACGCATGCCGGAATCAGGCTTTCAGGGCCGGTTCCATGGCCTGGGGGCTACAGTTTCATCCGGAGGTTAGCGGGGATATCGTGAGGGAGTGGAGTTCCTGGACGCCGGAAACGGCCGAACGGAGCGGGGAGTTCGTTGCTGCTTTTCAGGAGAGCGAGGATGAATACCGGGAAGTCTCGCGCCGGCTGGTTGGTAATTTTCTGGAAATCGCGGGGCTCGTCTCCTGACGTGCCCCGCGGTTACGAGGGGTTGTCACCTGTCGTCGTGCCCGTGTCTGAAATCCCTGTCAGGGTAGTCATCCCGGTCATGGTCACCGTGCCGGTGCCTGTGCCTGATCTCTTTCGGCCAGTGTGATCTTGGCAGATCCGCCCAGGGGCCTCCCCTTGACGTCGAGTAGCGCCAGTTATCGTTGTCGTAGAAGTAGTAATAGCCGTTCTGATAGTAGTACGGGTCGTCATCCAGCACGACGATCGGCGGAAGGGGCGATACCATTACGGCCCCGGAACCCGGAGGGCCGGGGGTTACCATGCATGCCGTGAGTATGAACGCCGCGAAAAACGATACAGCAACCAGTTTTTTCATCGATGTCTCCTCTCTTCGGTTTATTCCCCAGCGTCAGTTGGTATGGAACAATTGTACGGCTGTTGCCCCCGTTTACAAGCAGGGGGCATACGACGATTCACGAAGAGGAGACGGTGGTGTTACTTCTCATGGCTGCCAGAGATACATGAAACTCCCACCGGAAAAACCGTTCATGCCACCCAGCATTCCCGCCAGGGAAGCCCGCGTTTCCGCGCCAGAGTAGATGCTTCCCCGGTAGCTGCCGGGACGGTAGTAGCTCACCACCCGGGCCCTGCCGTCTCCGACGCTCTTCCGCATGTCGGCTATGACGTCGTCAAGATAGCCGGTCTTGTCGATAAGCCTCGCCCGGAGCGCCTGGTCGGCCGTGTAGATCCGGCCATCCGCCAGTTTCCGCAGTTCGTCCCGCGACAGCGTGTTGCCCGGACGCGCCATGATCACGTCGAGAAAGCGGTTGTGAAGCTGGTTGATGATCTCCTGCGCCAGTTTTTCCTCCTCGGGAGTCGCACGCCGGAACAGGGACAGGATGTCCTTCTTGTCACCGGATTTGATGGTCTGTTCCTCGACCCCCACTTTTGCCATCAGTCCGGCCACGTTGAATTTCATCAGTATGACGCCGATGCTCCCCGTGATGGTCGTAGGGTGGGCGGTGATTTCGTCCGCGGCGGTCGCCGCGTAGTACCCTCCTGAAGCCCCCACTCCCATGATGCAGGCCCGCACCGGAATCTTTCTCCTTTTCCTGAACTCCAGAATGTCGTGATGGATGATGTCGCTGGCGGTCACGCTCCCACCGGGAGAATTGATCCTCAGGATCACACCGGCGATCCGGTCATCCTGCTCGGCCTTCTGCAGGGATTCGCGTACCAGCGAAACCGGCGAGGGGGAGGAGCCCCCAAGAAGCCCGTCCGATTTTTCCTGTTCGGAAATCGTCCCGCTGATATCCAGGAGCAGGATTTTCTTCGGGCCGTTTCCCTCCAGCACCTGCTCCTCAAGCGGGCTGGGACGGGGAGCAAGGGGAATGGTAACGAGGGCGCAGCCGTGGATGAGCGCCAGGGAGAGTAGAAACAGAGGGAGGATTAGAAACCTTTTCATGCAAACCTCGGAGAAAGTGCGACAGCGGAAAGTTTTACCTTCTTTCGACTTCAGCTATCGCCGCCTTTACGGATGTGAGATTGATCTGCGCTTCGCCCACCAGCAGTCTGTTCTTTTGGGTTTTTCCGTTGACGACCACCACCGTGGGCGTGGAGCGTACGTTATACCCCCGATAGACCATCAGGTTTGCCTGCATGCCGTAGAGCGTATCGGAGTAGTTCATCGGCCGCAGCTTCGCCCCAAGCGGTTCTATCGCCGCCCTGACATCGGCCTCGGTGGGATTCCTGGTTTTCAGGGAGAGCGCGGAGAGCGCCCTGCGCAGGCTGATGTATTTCGTTTTTTCAAAAGCCAGGAACTGAGTGTTGTACGGGGTGAAATTCAGCGTCTCGTTGTGGATCGGGAAATCCACGAAACTGATCCTGACCGATTTTACGATTTCCGGATAGATCTTTTCAATAACCGGCTCCGCCTTTCTGCAGGCGGGGCAGAACCAGTCGCTGACGAAATAGACCGTGGTGGAGGCCGATCTCCTGCCCAGGAAGAGGTCGAGTCCCCCGGCCTCGGCTTCCCTTTTCACCCCCAGGACCGAGACGCCCAGACCCGTGATGAAGCACAGGGAGATGATAACTAGATATGCAAACTTGGACTTCATGGTTACTCCTTTTTCCGATGAATTGCCGTATGTATCCCAGGCCATGGCGATGCAGGAGATAAAAACCACGGCCGCAATGGAGAGACAGATCGGACACCACTGGCCGATTTCATATTTCTGGATCCAGATGAAATGCGTTTCCGCGCCGGCCGCGGCAAACAGCAGCAGCGTTCCGATCCAGATAAACCAGGGGAAACGTCGCCGCAGGGCAACCGCAAGGATGGACAGCGAGAAGAACGCGATGCCGAACCACCCGAAATCCATGCCGAATACCCGGTAGTCGGCGGTTTCGCTGCATGAAGAGCAGATTTTGTACAGCGACACAACCGACAGGACCAGCCCGGTGACCACGGAAAGCCACAGAATCAGGCCGGGGAGGCTGAAACACCTTCTGGGGGCGCTTGCCGGGCCTGAAAGTAAATCGGACACATTTTTCTCCATTTTGATAATCCGGCCTGACGGTTCAATCGCCGGTTGGGGCGCAAATGTACCAAACATTACACCTGCTTCGCCTGTTTTGACAAGGTCATATCCGGATGATCCCGATCCGGTTGTTCCTGGATCGGGGGCTTCGAACAGATCCCTCCGGGTATCACGACTCCATGCTCAGATACATCAGGCTATGAAAAAACATGATGGAAAGCAAGTGTTTTCCGTGCGGCCGCTGTTGTCCAGACAGGGCTTGCGCCCCTGTCTCTCCCGGCGATGCCGCAGAGCCGGCTACGCCTCCCGACACGCGGTGTGTCAGTCATTGTCTTTATGTTTTCTTGATGCGTGGGATACTTATCTTGATACTATCTTTATGCGTTACCTGACATCATTAAAATTCAACCCCGCAGTAGGCGAAACAATGTGGTTTCGGATAGTGACCGGGCAAACTTTCGCAACGAGGGAGGCGGCATGGATTCACCTGGTGAGGCCGCGCAGAATTTGAATTTTTTCCAGAAAGTGATCCGTGCGGTCTTCGGCGCGCCACGGCAGCTGAGGGACCCGCACCTGTTTCACAAGATGTCACTGATTCCGATCCTGGCCTGGGTCGGGCTGGGTGCGGACGGACTTTCCTCGTCGGCATACGGTCCCGAGGAGGCGTTCCGCGCTCTGGGGCAGCACACCTATCTGGCCATCCTGCTGGGCCTGACCACGGCGATAACCGTCTTCATCATCTCGTACGCATACTCCCGCATCATCGAGCATTTCCCCCATGGTGGCGGCGGATACATCGTGGCAAGCCACATGCTGGGAGAAAAGGCGGGTGTGGTATCCGGCAGCGCCCTGCTGGTGGACTATGTCCTGACCATCACCGTCTCCATTGCCGCCTGCGTGGATGCCATGTTCAGCTACATCCCGCAGCATTTTCATCAGTACAAGGTGCCCGCGGCCTGCTTCCTGGCGGCGGTCCTGATCGTGCTCAATATCCGTGGGGTCAAGGAGTCCATCGCGGTCATGGCGCCGATCTTTGCGACCTTTGTCATTACCCATCTCCTGTTGCTGCTGGACGGCATCTTCACCCATACCGATCGTTTTGCCCCATTGGCTGCAAACTTCAATACCGGGCTTCACCACGATCTCTCAACCATCGGGCTGCTCGGGATCCTGATGCTTTTCCTGCGGGCATATTCCCTGGGTGGCGGTACCTACACCGGTATCGAGGCGGTCTCCAACGGTCTGCAGATCATGCGGGAGCCGCGGGTGAAAACCGGGAAACGGACCATGGGCTACATGGCCGTTTCACTGGCCTTCACCGCCGGTGTGCTGTTTCTCTGCTACGCACTGATCGGGGTCAGGCCGGTTGCCGGGAAAACCCTCAATGCGGTTCTGGCCGACGGCCTCTTCGCCAGTTGGCCCATGGGACACTGGCTGGCGTTTATCACCATCTTCTCGGAGGGCGCCCTGCTGCTGGTGGCGGCCCAGACCGGTTTCGTGGATGGGCCGCGGGTCATGGCGAACATGGCGGTGGACTCCTGGTTTCCGCACCGCTTCGCTGCCCTGTCCGTGCGCCTCACCATGCGCAACGGCATCATGCTGATGGGGCTGTCGGCCATCGCGCTGCTGGTCTACACCGGGGGATCGGTCTCCGCTCTCATCGTAATGTACTCCATCAACGTCTTCGTGACCTTTTCCCTCTCCCAGCTGGGCATGTCGCGTTTTTTCATCCGGCGCCGCAGGGAGGATCCCAAGTGGCTCCAGCACCTGAGCGTCCATCTGGTCGGACTGGTCCTCTGCGTTACCATTCTGATCATCACCTCCATCGAGAAGTTCGCTGAGGGAGGATGGCTGACCATTCTGATCACCTCGCTCGTGATCTGGCTCTGCTACCTGATCAAGAGCCATTACACCCGGGTCCGCCTGAGTGTTTCCCAGCTTGATGAGGCCCTGCTGGATTTTCCCACCACCCATCCCTACAACGACGCGCCGCTCAACAGGAACGACCAGACAGCCATCCAGCTGGTGTCCGGATACAGCGGTTTCGGCGTGCACACGCTTCTTTCCATACTTACTACCTTCCCCAAAACCTATAAGAATGTCGTTTTTGTGGCGATTGCGGTGGTGGATTCCGGTTCGTTCAAGGGGGCCGAAGAGGTGGAGGCTCTGGAACAGTCGGTCAGGGAGGGGCTTGAAAAATACGTCACGCTGGCACGTCGGCTGGGGTTTGCCGCGGAATCAAGGATGGACATGGCAACGGATGTGGTTGAGGGAGCGATCAAGCTCTGCAAGGAGATTCACGAGGAGTATCCCCGTTCAACGGTTTTCACCGGTCAGCTGACCTTCCGCCTGGAAAAGTTCTACCACCGGTTGCTGCACAACGAAACCGCCTTCGCCATCCAGCGCCGCCTGCAATGGGACGGCATCACGTCCGTGATCCTGCCCATACGCGTCAGGTAGCGCAGACAGTAGAGACGCATTGCAATGCGTCTCTACCTGAACACACCCCGGGGGAACCTACATGAAAATCACATTTCGACTCTTGTGATAACCCCCTGGAGTTTTGCCGGCGGTATCCTGTAGAACTGTACGAAGTTGGGGGTAAGTTTTTTGATTACGGAAAAAATCTTCCACACGGGGTTGGGGGTGGCGATATCCTCAATTCCATAGAAAATAACTTTTTCATCAATGCCATTCTGCTTCAGCAGCATTTCTATATCGAATATCTCCATGTAACCCGACCTGATCATGAAACCATCCAGCCCGGTAGCGAGGTCTCGTTTCAATCTGGACTCGACTCCGTAGGGCTGGTCGGTGCGGACGATTGAGATCAGCACATTCCGCTCATATACGATGTTGCTCCTGATGGTGCAGTGTATCAGGTAGGGAGGGATCGTGTTCCAC
>CAZTVS010000095.1:0-18781 GCA_964617125.1 uncultured Acidobacteriota bacterium
TCATGAATGATGAAATCGCAAAAAAACGTGCGATAGGAATTATTATCAGCTGTTGTAGGGGCACGGCGTGCCGTGCCCAAAGGAGACCCCCATCCTACAGTCGCCAGGGCACGGCGTGCCGTGCCCCTACTCTAAATTTTTTGCGTCAGTTAAGAAACCCCTGAAAATGATATTTTTTGCGACCTCATCATGAATAAAACCGTACTCAAAGAACATGTCGAGATCATCCGGCAGACATTCGGCTACATCGACCAGTTTAGAGGTGAGACCTTCGTCATTAAAATATCCAGCGAACTGATTGCCAGCCCGTTTATCCCCATCCTCATCAAAGATCTCGTTCTCCTTCATCGCATGGGCATTCGCATCGTTCTGGTTCCGGGAGCCAGGAGCAGAATCGATGAGGTACTTACAACCTATGGGATGGAATGCAAGCATGTGAACGGCGTACGGATCTCGCCGCCCGAATCGATTCCTTTCATCAAAATGGCAGCCTTTGATGTTTCCAATAAAATCATGACCGTTCTGGCCGAATGCGGGGCCCACGCCGTGATCGGCAACTGGGTGAAGGCGCGCAGCATCGGAGTGCGCGATGGCATCGATTTCCAGAGTTCGGGCATCGTTGAAAGGCTGCAGTCGAACATCGTGGAAAATGTCCTTGGCGACGGGCTCATCCCCATTTTCCCCAACATCGGTTGGAGCGCAAGGGGAAAGCCCTACAATCTTTCCTCCAACGAGCTGGCCTATACCATCAGCGTGTCTCTGAAGGCGGCCAAGCTGTTCTTTCTGACCAACGGCGGCCGGATCCGGGCAAAAGATTATGTCATTCCGGAAGGGACTACCATCGCCGACGACGGTACGATAACGCAACTTACCGTAATCGATGCCGGCCTGTTTCTGGAGCAAAACAGCGATAAAAAAGACGATACCTGTCTGGAAATGATCGGTCTGGCTTACCGGGCCTGCCGCTCCGGTGTGCAGCGGGTGCACATTATCGACGGCGCGGCGGATGGGATGATCCTGAAGGAAATCTTCTCGAACCGTGGTCTGGGTGTCATGATCTATTCCAATCAACATGAAAATATCCGGCAGATGACTTCGGCGGACATTCCGGAGGTGCTCCGCCTGATGCAGCCCGCCATCGAGGAGGCGATTCTGGTGCCCCGGACCGCCGCCGACCTCGAGGAGAAGGTTGAAGATTACTACGTCTACGAGGTGGACGGAACCATACACGCCTGCGCAGCGCTCCATGTTTACAGTGATCGGCAGGGAGAAATCGCTGCCGTCGTCGTCGATGAAACCTATAAAAATCTGGGCATCGGCCGGAAGATCATCGGCTACCTGGTGGATCGGGCCATGGCCCTGCGACTCAAAGCAGTCTTCGTGTTGACTACCCGTACATCCGATTGGTTCGCACAGCTCGGATTTCTGGAAGCGACCATCTCCGATCTCCCGCCGGAGAGGCAGAGAAACTATAATAAGGAACGAAAATCCATCATATTGTTGAAGCGGCTTTCGCGCAGACAGGGGAAGGCCGCGGTGAGTGTAGAGTGAGGAACCATTTTCTCACCGGTAAAATGTAACAAAATTCCATGTGAGTATTTCGAACGATTATGAAAAACAAAGATTTATCCAGAAGGAAATTTATTTCTGCATCAGCCGCCGGTTCGGCTGTCGCGGCCGTTTCCGCTTCCATCCCGGTTTTAGGGAGTTTTACTCCGGTCAGCAAAGAAGCCGATAAGCTGGCCATTCTTGGAGGAACACCCGTAGCTCCCAATAAGAAATGGCCGGATTGGCCTTATGTCGATGAAAAGGTGGTGGAACAGGTTGTAAAAACCACCCGTAGCGGGATCTGGTGCCGCATACAGTCGAAAAACGGAACGGTGCCGACCTTCGAGAATGAGTTTGCCAAACTCTTCGGCATCAAAACCAGCGTGAGTACAGGTTCGGGGACGCAATCGCTGAACACGGTAGTGGAAGCCCTGGGCATCGGTCCGGGAGACGAGATCATCACCTCTCCCTACACCGACCCCGGAACCATCCAGAGTATCCTGGTCAGCCGGGCGCTGCCGGTGATGGCCGATCTCGATCCGGAGTCGTACCAGATGGACCCCGAGGATGTCGAGAGAAAAGTGACCAGCCGGACCAAAGCCCTCATGCCGGTGCACATCATGGGGCAGCCGTGCAACATGCAGCGTATGATGGAGATTGCCAAAAAACATAACCTGAAGGTGATCGAAGACTCCTGCCAGGCCATCCTGGCGGAATATCAGGGCAAGATGGTGGGTCTGATCGGCGACGCCGGCTGCTTTTCTTTCCAGACCAGCAAGGTGTTCTGCTGCGGAGAGGGCGGGGGGATCATCAGCGAAAACGAGGAACTGATGGATAAATGCTGGACGGTGATGAATCACGGCACAGCCAAAAACGGTCGTACCTTGACCATCGGCTCCAAATACCGCATGAACGAATTCGAGGCCGCCGTTCTGCTCGGCCAGATGCCGGGCCTGCGGGAACGCCATAACACCCGCAACCGTAATGCCAAGTACCTGACCGAGCAGCTCAAGGACATTCCCGGTCTGGTGCCGCAAAAGATCTATCCGGGGACCACAGCCGGCTCTTTCTACCTCTATACGTGGTCGTATAAAAAGGAACACTTCAACAACGCGCCGAGAGAAAAGTTCCTGAAGGCCGTGGCCGCCGAAGGTATCAGCCTGAGTCCGTATATCGCCAACGGCCTGCACAAGGAACCCTGGACGGAACATATTCAGACCCTACCGGAATATAGGGCTATGTTCGGAACGGAAAGGCTGAAGAAATTCCATGCGGAGCTGCACCTGCCGAAATGCGATCAGGTTTGTCAGGAAATGGTAATGCTCTGGGCCTCCGGTCCTTTATTGGGTACCAAGGCTGACATGGATGACTTGATCAACGCCATCCGGAAAGTCTATAGCAATCGCGACAAGTTAAATGCGATCTGACCGCACCATGCCTCTGATGGACCATGGCGGTTTGCAGCAGGGGCGGGTTTGAAATCCGCCCCCTCTCAATAGGTATTATTTCAGCGGCCGGATGCGTATGTTGCGAAAGGATACGCGGTTGCCGTGTTCCTGCAGCAGGATTGGGCCGGATTCCAGTTCGCCGAATCCGGGATAGATCTTATATTTGCTCTCCGAGACAAGCTTGCGGAAAGATTCACTCCCCCTTTCGTATTCCAGCACCTTTTCCCCATTCAACCAGTGTTCGACTTTTTTTCCCTGAACCAGGATCCGGGCATGGTTCCATTCTCCTATGAGCCGGGGGTGCTTGTTCTCGGCGCGGATCAGATCATAGAGGGAGGCCAGTGTTCGTATCCCGGGCATGCGTCCCTTCTTGGCATCGGCATGTAAGGCATCGTCCAGGATCTGATACTCGAGGCCGATGGCCGATCCCGGGCCTTTATTCAATTCGGTATCGACAAAATATTTGATGCCGCTGTTGGCTCCCGGAGTGAGCCGGAAATCGACCCGGAGATCGAACTGACTGAATTTTTCCAGAGTGACGATATCGCCACCCTGTCTGGATTCAGCCCCGCCCGATTCCAAAGTGGAAAGCATCCCGTCTTTGATCTCCCAGCTGGTCGGGGGGAAACCGGTGAGTCGGGCACCTCTCCATCCATCGGTACTCGTGCCGTCGAAGAGCAGTTTCCAACCTTCCTTTTGTTCGTTGCTGGTCAATCGGTTGATCATGTCTTTGGCCGGGAGCGGAATGGATTTGGCATACTTCTGGGGGCTCTGGGTGATGATGCGTATGCCGCGCCAGCGGACCTGAACCCCTTCCATCTCTTTTTTGCTGCCGATGGAGTGCACCTGCAGGGCCACAAAGCCTTCCTGCGTCTGATCGTCGACAAGATGAGCGGTGGGCACATCGTTGAGCCATGTCTTTAACGTGTTCCCGATCGCTTCGATACGGAAATGATTCCATTTCCCCGGCCGGAAGGCCTTCTGTGCTTTTTCATCCTGGTCCAGAGGATAGAGCCAGCCGCGCCTGGCTTCATCATAAATGCCCCCGCTCCAGGCGCGAGTCGAGGGATCGATTTCCACCTGATATCCATGAACCCTGCCATCCATGTATTCGGGAAAGCTCAGGCCCCGCACCTGCACCCCGGAATTGAGCCTGGCATCCACCTGGAAATCGAGTTCCAGGATGAAATCACCGTATACCTTTTCCGTGCAGAGAAAGCTGTTGGGTGTTTCCAGCACTGTTCTACCGACAATCTGCTCGCCTTCCACCTTGAAGACGGCTTTACCGCCGCGCTGGGTCCATCCCTGAAGCGTTTTCCCGTCGAAGAGCTTTTCCCAGGGTTCGGCGGCGGCCATGGCCACAGTAATACCATGCATACTCCACAAGGTCGCCAAGAGACAGAGGAGAGTGAAGGAAACAAGGGTACGAAAATGCATTGCCTTTCTCATGCTGCTCCTTTCGGAAATCATCGCATCCCTGTGCGGCTAAGGGAAAATGTTAAAAATCTCCAATTCTAATTAGGGACTGAAAACGTTCATAGGCCCTCTGCCATGCGTCTTTTTCCTCCGGCTGGAAGGCCTCGATAGGGAATGAATTCCGTACGATGTTTCGTCCTTCCCGCAGCGATGGAATGCACCCCTGAGCCAGCATCTGCATGAGGATGTTGCCGATGGCCGTAGCCTCCACCGGGCCGGTAAGGATGGTGCGTCCGGCGGCATTGGCGATCAATTGATTGAGCAGACGATTCTGTGTGCCTCCTCCGACGATATGAACGATACGCAGCTTTCGTCCCAATAAGGCTTCCTGCTTGTCGATGACCCAGCGTGTTTTCAGAGCGACGCTCTCCAGGGCACAACGGACGATGGCCCCCTTGGTTACCGGCGGTGCCTGTCCTGTCCGGCGACAGTATTCCAGAAAACGGGCGGGCATGTCGCCGGGGGCCAGGAAGAGAGGATCGTCGGGATCCACCAGGCTCTGGAAGGCAGGTGCCTCTGCCGCCAGCTGGGTAATCTGGTCATAATTCAGATCTTCCCCCTTCTCCTTCCAGGTGCGGCGGCACTCCTGGACCAGCCAGAGTCCGGAGAGGTTTTTCAGAAACCGTATGGTATCCTGAACACCTACCTCATTGGTCATATTGAAAGCCAGGCTCTCCCGGTTTACCACCGGCCGGCTCAGTTCCGCCCCGATCAGAGACCATGTACCCGAGCTGATATAAGCAAAGTCGTTTTCAAATTCTTCGCTTACAGGTACGGCGGCGACAGCACTGGCCGTATCGTGACATCCGGGAAGGATGACAGGGATGGCCGGAATGCCCAGTTTTTTGGCCAATTCGGATGAAATCGGTCCCAGGACGGTTCCCGGCGAGGCGATTTCGGGGAAAAGCGAACCCGGGATTCCGGCCTTTTCCAGGAGAGGATAGGCCCATTGACGTTTTTGCGGATCGTAACATTGACTGGTGCTGGCGATGGTCCGTTCACACGCCTGGCGGCCGGTCAACCAGTAATTGAAGAGGTCCGGCATCATCAGCATGACCGCGGCTTTTTCCAGAATGTCCGGATGATCGCGCTTCAAGGCGAAGAGCTGGAACAGGGTATTGAACTGCATGAATTGCAGTCCGGTGTGCTGGAAAACCTCCTCGCGAGGGATTTGGGCAAACAAAGCATCCATGATGCCGTTGGTTCTGGCATCGCGATAATGATAGGGGAGATCGATCAGATCGCCCCGTGCGTCCAATAGTCCGAAATCTACGCCCCAGGTGTCCAAACCCAACGAAGAGGGGGGCAGGGTGTCGGACCGGAAAGCCTTCCCGATCGCTTCTTGGATGGAATCGAACAGACCGGCGGCATTCCATCGCAGTGTGTCGCCTACCGCGAAGGGTCCATTGGGGAAACGGGCGATTTCCTGAAGTTGGAGCCTTTTCCCGTCGAAGATACCGAGGACGGCCCTTCCGCTCTCGGCCCCCAGATCAACAGCCAGGTACGAAGTCTTTGTCTCTTGCATAGTGTTACCCTTGAGGCTAAGTTCAAATTAGAGATTCTATGGATTCCGTTCTATCTGCCGTATAGAGGGCCGAAATTGGCGCAGGCGCGGTAATCGGCCCCTTCGGGATCGCTGGTTCCGAAGGCTGACCAGACGGCAGGACGGAATAACTTTTCCTGGGGGAGGTTATGCATATAAACCGGTATACGCAGCAGAGAGGCCAGGGAAATCATATCCAGTCCGATATGACCGTAACAAAGGGCTCCATGATTGGCGCCCCAGTTGGCCATCACGCTGTAGGCGTCGGTGAAGGGGTATTTCCCCGTGATCCGAGGGGTAAACCAGGTGGTTGGCCAGCCCGGATCGGTGCGCAGTTCCAGTGCCTCGTTGACCTTTTCCGGGAGTTCCACACTATATCCTTCGGCCAGTTGCAGCACCGGTCCCAATCCATCGATCAGGTTGATACGGCACATGGTAAGCGGCATTCCTCCGGGAGAAAGGAAATGGCTGGAGAATCCTCCTCCCCGGAAGTACTCCAGGGAAGCGGGACACCAGGTGGTTGCGGCCAGGCAGGCTTCCACTTCTTTCGGATCGATTTCCCAGTAGGGCTTGATTGCCGGTGAATTGCCAAGGGACTGTTTTCCCGCGGCATCCAGTGCGGCCGCCCCGGAGTTGATGAGATGCAGGAAGCCGCCGGCCGCCGGACCTTCCGGTTCCCAACCGGTGACCCTCTTGACGGCTGCCGGACTCCAGTAGGTACGCACATCGGCAAAAATCTGGGCCGTGCCGGTGAGCAGATGTCCGAATAACATGGAGATACCGTTCAAGGCATCATTTTCTGTGGCAAGAATAAAGGGCTGACGGATTCCATTCCAGTCAAAGGAGGAGTTGAGAATGGCCTCCATGAAGTCTCCATTGGGGAAGTGGTCGGTCCACTGTCGCTGTCCCTGAAAACCGGAGGCGATGGCATTTCTTCCCAGCGCTTCTTCTCCATATCCCATCTCCTGCAGGCGGGCATTGCCGATCATAAGGTCCCGGGCGATCATGGCCATTTTTACGCAGAATTCCCAATCTTGATCCTTTGCCGCCCGTGTCTTTTGCAGTGAGGCCTTATTATAATCCTTGCCTTCACGACAGTTGGTCTTTACCCAGCCCAGGGCCTTTTCGAATTCCTTCTGATCGTAGATTCTTTCTTCGATGCGACGGGTGAATTCCGACATATCGATCGCCTCGGTGCGGAGTCCGAGATACTTTTCCATAAAGGAAGGCTGGATCATCGATCCGGCGATACCCATGGAAGTGCCTCCCATGGAAAGATAGGTTTTTCCCCGCATGGTGGCCACGGCAATTCCGGAACGAACGAAGCGCAAAATCTTTTCCTGAACATCCTCGGGAATGATCGTATCGTCGGAATCCTGTACATCCATTCCGTAAATACTGAAGGCGGGAAGCCCTTTTTGTGCATGGGCAGCTATCACCGAGGCGAGATAAACGGCCCCGGGGCGTTCGGTCCCGTTGAATCCCCATACGGCCTTGGGCTGGAAAGGATCCATATCCATGGTCTCTGCCCCGTAACACCAGCATGGGCTTACCGTGAGGGTTACACCCACTCCCTGTCGATCAAACTGTTCCGCTGTCTGTGCCGCTTCGGCGGTTCCTCCAATGCAGTTGTCGGCGATGATACATTCGACGGGAGAACCATTCGAGTGCCGGACGTTCCGGGTGATAAAATCGGCGACGGTCCGGGCCATGGTCATGGTTTGCTTTTCCAGGGATTCGCGAACCCCCTTTCTTCTGCCATCAATGGCGGGGCGAATGCCGACTTTGGGAAGCTGACCGATCAGACGACTGGACAACGGACGAGAGGAAGAACTATGTGAGTCTGCCATGCTGTATCTCCTGATAAAAGATAAATTGGATCCATCCTTGATTTATAGATAACTGCCGTTAAGATCTAGCGAAAATTGTAGCCTATATCCCGGTAAAATCAGAAAAAAAAGAATACGAATCTTTTTATAATCCAGGAAAGAGTGATACAATGAGGCCCAATCCAGGAGGTTTCATACCATGAGAACACGTTTTCGAACGATGGCTGTATTTACCTGTACTTGCCTATTCTTTTTTATTGTCCTACCGGCTATTTCATCCGCCGACCGGCCGACCGAGGCTACCCTCGCTATTACCACATCCAGGGTTTCCGTGAACCATTCCGGAGCCCAGAGCGATTCCGGAAAGGCCTCTTTCAATCCCAGCGTTTCCTACGCCCTGGACGGATACCACGTAGCTTTTTGGTCACAGGCACCTCTGGTCGCCGCCGATACGAATGGTGTGAATGACATTTTTGTGCGGACGCGCCAGCTGGAATCCTTCAGGACCGTGCGCCTTTCCGTGCATAATAACGGTTCCCAGGGAAACGGCGATTCTTATCTGCCGGCGATCTCGGAGAACGGTCGCTATGTCACCTTCTGGTCGGAAAGCACCAACCTGACGGATGACGACACCAATACCTGCGATACCTATTCGGTTCCGGGTAGTTGCCCGGATATATTTGTCCATGACCGGAATTTGAGCGGAGACGGGATTTTTGACAAGGCAGGCGATATCAAAACGACCCGTGTCTCCGTTTCTTCTACCGGGGTCCAGGCCAACGGTATGTCACTCTATCCTTCGATATCCGCCAACGGTCGATACGTGGCTTTCGTCTCCTTCGCCGGAAATCTGGTAACCGGGGACAACAACGGGCAGCCGGACATCTTTGTCTACGATATGAATTCTCCGCATAAGGTGGTCCGTGTTTCGGTCTCTTCCGCTGGTCAGGAGTCGAATGGTCCTTCCGGTTTTACCGAAGGATATCGGGGGATTGCAGCGCTTTCCGCCGATGGACGATTCGTCGCCTTTCACTCTTCCGCCACTAATCTGGTTGCCAGCGACTCAAACGGGAAGGATGATGTTTTCATCCATGACCGCGATACGGACCAGGACGGGATCTTTGATGAGGCCGGTGCCATCAAGACCGTTAAAATCTCCTCGGCTGCCGATATCTCGGAAGGGAACAATCATTCCTACCAGCCGGCCTTGTCCGCTAACGGCCGCTATGTGACCTTTACCTCTCTGGCCACCAATCTGGTCTCCGGCGATAGCAACAACAAAGCCGATATCTTCTTCTGTGACCGGGACACCAACGCCAATGGTATTTTCGATGAATTCGGCTTTTCCTCCATCCTGAGGATCTCGGTCTCCTACGGCGGAGTGGAAGGAAACGATACTTCGGACAATTCGGCTGTCTCTTCCGACGGCGGTTTTGTGGCCTTCCGTTCTTTGGCGAACAACCTGGTCACCAACGATTCGAATGGCGTGTCCGACATCTTTCTCTACGACCGGAATTCCGGGAACATATCCCTGGTTTCCATCGATTCCTCAGGGACACCCGGGAATCTGGCCTCAGGATTATCTCCAGCCTTTGGACCTGTGGATCGAGGGACACCGGCGATCTCCACCCTTGGGCGTTTGATCGCATATCACTCCCTCGCCACCAACCTAGTTCTCCTGGACAGTAATAATGCTACCGATGTGTTTCTCTTCGAACGACCGGTCGATCAAACCACCACGACTACTTCCTCGAGTTCGACCAGCTCCACTTCCACCACTTCCTCCAGTTCGACTTCGACCTCTACCTCCTCTTCCACGACCTCCACCACCATCATCATACCGATTACAACCACTACATCTTCGAGCACCACTTCCTCCACCACCACCAGCACCTCGACCTCGACCACCACGACCATGCCGAATCTCGGTCCGGCCAATCAGCTTGAGTTTACGCAAATCGCTGCGGGACAGGGTTACAAGACCTATGCCAACCTGTATAACCCCAATAACGTCTCGGTCCAGATCGTCATGCGTTTCATCTCTCCGATGGGACAGCCTCTGACCTTGAAGGTGAACGATGTGGAGGCCAGCGCCCTGAATACGGTTTTGGTACCTTACGGCTCCATGAGCGTTCGTCTGGAGGAGAGTGGGGACACGCTGAAGCGTGGCTGGTGCCAGGTCTTTGCCAATTGGCCCATCTCCGGCCTGGTTGTCTATCAGTATTCAGCCGGGGGGAAGGCCATCTCGGAAGCGACGGTCTATCCCTCCTATCGTCTGAAAAAGATGATGGTCGCCATACCCCAGTTTGGTCTGTTCAACGATACGGGTATTGCGATCGCCAATCCGAATGAAAGTACGGTGCAGGTCAGTATGAGGTTGATCCAGGCCAATGGGGTCGTGGCCACACCCACTCCGTTCGTCTTCACTTTGAATCCTGGAGAACAGATGGCCCAGTTCGTATCGCAGTATTTTTCCGGGCTCAGTTCGATCCCCGAAGGGATGGTGGAAATCACCTCGAACCAGGGCATTCTGGCTACCGGGTTGCTTTATCGCTTCCAGTCTCCGATTCAGGGCAACGATATTTTCACGGCCGTACCGGTGTTACCCGTGCCCTGAGGGATAGATAACGACGAAAAGGGCGAGTCAAGTCTCGCCCTTTTCTGATGAAGCCGCAAAAAATCATGCTATAGTAAAATGCATCAGCTGTTGTAGGGGCACGGCGTGCCGTGCCCAAAGGGAGCCCCCATTCTAAGGTCGCCAGGGCACGGCGTGCCGTGCCCCTACTCATAATTTTTTGCAGTCAGTTGAGAAACGCCTGAAATGATATTTTTTGCGGCTTCATCTTTTCTGACTTCCGGTTTCGCCTCAACGCACAGCCAGCACCCTTTTTTTATCCACCGGTCAGGCGGGCTTTCTTAACGCCTGCCGGATGGTTTCCGACAGGAGATGAGAATTGGTAATAGGTTTGAAAAGGCAGTTCCAGGCCCCTTTACGGATGACCTCTTCCACCAGAGACGGATCGGTAACCCCGGTTATGGCTATGACCGGAATGTCGGGATCCTTTTCTTTGATATAGCGAATTACATCGAACCCGTCCATCTTCGGCATGCGGATATCCGTCAAAACGATATCCGGCTTCTCCCGATTAAAGATGGCTACGCCTTCTTCCCCATTGCAGGCCTCCATGACTTTATGCCCGTGTTCTTCCAGAAGGGCGGTCAGGGTATAGCGAACCATAGCCTCATCGTCTATGATGAGAATCGTATAGCTATCGGGCATTATCCATCTCCAGGGATGGGCGAGTGCGACGTGAAAACAATATGCTTCTTCAATGTATGTCCTGATCCCATAGGACTAAATCGAATTTTATTTTTAGCATATAATGTCATCAGCTGTAAAGATCTGAAATCGAGTGTGTATAAGCTGCGGAAGCAGGGATAATCCGTGAAAATCCGTTCAGGCCTATATCAACCGGAGGTTTTACTTATGAACGCTAAATCCTTTATCGACTCTGTTCCTTCCCGTCGGACCTTTCTTCAAACCGGGTTGTTGCTCGCCGGTGCCCCGCTGGGATTTCCGGCCATCCTTTCCAGCCGGGCCCCCAGTGAGAAGCTTCATCTGGCAATCATCGGATGTGGCGGACGAGGCGCCGGAAATATGAAGGAGGTGGCCGGTGAGAACATCGTCGCTCTGTGTGACGTGAATGCCCAGTATCTGGAAAGAGCCGGACAGCTATACCCACAGGCCCGCCGCTATCGCGATTTCCGCGAGTTATATGCCAAAGTGGAAGATATCGATGCGGTCGTGGTCAGTACCACCGAGCATACGCATGCCTTCGCCGTTCTGCCCGCGTTGCGGAAAAAGAAGCACGTCTTTTGCGAAAAGCCGCTTACGCGCGATGTTCACGAAGCCTATACAGTCATGGAGGCGGCGAAAAAGGCCGGTGTGGCCACCCAGATGGGAACACAGATACATGCCGGCACCAACTACCGGCGAGTCGTGGAATTGATACAGGGAAACGCCATCGGCCCGGTCAAAGAGGTGCACGTATGGGTTTCACGGGCATGGGGACTACAGAGCAAGGAGGATGCGGAAAAAAACAAGGACATTGTTTTTGTTACCGACCGGCCCAAGGAAACCATGCCCGTTCCTGCTCATATCGACTGGAACCTGTGGATTGGACCCGCTCCCTGGAGACCATATAACGATGTCTACCTGCCGGGACCCAAATGGTATCGCTGGTGGGATTTCGCCAATGGAACCATGTCCGATCTGGGCAGTCATTGGAACGATCTCCCCTTCTGGGCTTTAAAGCTCGAACACCCCTTGTTCATCGAAAGTTCCGGACCGGCGGTGCACGCAGAGATCGCTCCCGC
The DNA here is from genome assembly GCA_964617125.1 of uncultured Acidobacteriota bacterium. Classification (GTDB taxonomy): domain Bacteria; phylum Acidobacteriota; class UBA6911; order CAINFC01; family CAINFC01; genus CAZTVS01. The sequence goes on from CAZTVS010000095.1 coordinate 12,222, forward strand.
CTCCATGTCCACCACCTATGAGTTCGGGGCCAGGGGCCCATTGCCTCCGGTGAAGATGACCTGGTATCAGGGGAGCTATAAACCGGCCCTCTGGACAGAGAAGAAGATCCCTCAATGGGCCAATGGGGTGTTGTTTGTCGGGGAAGCGGGCATGCTCCTGAGTGATTACCGGCAACATGTGCTCCTTCCGGAAGAAAAGTACAAGGATTTCATCCGTCCGCAACCGACCATACTGGACAGCATCGGCCACCACCTGGAGTGGATCCATGCCTGCAAAACGGGGGCTCCGACTACCTGTCATTTTGCTTATAGCGGTCTGCTCACCATCTCCAACCATCTGGGTGGAGTGGCCTACCGGGCGGGAAGACGGATAGCGTGGGATCCCCGGAAGAGAAAAATTACCAACGTCGCAGAAGCCAACCGCTTACTCAGTCGGAAATATCGTTCCGGCTGGAAGCTGAAGTAGAATCTGCAGGTTCCGGTTTTCGACTCCGACTCCGCCGTAAGTTTGTTTTGGACTCGGAGGGATGGCATGCGTTATATTCTCCTGCCATGATTCAACTGAACTCGGTTACCAAGCGCTATTTGAGCCAGACACTGTTCCAGGACCTGAGCTTTTTCTTTGGCAGGAAAGAAAGGCTCGGACTGGTGGGCAACAACGGGAGTGGAAAATCGACCATCCTGAAGCTGGTGGCCCGCCTGGTGGAACCCGATAGCGGCAGTGTCGATATTGCCAAAGGAACGACCTTGGGCTATCTGCCGCAGGAGGGCATTGCCGCCTCGGGAAGAACGCTGATGGAAGAGACCCTTTCGGTTTTCGGCGATCTCTTGCGGATGGAAGAGGAGCAGCATCTTCTGGCGGAGAAGCTGCAGCACATGGCCCAGGACGACCCGGAGGCGGAAGCGACGCTGGAGCGCTACGGGGAGCTGCAATCGATTTTTTATCTTCATGGTGGATTCCGGCTCGAGGCCGAGGCGGGACAGATCCTCAACGGACTTGGCTTTTTACCGGAAGACTGGTCGAAACCGGTGGAGACCTTCAGCGGAGGCTGGCAGATGCGTATTGCCCTGGCCAAGCTGCTGCTGCAAAAGCCGAACATGCTGCTGCTCGACGAACCCACCAACCATCTGGATCTGGAGGCGCGCAACTGGCTGGAAACCTATCTGCAGGAATATCCCTTCTCCTTCATTGTGGTGTCTCACGACCGTTTTTTCCTGGATGCCACCGTAGAGCGTATCATCGATCTCTTCGGAAGAAAGCTGGAATCCTATTCCGGCGGCTATTCCAGTTACCTCAAACAGCGGGAAAACAAGGTCGACTCCCTCAAGGAGGCCAAACGGCGCCAGGATGAACATATCGAAAAACTGGAAACCTTCATCAATAAATTCCGCTATAAGGCGACCAAGGCCAAACAGGTGCAGAGTCGAATCAAAGAACTGGAAAAGATCGAAAGGATCGATCTGCCCGAGGCGCGGCAGACGATACATTTTCGATTTCCCCAGCCGCCGCGCAGCGGCAGGCGGGTCCTGGAACTGGAAGGCATACGAAAATGTTATGGTCCCCTGTGTGTTTTCCAAAACCTGGATCTGGTCATCGAACAGGGGGAAAGAGTCGCGCTGGTCGGTCCTAATGGGGCGGGTAAATCCACTTTGATGCGCATAATGGCCGAAAGAGACGAGTGCCAGGCCGGACAGTTTCGCTTGGGTTACAACACCTTTCCCGCCTATTTTGCCCAGGACCAGGAGCAGGATCTGGATCCGCGGCTCAACGTATTGGAAACCCTAACCGGTGCCGCTCCCATGGATATGGTTCCCCATCTTCGCAGCCTGTTGGGTAGTTTTCTATTCCATGGAGACGATGTCTTCAAAAGGACGACGGTTCTCAGCGGCGGAGAACGCAACCGTCTGGCCCTGGCCAGGATTCTGCTGACCGAGGCCAATTTGTTGCTGCTGGACGAGCCGACCAATCATCTCGACATGGAAAGTAAAGAGGTGTTGCTGGACGCGCTGAAGAGGTTCAGCGGTACGGTGGTCTTCGTTTCTCATGACCGCTACTTCATCGATGCCCTGGCCACTCGTGTCCTGTTGATCGGTCAAGGCCGGGTGGAAAGCTATCCGGGAAATTATGAAGACTTCTTATGGAAAAAGCGTCAGGAGGATGAAAACTTCCAGACCGGTGTCAAGGTTTCGGACGATCTGCGGGCCATTCGTATGAAGGCTGTGCCCGAGGAGGGTGCCGTATCTCCGGAACCGGCCGATTCCCGGGTGACGGAGGACACAACCCCTTCCTCGCCAGAAAACGCGGGCCGGGGAAAGACCGTCAGGATCAATCCTCAGAAGCTGCAAGGTATGAGAGACCAGGTCGCCTCCATGGAAGCGGAAATCGAATCTTTGGAAACGGACATCGCCCGGATGGAAAAGCGCATGGCCGATGCCGATTTTTTTAAAGTGTCCGAGAACGCACAGAAATCCCTGCGTGCCTGGGAAGAGGCTAAGGAACGATTGAAGGAAAAAACCTCCCTTTGGGAAGAGAAGAGTCTGGAACTGGAACAGCTTTCAAACCTATGAAGCAAACATGCATGACGTCCCGTTTACGCTGGAACTCCTTCTTTGAAAGGAATGAACTCGACCGGCTGTTGTTTCTGCCAGCCGTATACGATTTCAAGGCGTCGTTGGCCGAGATCCCGGCGCATCTTTTCGGGCAAACCGAACGGGAGATGCAAACGGCGCTGGAGAGAGAAGTCGATTGGATCCGGGCGGATGTCCTTACGGTGGGGTACGACATTTACAATGTCGAGGCGGAGGCCGTCGGCTGCCGCCTCTTGCGCCAGGACGGTCATCCCATGCCGCTGATCGAAACGCCATGGATGGATGATCCTGCAGAGGCGGATCGCCTGCCTTCCGTACCTTCCACCCTGCAGGGCAGGATGCCTCTGTTTGTGGAAACCGCTGCCTGGGCGGTGTCCCGATTCGGGAATGATCTGCCGGTAAGGGGAGCCGTCAGTGGACCGTTCTCCATGGCCGCAACCGTGTGCCGGCGCGAAAATCTGCTGCAGGCGGTCCTGGAAGAACCGGAATCGGTGCAGCGCCTGCTGGATCGCTGTACCGCTTGGATCCTGAGATATGCCGAATCCTTTGTCGCTGTGGGGGCCGGGGTCGTGGTTTTCGATTCCTTCGCCTCCCCACCCCTGATCTCTCCGCGTCTCTACCGGGATCTCATCCTGCCGTATCACCAGAGAATTTTTCGAAGATTGAAAGAGCGCGGTGTCATGCACCGGCCGCTGATTCTTGGCGGCAATACCGCCTCGATTCTGCCCTATCTCCTGGAGAGCGAAGCCAATCAGTTTCTGCTGGATTTTTCCATTCCTCCCGCCAAAAGGAAGGAGCTTCTGCAGGCCAATTCCCAATCGCTATTCCGGGTCAACCTTCCTCCGCGTCCCATCGCGGAAGGATCCCCGGAGGAGATTGGGCGGATGGTTCAGGAAACCTGTCGGGATCTGGCGGACTGCCGCAACTATATCTTGGGGACCGGTATTTTGCCCTACGCCACTCCACTGGAAAATATTGCAGCGATCCGGAATGTATTGACGGGAAATCCGTCCTGACACCCAGGCACAGAGGTGTCCTTCCGTCTGTATAGCTTTTCCAGACGCCCATTGGACAAGCGTTTCAGTCACAGACAAGAATGTCTGTGCCACTTTTCCCGCTCCAATGGAGCAACAAAACTCTCCACTGCCCACTTCCGACTTCTGCATTCTGACTTCTGGCTCCTGGCTCCGGACTCCTGTTTCCCTAAATCCTCCGGTTGTAGTACCATTCACGCTTATGAAAACGAAATACTACGTTGTTTTCCTGGCCTTTTCCGCAGTTCTATCTGTGGCTTCCCATACGGCGTGGGCCGCACCTCCCATCGTCGATCTGGAGTTGTCGCTGACGGAGGGACTGACTGTCGATCGCGCCGTGCTGGCGGTGGAACAGTCCTTCTCTTTTCCCGAGGGCACACCGCTCTTCTCTCTGGAAATCGATCAAAAAGAGGTCACATCCCGGGAAGCATCCGGAGCGGAACGCCATGGTCAGGAAATCACCTTTTTCCTGGCAGAGGGAATCCGCGGCCGATTGCTGCTCGATCCGCCCTATCTGCCCTGCTGGAAAGCGAAACTGTTTTTGGAGAATACCGCTTCCCGAACCCGGACCATTTCCAACCTGGTGCCTTTCGGACGAGATCCGGCCCACATCTTCATCACCGCTGCCGGGCCGGAAACCGTACCTCTGGCTCGAGCCAACCTCTTTCGACCGGGAAAAAAGCCGGTGGGAGTCATTCTTCCCGATAATGCATGGGACCTTGGATTTTCGGTCATAGAAGGAGGTTCCACATCCGTATGTGCCTTGATACGGAAGAGAAGCACGGCAAAGGCCGAAGTCCGCCGGTACCGGGTTCAACTGCAGCCGGGAGGAACCATAGAATATGACCTGTATGCGGACACCTATCTGGGCGCATGGCAGGAGGGGCTGCGGCGCATGTTTCGGGACCATTGGCTGTTCGACCTGGACCGGTTCGACAATAGCCTCTTCGAGCGTATCGATCTGGCCTGGATAAGAAAAAGTTATCTCATCATGCTGCAATTTGCCTGGTCCCATTCCTTTTTCGATGCCAAAGAAAAACAGTCCTTCTGGGAGCCATTGCTGGAAGAAGGAAGGAGTCTGCTGGGAGGCTATGACGTCCTCGGACTCTGGACCACATGGCCCAGACTGGGTCTGGATTCCCGGTCGCAATGGGACCTGTATGGCGATTTGCCCGGCGGCCTGGCTCAGCTCAAACAATCGGTTTCCTTTCTCCACAAACAAGGGACACGGTTTTTTGTTGCCTATAATCCCTGGGACAAAGGGGCACGCAACGAATCCCATATGGACGGACTGAGCGACCTGATTCGCACGACCGATGCCGATGGCGTCGTGCTGGATACGATGGGCGCCTCCTCCCTGGAATTGCAGCAGGCGTGCGATGCCGTCAAGCCCGGCGTAATTCTCTACAGCGAAGGGATGGCCACGGTCAAAGATATGCCGTCCATTGTCAGCGGACGGGTGCATGATGCCCTGTTCTTCTCCCCGATCCTCAATCTGAACAAGCTGATCAAGCCGGATTTCGCCATCTTTCGCGTCTGCCTGCTGGGACAGGCGCCCATTCGCCGGGAAATTTCCATCGCCTTCTTCAACGGTTATGGAGTGGAATTGAACGCCTTTGCCCCCGGGCGTCCGGAAGGGTATCGGGAAGAATGGCGCTACCTGGGACAGGCGCTGCGCATCCTGCGGGAGAACAGCTCCGTATTTACCGGTCGTAGAAATATTCCTTTACTCGCAACGGAGGCAGATGACCTGTGGGTCAATGAATGGGGCGGATCGGAGAAAAAGATCTACACCATCTATTGCGAACGTCCGGAGGGGTATCACGGAGAGCTCTTCGCCGCAGAGGTCGGTGACGGATACCATTTCGTAGATCTCTGGAATCATCGGGAGATTCCCGATTCCCTGATCGCGGAGAAGAAAATGGTCCCGGTTTCCATCGCCCCCTTTACCGGTGCCTGGCGCGATCCGCGGCAGAATGGCAGCGTGGGGTGTATTGCCCGTTTGTCCAAACGATTGCAGGTGGAAGCCGATTTCTTCCGCGGGCAGATCCGAATCCAGGCCCCGGAGGGCCGCCGGCTGGAGATATGGAAGGGAAATACTTCTTACGAGACACAGGCGGAAATTCGCTCCTCCGGACCCATGGTTTTGCCTATGGCGGAAGTCCTGGGGCGGTATCGAGGACCGCTGATCTTGAGACTGATGCTCGATGGAGAGCTGGAGGACGAGTATGTTTTATCGGTTCCGCCGGGCTTGCCGGTCAAGTTGCCGTCCTTGGAGAAGACCCTGCCTGCAGCCAATACTCCGGATGGAATGGTGGAGGTTCGCAGCGGGGAGTTTCGATTTCAAGTCTCGAAAAAAGAGGGCTTGATCCCATATCCTGACTTTACCGAACCGAGAACCGTCCCTATGAATACCTTCTATATGGACCGTTATCCGGTGACCAACCTCCAGTTTCGCCAGTTTCTGGAAGCCACTCAGTATCGACCGGTACGGGATGGAAATTTTCTCAGACATTGGCAGAATGGTTCTCCTCCCCAGGGAGAGGAGAACCACCCGGTTGTCTATATCAGCCTGGAAGACGCCCGAGCCTACGCCGATTGGGCCGGGAAGCGCCTTCCCACCGAATGGGAATGGCAATATGCGGCTCAGGCGACGGATGGCAGACCATGGCCATGGGGAGTCGAGAAGAAGGAAGATGCCTGCAATCTTTCCCTGGGGCACTCCACTGCCGTAGATGCCTTCCCCTCGGGAGTCAGCCCCTTTGGTGTTGCAGATATGGTCGGCAACGTCTGGCAGCTGACCGATGACGAATACGACAACGGCACCCAGTATTTTGTCATCATTCGTGGCGGGAGCTTTTACGATCCCAAAGGCAGCGAATGGTATCTGGCGGGCGGACCGCAGCCTCTGGATCAGAGCCAGATGCTGTTACTGGT
>CAZTVS010000096.1:0-18161 GCA_964617125.1 uncultured Acidobacteriota bacterium
AACCGGTTCCTTTATTGGCTTCTTCCAGCATGGATCGAGTTTACAGCGTCCTCCCGGTGGAAACAAGCCTGAAAGGCACCTAAAGAGGTCTTCCCTTTTCATGGGTACCGGTTGTGCATAAGCTCCTCAAGCATCGAAATCTGTGGGATACGCTCTCTCCCTCTAAGAAGTTTCTCTACCTTTATATACCTTGCTCCAAGGCTTTCCTGCTAATATATTCCCTAAGGTAATTCCTATTAATCCGGGGTTAAAGGCGACAGGCCGACAGCGCCTGGAAAGTCCATCGGGCCATAGGGGCGGAGGAATATAAGTTATGAAAAGAACCATGATCATTCTCGCTATTTATCTGAGTCTGGCCTTCGCTCTCCGGTCCACCGCCGGACCATGCTCCACGCCCAGTGCCAATGCCCAGGACAAGGAGGAACTGGGCCGGATCGAACAGGCCATCCGGGCAGTCATAGGCTGGGCCAAGAACAAAGATCTCAAGCTCCTCTATGAGACGATCTCCGGTGATGAGAATTATCTCGAAGTGCACCCCAAAGGTGACGTGGTCAGGGGATTCTCTGCATTCAAACAGGCCGAGCGGCACTGGATGAGTCCCGATTTCAAGGCCGTGCGCTTCGAAATACGCGACCTGCGAATCAAGCGGTCGAGCGGCGGCGATGTGGCCTGGTTTTTCTGCATCCTGGACGACATCAACACCTGGAAGGAAAAACCCGCCGATTGGGAAAACACACGCTGGACCGGCGTCCTGGAAAAACGGGACGGCCGCTGGGTGATGGTCCAGCAGCACTTCTCCTACGGTCCGGAAACCGGTTCTCCACTTACTGGCGGAATTGCGAATCCCGTCCTCTTTTACTCCGGCCGGAACGACAATAAGGATGTCTACATCCTTCTGCCCGGGGAGAAAATGCCGCAGAACCTGACCAACCATCCGGCCCAGGATCTATGCCCGGCGGCTTCACCTGACGGGAAGACGTTCCTGTTCCTCAGCGACCGGGGCAATAACATGGATATCTACAGCATGTCCGTCACCGGAGGCAATGTGCATCGGATCACCTCCACACCCGAAGATGAGGCGCACCCCGAATTCACACCCGACGGCAAGCGCATCCTCTTCATCCGCGATCTCAAGAAAAAGACTGAAATATGGATCATGAATGCCGACGGCTCGGATGCCCGCCGGCTGACGCACAACGAGGCGCGCGATGAGCGCCCGTTTCTTTCCCCCGATGGATCGAAGGTCGTATTCATGTCCAACCGCGACGGCAACTACGAGATCTACACGATGACCTCTGACGGCAGCCGGCAAACGAGGCTGACCAACACACCGGAGTGGGAGATCTTCCCCGTCTGGTCGCCGGATGGTACCAAGATCGCCTACGCGAGCAAGTTTCGGGCCGGTGGACGTTTGGAGGGAATGATTCGAGTGATGAACGCCGATGGAAGCGGAGATTACGCGGTCACCGCGGTCGAGACGCGAGATGAAAATCCGATGTGGTCCGTCGACGGTCTCCATCTTGTTCTTCAGAGCGTTCGAGACGGCAATTTCGAGGTCTACCAGGTCAATCTGGACGGCAGCCGGCCGATCCGGCTGACCGACAACCCGGCCTGGGATGGCTGGGCCTGCTATGTCCCGTCCGGACGGAAATGAGAAAACGGGAGCCCGGTACGGCAGGAGCGTTAGGAATGACGAAGCGGTAAAAAGTGTCACAGACATTCTTGTCTGTGACTGAAACGTGCGTCCAATGGGCATCGGGAAAAACCACACAGTAGGATTTTCGACTTTTTGCCGCTTCGTCATACATACCGGGTCTTTGCAAAGATTACGGCTTCTTGACAACGAAATCAAGACGGTCAAACATCTGGGCTAATATATCAATATTACTTTAGCCGACAGGAAATAGTCTTATGGAAATCGATCACGACAAAATCGACGATACGGTTCTGGCACTTCTCTACCTGACACTTCATGACGAAATTCGAGCCTGGAAGGGATTCGATTTTGAAACCATGAATCGGCTGCACGAGAAGGGTTACATTGAAAATCCGGCAAACAAAGCCAAATCCGTGGTGCTTACTGCGGAAGGGATTACCAGGTCTGAGGCTCTGTTCGAGCGCTTTTTCATGCGCCCTTAGCCAAAAAGTATAAACGGTCTTGCGGGAGAAAAACCGCGTCCAACCGGTCAATGCCTTCAGGCAAGCCGCGGCTCGTCTTCCTTCGGAGGACCCGCCGGAAGATTAAAGACCAGCCGCCGTCGCTGCGTATACGTCCCAGACGCCGGGAGCGGGACCGGACTTCAGGAAATAGACGCGGCCGCTGATGACTTTAAAAAAGGCCGTGCCGCAGACACGTGCTTCCGTTTCCGCGTCGGTCCCGACCGGCAGGACGATCTCCTTGCGGACCCGTCCCCGGGCGTCGATGAGGAGAAAAGCCGCTTCATCGCCTTCCTGTTTGAACGTCCGGGCGAGAACGTCGTCGCCGTAAGCCTGTATTTCGCGCAAAGCCGGTTTGGAGTCGGCAAACACATGGGACCAGATTTCCCGCAGTTTCTCCCAGGAACCGCTCCGGGCGATCATCGCCTCAACCCGTTTTTCAAGGCGCAGCCGGGCCATGGTTTGCTCCCGGTCAGCCGGAGTCATCGGAATCGGCGCTCCGGCCGGACGGGCCGAGGCGGTCTCCCGCCCTTCATTATCGAAGATGCCGACCACGAACCCTTCGGGGCTTTTTTCGACGAAAAGTTTATCTCCAGCCACCGCGAAGTGGAGCAGGTCGCCGGGAAATTCCGTCTCGAATCCCTTGGGGGTCAGCTGTTGGAACCATTTTTGACGGTAGATCTCCTTGATTTCTTTCAGGTCGGCGTCGTACAGGACGAGCCGAATTTCCTGGAGGGGCGGAGTTCCGGTCACGATCATATTTTTCGCCGCATAGCCTTTTCCGAAAGGAACGATCCAGACAGTGTTTTTGGGCTTGTGCTTTTCCTCCAGAAGGCGGCCGTCGGGAGAGAAAACCAAGACTTTATTATTATCCTCGGCCAGGATTTTATCGCCGGCGATCCGGACGGTCTGGTCCCATTGGTGTCTGGGTAGAAGCAAGCCGGCTCCCCCGCCGGGGCCGCAAAACGTCCGCCGAAGGACAAGGTCCGGCAGCGAATAGACGGAAATCGTCCCCTGGGCTAGGACGTACATCTCGGTAGCCGTGAAATCGACGGAATCGGGAGAGGCTCCGGCGGGCAGGGAGCCCAGCTTTTCGGCTGTTCCTGCCGAGGCCATGAGCGGGAGACAAAGCGAAACGATCAGGGCGATTATCAAGCGGTTCATGTGCTTCTTCTCCTGGTAATAGAATGATAAATGGAGGTGAATGGTTTTCCCTCTTTCTATTATTTCGCGATTGTAAAGGGTGGCTGCACCGAAGTCAAGAGAGCTGCAAGATTCCTGAGACGTAATAAGGGTCCTGTGATGGCAGCGGAAGGGTATAGGAACTATCCCTATCTGAATTTTCATTACCAGGAGGAGAGTATTTGCAATCCTGCTTGACATCTTCCTGAGAGCACCCGTATATTCGTATACAAAACGGTTCTTCTTTGAAGCAGGATGGGATTTACTATGCAAGTCTATCAGAATTTTATCGATGGCGAGTGGACGGAGAGCCAGAACGGCATTCGATATGAAACCGGCAATCCGGCCGATACCCGGGAGATAGTGGCCCAATACCCTTCTTCCAAACCACAGGACTGCCGGCAGGCGATTCAGGCCGCTCAAGAGGCCCTGCCCCAGTGGATGGGCATGACGGCCGTCGCCCGAGGCCGAATCTTGAGCCGGGCCTCTCAGGTTCTGGACAGCCGGAAAGATTCGCTGGCTGTCCTGCTCACCCGCGAAGAGGGGAAAACGCTGGCGGAATCCATGGGGGAGGTGCAGCGGGCCATCGACATCTTCCGTTTTTTCGGAGGTTACAGCTATGTCTTCGGCGGACAGACGATTCCCCACGATCTGCCGGGTAATTTCCTGTATACCCGCAGAGAGCCTTTGGGAGTCGTAGCGTTGATTACTCCCTGGAATTTTCCAATTGCCATTCCGGCCTGGAAGCTTGCTCCTGCACTCCTGTGCGGAAATACGGTGATCCTCAAACCCGCCAGTCAGGCACCGGCCATGTCTCTGGAAATTGCCCGGGCCATGGCCGAAGCCGGATTGCCGAAGGGGGTATTGAATGTGGTGATCGGCCCCGGAAGCGAGATAGGAAATGAGCTGGCCGGCCATGCTGCGGTCAAGGCGCTCAGCTTCACCGGGTCCTACCCGGTGGGCCGGGGGATCTACGGGCAACTCGCGCAGCGTATGGCTCGCGCCCAGATGGAAATGGGTGGGAAGAATCCTACTCTCGTACTCGCCGATGCCGATTTGGATCTGGCGGTCCATCTGGTGATCAAGGCCGGCTTCGGACTTACCGGTCAGGCCTGTACGGCGACCAGCCGGGTGATTGTGGAAAACGGTGTCCGGGATGCCTTTCTGGAAAAACTCACCGCTAAAACCAGGACCCTGCGGGTGGGAAACGGTTTACATCCCAGGATAGAAATGGGGCCGGCGGTCAGTGAACGGCAACTGCAAAGCAATCTGGATTATATCGACGGAGCCGTAGAGGAAGGGGCCGAATTGCTCTATGGAGGCCGGCGGCTCCCCGAAGGCGATCTGGCCTACGGCTGGTTCATGGAGCCTGCCATCCTGGATCGGGTTACACCGGAGATGCGTATCGCCAGGGAAGAGGTCTTCGGACCGGTGATCGCCGTCCTGACAGCACAGGATTTCGAGGAAGCCCTCGCAATCGCCAACCGAAGCGAGATGGGATTGAGCGCCAGTCTGGTGACCCGCGATCTGCGTAAAGCCATGATTTACGCCGAACGCATCGAAGCCGGCGTGGTCAAAGTAAATCAAATCAGTACGGGTCTGGCTCTGCAGGCCCCTTTTGGCGGGGTGAAAAAATCGAGCACCGATTCCTTCAAGGAACAGGGAGCCGGTGCGGTGGAATTTTACAGCAAAATGAAGACGGTGTATCTGGATTATTCGATGTAAGGACGATACCTAGTATAGGAGTGCCGCTCATGAAACTATGTCGCTTCCTTTCCCCTCAGGGTGGTGTGCGTGTCGGTCTTGTGCAGGAGGATTCGATCGTGGATCTGACTTCGGAGGAGTTTCCCACTCTCTCCTCCATCCTGGAAGCAGGGGAAGGGATTCTTTCCCGGATCGAAGAAATGGCCGCCGGAGGACAAGGACCGCGACCGCGTTTTCCACGAAAAGGAATTCGCATCTTGCCTCCCGTGGACCGGCAGGAGGTTTGGGCTGCCGGCGTCACCTATATCCGCAGCAAAAAGGCGCGCATGGAGGAATCCGACTTCAGTGCTTCGGCTTACGATCTGGTCTATGAGGCACCCCGGCCGGAATTGTTCTTCAAGTCTCCGGCGGAAAAGGTGGTGGGAGATGGAGACAGTGTGGGTATTCGCCGGGACTCAAAATGGAATGTACCCGAACCGGAATTGACGCTGGTCTGCAACTCACGAGGTCAAATCGCAGCCTATACCATAGGCAACGACATGAGTTCACGGGATATCGAAGGAGAGAATCTGCTCTATCTTCCACAAGCTAAAATCTATTGCCGTTCCTGCGCTCTGGGGCCATGGCTGGTCTTGGGAAAAGAGGAGGCGATAGTCCGTACCTGGACGATATCTCTGACCATCCGACGAAAAGGAGAAATAGTATTTCAAGGGCAAACCAGCATCGATAAGATGCGCCGATCCTTTGAGGAACTGACCAGGTACCTTTTTCGTAGCCAACACTTTCCCCAGGGAGTCTTGTTGTTGACCGGAACGGGCATCGTTCCTCCCAATGATTTCTCCTTGTTGCCCGGGGATTCCACTACCATCGAAATCAGCGGGATCGGGACACTGACCAATGAGGTGATCGAGGTCTGATTCGCCGGAGCTATTCCATATAGGCTCCGGCCATGGCGGAAACCGCCTTATCGGTATACCGTTTCAATATTCCTTTTTGCGGCTGCCGGGCCGGCGGAATCCAATTTTTCTTTCTTTCTTCCAGAATGCGGTCCATCTCCCCGGGCGATTTTCGATCTCCGGCGATGCCGATGATCTCAAGTCTTCTGGCGGGGATGTCAATTTCAATCAGATCGCCGTCCTCCAGCAGGGCAATCGGACCCCCCTTGGCTGCCTCCGGGGAGACATGGCCGATACAGGGTCCGCGGCTCGCTCCGGAAAAACGGCCATCGGTAACCACGGCCACCGTTCCATTGAGCTGCTCGTCAAAGACAATGGCATCGGTGGTCATGTACATTTCCGGCATGCCGGATCCTTGAGGTCCTTCGTAACGTATGACCACGACTGCCCCGGGAGCGATTTCCCCCGAGATGACCGCCGATTGCGCCTCCTCTTCCCGATTGAAGACGGCTGCCGGTCCGATATGGTGCTGCATCCCGGCAACCACGGCGGCGTATTTTACCACTGCCCCTTCGGGAGCCAGATTGCCGTAGAGAACGGCGATCGATCCGCGATGCAGGGATTTTTGCGGAGGCAATACAATCTCTTCCGGAGACAGACGGAAAGTTTGCAGGTGTTGCCGGCAGCGGTCAAAGAAACCCTCCGACCATAGAAATTCCAAATTGTCTCCCAGGGATCGACCGGTCACCGTCAGGACATCCAGATTCAGGTGATCCCGGAGGTGCCACTGAATCATCGGGACTCCTCCGGCAAACCAAAGCAATTCAGTGACAAAGGTACCGCTGGGCTGAACATTGGCCAGATGGGGAATCTCGCGCCCTAAAAGATCGAAGGCCCTAGGATCCAGTTTCCACCCCAATTCGTGGGCGATAGCCGGAAGGTGGATCAGGGCATTGGTGCTCCCGCCAAGTGCGGCATGGATTTTGACGGCGTTGAAAAAGGCCTCCTCGGTGAGTATGTCTCCGGCCTTGAGATTCCGTTCCGACAATTCCAGAATTTTTTTTCCAGCCCGACGAGCGGCTCGTCGGATCTCGGCGAAAGTGGCCGGCAGCAGGGCACTTCCCGGCAAGGCCATCCCCAAGGCTTCCGACAGGCATTGCATGGTGCTGGCCGTCCCCATAAATTGACAGGCACCGCAGGTGGGACATCCGGTAAGCTTGTATTGCCGCAGTTCCTGTCCGGAGGCAAGTCCTTTCTTGGCGCGGGCCGACAAGGGGCCGGTCAACCCGGAGGTGGAGTTGCCGGGACCGGAACGCATCGATCCGCCCGGGATGTGAATGGCCGGTATATTCAAGCGAGCGGCCGCCATGAGGTGAGCCGGAACCGATTTATCGCAGCCGGAAATCAGAACCATTCCATCCCATGGAATCACGGAACCATGAATCTGCACCATATCGGCGATGATCTCCCGGGAGGCCAGGACATAGTTCATCCCGTTGTGTCCCTGAGCCCAGCCATCACAGATATCAGTCACATGGAACCGGGCCGGACGTCCTCCGACCTCGTAGACTCCGATACAAACCTCCTCACTCAGGTCGTTCAGATGGAAACTTCCCGGATGACTGTCTCCCTGCACGTCTTCCACGAGTACATGCGGTTTTTGCACATCCTCCTCCGACCAGTTCATGCCCAGCATCAGGGCATCCACCTGAGCCCAGGAATTGCGAACTTCTTGACAACGTTGTTTGGACAAGGGTTTTATCTCCCCAAAAAATCGGTTGGAAAACGATGGAAGGCGAGAGTTTTTTACTTGCTTACGGACTTTCGGCCATATGCCTCCTGCCGGCAATCTCGACAGGCAGAGAAAGAGTAAAAAGAAAACCTGACAACAGGGTGATCACCAGAAAATAGACGCCCGCCTCGGTGGCCGGGAAGACAGTCCGAAACCATCCGAAAGCAAAGGGTCCAAGGAATCCTCCGAGATTCCCTAAAGCATTGATCAGGCCGCGCGCGCTTCCGGCGAATTTTGCGGGAAAGAGGAGAGGCGGGATGGTCCAGAATATGCCGGATGCCGATTGCAGGAAAAAGCCGCAAGCCACCAGGAAGGCGAAACTGATCCCAATACGGTTTTTCGTCAGAGTGGAAAAAAGAAAACAGAGGGCAAATCCCAGGATAGGCAGGGCAGTGTGGAGCCGTCGATTTCCGCTTCGGTCGGATAGCCGGGCGAAAAACAGGAGTCCGGCCATCATGGCAAAATAGGGGAGTGTGGAAAGGAATCCGACCTGGACCATACCGGTTTGCGTCAACTCACGGATTAAAGTCGGGAGCCAAAGGGTGAAGCCGTAGATCCCGATTTGATAAAAGAAGTAGATCAGGATAAGTTTGGCCATGTTCCGGTTGAAAAAGACGCTGGTCCAGTTTAAATCACCGGCATTGTCCCGGAAGAAGGCTTCCTGCTCTGCGCGCAGGGTGACGCTCAGATAGTTTTTTTCTTCCGGGGATATCCACTTCGCCTCCTCCGGCCGGTCGCTGATCAGAGGCCACCATACAAAAATCAGCAGAATGGAAAGCAATCCCTCCAGCAGAAAAACCCATCGCCAGCCGAAATGGGCGAGAATCCAGCCGGAAAGAGGGCCGGTTAGGATAGAGGCAATGGCAATATTCATAAAAAACCAGGCATTGGCTCTCCCTCGTTCTTGGTTGGGAAACCAATGACTGAGCAGAACCAGCATGGCCGGCCATACCCCCCCTTCCGCTACTCCGATCAGAAAACGAACCAGGATCAGCTGAGTGGCATTCTCGACCAAACCGCAAAGGATCGAAAGGCCTCCCCAGGCAAAGATGGTAGCGGCGATAAAACGTTTGGCACTGCCGTGTTCGGCGATGTGTCCCCCGGGGATCTGCAGCAGCATATAGCCGACAAAGAAGATGCCGGCGGCCAGGCCGGAAGTGGCGGCGGTGATTCCCAGCGCTTCGTTCATACCTCCGGCCATGGCAAATCCGATATTGGTCCTGTCCATGAAAGAGAAGAGGTATACCAGAATCGTCGGCGGAAGAATTCGCCGCCATCGTACCGAGGGGATGGTATTCATGGCCGGTGACTGTTCATCATTATCTGATTTCTGTCATGTTTCCAGTATTCTATAAGATATTCCCGGAAAAGGGGAAGTTCTTTCTTCCGCAGCCGGGGCCCGCTGTCGTCCTGTATAATCGATTCACTGCTGTCCGCCTGGGTGAGTTTCGTCAGGCTTCCGTTGGTGTCATAGGTCAGCAAGGTGGTGCGATGCAGCGGATTGGTGACCGATAAAGGCTGGTTGTGACTGTTGAGAGCAAAAGTGGAAGAAGCTCCCGTCCGGTTCCGGACCAGGGTAGGATTTCCCGAGCTGTTATGAGAAATCCGCCGATAGGCATTCTTCTTGTCTTTGGCGCATATCAGGCGACATTCAGCGTCTTTATGTTTGCAACATCATCCCCAAGCATTTGTTGGGCATCCCATAAATCTACGGCCCGCTGAGCCTTAAGCCAAAATTCCGGGGAGTTTCCAAACAGTTTTCCCAATCTCAGCGACATTTCCGGGCTGACAGCACGACGTCCGCGAAGCAATTCGTTAATGGATTGCCTGGAAACCCCTATGGCGCGAGCAAGGCCAGCCGCCGTCAATTG
Organism: uncultured Acidobacteriota bacterium; assembly: GCA_964617125.1. Taxonomy (GTDB): domain Bacteria; phylum Acidobacteriota; class UBA6911; order CAINFC01; family CAINFC01; genus CAZTVS01. The sequence goes on from CAZTVS010000096.1 coordinate 9,603, forward strand.
ATAGTCAGGAAGAAAGTCCTCGCGCAGCATCTCTCCGGGATGGGTTGGGCGATGCAGCCTGTATCCATGATTAGTGATACTCATCTCGTTCTCCGTTTTTAATGGTAATCGCAGATCTCAACATCAAAAGCATCTCTGTCTTCGAACCGGAAACAGATCCTCCACTGGTCGTTAAATGTCTTGATCATGGATAGGAGTGTAATGCGTCACGTGACGCATGTCAAGCCTTGGGATGATGGACAATCGTCTAAAGTTGACGATCACCTGCAGTGATGAAGGACCGCGGAATTACCATCTGGTGTGGCGTCTTGTTGAACCTCAATGGAAACAGAGGTGCGTTCTCGTCTCAGTGGACAAGACTTCTTGTGCCGCATCCAGATTCATCAGAAAGATGCTGAGATCCACGAGAGCAGATCCGGCCACACAGATATGGTGGCGACCATTTTAGCGAAAAGACGGTCCTCTCCGCCGGGGGTTAGATTTTCTTCCTGGCTTTGCGGGCCTCGTTGATTTGATCGCGGCTGCGGTGCTGATACTCCCGCAGGGTTTCGATATGGTACCGGGTGCATAATTCCCGCACCAGCACGCCCGGCCGGATCGAGCGCAGGAGATACCAGGCTTTCGAGCCCGGAAAAGACTCCAGCTCCACTTCTCCCGCATGCTCCCGTAACAGTTTCTCCACCTTGTCTTTGTTAAAGTCGAGGTGGACGAAGGTGCGGTCCAGATCGATGGTGGCGATAAACTGGTCCGGTTTGGGTTCCTCCAGCTTTTCTATGGCCCGGCCGGTAATGTCCATGATATTGCCCGCACCGACGGGAACGATGTAATAGTGAAACAGCATGGCCATGGCGTTGAGCGGACTGCCGCCGGTGTAGGCGCTGGGCCAGAAGACGATTTCCGCTCCCAGCCGGTCCGCTTCCAGCCAGAGTTCCGGAAAATTCAGATCGAAACAGGTCAGCAGGCTGATCCGTCCGAAATCGGTCTCGAAGACCTTGACTCCCTCCCGACTGGGCCACAGATCTTCGCCCCAGACGACGAACACTTTGCGGTAATACCCGGCCATGTTTCCCTGACGGTCGAGGAGGACCGCCGTGTTGTATTGCTCCCGATCCCCTTGCTCGCGGATGGGGCAGACCACGTACATATGATGCTTCCTGGCCAGGGCGGCGACCGCCGTCACCGTGGGGCCGGTGAGCGTTTCGGCCTTCGTGGTACCGGCGAATTCCTCCGGCAGACAGGCGATATCGACCTGTCGTTTACCGGCGATTTCGAGGTGTTCCAGGGCGAGCCGGAGTTTGGCGTCATGATCGCCTCCAAACCCGATCGCGATGGCCGCCACTCGGACCTGGCGTCCGGGGCGCGGTGTGGGATCGTTGACCGCCGCCTCCCCCTGGGAAAGAGAGCAGACAGCCAGCCAGAGGACAAAAATGGAAGGGAGAACCGATGCTTTTCTCGCATTGGAAAACCGAGGGGAAAACTTTGCAATGGTACGGCTCATGGCTTGACCTCCACGATCACACGCCGGTAACGGGTCAGCCGGGGCGTGCCGTGGTCCGTTACGGCAAGGATCATGTGCATGGTCCCTGTGCCGGGCGGCATGACGCGGCTGGTGGGCACGGTAAAGGAGGCCCTTGGCTGATCGAAGTTCCGTATGGAAACCGGTTGGCCGCTGCGCGCGTTGGAAACGCATAAGGTGCCGGCTTCCGGGTAGTAGAACCATTCGTACGAGAGCGCATCCCCGTCCGGATCGGTGGAGCCTTCGGCGCTGAGGTTCACCCGTTCGCCGGGCCGGGCGGCGAGCCTTTCGGGATGGCCCAGCCTGGGAATGGGCGGGTGGTTCGCCTGGGCATAGGGTTGGATCGTCCAATCCATGCGTGCGGCAAAATCGTTCTGATAGGCTTCGCGCCATCGCCATATCGTGGCGTGGTTGCCGGTGTGCCATCGGCCGTCCTGGCCCAGAACTTCGTCGTCGGCATCGGTCCATATCGGGCGGGTTTCCCTCTGGAGGTGCCACTTTTGCAGGCGCGGCGTGTAGAGCTCGTAGCGGCCGCCCCATCCGCCCCAGTCGGGATGTTCGGGATCGCTCAGGCCGTTGCCGATCAGATGGAGAAAGGAGGGTGTGTCGCCCTCCATCAGGAATTCCCATCGGGGATACTCCGCGCCCAGCGGCCCCTTGCGGCGGACGTTCTGATCCAGCCATTCGTTGGTCACCAGGGTATAGTCCGCCCCGGTAAATCGCCCGTGGAAGTAATCGCCGCTGATGCCGCTCCATGTGGCATGATGATAGGCTCCGCCCGCATTGAATCCGGGACTGACAATGTAGAAGAGATCGGGGAATTCTTTCCGCAGCCAGGGTCCGCTGTCGTCCTGATCGGAAATGGTATAGACGCGCAGCTTGGCTACCAACCGTTCCAGTTCGGTCCTGGTGGCTGTGGCGCGCATGTTCCACAGCGCCTGCGCCAGCACGCCGGGACCGCCCCAGACGATCACCCACAACGGTCGCGGGTCGTTACGACATGCCGCCTGCAGCAACAGTTTCGACCCCGGCGAATCTTTCTCTTTTCCGACGCCCTCCATCCCATAGAGCGGCAGTCCTTCCGCGATGCGTGAAAGCAGCCGCTCGGCCGAAGGAAAGCCCGGTTCATGCTTTTCCAGGTTGTCGCGCACCTTGCCGTAGGCTTCCACGATTAGCCGGATGCGCTGGGGCGCAACCCGCGAGCGCTGATGAATCGAAGTGGTAGCCACCAGGCCTTCGATGTCGTAGTGATTGGCATAGGTCAGGAAGCGCACCATGGACATGGCGTCATCGGGTTCGTTCTCGATATCGGTGAGAACGAAGACACGCGGCTTTTCCGCCGCCGTCACTCCACCCGGCGGTCTCTCATCTATCCGGACAGCCTGGCTGAATACATGATGACCATTCAGGATGGTCCAGATGATAAAAGCCCAAAGGATCGTGCATACTATCCGCAGCTCTCTCATAGATTGGCTACTCCCCGATAATGAAGCGGCTACCCTCATAATGACTGAACATGCTTCTTTATACTGGAAGCCGGGAAAAATGGGAAGCGATAAAATAAAAAGGGAAGCGATGTTGCGAATTGTTTTCCTGGAAGATTTTTGCTTGAATTTTCTCTGTGGCCATGCTTCAATGAGAAAAAGTTTTTCAGATGGAAAGTCCGTTTCGCGGTCCCCGTTCTTTTTGCTGTCCCGCTCCGGTTCTATCCTCGAATTCCATTGAGATTCGACGAAGGTGAAAGTAACCATTCGTCTGAGAGGAGTTCTTATGAGCAAGCATTGGCAAGGAACCCAAGCCTGCCTTTCCGCCTTTTTTCTTCTAGCGATCGGGTCTCCGGAATGGATCTTCGCTTTTGCGGAGATTCAACCACCACCGATCTTTTCGTCGGTATCGGACAGCGCCTCCTCCAAATCCCCTGCACAAGGCACGCTGGAATCGATGCTGGATAAATTGCCCGTCTTCTTCGAAGCCAACCGGGGCCAGCTTCCTCCGGGCATCCGGTATCAATCTGTGCACTCGACCGCACGGGTATCGTTCGGAGATCGTCAAGTCGTTCTTTCTCTTCCTCCGGGGAATTCGCTCCGGATCGACCTGATCGGTTCCGACGAGAAGGTGCGACCGAAGGCGGAGAATAAAATTGCCGGAAAGAAAAATTACTTTCTGGGGAACGATCCGCTGAAATGGCTTACGGACATTCCTCTGTACGAGAGGATCCGCTATGCCCGGATTTACCCGGGAATCGATCTGCTTTACTACGGCCGACAACGCCGGCTGGAATACGATTTTGTGGTCACTCCCGGAGCCGATCCCCGGCAGATCCAGATCGCCTTTCAAGGAACGATGGGGATGCGTCTCGACGATCGAGGCGATCTGATCCTGGAATGGCTGGGAGGAGAAGTACGTTTCCAACGTCCTTCGATCTATCAGATTGCCTCTTCCGGGAGAAGGGAGATTCCCGGCGGTTTCCGCATTCGTAAGGGAAACCGCGTCGTCTTCGATATCGGCCCTTACGATGTCAACCAACCGCTGATCATCGACCCCATCCTGAGTTATTCCTCTTATCTGGGAACCACCGGGACCGATGCCGGCCATGCCGTCGCCGTCGATCGTACGGGCAATATTTACCTCACCGGAGCCATAGGCAGTTCCACCTTTGCCACTACCAATCCGGCCATCGGGAGCGCCAATCCGTTTTGTCTTTTCGTGGCCAAATTCAATCCGGCAGGGAGTGCCCTGATTTACTCCACACTCATCGGAGGCAGTTCCACAGACGTCGGTAACGCCATTGCCGTGGATGCCGGAGGATATGCCTATGTGGCCGGACAGACCAAGTCTTCGAATTTTCCTACGGTCAATCCGATCCAGGGCTCTTTCGGCGGCGGGGAATCGGACGCCTTTGTCCTGCGGTTAAATCCGGCGGGCAATGCCCTCAGCTATTCGACCTATCTCGGCGGGAGCGGTTCGGAGGGAGAAATCAACGTCATTGCCACCGTCCCCCGCATGGGGATCGCCCTTCACGAATCCGGATTTACCTTCGTTACCGGAGAGACCGATTCCGGTAACTTCCCTTGTGTCGGAGGGTATCAGACCATTCATCGGGGCGGGACCGATGCCTTTGTCGCCAAGATCAATCCCGCCGGTAACGCTCTTGTCTATTCAACATTGCTGGGAGGCTCCTCTTCGGAGGCGGGCCGGGCAATCGCCGTCGATTCGACCATGCATGCCCTGATCACGGGAGCTACCACTTCATACGATTTCCCATTGCAGAATCCTTTGCGGCCCACCCTGCAAGGTTCCGAAGCCTTTGTCAGCTGTCTGAATTCCGCCGGGAACAGTCTGAGTTATTCCACCTTTCTGGGCGGATCAGGCGATGAGGAAGGGTATGGGATTTTTACCGACAATTCCGATTCTGCCTATATCGTCGGAAAGACCACATCCTCGGATTTCCCCGTTTCCGGTGCCTTTCAGACGAGTTTGAGAGGCTCGACAGATGCCTTTCTGACCAAGATATCCCCGGCGGGTACGGCTATTGTCTACTCCACCTATTATGGAGGATCGGGAAACGAGACGGGTACCGGCATCAGGGTCGATCCATCCGGCAATGCCTATCTCACCGGTATTACCCATTCGGAAGATCTTCCTCTGTCCAACCCTTTCCAGGCCAACCTGGGCGGGAGCAAGGGGATGAAATCGGAGAACTCAGGCGTGGACTGGACCTCCTCTACAGCAGGACTCGACAATCTGTCGGTCCTGGCCCTGCTGTACGATCGGCAGAATCCCTCGATCCTATACGCAGGAACGGACAAGGGAATCTATAAGAGTATCAGCGGGGGAAAGCAGTGGTTTCTCTGTGACAGCCGTCTGCCTGGTTATACCTCCAACCTTCGGAATCGCCTTTTCGATCAGCCGATTTTATTGGACCGCTTCTCCCTGCTGCGCCCAACGAGCGAATTGGGAATGCCTACCGGTGAGCTGATCCAGTTGATCGTTCAATCCAGACTGCCTACTGGATTGAAATTCGTCCTGACCTTATACCTGGTTCTTTACTCCATACTAGGAGGGGATTTCTGGGGGCAGTACCCGATACTCGCCGCCCATTCGGAAGTATCGGATTTATCCCACCTCATGCTGCAAGAAGGGAATCACCCCACCTCCGGCACAGAGATTCCCATGAATCTTGACCTGGTGATCTCCGATAACTTTCGATCTCCGAATCAGGCGGAGCTCAGTTCGGCAACCGCCGAAACCATTTTTCTTTTGAACACCGTCGGAGTTTTTACCAGGAGTGCAGAGGATACCGTCTCCCCTTGGACGCCCATCCACAATGGACTTCCTTCCGATATCTGCTGCCTGGAGGGAGGTCCCGACGGGGCCATCTATGCAGCGAAACTGTCGCCGGTGGGTATTTACCGGCTTCTCCCCAACGGCACTACCTGGAGCAAGATCAGCCAGACCTGGAACGGTCAGTCGACCTACCGCCTTGCGTGGGAATCCGCCAACCGATCTTCCCTCCTCCAACCGGAAAGTATTACCGGCGTATGGGCCAACGGCGGCAAACAGTTCCAAAGGCATCCGGGCAATCCAAACCGGATGGTAATCGGTGGTGAAGGTAATGACGGAGGTGTTTTCACCAGCACGAACGGCGGGGTTACCTGGACCTCTTCGACTACTTTTCCCGACCGATATGTGGCCTTTGTCGAGCTGGATCCCCACAACGAGAATGTGATCTATGCCGGCACTTATACTAAATTATATCGAAGCCCGGATTTCGGGTCCCAATGGATCGATCTGAGCCGGAACATCAAGATCGACAGCCTGACTGCTCTGGCGGTACACCCGACCGACTCCGCTCAGTTGTATCTCGGTGGGTATCTCAGTCCGGACGCCTTCGTCGCTCAAATAAATCCGGCGGGGAACGTACTGCTTTCCTCCAGCTATCTGGGTGGTATGTCCTCGGAAGGAGGCGTGTCCCTTTCCTTATTCGATACGAATAAAGCCTATATCACCGGCATTACCGAATCGGACGATTTCCCCACGATCTCCCCTTATCAGGCCACTAATAAAGGCTACCAGGAGGCTTTTATTGCCAAGGTGACTCCGCATTCTCCCCTATTGAGCGGAACGCCGCAAGGCGCCATCGACGGCCCGGCAAAAAACTCCACCCTTCAGGGCGTCGTCCGTGTGTCCGGATGGGCCATTGTCGTTTCCGGCAATACTGCCTCTATACCGACTCGGTTGGAATGGTTGGTCGATGGAATCCCCAGGTTGGTGTTGACTAGCGGCAGATCCCGTCCAGATGTGAGTCAGTACCTGGCTGGACTCGGGATCTCCGCTCCCAGCACGATCGGCTACTCTGGTGACTGGGACACCCGTACGGCCGCCGATGGCTCACATAGCATTTCTCTACGGGCAATGGATGCCTCCGGCATTGCGAAGGCAATCGCTTCGGCCACTTATGTCCTTAGTAACGGTATCCCCGAAACAACCGCTTCCACGTCCTCCTCAATCACCAGTTCGACCAGCAGTAGTACCTCGACCAGTTCCTCATCCTCCACTTCGACATCCATGACAAGTCCAATTTCCAGCAGCAGTACCTCCACCAGCACCTCCAGTACGACAACCTCGACTCTCGCCACACGACATTTCCGGTACTTCCCCAAGGTTGTCTCGCAAACAAATGCCTATACGGGAATTGCGGTCGTCAATCTGTCCACAGGCAACGCCAATCTACGCTTTCGGGCCTACGGTAACACCGGTACGGAATTGGCCACCACCGTTCGCAGCCTGGCTGCCAAGAACCAGTTGGCCCTGATGCTGAACGAGCTGCTGCCAGAATTTCAGGGGACCGGATGGATGTCGATGGAGAGCGATGTGTCTGCCGTTGAAGGATTCTTTTTACTCTTCGATGGAGGGCCCACCTACATGGATGGAGCTGCCGTTTTCGGGACTCTGCAGAAGGATTTGCTGATTCATGCGGCCGACAACGCAGAAATCAGCCTGGTCAATCCCGGTTCCGCTCCGGTGGTGTGTTCTCTAAGCTACCTGGATGATTCCGGAGCCTCCGTCTCCCAATCGCAGCAGACGATTCCTCCTCTGCAGAGAATGACCCTTTCGCCTTCCGTACCGTCGAGGAAAACCCGATCGGAAGAGATGCAGACGACAGGAAGACATCTCCGTTTACAAAGCGACGGTATCGTTTCCTTATCCGTTTTCGGGAAATCCTCGTGGACAGGGGTGCTCCCCGGGCAGGAGACCAGGGAGACGTTCAGCGGCAGATGGGTGATGTATGCCCCGCAATATGTCAGTGGAGGTGGTTATACGACTCGATTGGATCTCATCAACCTGGAGGATATCGCCAATACCGTAAACCTGCGGGTGATCGGAGCGGATGGAGTGCCATTAGGTCATACGGCGACGGTGACGTTGCCGGCACAGGGAGCCACTCGCATTTTGAATCCGACCCTGTTCGGACTGCCGGACCAGCCTACGGCGGCGCAGGGTGGATACGTGGAGCTGGAAAGCGCCAGCGGACGCTTCGGCGGATCGGTGTGCTTCACCGATCCGTCCGAGATGCAGTTCGGCAGCGCCCTGCCGTTGGTGCGTAGCCTGCAGAATTTGGCCTATTTTTCCCAGGTGGCCCAGAACGATCAATACTTCACCGGGCTGGCGGCCCTGAATCCGGGTACAGGAGCGGCTCGGGTGACCGTCACGGTATACGATACCGCCAGCAAAGTGGTTGGGGCAGGAGAAACGATCCTTCCGGCCGGAGGACGGTTCTCTAAAATCCTCACCGAGCTGGTCGGTCCGCTGCCGGCGATGATGCGCGGATATTTCGCGGTGCAGTCCGATGTGCCTCTGGCGTCCTTCGCTCTGTTCGGAACCTCCTCGGGGGCGGTTCTGTCGGCCATCCCGGCTCAATCTGCAACCCAGTAACCGGGAGGTGAAGTCAAGGCAGATGTTACAAAAAGATGGATTTGCCGATTCTTTCCGAGCGGCTAATGGGTGGAATCCTCCTGGTGGAGGAGATAACGCTTGATTTT
>CAZTVS010000097.1:0-17907 GCA_964617125.1 uncultured Acidobacteriota bacterium
CGCGATTGATAAAGTTATTTTTAGCCTGGATGGATGTCTGGGAGCGCCGCACCCCGCCGGTAAAAACAACGGAATCCATACGGAATGAACGGAAAGAAACGGGACCAGGACTTACTGCCGAACCATCCGGATTGAAAAGTTCGCAAAAAACATACGATACGATTTACTATCGGCTGTTGTAGGGGCACGGCGTGCCGTGCCCAAAGGGAGCTCTCATCCTAAGGTCGCCAGGGCACGGCACGCCGTGCCCCTACTCCTAATTTTTTGGAGTCAGTTAAGAAACGCCTGAAAATGAAATTTCTACGACTTCATCGGGATTCCGCGATCTCCGGAATCGTTTTGCTCTATCGGCAAACCATCGAGAAAGGATACACTTCATGACAGGAATCAAACGACTCCTGGACAGCACGCGGATTTATTCCGGCCGCATCATCGATGTTACCGTGGACCAGGTGGAACTGGAAAACGGTTTTCCTACCGTTCGGGAAGTTGTGACTCATCCCGGCGGTGCGGTTGCACTGGCATGGACGGCGGAAGGCAAACTGCTGTTTGTTCGACAACCGCGATACCCGGTCGGTCGTCTTCTGCTGGAACTGCCCGCCGGAAAGTTAGAGAAGGGAGAGGACCCGCTGACGACGATACAAAGGGAACTGGAAGAGGAGACAGGATACAGGGCCGAACGCTGGCATCATCTGCTCTCCTTTTACACCAGCCCGGGATTCTGTACCGAGCTGCTGCACCTGTTCCTGGCGGAAGGTTTGCAGCCCGGTTGCTTGAAACCCGAAAGGGATGAGATGATCTCCCTGGAACGCCACTCCCTGGATGAAGCGATGGAGATGATAGGGCGGGGGGAGATCATGGATGCCAAAACGATCATCGGCGTCTTTTGGGCAGGACGATTCCTGCGCAATGTTTTTACCGGAGATTCGAAATCGGCGATTCAGAAAGGAGAGTGAAGCGATGGATCCATCCATGGTTACTACGGCGTTTCAACTGGACGGGTACCGGATCGTTAGAAATCTGGGAATCATACGTGGTATCACCGTACGCTCCCGCAGCGTTGTCGGGAATATTGCCGGGGGGATTCAGACCATCTTCGGCGGGAATATCACCATCTATACCGAGTTGTGTGAACATGCACGTCTGGAGGCTTTTCATCTGATGATGCAGCATGCGACGGAAAAAGGTGCCAACGCCATCATTGGGATGCGCTATGATGCCAATGAGGTGATGAGCGGCGTCACCGAGGTTTTGGCTTATGGGACCGCGGTGGTGGTGCAACGCTGTGACTGAGGCGTGAGGAAGACGGTTTTCTGACGAATAAGGGGAGGACGGTTGAAACGCGGTCTTCTGGTTGTTTTTATAGTGCTCCTATCCTTTGGCGCTCTCACCGGATATCTCTTCGTGCACATCGCTTATCGCGAGGTCCCCTCCCTGTGGGAAGTGTGGCAGCGGCGATGGAATGGCCGCACCGGGAATGGTCAAGCCCGGCGCTACGAGGCATTCGAGAAAGAGATATGGCCTGCGGTCCGTAAAGAACTGGAAGTTCGAAGCCTGGATGGCTGGCTGCTGTTCGATCGAGGGGGTGAAAACCGGATTATACAGGAGCTGCTCCCATTGGACATGGGGAGCGATTCCCAAAAAGTCCCCGAGCCAAAGAGTGCCTTTTCTCATGCCTGGGCCTATTTCCTGCCCCGGCGGGGAATGCCCGGGAAGATTGTTCACCCTATGGATGCCGGCCTGACGGACGGAATTCCGGGTAAAGAATGTCTCTATTTGAACAGGCAGGATTGGAACACTTGCCTGGAGGGTCTGCTGCGTTCCGCCGCCAGGATTGCCGCCGATCCTTTGCCGGGGAAGGCAGGGTGGGAAGACTATCCCGACACCGGAGCCGCCGTCCTGCCCCTTAGCGGCAGGAGTGTGGAGACCGTATCGTCCGCCGAGTTGAGACAACTTTTTCTGGCCCGTCTTTCTCCTTCTCAGCTGACACAACACCGGCAGGCAGCCGAGAGGCTGGTGGAGCTCATCCGGCTGGCCTTCTCCGAAATCCGGGAACAACGGGAGGCAGGACGACCTTACACCATCGGGCAATTGAAACAGTTTCTGACACGGCAGATCGAGGGTCTGGCCATGCGTACCACTTTTCCTCCTTTGGTGTCCGCCGGGAAAGAAACCTCTATACCCTACTATTCTCCGGCTTCGCTTCAAGACAAGATATTTCAGGACGGCGACCTGGTGCAGCTGGAATTGGCCGCCTGCATGGATGAACCAAACGCCATCTATGTAAAAACGGCCTGGGTGGGATATATGGGCAGACAGACACCACCGGAATATGAAAGAGCTTTCCAGGCTTGCCGTCTGGCCAGAAGCAGCGCCCTCCAGACTTTGCGCAAGGCGCTGCTCGAAGGCCGGACCGTGACCGGAAGCGCTATCGATCGTGAGGTCCGGCAGGTGATGCTGTCGCAGGGCTATCCCGACACACCGCCTCATGCTTCAGGGCATTCCCTGGGGCGCTCTCTCAGCGGATTTGGGGCCAATCTGGAGAGCAGCGACCACCGGCCGTTGATTAGAGGTACGGCATTTACTCTGGAGCCGGGGATTTATTTGCGCGATTTCGGACTCCGATCGACCATCAGCGTCTACCTGCGTCCGCAGGAGGTAGAAGTGACCACCTTGCCGGAACAGGAAGAAATCATACCCATCCTGAACTGATTCTTTCGAAACGTTATGGAGAACAGATCTATTCGACCGGGATTCTTGTCGGAAGAAGCCGAGCGGATTGCCGCCGAATATTTTTCCGTTTCCGGTAAGGCCGGAGAGCTTCCCGGCTACAACGACCGGAATTTCCTGATCACGGACGGTGCCGGTCGGCGCTACGTTCTCAAGATAGCCCATCGAGAGACCTCCGTTGATTCGTTGAAAATTCAGAACCAGGTCCTGGAGGGAATCGTCGACAACTGCGAAGGCATCGGCTGTCCCCGTTTGTACCGGACACTGTCCGGAGAGACGCTGGCCCGGGTTGAGGATTCCATGGGAAATTTCCATTGGGTCCGCATGCTTTCCTATCTGGAGGGGATCCCTTTTGCCGAGATTCAGCCACACCCCCCAGAATTGCTCCAGGAACTGGGCAGGTTCACCGCACGTCTGGCTGGAATCTTCCAGCCCTTTTCTTCCCTTGAGATTCAGTCGGACCCCGCATGGGATCTGCGGAACGGATTCGAGACGGTACAACGGTATCATGGGCATATACGGAGGGAGGACCGAAGGCGTCTTTTGCACAAGATCCTGTGCCGATTGGAAGAAGAAAAAGAACCGCTTTCCCTGCTGCCGTTCAGCCTGGTGCATAACGACGGTAACGATTACAACCTCCTTGTTGCATGGAAAGACAGGTCTCCTGCCTCCCTGGGGACAATGTACTTCAGCGGAATTCTCGATTTCGGCGACATGACCCGATCGTATGCCATCGCCGATCTGGCCGTTACCCTGACCTATGCCCTGTTCCGGAAAGAGAATGTCCTGGAAGCTGCCGGCCATGTGGTCGGCGGATACAACTCCCTACGCCCTCTCGCGGAGGAAGAACTGCGGGCGCTCTTCCCACTCATTCTGCTCCGCCTGGCAATCAGCGTCTGTCTGTCCGCTTGCAGAATGGAGTCGGAACCGGAAAATCCGTATCTTGGCATTTCCCAGGAACCGGCCTGGGATCTCCTGCAAAAGATGCATACGATCCCGGCTGCTCTCTTTTATTATTCCCTGCGCCGGGCCTGTGGCCGGCCGGCCGTTCCATCCGCCGCTGCGGTTGTGTCCTGGATCGGGGAAAACAGCAAGCGCTTTTCCCCGGTTTTTGGATTTCCTCTCGAGCGGGAGAGAGTCACCGTTTTCGACCTCGGGCCGGGCAGCCCGATGTGGGAAACGGCCGAGGAATGGACCGACATGGACCATGTCACACGGCGGTTGCAGGAGGAGATGGATAAGAAGAAGGGTGCCGTCGGAGTGGGACGCTACGATCAGGCACGATTGTTCTACACCACGCCGGCCTTCCGCTCGCAGGACCCGTCGCAATCCAGGACCATCCATATCGGTATCGATCTGCACGCAGATCCCGGCCAGGAGGTCTTTGCTCCTCTCGATGGCGTAGTCCACAGCTACCGGGACAATCACGCTGACAGGGATTATGGTCCTACGATCATTCTGGCTCATGATCCGGCACCCGGAGTCCGTTTTTATACTCTATACGGGCATTTGAGCCGGGAAAGCTTGCCGGGATTGCATCCTGGCCGGACCGTACGGCGCGGCGAACGGATCGGATCTCTGGGCAGCCGGATGGAGAACGGAGGGTGGCCTCCCCATCTGCATTTTCAGATCGTTCTGGACATGCTGGGCTGGGAAGGGGACTTCCCCGGCGTGGCTTCGGCGGCGGATCGTGAACTGTGGCTGGCGTTGTGTCCCGATCCCAACGGGATTTTGTGCATTCCCCAGGATCTCCTGACCGATGAGGATTTGCCTCCGGAACGGCTGCTGGTCTTGCGACAGGTCCACATCGGCAAATCGCTGAGCCTGACCTACCGCTCTCCTCTGAAGATCGTGCGCGGATACCGGCAGTATCTGTACGACTGGCAGGGACGCATCTTTCTGGATGCGGTCAACAATGTGCCCCATGTGGGCCATTGCCATCCCAAGGTGGTGCAGGCCATCCGGCGGCAGGCGGCCACTCTGAATACCAATACGCGTTATCTGCACGATCACCTTCTCCGCTATACCCTGCAGCTTCTGGAGACCCTGCCCCACGCTTTAGAGGTTTGCTTTTTGGTCAATTCCGGCAGCGAGGCCAACGATCTTGCCCTGCGCCTGGCCGGGACCTACACCAAGGAGAGGGACATCATCGTTTTAGATGGGGCCTATCACGGGAATCTGTCCTCCCTGGTGAACATCAGCCCCTATAAATTCGACGGTCCCGGCGGCAGCGGCTGTCCCGAATATGTGCATAAGTTGCCCCGACCGGATCCTTTCCGCGGTTTTTACCGGGACGATCCGCAATGCCGGGAAAAGTATGCCATGCATATGTCCAGGGCGCTGGAAGACATTCGCCGACAGGGACGGCGCCCGGCGGCCTTTATCGTCGAGTCCCTGATGGGATGCGGAGGGCAGATCGTTTTTCCCCAGGGATATCTCCAGAGCACCTTCCAGCTGGTGCGTCTGGCCGGAGGTCTTTGTGTCTCCGATGAGGTCCAGACCGGTTTTGGCCGTTGTGGAGACTATTTCTGGGGTTTCGAAAGCCAGGAAGTGGTTCCGGACATCGTGACCCTGGGAAAGCCGATGGGCAACGGCTATCCGATCGGGGCAGTCATCACGACTCGGGCCGTGGCCGATGCCTTTGCCAACGGGATGGAGTATTTCAATACCTATGGCGGTAGCCCGGTGGCCTGTGCCGCCGGAATGGCAGTGCTGCAGGTGATTCGGGAAGAGGGGCTGCAGGAGAATGCCCGGGACGTCGGCCGCTACCTGATGGAAGGTCTGTTGACCTTGTCGAAGGAATTTGCGCTGATAGGAGAGGTGCGCGGCCTGGGTCTGTTTCTCGGCGTCGAATTGGTCCTCGACCGGGAAACACGCCGGCCTGCCGCTGCCCATGCCGCCTATGTGGCCGAACGCATGTGCCGGGAAGGAGTTCTCCTTTCCACGGACGGCCCGGACCACAATGTTTTAAAGATCAAGCCGCCCCTGGTATTTACCAGGACCGATGCCGATTTCTTATTGGCAAAAATGGGGCGAATCCTGCGGGAGAGCCCTCTCGCCCTGTAATCCCGCGGTTAGAGGTTTTTCTTGGGCGACTCTGGGGAGGCCGGCCTCTTTTCTCTGAGCTGGCTGGGCTGGACCTTCAGGCTTTGGAATTTCTGCAAACGGACCAGTCCGGGGGCGCCGCCTTTCACCTTCTGAATGTATCTCTTTTCCGTATAGCGGACCTCCGCCCAGGATTGCGAGCGGGCCGTGCTGTAAAAGGCGGCCAGCTGCGCCGCTTCCACCAGTGTTTCCCGGGGGACGGCCTTTTTCGATGGATTGCGTATGATGACGTGGGAACCGGCATAATCGGCCACATGCAGCCAAAGATCGTATTCTCCGGCAAGGCGAAACGTCAGATGCTCGTTGTGCCGGGCAGATTGGCCGATCAGGATGGAATAGCCGTCGCTGGAAAGAAAATGACGGCAACCTTCCACCTTGTCTGTGCGGTTGGCTGTTGCCTTGGAATGGCCTTTACCCTGCGGACTTTTCCTGGCAGGAGTCTCCGATCGAGCGAGGATCGTGAGGTCCGGCAACCCGGTCGCCGCCAGTATCTTCGCTTTTTCCGCCTCGGCCTGTCGCAGGCTGCGGTTCAGGCCGGCGATGCGATCGCGGACGAATTCGAGGCCGCGATCGGCCTTGCGGGCGGCCTTGAAATAGTCGTCGGCGTTGCCTTGCGGGCTTTTCCGCGGCTGGATGGAGATGGTCAGGGCAGGTGCCTCCGGATCATAGTAATCTTCTACCGAGATGTCGGTGATCTGGTCCGCGCGCTGCAGGATCGCCCACTTTTGCTTCAGTTGGGAGAGATGGGCCAGCAGCATCTCTCCCTTTTTGCGTAAGCCGGCCGGGTCCTCCATGTCTTGCCGATCGTTTTCCGCCGCCTCCAGGGCGCGCCGGAGCCTGCGTATCTCACTGTCCGATGCCGACAGCAATTTCTTTCTTTGCTCCCGGAAGTGAAGATAATCTTCGGCCAGATCGGCAAATCGCAGCAGCAGCTGGTTGACCGAAGCAAAGCGCTCCGCAAGGAAACCGGCCGGCATAGGATCTCCCTTTCCGGCCAGGGACAATTGAATGTCCTTCCAGGGATCGATCTGCCGCCAGTCTGGCGGATGCAGCGGGAATCGTGAGTGCAGCACCGGTGTGGCGGTATCTTCGCCGGCTGTTTCCTTTTCCTGCATGCCAGGCATGGGAGGGTGCCATCGCTCCCCTATCTCCAGTCCTCTTCGCAGGGCGCGTTCCCGGTCCAGAGCGAGAAGGATCTTCCTGTCCTTGTCGGCGAGGAACAGATTGGGATGGGCCGGGATCAACTCAACGATCAGAAATAGAATCTCATTCTCTCTTTGCAGATCGAGCGTCAGGATCCTTTCTCCGGGCAGGATGCTTGCCTGCAGAAACCTGGCGCCGATCAGGGATTCCTCCCAGGGGGTCCGCATGGCCAGGACCGTCTCTGCGGATTTACGCACGGCCCTGTGCTGCCGATCCGCACGCAGGCAGGCGAAAACGGCCCAGGGCTGCAGATGAAGACATAGGCAATCGGAACGGCAACCCCACTCCAGGGAAACGAAGTGTGCCCCATCCAAAAAGATACGCTGCAGATTTCTTCCGGACAATTGCCCCGTCAACTCTCCGGCCCAGATTGCAAGGAATTCGCCATCCATTAAGCGCTACTATGTACCCCAATTCTCCTCCCAATGCAACAGGGTGGCACAGACATTCCTGTCTGTGAAGACAATTGAAAAAGTCCATGCCACAGACAGAAATAACGAGGTCGTAACAAATGCCGGGAGCGCCGGCATCCTGCCGGCAAATGCAATGGAAGCAACACGAAATTTTCATAAAGAAACGGAACGAAGACTTTTTGCGGTTTCATCCGAAATGCCTCCGTAGATGAGAATGCTCCCACAGACAGGAATGTCTGTGTCACTCTGTCATTGGGTGTCCGGATTGACGCTTGCGGATGGAAGCCGATACAATACCGCAGAGGCCTGCGGTGGAAAAGAGAGGTGGAGCATGAATCGAAAAATCTTTTTGCAAAGGGTCGGCGGCTGCGGACTCTGCACCTGCGCCAGCCTGTTTTGGGGAGGAACACTGGTGAAGGCACAAAATACCAACGCCCCGGTCCCGACTCCGGCGGAAGACAAGGCAAAAACCAAAATGGGTCACTGGATCTCCGACCTGGTCGACTCTGCCAAAACCAGGAAGGAGCGGGATGAAATGGCACGCTTGCTGGAATCCTGCGGTCGGACCTGTTACCGGCGGGAGATGACTTCCCACGTTCCGGATGTGAAAGGGGACATGGATGCCCTTCTGGCCCAGCTGCAAAAGATGATGGGTGCGGAAAATGTCCGGCGCGACGGCCGGGTGGTTCATATACGCTATCCGATGAAATCCTGCATCTGTCCGGTGGCCAGGGCCGTGCCGGTCAAGGACGAAGATCTGTTCTGCCATTGTTCCTGCGGCTGGCTGCAGGAGGCCTTCCGCGCGGTTGACGGACGCCTGGTCCGGGTCGAATGCCTGGAGTCCTACCGCCGTGGAGGAAAGGCCTGTCGTTTTGATGTGACGCTGGTCTGAAGAATGATGAAGTCGCAAAAGTCTGGTGTTTGTAGCGACTACACTCCAAAAACTGGAGCCTAAATTCGCGAGAAACTTCACAGGGGTGATGGAATAATCAAAAGGAAAAGCCCGCGAAGCGGGCGGATTTAATTTAGCCCCAGGTTTTAACCTGGGGTACAGATGTTGACAATCGAAAGAGTCCCGTGAGGGACGACGTTAGGTCAGATGTCAGAAATGGGAATACAACGCTACCTTGTTTTAACGTCGTCCCTTACGGGACTTGCCTGTGGGGGCAATGCCCTCCCCAGGTTGAAACCTGGGGCTATCAAACATCGTCTCTTCGAGACGGAGGGGTGCGTGGCCTTTCGGTGGAGAAGTTTCATGGGAGTTCCGCGTTTACGCGGCATCCCATAAATTCGTGAAAGCAACTATTTACGCGGTACCGCCTAAAGGCGGAACTACGAACCGGATCCGTTTTTCCATGATTTTCGTTTTTTTTTGCGACTTCATCAAGAACCCTCGGCCCTTATGGCTGGGACACGAATTGATATTGTCCTGAGCCGACCTCAAAGAGAAGATCCCCTCCTTCACGGCCAAGGAAACGAACCCCGGGCGATTGAACGGCGGGTCTGCCCCCCTCGGTGATCCTGGCCGGATCGGTTCCGGGAACAGCCACCAGGGCCGTACTGTCAACCGGGACCAGGAAAGAGAAGCGTATCTGTTGAGCGTCCCTCTGCCACTCGCTGCGGATGGGTCCGCGGACCGAATCGTACTGCGTCTTCACCCAGCTTAGGTCACCCACCGGCTGCGGCCGCAGAAAGAACCGCCGGAAACCGGGTCCGGCCGGATCCGGTTGGATTCCGCCGAGCCCGCCATAGAACCATTCCTCGACATGTCCCAGCATGCAGTGGTTCTGAGACGATGCAGGGTTGCTGTCCCAGGCTTCGGTGAGGGTGGTGGCCCCATGGGCCAGCTGGTAGGCATACCCCGGACCTTCCTGCTGTGTGACCATACGGTAGAGCAGTTCTCCGGAACGGCTTTCCGATAGGGCCCGTACCAGATAGACAAAACCGACATCTCCGGCCGTAATCCGGTGGTTTCCCCGACGGATTTCCTGCACCAGGTTGGCCAGGACGCCCTGGCGGTCCCCCGCTTCGACCAGCCCCAGAACCAGGGGCATGGCGTTGGCCGTCTGGCTGTTGCGATCGAAATAACGGCCTTCTTTTTGCAGAAACCGTTGCTGAAATGCCCGGCCCACCTGGGCCGCCGCCTCGGAGAACTGCTGTGACTCGGACGACTTGTCCAGCAGAGCGGCCGTTTTCTGCAGCGTGATCAGGTCCTGATAGTATATGGCGGTGGCGGTAAGTCCGTCGGAGGTCAGCTGAGATTTGCCCGGAGGCTGGGGGCCGATATCATACCAGTCGCCCAGACCGTGAGAAACGATGTGGTTTGTCGCTTTTCCTGCCAGATAGCCGACATAGCGTTTCATATCGGAGTAATGCTCTGCCAGGAGTCGCCGGTCTCCATACATCTCCCATACCTGCCAGGGATTGAGGATATAGGCACTTCCCCATTCGGGAGAATCGCGGAATCCCGCCCGGAAGACGGTGAACTCCGGAGCGATATCGGGGACCAGCCCTTCCTCGGTCTGGCTGTCCCTCATGTCGTTCTGGATTTTGCCGTAAAAACGGGCCAAATCGAAGTTGTACATCAGGCTTCTGCCCAGGAGGTGGGAAACCTCCAGCCACCCCAGCTTTTCCCGGTGAGGGCAATCGGTAAGAACACTCTGCAGATTGCTGCGGATGGCGCCCAGGATCAGATCGTGTATTCGGTTTACCAGGGTGGAGCTGGAGGCGAAGGATCCGGTCCGTTCCGCGGAAGAATGGATGAACTGGCCCCGGAGTTCCAGGATGCGGGCCTTTTTCGCATCGGCCGGCTTTTCCGAAGCGGGCGCGGCGCCTTCCACCTGGAGATAGCGAAAACCATAATAGGAAAAGCGCGGATGCCAGGTCTCCGTGCCCTTCCCTTTGAGGGTGTAGGAAAACCATACCGGTTTTCCCGATCCGGCCTGCGAAACCAGTCCGCCGGCATCCAGGAGTTCTCCAGGAATCATCTTGACTGTCGTGTTCCGGGGGCCACGGACTGCGAGCCGGGGCCATCCGGAAAAATTTTGCCCGAAATCATAGATGTATATGCCCGGCCTGGGTTGGCTGATGCGTACGGTTTTGAGCTCTTCCATCACCCGTATGGGAGGAGCATCCTGGGCGGAGAGTTCTCCCCCCGGCCCCTCGACCTCTTCGGCCTGCGGCCAGCGGGAGTCGTCGCCTGCGGGCAGGTCCCATTTCGCGATCTCCTCCCGGGCATCGTAATCTTCTCCGCCAAAGATGCACTGGAAGGTGATCGGGGAGAGGGCGGTCTTCCAGGACCGGTCGCTGGTCAGGATGGTAAGGGAGCCGTCCTCGTGCTCGATATGGAGCTGCAGGTAGAGCTTGGGTTCCCCGAACGACCCCTTGAATTTGGTATACCGGCCGCCGACGATATGGTACATGCCATGCCCCAAGAGAACGGCCAGGGCGTTCTCGCCCTTCTGCAGCATCCCGGTCACTTCGTAAGTCGAATAAAGACAGCGTTTCCGGTAGTTCGTCCACCCGGGTTCCAGCACGTTGTCGCCGACCTTTTCGCCATTGAGATGCACCTCGTGAAAGCCGAGTCCGCTGACCATCAGCAGGGCACGGCGAATGGCCTTTTTCATGAAAAAGGATTTGCGGAATATCCGGGCCGCCGTGACGCCGGAGGATTCCGCGGGCTTATTTCCGGCGGTTTCAGACGCCGCGGTAGCGGCCATGGCGATCCATTGTGCCTTCCAATCCGACGCCTTCAATATTCCGAAGGTCCATTGCGCCGGTTCGCTCCAGGGCGACGGCAGGTTGTCCTTGTCCCATACCCTGACTTTCCAGTAACAGGTCGTCAGGGAGGGCATCGCTTTTCCCTTGTAAGAGACCAGGAGCGGGACCGCACCGTTGACCTTACCGCTGTCCCATAGGGTGCCTTTATTCTCGATCAGGAGCGAAGCGGAATCGGAAACCAGAATCTGGTAGGCGCTTAGGGTCTGTCCTCTCTCCTCACTGACGACCTGCCAGGAAAAGGAGGGCTGTTCCCTATCAATACCTAGGGGATTCCGCTGATATTCGCAACGCAGGTCCGTCACCTTGAGAGAGACGGAATACGCCTGGTCCCAGTTCCAGGGGCCCAGGAGCAGGAGAAAGGGTACGAGAATCCATCGCTGCCACGGAAAGGCAGGAACGGCAAAGCAGGGCATATTGAACCGGATTATCTTTCGTCTGTCGTATGAGTTCATAATATCGTTCCATTGTATGAAGGGTGATTCCCGGCATTTGGATGTTCCGGCCTCCCCTTTTGTTCAACCTTGCTGCGGGGATTCAGGAAAAAAATATACAATAAATCCCGTTGCAGGGGCGATGAAAGCAGGGGAAGAGGGGGGCATAGACGAGTCGCATGGAAACGAGGTATCTTGAAAGTGGCATTCGGACAACCAGGATGGGAGAAGGGAGACAGATCTTGACTGCACAAGAAGTTACTGTTGTCGGCGGGGGACTGGCGGGTTGCGAGGCCGCCTGGCAGCTGGCACGGCGCCATGTACCCGTACGCCTGTATGAGATGAGGCCGGCGCAGAACACCCCGGCGCACCATACGGATCGTCTTGCCGAGCTGGTTTGCAGCAATTCCCTCAAGTCCATGTCGACCGATTCCGCCACCTTCCTGCTGCAGGAAGAGCTGCGCCGTATGCACTCGCTCTTGATCCGAACCGCCGACGAGTGCCGTGTTCCTGCCGGACAGGCCCTGGCGGTCGATCGCGATCTGTTCAGCAGCCGGGTGACCCAGGCCATCGGTCAAACTCCCGGCATACGGCTGATACGGGAAGAAATGCCGGAGATCCCCCCCTCTGGAATCGTTATCCTGGCCTGCGGCCCTCTGGTTTCCGAACGTCTGGCGCAAGCGCTTCACACCTGGTGTGGCGAAGAATACCTGTACTTCTATGACGCCATCAGTCCGATCGTGGAGGCCGATTCGCTCGATCACCGGACGGTGTTCGCCGCCTCGCGCTACGGAAAGGGCGGGGACGATTATCTGAATTGTCCGATGAATCAGGAGGAGTTTGAGCGTTTTTACGATGCCTTGTGCTCGGCTACTACCGTCCCCTTTCGCGATTGTGAAAAGCCACGGTATTTTGAGGCCTGTCTGCCGCTGGAGGAGCTGGCCCGCCGCGGCAAGGAAACACTGCTTTTCGGTCCCTTGAAGCCGGTGGGCCTCGCCGATCCGCGAACCGGAAGGCGTCCGCATGCGGTCCTGCAGCTGCGGCGGGAAAGCCTGATTCACGATGCCTATAACCTGGTGGGCTGTCAGAACCATATGAAGTTTGCGGAACAGCAAAGGGTTTTCCGCCTGATACCGGGGATGGAACAGGCCGAGTTTCTGCGCTTCGGACAAGTCCATCGCAATACCTTCCTGAATGCCCCGTGTCTGCTGCTGCCCACGCTGCAGGCGCGAAGGGACCCGCGCCTCTTTTTTGCCGGCCAGATTTGCGGGGTGGAGGGGTATCTGGAATCCATTGCCACCGGGCTGGTGGCCGGTGTACAGGCGGCCTATCTGTTTCAAGGCGGCTCTCCCGAGGCCTTTTCTCCCCAAACAGCCTGCGGTTGCCTGTGCCGGTACGTGGCCGAAGCCGACGGGGACAGGTTTCAGCCCATGAACATTACTTTTGGGGTGCTTCCCGCGCCGGAGGATTCCGCCGGAAAACGCAGACAGGATAAACGAGAACGTCGCCGGAAGCAGGTGGAAGGGATTCTAATGCACTTCGATGCATTCCAGAAAACCTATCCTCCCCTGCAACCGGACCTTTCAAGACAGGGATGAATCATGTTTGGAGAACTGAATCCTCATCGACCTGGAATGACGTTGATCTTCCGCGCCGCCGGTATGTGGCAGGCCGAGATCGTCAAGGGGCGGCTGGAAAGCGCGGGAATTCCCGTGCTGCTGGATTATGAAAGCGCCGGACCAGTCTACGGGCTCACCATCGATGGTCTGGGGGAAGTGCGCATTCTGGTTCCCAAAGAGCGGGCGGAAGAGGCGAAAAGCCTGCTGGAATCGGAGAGCGGCGAGGAACCGCCCTCCATCCCCGAAGAGTGAGGTACGCGATCAGAGGCCCGTGCTGCCGAAGCCGCCCTCTCCGCGGGCCGTCGAATCCAGAGTCGTGACCTCGGTGATGGTTGGGCAACAGACCGGCTGGATCAGCATTTGTGCGATCTTCTTTCCCTTGTCGACGTGGATGGTTTCGCTGCTCAAATTGGTTAGGACGACACGTATCTCGCCGCGATAACCAGCATCGACCACTCCCGCCAGGCAATGCAACCCGGAAAGGGAGAGTCCGCTTTTGTCCCATACCAGCCCGACATAACCGGGAGGAATGGCCATCTGTATTCCCGTGGCGACAGCCTTGATTCTCCCAGGTTGCAAATCCGTTTCCTCGACGGAATACAGATCCATTCCGGCGTCCGCGGGATGCTGATAAGCGGGCAGCCGGGCTTCGTCCTGTATCTTGCGTATCTTCAGTTCCATTTCACCTCTTGAGATCATCATTATAGCGGAATCCGGGGAAAATTTCGGGTCCGGTTTTCATTTCTCGGACTTGCGGTTAATATTTTGTGGTATGCAATTTGCTTCAAAGAGTGTATGATGAAAAAGACATTGTATCAGGCAACCATTCTTCACTGACAGGAGTCTTGTTTTATGGCCACTGCACCCCAACCAACTCCGCCGGTAGCTGCCGAAGAAAAACCGGCCGGCGGTAGTAAAAAATTGCTGATCATCATTCTCGGTTCGGTCCTTGGTCTGTTGCTGTTGGGAGGAGGCGGACTCTTTCTGTTCCGCGATGCCATATTCGGTTCCGGTTCCGCCAAAGAAGAGGCGGAAGCAGCCCCTGCAGCCAAACGAAAGACGACGGCGAGCAAGGCGGCAGCCGAGGAAGAGGATGCGGAAGCCCCCGCTCCCAAGAAAAAGAAGAAAAGGGCGGTGGTAGAAGCCGCCGGGGTGTTGCCCCTGGAACCTTTCACCGTCAATCTTCAGGAAGTGGACTCCACCCGGTATATGCGCCTGGTGATCCAATTGGGCCTGTCCAACGCCGACCTGGCGAAGGAGGCCGGCGAAAACGCCATCATGAAGGCCAGGATACGCGATGCCATAATGCGCTATATTACCACTTTGACCTCGGAACAGGTGCTGTCCCAGGAGGGAAAAGAAAAACTGATCGAGACCGTCATCGAACGCACCAACGAAATCCTGGAGGATGCGGTGGTAGACGTTTACATTCAGGAGCTGATTGTTCAGTAGGGATCGATTTCCATGCTTTTTCATGAAAAACCGGAAAAACCGGAATCCAGAAATATCACTCCGATCACCCTGAACCAGCTGGAGGATTTTCAGGACATCGTCCTCATGGTCGAGGCCCAGCTGGGACAGACGCATATGCGTATACGTGACTTTCTGGCCCTGGCGGCCGACTCCATCGTGGAGCTGCCTGTCTCCGAGGGGGATTACATTGGCGTATTTGCCAACAACAAATTGATCGCCCGGGGAGAAATCATCGTGGTTGAGGGGAGTGTAAGCGTCCGGGTCACGGAAGTGGTCATTCCCAGGCCGAGCCCTGTTTGACCGAGGTATCGGAGCAACAGGAGATGGCGATGGCTGCGGCCGGACTTGACGAAAGAGATGCATGCCAGCCGGGCAGGAGAGAAATGAGTAAAAGTAAATTATTATTTGGCCGGCGAGGGACCGCCGCCGGTCTCTTAATGCTGTTGCTGTTTTCCGGACCGCTTCTGGCCCAGCGCCGAAGTTCCCGGAAGGTCGTAACCACGACCGTGGTCACCACTTCATCCACCATGCCCAGCACCACCACCTCTCTGCGTGCCACGGCAGGGACCATCCCGCTAGGCATTCCCGATTCCAGCCCGAATATGCCGCAGGGACCCTCCTGGACCAGTATGTTCGGAGCCTTCCTCTTCGTGGTGGCGCTGGCGGCTCTGGGTGCCCTGGGAGTCAGTTATTGGATGAAGGGAAAGGTCTGGCCCTGGGCCTGGAAAAAAGGCGGTCTGGGCGCCAGGAGCCATCAGCCGATAGAGGTTCTGGAATCGATCCCCCTGGGTCAGCGGCGCTATCTGACGGTCATCGATATCGGAGGAGAGAAACACCTTCTGGGGCTCTCTCCCGGATCGATTCAATACCTGACCCGGCTCTCCGACGCAGCCGCTGCCGCCTATGCCTCCGAACGTAAGATGGAGAAAGACACCTTCGAGGAGGAGCCTGTCTCGAAGAGGTCGGTTCGCGGATCGTCCCGCGAAAGCGCCGAACCGCCGGCGGAACCGAAATCGCCGACCATACCGGGGACCTTCGAGGAGGAGTATCGTAAACTCAAAGCACGGTTGGGTGGAAAATGACCAGGCGTATCCTTTTGCTATCTGCAGCCATTTCCCTTTTCTTCGTCTGGACGGTCGGCTCGGTGGCGGTGATGGCCCAGGCGACGCCGCCGCCGGCGGTGGAACTGCGTTTTAATGGGGGCGAACAGGCCGTGAGCCTTCCGATCCAGATCCTGTTGCTGATCACGGCCATGACCTTCCTGCCGGCCATCCTGATGTGCACGACCTGTTTTACGCGCATCATGATCGTGATGCATTTCCTGCGGCAAGCCTCCGGCCTTACCTCCGTGCCTAGTAATCAGATACTCACCGGGTTGTCGCTGTTCCTTACGGTGTTCATCATGTATCCGGTGGGAGAGCGGATCAACACCGACTCCCTGCAGCCGCTGCTGAACAACCAGATCGGCTATCAGGAGGCCGCCGTCAAGGCGTCCGTGCCGCTACGTGAATTCATGATCAAATACACCCGGGAAAAGGACATCGTGCTCTTTCTGGAGATCGGCAAATATCCCCGGCCGGCAACACCGGCCGACATCCCTTTCCAGGTGCTGGCCCCGGCCTTTTTGATCTCGGAGCTGAAAACAGCCTTTCAGATCGGGTTCCTCCTCTTCCTCCCCTTTCTGGTGATCGATATCGTGGTCTCCTCCATTCTACTGTCCATGGGCATGATGATGCTTCCCCCTGTAGTCATTTCCACTCCGTTCAAAATCCTGCTCTTTGTCATGGTGGACGGATGGAATCTGCTGCTGCATTCTCTGGTGCGCAGCTTCTTCTAACTGAGGACGATACCATTATGACTTCCGATACCGTTATGTTACTGGCCCGTCAGGCGCTGGAGACGACTCTCTGGGTTTGCGGCCCGGCGCTGGTTGCCGGTCTGATCGTCGGGGTGACGATCTCGATCTTTCAGGTGGCCACCTCCATACAGGACCCCAATCTGTCGACCTTGCCGCGCATCGCCATTATGGCCGGGATCCTTTTCCTGATGCTCCCCTCCATCCTCAACACCATGATGCGTTACACCATCGCCATTTTCGAGAGTATCCCCAGATTTGTCCGATAATCCTTCTCCATGCAGAACTTTCTTTTTGCCGAAGACTGGCTGTTGCGTCTGTTTCTGATATGGATACGGACTTCCACCATCTTCGTGGCGGCCCCCTTCTGGAGCCACAGCCTCATCCCGCCTTACATACGCATCCTGGCGGCGCTGGGCCTCAGCTACGCCTTGGCACAGAACGTCTACATACCCATGCCCACTTCCGGCGGTGCGGGGGCGATCGTTGTGGCCATCCTGTGGCAGCTCTTCTGGGGATTGATCATCAGCTGGATCGCCCAGCTCACCTTTGCCGGCCTGCAGATGGCCGGCCATCTGGTGGGGACCATGCTCTGTTTCGCCATGGCCAGTATCGTCGATCCGGTCACGCAGAGCGACAATCCCATCCTCGGCGTGCTGTTTACCTGGCTGGGATTGATGGTCTTTCTGGCCTTCAACGGTCACCATTTGATCCTGATGGCCATGGCCCGCAGCTTTGAAGTGGAAAGCCTGGCCCTGCAGGCCGTATCCCAGCAGCAATGGACGGAATTGGGTCTGCAGGCCGGGAAACTGTTCCTCTTCGGACTGCAGATGGTATCCCCGGTAGTCGGCCTCCTGATCCTGACGGACATTACCATTGCTCTTGCCGGAAGACTCTCGCCCCAGATTCCCATCATGGTGATCAGTTTCGCCGTCAAAATTTTGACGGGGCTGCTGGGGCTGGGACTGTGCCTTTACTTCTTTTCGGAATCGGTCATGCGCTTCTTCACCCAGCAGATGGCCTGGGTCGAGACCTGGTTCAAAATCGCCTCCGGCCCCCGCTGAACCCTCCTGTCCCAAAAATTAAAAACCATTTGCCGGCTCATGACCGTTGCCAAGGGCGCAAAAACGCCGGGAGCGCCGCCATCCTGCTGGCATTCCCATTCGAATCATTACGCAACAAACACGGAATAACGAAAATCAGGAGGTTCGTAGTTCCGCGTTTACGCGGCACAAACTCAAAAAGAACCATTCCGGTTACGGCAGTACCGCCTGAAAGCGGAACAAACGCGATCCGTT
>CAZTVS010000098.1:0-17834 GCA_964617125.1 uncultured Acidobacteriota bacterium
AGTTCGATGAAAACCAACTGGACGCGATGATGAACGATCTGGGGCGGGACGGATGGGAGCTTTCAGGCGCTTTCGATACCAACGAGGCCTATGGCAGCACTCGCGACGTTGTCGTCATCTTCAAGCGCCCGAAAAGCTGAGAGCCTCGCAGAACAAGACGAACAGGCAATCGGAAGCCTGGCTGTTGGTGTTGTTGACAACAGCGGATATTTGTTGGCATAATCACCAACATGAAGACCGTCGAGTTATTCCGAAACAGGATCATTCTCGCCGAAAACAGGTTTGCCGATCTGGTCCTTTGGCGTCTTCAGCGACCTTTGCCCGGATCAAGACACTCCTATAAGTACCGCCTGGCATACATAGTCAACGAGCTTTGCGTGCTCCAGTATGACAACGAAAGCGGGAAGGGAGACCACAGACACTGGAATGATCGTGAGTCGGAATACACATTCGTAAGCCCCGAAAGACTTTTGGCGGACTTCCAAACTGATATCGAAAGGTGGAATCATGAAAACGGTTATTCTTGAAGTTAGATCTCCAAAGGACGTCATGGCCGGTTTTACCCAAGTCTGGAAATCCGGCAGGCAACAGAAGTCGGCCCGAATCGTTTTCGCTTCACCGGAGCTTTTATGGAAAGTATTGACAGCAAAACGGTGGGAGCTTCTGAAGGCGCTTTGCGGGGCTGGTCCTGTATCGATTCGGGAAGCTGCCCGGCGAGTCAAGAGAGATGTGAAAAGCGTTCACGGAGATGTCATTGCTCTCCTGAAAGCAGGCCTGCTCAATCGCACCCAAAGCGGAGGGATCGAATTTCCGTATGAGGCAATCAAGGTTGAGTTCCTTTTGCAGGTGGCCTAGTGAGGGACGAGTATCTTACAATACGCTGCAGCGGAGGGTCGCCTTAGGCACCCCGCCGTTGAGCACCGGCATTAGACCATGAAAAAATCAATTCAAATAGCCATAACAAAAACAACTTCGCCGGAAGAACTTGATCTTCTGAACGAAATCTCCAAACTTGCAGAATCGCTTGATGCGCTTGAATCATCTTTTGAAGAGCGTATCAACAACAACAAAATTTTGAGAGGAGAAAAACCAACTCGGCTGACGCGATCAAAGAAAGCAGAGATCAGTCAATACAAAAAAGACGCGGACGATTTGACGGACCAACTAACGAATGACTTCCTGCTCTTGGACAATGCCCAAGAAATAATTCAAGCCATACATTCCGGCTTCGATAACGATATCGCTTTTTGGAAGCAGGCGGTTAAATATACGCATCCCGCTGATCTGCCTATCGTCGACGAGTTCCTTTCCGCCAAAATGAAATTGCACGATGCACTGATAGCTTATTTGAACCATAAATCAGGCTAACAAAAACATTCCAAACCGATGCCGTTAGCGGCGCGGCCGAATCCTACGTTATGTGTAGAACATTCTGTCTCGAAGGTCGAATTTGCCACGCTTTTTCGCGATTGCATTCGCGGGTGCCTGGCTCGCATGGCTTCCAATAGTCCTGGGGACGGATGGCCTTGCCTTTCTGCCGCTATGTGTGCCAGTAGCCCTTCAGGCGGTACCGCACAAATACAGGCTTTCACAGATCCATGGGATGCCGCGTAAACGCGGGACTACGAACCTCCTTTTTTTATCCATCACAGATGGCGGCCGTCCAGCTGCACGTAGCCTTGCAGCTCGGACATCAACTCCTGAAATTCTTCCGGAAGCAGGGACTGCGGACCGTCGGAGAAGGCTTCTTCCGGATTGGGATGGACCTCGATGATCAATCCGTCGGCGCCGGATGCGGCGGCCGCTTTGGCCATAGGCTTGATCAGGCTTCGCACACCGGTCCCGTGGCTCGGATCGACAAACACCGGCAGATGGCTCAACTCCTTGAGCAGAGGAACGGCGGAGATATCCAGGGTATTGCGCGTATAGGGTTCAAAGGTGCGTATGCCCCGTTCGCAAAGGATCACATTCGGGTTCCCCTGAGAAACGATATATTCCGCCGACATCAGCAGTTCTTTGATGGTGGACATCATTCCCCGCTTCAATAAAATCGGTTTATCGGTACGTCCGATCGTTTTCAGAAGAGCGAAATTCTGCATATTGCGCGCCCCGATCTGGAGGATATCGGCGTAGCGGGCCACCAGGTCCAGGTCCTCGGTGGAGATCAATTCGGTCACGATCTTCAGACCGGTTTCGTCCCGGGCTTCGGCTAAAAATTTCAGGCCCTCTTCTTCCAGCCCTTGAAAATCATAGGGTGAGGTGCGCGGCTTGAAAGCCCCTCCGCGCAGGATGACCGCACCGGCCTTTTTCACGGCCTGGGCCGTGATCAGCACCTGATCGTGGCTCTCGACGGAGCAGGGCCCGGCCATCACCACAAACTGGTCGCCTCCGATCACAATATCTCCGACACGGATGACCGTCTTCTCTTTTTTCAGCTCCCGCCCTACCAGTTTGAACGGACGCTGAATGGCAATCACACTCTCCACCCCAGGGGCCGACTCCATGGCTTGTATGTAATCGCGGGCATGTCCGTCTCCCACGGCACCGATCACCGTTCGTTCTGTACCAAAGATGGGATGCGCCTGGTAACCGAACCCCCGTATCTTTTGACAGACATGTTCTATCTGTTCCCTGGTGGCATGGGGTTTCATGGAAATGATCATGGTCTTGGCTCCTCGATTCTCTATAGGAAAAGCACGTCCCGTTTTGGCTTGAGGTTCCCGGCAACCGGTCAGGAACGGATCACTTCGATCATGGCCGAATGGATCGTGCGGTTGGCGGCTACCAGCTGGCCGGAGAACAGATCAAACCTGTCTCCGCGATAGTCGCTGGTGATCCCGCCCGCTTCTTCTATCATCAGTGCCCCGGCGGCGGCATCCCAGGCGGCCAGGCTCTTCTCCCAGAAACCGTCGAAGCGGCCGCATGCCACATAGCAAAGGTCCAGGGCGGCCGAACCATCGCGCCGGACGGCCTGGGCCTGCATGGTAAATCGCCGAAACAGTTCCATGTTGTTATTGGGATTGGTCTCTACATCGTAGGGAAAACCGGTAACCAACAGACTTTTTTTCAGATCGACGGCAGCGGATACCCGAATGGCCTTTCCGTTCAGGAAAGCGCCGCCCCCCCGCCGGACATGAAACATCTCTTCCAGGACCGGATTGTAGACCGCACCCAGAAGGATTTCCCCGCCCTTCTCCAGGGCGATGGTGACATTGAAACATGGGTATCCGTGGGCGAAATTGGTGGTTCCGTCGAGAGGGTCCACAATCCAGCGATAGGGGGAAGAGGTCTGCTGGCGGTTCCCTTCCTCGCAAAGATACTGATGCCCCGGATAGCTTTTACGGATTGCCTGGACGATGAGCTGCTCGGAGGCCAGATCGGCTTCCGTTACCAGATTGATGCTCCCTTTCCATTGGATCTGCAGTTCCCGCTGAAAATAGCTCATGAGCAGGGAGCCCGCCTGGCGGGCGGTAGCCATGGCAAAATCCAGCAGTTCCTCTTCCCGGTAATTATTCTGAGTCATGATCGTTCCGTTGCACATTGCCTGTCTAGGGGGTGGAATCCAACGAGAGGACCTCGACGCCTTTGGGAACCCGAAAGGTAAAGAAAGATTCCTTGACTGCCGGATTTTCCTCCATTCCGGAAAAAACAAAACTGTTTCGGGCCCCGGTCAATTCCTGGATCACCATGGTGGAGATCTCCGGCCTGTCCGGATAGAGTCCCAGAATGAGATAATCGACATTTTCCAAAGGGTGCCGGGGGACCAGTTTGAGGGCCCGATGACTGTCAGGGATCGGGCTTGCCGCTCTGGCTTCTTCCACGCGAAAATCCTGTTCCAGTCTGGACTGGTCGATCAGGAAACCGAAAGCGGTATAGCGGACATCCTCCTGCGTCAGCTTGCGCATGCTGACCTGCTTATCGGAGGGAACATAGAAGTAACTTGTTTTGCCGTCCACCAGAAAAAGCTTGGTTTCCGGACTGGCATATTCCCATCGCATCCGTCCCGGTTTCAACACCCATAGGGTTCCCGATTCCTCCTGCCGGATCCCGTTGGCTTCGAAGGTCTGGGTAAAATGAACCTTCATGGCTTTCAAGGCCCCATAGTACTTTTGTACTTGAGCGGCGGCGGGAGGAAGGTCCTGAGAAAACAGGGACGTTGCCGAAAACAGAGCCGCCCATCCCGCCAGAAGGCAGGCATTTTTCCCGATGATTCGACGATGGAATTTCATAATAGGATGACGCAAACAGGGTCAATCAGCTGTGCAACGCTTGATTCCCGCTCCGAGCGCTCAGGGTACCGGCTCTTCCTCCCGGTGAAAAAACAGTTCATAAACAGCCAGGCAAACGACGCCGACGGTTAGGCAGCTGTCGGCCAGATTAAAGGCAGGCCAATGGTAGGCACCAAGATAGACATCGAGAAAATCTACCACCCACCCGTGGATCAATCTGTCTATGGAGTTACCCAGAATCCCGGCCATAATCAGGCTGAGACAAAAATAGGCCGGCTTCCAGGGAAAAGTAATTTTCCTCGCTATGTAAAGGACCAGAGCCAATCCAAGCAGGTTGACCAGCGTGAGCAAGGCCACGCGATAGGACGATTCCCCATCGGAGAACAGACTGAAGGCTACTCCCGTATTCTTGGCCAGAACCAGCTGGAAGAATCCAGGGATGACCGATATCTCCTCTCCCGGACGAACTCGCTCCAATACCATCCATTTTATGGCTAAATCAAGGATGGCCAGAAAAAAGGCCGCTGCGTAATGAATGGTTCGCAAAGAAGTATTGCTACCTGAAAGTGATTGATTATAAATGATGAAGCCGCAAAAAGTCCAATTTCCGCTATTTCCGTGTTTATTCCGTATTGATTCGAAAGGGGATGCTGACGGGCTATCGACGCTTCCAGGATTTATTGCGGCTTCATCAGAAATGAACCATGGAGAATAAAATCGTTAAAAAATCGATCTCATTATAACAGGATCGCTTTGAGGATTCAATATCAACCTGATCCTATAAAAAAGTGGAATTTTTTTTCAGATTGATACTTGACAGTATATTCATAAGATCTTATTACATGATCGTGCTAAGATAAAGCAAATTAAAAAAGGAGGATGTTATGAATATCGTTAGATGGGATCCATTTCAACAGATGAATCGGTTACAGGAACGGGTAAATCGACTTTTCAATGAGTCTGCATACCGTCCGACGGAAGAGAACGATTTCTTCGGAGTCTGGGCTCCTCCGGTAGACATTTTCGAAACAGACAACGAATTGGTGCTGAAAGCGGAACTGCCTGGAATCAAACCGGAAAACGTGGACATCAGAATCGAGAACAATACCTTGTCTCTAAAAGGGGAGAGGAAGTTCGAAGACGAATCGAAGAAGGACAACTACCATCGCATGGAGAGGAGTTACGGAACCTTCATACGTTCCTTCACCTTGCCCAGGTCGGTGGAACAGGAAAAGGTCTCGGCCGATTATAAAGACGGCCTGCTGACGGTTACACTGCCCAAGAAAGAAGAAACCAAGACGAAACAGATTGCCATCAAGGTGCAGAACAAATAATCGTTCTCTGTGTGGAAAAGACCACCCGCCTCATACGGGTGGTCTTTTTTTTTACTCCTATCCGGCCGGCCGATATAGTATGATTGGATACTATGAGTCGAGTTTCATTCCCCGGATTGGTTATCTTCATGATATGTTTCGGACTGGGCCTGGCGGGAGGGAAAGCCGCCGAACTGTCACCTAAATCTCTTTCCGCTTTCGAACAGTACATACAGGCCCACGAAAAGAAGATTGAAGCGGAACTGGGTGATCGCAGCCGTTTCTTTCAGATCGACCTTCTGCCGGAGGATCAGAAAAAACAGGCCTATGAAACCCTGAAAAAAGGGGAAATTTATATCGATCAGGGCAAACGAACCGATGTCCCGGACGGCATCATTCACCATTGGACGGGGATCGGTTTGATCCCGCAGGCAACTTTGCGGGAAACCATTTCCTTTCTTCAGGATTATGACAAGCACTCCCTGAACTACCAACCGGATGTCATAGCTTCCCAATTGATCTCCCGCGAGGGCGACCGGTTTCTCATCCGCTTGCGGTTCCTGAAGAAAAAGGTGATTACGGCTGTCCTGGATACGGAACATCAGGTACTGTACCGGACCATCGATGCACGGCACATCGCCTCTTTCGCCTCCACCACGCGTATCTCCGAAGTGAAAGAACACGGCAAGCCCGACGAACACCTACTGCCTCAGGGGACCGGATGGGGATTCCTGTGGAAATTGAATACCTACTGGCGCTTCGCGGAAAAAGTGGAGGGTGTCTACATACAGTGCGAGACGATTTCGCTGACCCGCGACATCCCATTTGCCGTAAGCTGGATTGTCGGCCGGTTCGTGAACAGCATCCCACGCGAATCTCTCGTTTTTACGCTGTCTCGCACGCGAGAACGATTTCTGGAACTCAACCAGGACCCGAACCGGCAAAAGCCGGCTTCAAATCCCTGATTTTAGCCATTGGCTCGGTGCCCTTCTCCTGCCGCACCGGGGTGCGGCGATCCCAGAGGATTCAGGGCCAACGGCCCGGAAACATACCAGCCAGGGGTGGAGCACAGCGAAACCCCTGGAAAACCGTTCCCCTAAAATTGGAAGGGCTGTAAGCCCGCTTCATGAATGCTTCGAAGGAATGTATGTTACGGGCCCTTAGACCTTTGCTTCTCGGAGCCTTCGCATTTTTTACTCTCCTGCCGCACCGGGGTGCGGCGGTCCCGCTTCCGGCCGCGATTGCCGGATCTTGAGGGAACCTGCCGCGCCGGAGAGCACTTCCCTGACTTTCACAGCCAATGTATTATGATGAAAGGGTTTGGCCAGATAGGCCACATTTTCATCGAGGACCCCATGCTGGCTGATGATGTCATCGGAATATCCCGATACGAAAAGGACTTTGATACCTGGTCTCACCGTTTTCAGATGTTCGGCTATTTGCCTGCCGTTCATCTTCGGGAGGATTACGTCCGTCAGCAGCAGATGGATTTCCCCTTGATATTCTTCCGCCATCGAGATCGCCTCCATGCCGTCGGAAGCCTGAAGCACGCTATAGCCCAAATTCTCCAGAATCACCTTCGCAAGCTGGCGAACGGCCTCCTGATCTTCCACCAGTAAAACCGTCTCGGAGCCGCCGGTCGTTGTTACGAGGGCCTCAACTTCCATCGCTTTCAGGGAGGTTTTCGATTGCCTTGGCAGATACATGTGAAAAGTTGTACCCTGACCCTCTCCGCTACGAACCCTTATCTGTCCGCCACCGTCGTGTATGATGCTGTAAACGGTGGAAAGGCCCAGGCCGGTACCCTTTCCTTGTTCCTTAGTGGTATAGAAGGGTTCGAAGATATGACGTTGAATTTCCTCGCTCATGCCGGAACCCGTATCCGTTACCCCGATGTAAATGTAGGAACCGCATCTTATTTCCGGTGCACGGTTCAGGTTCGACTTCACCACTTCGACGTCCCTGGTCTCGATCGTCAGCTTGCCGCCGTCAGGCATGGCATCCCTGGCGTTTACCACCAAATTCATCAGCACCTGATTCATTTGCCCGGGATCGATCATC
Source organism: uncultured Acidobacteriota bacterium (assembly GCA_964617125.1). Lineage (GTDB taxonomy): Bacteria > Acidobacteriota > UBA6911 > CAINFC01 > CAINFC01 > CAZTVS01. The sequence continues at coordinate 7,604 of CAZTVS010000098.1, forward strand.
ACATACCCCGAGAGCCGGCCGGCATGAATGACGATCTCGACATCTTCTCCCGTGATGCGACTCCAGAGCTTTTTCGAGTCGGCGATCAGATGGTTGATGTCTATGGGCTTCGGTTGACTGATCTGCTTCCGGCTCAGGGTGAGGAGTTTCCGGGTGAGCTCAGCGGCACTGGCTCCTGCCTTTTGGATCTCTTCGACCGGGCCACGGAGAAGATTCTCCGGCTTTATCTGTGCCAGCAAAAGGTCGCTGTATCCGTTAATGATCGTAAGCAGGTTGTTGAAGTCGTGTGCGATGCCGCCGGCCAACCGGCCGACGCTTTCCATCTTCTGGGCCTGTAGATACTGTTCCTCTATCCTCTTGCGTTCGGTCGTATCCCGCAATGCCGACTGCGTCCCGACAATCTTCCCATTCTCCCTGAACTCCGTGATCAGGGCTTCGATCCAGATCCTGGCCCCATCCGTGCAAAGGCCTTCAAACTCGATGCTCTCAGGCAGGGCTTCTCCCTGCACCTGCCGGTCATAATGGTCTCTGACCTGGGAATGCCATTCCGGCGCCACATAATTCTCCAGAACCGTATCCCGGATATCTTTCTCGTTCAGCCCGAATAATTCGCGAAATCGCCGGTTGGCAAATACCAATCTTCCGGACAGATCGTTGATGGTGATGGCATCATTGATGTTTTCCACCAGTTGCCGATAACGCCGCTCGCTCTCCGAGAGCACCTCTTGCGAGTGTTTTTCGACCGACACCAGCTCCTGTTCGGTTTCATCGGCCCTTCTTTTCTCCTGCCAGTAATTGATCAGGGTGAGGACCGAGTAATTACATAGCAATACCGTCAGAGCGGGCAGCGGAGACAGGAGCACTTTCGACAGAGACAGGATCCAGGCACAACCGATCCATACGCAAATGGCTATGGCAATGGTGGCCCAGGTTCCCCAGAGCGATCGGATCAACACCAGAAGCAAAGTGGAAACGACACCCGCCAGCAGAGCCAACAGCAATTCCGCCAGCAGGGCCTCGTTGGGACGCCGGAAGACATCTCCCTGCAGAAGATTTTCGATGGCGGTCGCCTGCAACTCCACCCCGGGAAATACGGAATCTACGGGCGTTATGACACTCGCCTGCAGGCCGCTGGCTGTCAGACCGACAATGACGATCTTATCCCGCAGTTGCTTCGCCGTCGCATTCCCGGAAAGCACATCCATCGCCGATATATGAGGAAAGCTCCGCTTTGGGCCACGGAAATGGAGCCGGATGCAACTCCGATCTTCGAGAGGGATCCTCCGCTGATCCAGGCTCAGGCCGGAAGCGCCTGCCATCCCGGCGGTGATTTGCAGTTTGCCTGCCGGACGATAGACGTTCAAGGCGGCAAGTGCCAGGCTGGGATAATGTTTCCCCTGATACTCGATGACCAGGGGCATCCGCCTCAGCTTGCCGTCTTGATCCGGGGCAGCGTTTAAAAAGCCGCTCCCGGCGGCGATCCCTGAGATATCCGGTACGTTGCAGACCGTTCCTCTGGCGCGGAAGAAGGTCCGGTCATCGGTCAGATTCGTTCCGATTACGATCAGCGGCAACGGCGAAAGGATACAGGGAGATCGGCCTGCCGATTTGTCGTCAAAAGTCATGGAATAGCCGAGCACCGTCGGCTTGCCTGCGATTGCCGCCATAAAAATATCGTCGTTGGCAATTCCCTGAAGGGTCGACGCCTGTGCCGATTGGGGCAATTTCCGGTCCGGCTCCGGCAGCATCATATCCAGGACGACGATGGCGGCACCGTGATCGAAGATTCGTTCCACGATGGAACTTAAAAGATCTCTGGGCCAGGGCCACCGGCCCAGTTTCGCCAGACTCGGTTCATCTACCGCTACGATGGTTATCTTATCGGAGGAAGGCCCGGCGGGTATTTGTGCAGTCAGGGTATCGTAGATCTTGAGATCGAGGGTTACCAGGAAGGCCGGACGAAAGAGAAAAAGTATCGTCACCAACAAAACCACGGCCAAACCAATTAGAATCATCCTCATCCGCAACAACTCCTAGCGGACAATTCGATCGGTACAACGGTCATCTGGTCCGGCGGTTCCGTCGGGGGAAAAGATCCGGGAGCAAATCTTTCCATTCGATGAAATCGAAAGAACGAAATCATTACAATAGAACGGTCCCGATTTTATCCTTTTCCCCATGCGCATCGGAGAATTCTAGATTGTTACCCCAAGGGTGTCAAGGCTGGTAGAGATAAGGTATTATGGTGCTTAAGCGATAAGGCAAACAAAGGGCAATCATGTCTCCTCAAGAAGGAAAAATCCCGGTCGTTCTGGTAGTGGAAGATGAGGTTACCACTCAACGATTGCTATGCTCTGCCCTGGAAGCATCCGGAATTACCACCGTGTCGGCATTCGACGGGATGGATGCACTGGAACAGATCCATGGCCGATCCTTCGATCTCATGCTGCTGGATCTGGGACTGCCGCGCATGAACGGTCTGGAACTGCTCGACCGCCTCCATCGCGAATCGATCTCCCTGAAGGTGATTGTCATTACCGGAGATGAAGCTCCGGAAACAGTCCTGCAAGCTGTCTGTCGCCAGACTTATCGCTATATTTTAAAACCCTTCTCCATCAAGTCCCTGGTAGAACTGGTGCGAACTACCCTGGCCATCGAAGTGCAGCCACCGCCTATCGAGGTTCTTTCGGCACGTCCGGAATGGGTGGAATTGCTGGTGCCCTGCGACCTCGAGTCCGCGGAACGCATCCGGAATTTTATGGACAGCCTGGAGAATAAACTGCCGAAACCTATCCGGGAATCCATCGGACAGGCCTTTGGTGAGTTATTGCTGAATGCCATCGAATGGGGAGGCAAATTCGACAGCAACCGCAAGGTGCGCATCTCCTGTCTCCGTACCAAACGGATGCTTCTCTATCGCATCGCCGATCCGGGTTCCGGTTTTCAGCTGGAAGAGATGGCCCACGCCGCCGTAAACAATCCTCAGGAAGAACCTCTGCGGCATTCGCGCATACGCGAAGAGATGCATCTTCGTCCGGGCGGGTTTGGCATTCTTCTGGTCAAGTCCATCGTCGATGAACTGATCTTCAACGAAGCTCACAACGAGGTTGTCTTCATCAAATACCTGGACTGACTCACTGCCGGTAATGGGAGAAGAAACGCGCAATACGGAAAAGCGCCTCGGTGAGCTGATCCACAGTCGGCAGAAAGACAATCCGGAAATGATCCGGTTGCGGCCAGTTGAATCCGGTCCCTTGTACAAGCAGAACCCGTTCGGCCGTCAACAGGTCATATACCATCTGCTGGTCGTTCCGGATTGAAAAGCGCTTCTGCTCCAGTTTGGGGAAGAGATAGAAGGCGGCCCTGGGCTCTACGCAGGATATGCCCGGGATCTGCCTGATCAGATCCATGCAGACCTTGCGACGCTCGTACAACCGCCCGCCGGGGGCGGTCATGTTGTAGATGCTCTGCCGGCCCCCCAGGGCGGTCTGTATGATCGATTGGGCCGGCACGTTGCTGCACAAACGCATGGAGGCCAGCATGTTTAGACCTTCCAGATAACCTTTAGCCGACGCTTTGGCCCCCGAAACCACCATCCATCCGGCCCGAAAACCGGCGACACGATAGGCCTTGGAGAGCCCGTTCATGGTAACACAAAGAATGTCATCGCAGAGCGAGGCCGGAGATATGTGCATGGCACCATCGTAGGTGATCTTGTCGTAGATTTCGTCGGAGAACAGGATCAGTTCATGCTCCCGGGCTACATCCACGATCTTCTGTAGGATGTCTTTTTCGTAGAGGGCCCCGGTCGGGTTGTTGGGATGAATGACGACGATGGCCCGGGTGTTGGAAGTGATTTTTTTCTTGATGTCGGCGATGTCCGGCTGCCAGTCGCTCTCTTCATCGCAAAGGTAATGCACCGGAGTACCTCCGGCCAGATTCACGGCGGCCGTCCATAACGGGTAATCGGGAGAAGGGATCAGCACCTCATCTCCGCTGTCGCATAAGGCCTGCATGGCCATGACGATGCATTCGCTGACCCCGTTGCCGGTGTATATATCGTCGATATCCACCCCCGGGATATTTTTCTGCTGGCAATACTGCATGATGGCCTTGCGGGCCGAGAAGAGTCCGCGGGAATCGCAATAGCCTTCACTCGCAGGCAGATTGACGATCATGTCACGGATCACCTCGTCGGGGGCAAAAAGGCCGAAGGGCGCAGGGTTCCCGATGTTCAACTTGAGGATTTGAAAACCCTCCTCTTCCAGGCGTTTGGCTTCCTCCAGGACCGGACCACGAATATCGTAGAGAACGTTGTCCAGTTTGGATGATTTGTTGATACTACGCATCTGTTACCGACTCCTTGGGATGGTTATTGTCCGCTTCGTGGACGCCGCTCACGGGCTGCAGGCTCCTGGGGATCGGGCAGAACCGGCCGGCCGTCGATGAAGACGTAACGGATTTTCGATTTTTCCTGAAAGAGGTCCCCTTCGCTGATCACCAGATTGGCGATCTTCCCTTTTTCCAGAGAACCCAGACGGCCGGCGACTCCTGCCCAGGTCGCCGCCTGCAGGGTGAGCGCCTGAAGGGCTTTTTCCGGCGGAAGTCCGGCCTTGACGATCCGGCGAACATTCGACAACAAGTCCTTGGGTTCCTTCAACCCCGACGAAGCGAAAACGTAAGGAATTCCCTGCCGGTCCAGAATGGAAGGGATTTTTGGCGCGTCCGCCCGCTCCCGCAGCGTACGTAAGGGTTCGTCGGCATCCGGGGCCAGGGTCTTGGGACGGACAGGAAAATTCAGGCTGTAGATAATCCGGGCCTTCTGTCCCTTCAGCTCTTCCGTGATCGGCTCCGATCCCAGTCCGCCCAGAATGATGGGTTCCAGACGAAATTCCCGTGCCATGGCAAGAACCCGGCGCATCTCCACCGTCGAGCCGGCTTGGAAAACGACCGGAAGCGTCTTCTCCAGCGCCGGATACAATCCTTCCAGGGCGGCATCGTAGACGGGCCGGGCTGCGCCGCCTCCCGACTTCCGGTAATGTTCCATCTGCATATGGTAATGTCCGGCATCCAGGAACGCCTGGCGGATAAAGGCGATCGCACCCATCAGAGAGCCCGGATAGGTGTTGAAACTTCCTCGCTCAGGATAGGAAATGTGCAGGGCCACCGGGGACTTGAGCACATAGAGTCCGCGCCTCTCATCTGCGATTTGCGAGATTTGCGGAATGTCCTCCGGGATGGCGGTGTTGACCAGGGCACTCTGCCCCTGAATGCCTTCGCCGGCCGGAACAGCCAGAAGAGAGGTGATTCCCTGCAGGGCATACTTCTTCCACTCGGGCATCTCGGCCTTGATCATGGAAGCTGCATTCACCTGAGAACGGAGGAGTGCCTGGCGATAGATACGTTCTGCCTCCAGTCGGGTTTTGGCTTCGCGTGCGGCGGCAGCGACGGAGGTATCAGCAGAGAATCCGGCCGAATTGGCCATGTCGATCCATCCCGGATAAACGTCCAGGCCTTTTCCTTCGATGACGGCAACATCGCCTGGAAGCGATATTCCTACGCCGATCTCCTGAATGGAACCGTTCCCGATCAGAATGGTTGCGTTTTCCAGTACGGGGCCGGATACCGTGTGGACACGGGCACCCTGAACGGCATAGAGATGGGGGGCTTCCGCCGACACCGTCCGGTCGCCGGCCAAGCACAGGATCAGAAGCAGAGCCGGCAGATATCCGATTTTACAAATTATTTTTATCATGGATAACATCTCCTAGGGGCGCCGCAGATAACGTTCATATAAAGCCGACTGTCTATTGCCCAGGTCGACAGGATTACCCCGAATGATTACATGGGTGATTTCCGTACGCACATCCAACGGGTCTCCTTTGGCAATCAGAAGATTGGCCATCTTCCCCGGTTCCAGGCTGCCGACGCGATCGGCAATCCCCAGAATTTCCGCCGCCTGCAGGGTCAGAGCGCGCAGGGCTTCTTCGCGAGGAAGTCCCCAGGCAACGGACTGTGCCGCCTGATAAGGAAGCAGGCGTACATTGGTATCGTCATCGGCCGCAAAAGCGAATCGGACTCCGGCACGGAAGAGTTCGCCGGCGGCCATATAACTGGCCGCATGAAACATGTCTTCACGCGTCGGCAAAGACTGGACCGACTCCAGAATGACCGGAATCTTCTTTTCCTTTAAAAGAGAAGCGGTAAGGGCGGCCTCCGGCCCGGAGCAGAGGACGATCTTCACCCGCACCTTTTCACTGAAGGCCACGGCATCCTTGATTTCCTGTTCCCCGCCGGCGGTCACGAACAAAGGAATGCGCTGCGTGACCACCGGGATCAGGGATTGCAGAACCCAGTCGGTTTGCCGCTTGTCCTCCGGGATAACCATATAAGACCGGACCTGGTCCAGAAGAGCGGCTAACCGATCCAGCTTGGTATCCCTTTCCTTCTTCAAATCCTCGTAGGTTTTCTCCGGTTCACCGGAAGGGGCAAACGAGAAACGAAAACGACCTGGTATCGAGGGAAACTGGAAGGCAATCCCGGCCAGAGGCTCCAGGGCACTCTCTTCCCAGGTCCAGCCATCCAGATTCATGACGGGGATTTGACCGCCGAGAATGCCGCCCAAAGGAAAGACGGCCACGCTGGTCACGCCGTTGCTCCTTGCCGGCGGGATATTGTCGCTGTCGTTATGGTAGGCCACGATGGTCCGCATCTGCGGATTGTAATCGAGCATCTCGGCATTGTCCTGATATCCTCGCGGCCCTGGTTCAGTGAGCCCCACGGACGACTTGGCGTCGATCCAACCGGGGTAGACCTGACCGCCGGCGGCATCGATCCGTCTGGTCCCGGAGGGGACCTTCACATTCGTGCCCAGGGCCTCGATCTTTCCGTCGCGCAGCAGGATGGTGCCACGCGGGATGGCCGGCCCGGATATCGGATAGATATTCGCATTGACGATAGCCAGGGACCCGACGGATTTGGCGGCCGGCAACATCTTCGGCAGAAGGCGGTCCGCCGCGGCTGCAGGCCTGGCATCGGCCGGAGGGACCGGCAAGTGCGGTGAAACGGGAGCCGCTCCTTCCGGTTCCTTGCGCGGCTCTTTCTCCGGGGGGCCCGCCTTCTTCTCCGCCTTTTCGGCGGCGATCCGTTTCTCTTTTTCCTTTTGCAGTTCCACCTTCTGTTTCATGTCCGCCTGGCGGTCGTAGTACAGCCGGCCATCGATATAGACCTGTTCGGCGACGGCATAGGAACTGAGCGGGTGCTGGTTCCATATCACCAGATCGGCGTCCTTGCCCGGTTCGATGGAGCCGACGTGAGAGTCGATACGCAGTTGCCTGGCGGGATGGATGGTCACCAGGGCCAGGGCCTCCTCCTCGGTCAGCCCTCCCCACTTGACCATCTTGCCGGCTTCACTGTTCAGGCGCCGGGCATGTTCGGCGCTGTCGGAGTTGATCGAGACCAGGACCCCCTTGCGCATCATCAGGGCGGCATTATAGGGAATGGCATCGATGACCTCCACCTTGTATCCCCACCAATCGGTGAAGGTGCCTACGCCGGCGCCGTGAGCGGCGATCTCCTTCGCGATTTTGTATCCCTCCAGACCGTGTTCGAAGGTGGCGACACGAAAACCGAATTCCTCCGCCAGACGCAGCATCATCAGCATTTCGTCGGCCCGATAGGCATGGACGTGGGCCAGCCTTTTCCCCTCCAGGACCTCGACGATCGGCTCCAGCTGCAGGTCCCGTCGAGGCGGCAGGACATCCTCGCCGGATTTCTTCCTTCGCTCATACTCCTGCCAGCTCTTGCGGTAAGCCTGAGCCCGGGTGAAGGCATCCCGCAGAACGTATTCCACCCCCGGCCGGCTGGCCGGATAACGCCGCGGACCGGTCTGCCCCATGATCCGTGTATCTTTGGGGTTTTCCCCCAAGGCAAACTTCAATCCCGGAAGGGCACCGGCCATCAGCAGATCTTCCGCCCGCAGCACACCCCAGCGCAGCTTGATCACTTCGTTGGTCCCGCCGATGGGATTGGCGCTGCCGTGAAAGACACTGGCCACGGTGAGGCCACCGGCCAGATCCCGGTAAATGTCGACATCCGTGGGATCCAGCACATCCAGGATACGTGTCATGGAGCTGGCCGTCGTCCCTCCCTCGTTGGTGGAACTGGAGGCGATGTGCGAATGTTCGTCGACAAGTCCAGGAGTGATGAATTTGCCCCCGGCATCCACCACCTCGGCTCCGGACGGGATCTCCAAACCGCTGCCGACCGCCGCGAACTTGCCGTCGCGCAGGATGATCGTCCCGTTGGCGATGATGCCTTTGGTAATGGTAAAGACCTTGCCCCCGCGGATGGCCAGAACCTTAGGTGTCGTATCCACAGGCTGGACCATGATCATGGATAGAAATCCGACCAGCACCGGTATAAGAGAAACCCCGGGCAGTCGTCGTTTCCTGCAACCAAATCCTTTCATTGTCCTCACAAGGAATCTCCTTTTTATTCGAAATATCTTTATCGTCAGGCCCGGAAAGGGGCGGCCGGGCAAATCGGGGGATCGGACAACAGGGCACGACACTCCTCCTGCAGATGTTGCAGGCAGAGGTCCATGTGGCGGCGGCGGGTCCGGAATCCAAGCACGCAAACCCGGGCCAGGATACGGCCATCTACCCTGGCGCGCGACAACATGATCTTCCCACGAGCCGTAATACGATCCATCAGCATCTCGACGGCCTGGTTCTCATCCTCCAATGTGGAACCCGGCCACCGAAGGTGGAAGGCAAAGAGGGAAAGCTGCGGGGGGGCCACCATCACCACACCGGGGATGTCTGCTATCCTGGCGGCATACTCCAGCGCCAATTGCCTCTTTTCGGCGATGGCGGCACGCATGCGGGCTGCCCCATAGAGCTTGAGACAAAGCCAGACCCTGAGCCCGGGAAAACCGCGCGACAGATCCGGGCCATGACGGCTGGGATCATAAAACTCCTCTCCCGGCGGAAGCGGCGGCAGATAATCGGCGGAAACGGCATGGGCCTCGCGCAGGGCGGATCCGTCACGTACCAGCAGCGCCCCGGTGCCGTAGGGTAGAAACAACCCCTTGTGCGGATCCAGGGTGAGCGAATCGGCACGGGCGAGACCCGGAAGAAGCGGCCGTAATTCCTCACAGGCATGAAAAAAGGCCCCATACGCGCCATCGACATGGTGCCATATCCCTTCCTCCACGCATAAATCGGCAATGGTATCCATCGGATCCACGGCGCCGGTATTGGTGGTCCCGGCACTGGAGACAACCAGAAAGGGTATCAGTCCTTCCCGGCGGTCAGCTTGTATGGCTTCGTGCAGGGCACCGATCTGCATACGGAACCAGTCATCGACCGGAATGACTCGGACACGGTCGGGCATAATTCCGGCCAGGCGGGCCGATTTCATCAACGAATGATGGGTCTGGGTGGAGGTATACATCACGCCACGGCGAATTTCCGCTCCCAGCAGGCGTTCCCGGGCACACAGGACGGCATTGAAGGCGGCCATCGATCCCCCGGCGGTCAGCAGGCCGCGCGACTCCGGTGGAAATCCCATCCATAGGCGGAACCATTCCAGCACATTGCTTTCCAGCTGGACAAGGGCCGGGGCCACCGACCAGATTCCGGTGTAGCGGTTGACGCTGTCCGAGATTAGATCGGCGAGAGCTGCCGGAAAGAGCCCCCCGCCCGGGATATAGGCCATATAGCCGGGGGCCGGGGCCGTATAGGACCGCGGAATGCAGCCCTGGAAGAGGAGATCGAGAAGGGATTCCAGAGGAGTGCCTTGTTCCGGAATCGATTCCCGCAGGGAACGGCAGAAGTCTATATCGTGAACGTCTCCACGTACCGGCTGCTCGGAGAGGGTGGAGAGGTGTCGGATGATCTGCTCCAGGGTTTTCTGTCCCATGAAAGACATCTCACGAGAAGAAAATTCGAGAGAGGCCGGGTCTTCCTGCCAATCCTCCGGATTTTCCATGTCTGCGAGGATGCTGCTATGGTCGTCGTCGTTTCCCATATAGAATCGCTGGAATTAAAAAGGGAAAGTATAACACGGGAGGCAGATTTCTTACCTGCCAATCCTATTCGCAATTCTCTCCGGCATTTGGGGTGACCAGTTTTCCAGGACCTAAGTACCCTACTCTCCACCCATTGTTGCTATGTTACTGGGCCTTTGACCCTTCACCCTTTTCCCATAAAAAAATTGCTTGACATTC